>MSGS01000078.1 GCA_001940855.1 Christensenellaceae bacterium Phil1 | reverse complement strand
CCAGTACATCCCCGAACCCGAGCGTGCGTCCGACAAGCCGTTCCTTATGCCTGTTGAAGACGTATTCAGCATCACCGGCCGCGGCACCGTTGCCACCGGTCGTGTAGAGCGCGGCACCGTAAAGGTACAGGATACCGTAGAAATCGTTGGTCTGAGCGACGAGAAGCGTTCCACGGTAGTAACCGGCGTAGAAATGTTCCGCAAGCTGCTTGATCAGGCCATCGCGGGCGACAACATCGGCGTACTGCTCCGCGGCATACAGCGTACCGATATCGAGCGCGGTCAGGTTCTGGCCAAGCCCGGCACGATACATCCGCACACCCATTTCGACAGCCAGGTTTACGTTCTGACCAAGGAAGAAGGCGGCCGTCATACTCCGTTCTTCAGCGGCTATCGTCCGCAGTTCTACTTCAGGACGACCGACGTTACCGGCACCATCAAGCTGCCCGACGGCGTAGAGATGGTTATGCCCGGCGACAACATCGAGATGGAGATCACCCTGATCACCCCGATAGCCATGGACGAAGGTCTCCGCTTCGCTATCCGCGAAGGCGGCCGTACCGTTGCTTCCGGTGTTGTCCACAACATCATCGAGTAATTAAAGCTTAACGGCTTACATAAGCGCCCCGTTGCACGGGGCGCTTTTTGGATTACCACTAACCAAAAGCTGTCCCCGCGAGCGGGGAAAGTGTCGCGGCGTAGCCGTGACGAAAGGGGAATGGCTCAAAGCTGCCAAGTGCCGCGAGATGTTCCCCCTCAGTCTGTTCACTGCCGTTCACAGACAGAACGCTGGTTGGAACAAGGTCGTCTTACTCACTGTCGTTCGTAATTCTCCCTGTTCCTGCCCGTTCTCCGTTTCGCTTCATCCGCCACAGGCGGCGCTCAACTCCGAACCTCGCAAGCGATGGCGCCTTATAGTGCGCTTTACAAGCTTTCATATTAAGCCTGCCCTGAAAGGGGAGGTGGCGAACGTAGTGAGCCGGAGGGGTTATATCGTGGCTTCTGTTGTTTTCGTCAACCCCTCAGCCAATCCGCCTTGCGGCGTATTGCCAGCTCCCCGTCCGGGGAGCCTTTTGGTGTGCTTTACAAGCTCCTGCACAGCTTAGGATGGCCGCCAATGACGGCCCCTACTCTGCACATTATAAACCTTTGGCAAAAACACGGGGACGCACAGCGTCCCCACATCTTCACAATCTCTCACGCTCGCCCGCCGCAAGGCGGATTTCACATGGCGGAGCCATATTTCACATTGCGCAGGCAGTCATCATACGTCAAACCGGGGATATACAGCTAATACCAAATGTGAACTAATTTCAGCCTTATTGACAAGGCATATCGCCGTCAATTATGCTTAAAATGTAAGGGACGGAAACCGAAGAATCCCATGAGCTTGAACGAGAATAAACCGATAACAGGAGGAAGTCAGCTATGGATAGAAAACACACTAAGACAATAATTATCATAATGGCTGCTATAATATTCGGGCTGCTGGTTGCGGTGGGAATACTGCTTGTGAACGCAGCCAAGATACCGATGCCCGCCGCATGCCCGCCCTCGGTGCGCTGGGATGGGCAGGTGTATGCTTACCGCGGCGAAAAGCTGAGCGGCGACCATGCCGCAGCAGAGGTGCTGGGAAACATTACGGCGGTTGTTGACCTATCGCGCATGCCGCAAAACGACGGCGAAGCCAACTGGCCTGCTGTCGGCGCGGAGATTGGCAAAATAGGTGACGAGACGGCAATTTACGTTTACAGCGCGTGGTACAGGCTTGAACCCGAAAAATAAGGGCAGGTTTCACAATTCCTCTGTTGTAAAACGGGGCGCGTAAATGTACAATAATGTCAAAACTCAAGGGAGGTTTTGATATGAGCGTTTTTACGGACAAATGGATAGATGAGCATAAGGACGAGCTGGTGGAGAAGCTTCAGCAGTGCGTTAGGATAAACTCTGTGCGCGACGATGGCAGCACAAGGGAAGGCGCACCCTTTGGCGAGGGCGCGGCGAAGTGCCTGGAGGACACGCTGAATACCGCCAAGGAGATGGGCTTTGAAGTGAAAAACCTTGACGGCTACTGCGGCACGGTGGACTACGGCACGGGCGAGGAGCAGCTGGGCATACTGGCGCACCTTGACGTGGTGCCCGAAGGCGAAGGCTGGACATATCCGCCCTATGCTGCGGAAATTCACGACGGCCGCCTGTACGGCCGCGGCACCATGGACGATAAGGGCCCCGCGTTTGCGGCGCTGTTCGGACTGGCGGCGGTAAAGGCAAGCGGAGTTGAGACCAAGCGCCGCGTAAGGCTGATACTGGGCTGCGACGAAGAATGCGGCATGGGTTGCCTGCATCATTATAATGAGGTGGAGAAGGCGCCGGATATGTGCTTCTCTCCCGATGCAAGCTATCCGCTGGTAAATTCCGAAAAGATGATATACAACAGCGCCTATCGCAAGGAATACGCTTCCTCCGTGCGCGTAAAGGCAGGCACGGTATCCAACGCCGTACCCGGCAAGGCGGAAGTTTTCGTCCCCGTAAGCGCGGATGAAGTGAAAGCTGCTGTGGCAAAGCTTAATAATGCGGACTTTACATATAATGTAAGCGCGGCGGATAACGGCGCGAACGTGGTGATAACGGGCATAGCGGCGCATGCGTCCACGCCGGAGCAGGGCAAGAACGCCTTCCTTGCGGCGGTGCAGCTTATGAACGAGCTGAACCTGCCCGAGGAGGATGCCGATACCGTTGCGGTGCTTTGGGACATACTGAAGTTCGATTGCCACGGCGAGAGCATAGGCATAGACTCCACCGATGATTCCGGCAGGCTGACCACCAACGTTGGCGTAATAGAATGGGACGAAACTGGCATAAAGCGCCTGACTATGGACATACGCGCGCCCATAACGTCAAACGGCGAGCTGATAACCGAAAAGCTGCGCGATGCCTTCGGCAGGGCGAACATGATAGAAACGCACCATGGCTGGAGCGACGGATACTATATGTCCCCCGAAAGCGAGCTGGTAAGCAAACTGATAGGCGTATACAACGCGCGCTTCAACGCGGACGCGAAGCCCATGGCGATAGGCGGCGGCACCTATGCGCGCCACCTTACCAACGCCGTTGCTTTCGGCACCGAGCGCGAGGACGAGCCCGCCTGCATACACATGGCGGATGAGAACATACGCATAGATCACCTGATTGAGGACGCCAAGATAATGGCGGACGCGATACTGGCGCTTGCGGCGAAATAAAGCGAATCTGACGCATAAATAAGCAAAGCAAAACGGCGTGACCGAAAAAGCCACGCCGTTTGCGTATTTATAATTACTTCAGTTCGTATTCCTTTGCGTAGCGGGCAAAGTCGGCCTTGTACCGGGTATCGTTGCCGCTCTTAACGGTGTTAAGATATTCATGCGTATCAAATTCGCCGCGGTCTATTTCCGTTACGCATACGGCAATATTTGAACAATGGTCGCTTATGCGTTCGCAGTTGTTCAGAAGGTCGTTCAGTATAAACCCAAGCTCTATCGTGCAGCGGCCCGCCTGCAGGCGCTCTATGTGGCGGCGCTTTATTTGGCCGATGAGCACGTCTATCACCTGCTCCAGCGGTTCAACTTGCGCGGCCTTTTCAAGATCGTTATTCACGAACGAATCTATCGAAAGGGAAAGCACATCGTTTAGCGCCTTAAACAGCAGGCCGAGTTCATCCTTTGCCTCGGCAGAGAAATGCAGCGCTTTATCCTTCATTTCGTCCGCGCTGTTCTTTATGTTAAGCGCATGGTCGCCGATGCGTTCAAAATCGTTTATGCTGTGCAGCAGTTTGGAAACATCCCGGCTGTCGCTTTCGTTCAGCGCGCATGCTGCCGCCTTAACAAGAAAGCTGCCAAGCTTATCTTCATATGTATCCAGCTCGTTTTCGCCTTCTCTTATGGCCTCGGCCTTGTTGACATCGTATTTCTGCATTATGCTGAGCGAATCAAGCACGGTATCCTTGGCAAGGCTGGCCATTGCGCAGGCCATGTTGAAGCTTTCGTGCACGGCCATGCCGGGGGAGAGGAGCAGCCTTTCATCAAGGAATATCTTTTCGCGCTGCCTTTCATCCTCCCCAACGGGGATTATTATGCGGGACAGGGCAACAAGCTGCCTGCCGAAGGGCAGCAGTACGAACGTTGTTGCGGCATTGAACACGCTGTGGCACAGCGCTATGCCCGCGGCATCGGCCGAATTGGAAAGGAAGGGGAAGCCGCCGAGCAGGCCGCCTATGCCATAGAACACCACAAGGCCGAGCAGCGTGCCTATCATATTGAACACAATATGGATTATAGCCACGCGGCGGGCGTTTTTGCTGGTGCCTATGCTGGAGATGAGCGCGGTTACGCAGGTGCCTATGTTAAGACCCATTACAACCGGTATAGCCATGCCGTATGTTATCATGCCCGTAAGGGACAGCGCCTGCAATATGCCCATGCTGGCGGCGCTGCTCTGGATTATGCCTGTGAATATCATGCCCACAAGCACGCCGAGCACGGGATTATTAAAGGAAGTAAGTATGCTTGCAAACTCCGGAATGTCCTTCAGCGGGGCTACGGCATCGCCCATCATGGTCATGCCGAACATAAGTATTGCAAAGCCCACCATAACGCCGCCCATGTCGCGCCGCTTCTGTGTTTTGCATACCATTATCATAATTACGCCTATAAGGGCGATAACCGGGGAGAAGTTTTCGGGCTTGAGCATGCTCAAAAGCACGCTGCTGCTGTTTATGCCCGCAAGGGAGAGTATCCAAGCTGTGAGCGTTGTGCCTATGTTGCTGCCCATTATCATGCCCGTGGTCTGCTCAAGATTGAGTATGCCGCTGTTAACAAGGCCGACAAGCATTACCGTAAGGGCTGAGGAGGACTGAATGGCTATTGTTACGCCCGCGCCGAAGGCAAGGCTTTTGAAGGTGTTTGACGTCATGCGCTGGAGCGTTGACTGCAGCTTGCCGCCGGAAAGCTTTTCAAGCCCGCCGCTCATGGTATGCATACCGTAAAGGAACATGGCAAGGCCGCCAAGCAGGGTGAGCACAGAGAAGATGTCCATTCTTTATATCTCCTAAACAAAAATTTATATGCCGATAAAAACCTTTAATAGTATATAGGCAGATATGAATATATGCAAGCATAAATTTAGAGATTTGCATTAGAAAACGATGAGAAAATATTTATTATGGAATAATAAGCAAAAGACTATATATAAAACGCATGCGCGGCGGGGGAAAGCCGATATTGTTAATTATCCGTGACTATTGGGCGTAAAGGGGGCGCAACGGGTTGCAATAGTGCGGGAAAAATAGTAAAATAAACCGATTATCGATGTTGAGCCGTGCTTTGGCGCGGTGATGGAGGTATTTGTGAGTTTGGCGCTAAAGGTAAAGAAGTTTATCAACTCCGAACACAGCGGAGAATATGTGGACATAATTCTTCCGGGGGAGATAGGCATAAACAGCGCAGCAGGCGTTAAGCTGAAGCCCAAGAAGGAAAGCGACGCACCCGCAGAGGCGGAGGACGCGGCAAGCTTCGATCCGGACGATCCTATGGACGAGGAGAACGAGGGCGAAACGCATGATATAAACCAAGGCACTATGCAGCAGGAACGCTGCCGCATACATTATATGGAAGCCGGCATGGGAGAGCCGCTGCTGCTTATACATACAGTTGGGCAGTCGCTCTATACCTGGCGCGGCGTATTCAATCTGCTCAGCGCACGATACAGGGTCATAGCCATAGATCTGCCCGGCTTCGGCTATTCGGACAGGCCGGAGAATTTCAGCTTCAGCGTGGAGGATTATGCCGAGGTCATCGCCCGCTTTATGGATGCGAAGGGCATAGAATCGGCGCACATTGCGGCGTTTTCGCTGGGCGGGGCATATGCCGTAAGCTTTGCGCTCAGGCATCCGGAGCGCATGGGCAGGCTGGCGCTGCTTTCCCCGGGCGGGATAACGCCGGAAATGCCGCTGACCATAAGAATGATAGACAGCCCGCTTTTCGGCTTCATAGCCAGCATGCTGTATAACATGAACGCGGTGGAAAAGCTGCTAAGGGATGCGGTGTTCGATTTGACCAATATCACGCCCGACGTTGTGCAGGAATACTATAAGCCCATTGCGGACAGCGTGAGCCGCCGCTGCGTAAGGCGCGCGCTGCAATATTTTGACGATGAACCCATAGTTGCGAGGCTTAGGGAAGTGGATGTGCCGGTGCTTATACTTACCGGCGGCGAGGATAAGTGGCACACGCCGGACAGCCAGGCCATGGAGCTTTACCACAGCGCCATAAGGGACTGCGGCTATTCGCTGATACGCAACGCGGGGCATTTGATGCACGAGGAAAAACCTGAAAGGGTGGCTGCGGCAATGTTTGAATTCATACCGGCGGCCGTACCGGAAATATGAAACAAAGTTCAAAACTGATATTTTTTGCGGTGATGTGCATTGCGCTCGTTGCCGCGCTGATAATTTATGTTTCGCTGAGCGGGAAGGAGAACCCGCGCGCCGAATCCCCCGTGAGGATAAGCGAAATAATGTGCAGCAACAAAGGCTCCGTGCCCGATGGGAACGGGGAGTATTTCGACTGGATAGAGCTGTATAACACCTCCTCCGAGGCGGTGGATATATCCGGCTGCGGATTGAGCGACGACATAGCCGGCGGGGTGAAGTTCGTTTTCCCGCAGGGGACAAGGATTGAAGCGGGCGGACGCATAGTTGTCTGGTGCGCGGGCGAGGAGCGCGAGGGCGGCCTGTACGCGCCGTTTTCGCTCAGCGCGGGCGAAAGCGTTATACTGTATAACTCCACAGGCGGCACGGTGGATACGGTTATTATAAAATCCGTTGCAAAGGGCAACACATACGCCCTTGGCCAAAACGGCCTTTGGAGCGAGATGCGGCCTTCACCCGGATACCCGAACACGGATGAGGGCGTTAAGGCATACGAAGCTTATCTTATGGAAACGGGCGAGGACTGCGGGGTATACATAAACGAATTTATGGCATCCAACGCAACCACCGTTGCCGATTCATACGGCAATTACAGCGATTGGATAGAGCTTTATAACGCAACCGACGCGGATGTTGATATGTCCGGCTGCGGCATAAGCGATAATATTGCCCAGCCGCGCAAATACGTTCTGCCCGAAGGCACGGTTATAGCCGCGAAGAGCTATCTTTTGATATTCTGCTCCGGCAATCAGGGCTTCAGCGAAACGGGCGAACTTCATGCGCCGTTCAAGCTGAAGGCATATGGGGAGGATGTTGTGCTTTCCTCCCGCAACGGCTCGATAATAGACAGCTATTCATACGGCTTGCAGCAGACGGATTCCTCCATGGCGCGCACGGTTGACGGCGCGGGCGAATGGCAGCAGAACAGCCACCCGACGCCGGGTTACCCGAACGACGATGCGGGATATAACCAATTCATGGCAAGCGCCGCGCTGCCCAAGGGGAGCATAGTAATAAGCGAGATAATGGGCAGAAACCGGTCCGCGTATAAAGCGCCGGACGGGAATTATTATGACATAATAGAACTTGAGAACACCGGCAGCGAGCCGGTCTCTCTTTTGGGGTACGCTTTGAGCAACAATCCCAAGAACCCCAAAAGCTATGTGTTCGGGGACGTAAGCATACCCGCCGGCGGGCATATAGTTGTTTACGCCAAAGGTAAGGGCGCATCCGCCCAGGCCGAGGGGAGCGAGCTAAGCTGCGCGTTCGGCATAAGCAAGGACGGCGACAGCGTGTATCTTTTCGACCCGAACGGCATTATTTGCGACAAATTGCAGGCCGCCTCCTTTCTGCCCGATATAAGCTACGGCAGGGACACGGCGGGCAAGCTTGCATACTTCACCCAACCCACCGTGGGCGCTGCCAATGGTACCGGCTATGAAGGCATCACGGCGGTGCCCGTTTTTTCAAAAACGCCCGGCATATACGATGAAGCCATACAGATAGAAATAAACGTGCCGGAAGGCGAAACGGTGCATTATACGCTGGACTGCACAACGCCCAATGAATCCTCACCCGTATACACCGGCCCCATAACGGCGGAGAAGAACACGGTTATCCGCGCAATATCCGTGCGCGAAGGCTACATAACAAACGCTGCTGTAAGCGGCACATTCCTGTTTACTGCGGATAACGTTAACCACGCGCTGCCGGTGGTTACGCTGATTACCGACCCCGATAACCTTTGGGACAGCAAAACGGGCATATATGCCTACGGCGAGAATTTTGACCCCGATCTTCCGTATGGCGATATGCTGCTGACGGCGAATTATTACAAAAGGGATAGAACAGATGCGAATGCGTGGGAACGGGCGGCGAACTTTGCCATGTTTGACGGGGAATCGAAGCGGCAGGTATTCAACCAGAATATTGGCATACGCATTGCGGGCAGCTACGGCCGCGGCCGCGCGCAGAAGGGCTTTAACATAGTTGCGCGGGATGAATACGGCGAAGACCGCATGCACTATAAGTTCTTTGACAATTTGGACTTTACCGAATACAAGGCGCTGGTGCTGCGCGCGGGTGCGCAGGACCAAAACCGCAGCAAAATACGCGACGAGCTTGCGGCCGGCCTGCTTGAAGGGACGGACGTGGACTTCCTTTACCAGGCGTATAGGCCGTGCGTGCTGTACCTGAACGGCGAATACTGGGGAGTGTACTTCCTGAGGGAGAAGCGCAACCGCTTCTTCGTGGCGCAGCATGAGGGTACGGACAACGTTACGGACATGATAATTGCCAAGGGCTATAAGCAAACTACCTACGGCGATGTGACCGAATGGGTGGAATTCTATGACGAAGCCTGCAAGCGCGATCTTTCCAAGGCTGAAAACTATAAGTTCGTTACGGACAACATGGACGTGGACAGCTTTATGGATTACATGATAGCCGAAGTGTACAACGGCAATACGGACACATACAATATCCAATGCTATAAGCTCAAGGGCGGCAAATGGAAATGGATATTCTATGATTTCTGCTGGGGCTTCTATGACGTTAACCATCAGTCCCTCAATGCAAGGATGGGAAATACGGGGCTGGACGCGGCGAGCGGAAGGCTTTTCAAGGCGCTGCTGAACAACGCCGAATGGAGGGACAAATTCGTGCGCAGGTTTGCGGAGCTGCTGAATACCGCATTTGCACCGGACAGGGTGATTGCGCTGGTGGACGAGCTTTACGGCTACGTTCAGCCGGAAATAGCGCGCGAGCGCGAAAAGTTCAACGGCGAAACATTCATGGGCGTTAAGCAAAACAGCCAGGTCCTTGGCACATACGAAGGATTTGAAAGGGAAATAGCGCGCATAAAGGATTTTGCCCAAAAGCGGCCGGATGAGATTAAGAAGCAGCTTAAAAGCGTGCTTGGGCTGAGCGACAGCTACATGGCGGAGGTGTTCGGATGAGCGGGAAAAAGCAGCTTGGCGAAAAGGGATTCCGTCACGAGCTGAAATATTATATTACGGAAGGCGATCATGCCTTGCTCAGCCGCAAGCTTTCGCTTACAATGGAGCAGGATGCGTTTGCCAAGAAAAGCGGCGGGGAGTATTTTATACGCAGCCTGTACTTTGACGACAGGGACGATTCCGCCTTCCGCGAAAAGCTGGACGGCACGGACGAGCGCGACAAGTTCCGCATACGCATATACAACATGCGGGACGACGTGATAAAGCTTGAATGCAAGCATAAGTCCAACGGATATATAAAAAAGCAGTCCGTCAGCTTGAGCCGCAAGGAATACGAGCAGCTTATGATGGGCAGGCGCGGCTTTTTGCTGAACAGGCCGGAGCCGTTTGCAAAAAGGATGTATCTTGAATTTACGCAGCGCGCGCTAAAGCCCGCCGTAATAGTTGACTACACGCGCGAACCGTTCGTATTCCCCATGGAGGATGTGCGCATAACGTTCGATAAGGATATCCGCACGGCGTACCGCGCAACGGATATATTCAACGCTAATCTGCCCACATATCCGGTTATAGACGGGGGAGACATGGTGCTGGAGGTCAAGTTCAACCGCTTTTTGTCCACATATGTAAGGTCGCTTTTGCAGCCGGAACGCTGCCAAAGGAGCGCCATAAGCAAATATGTGCTGTGCAGAAAGTTTGAATTGTAGCCGCGGGGCAACAGAAAGAGCACGAAGGAACCAAGCATAAAACATAAATACGGAGGATAACATGAACGATTTTACCTTTGCAGACATTTTCTCGCTGAGCATGAGCCCGCTTCAGGTCATAGTTACGCTGCTGATGGCGCTTGTAGTGGGTGGCTTCATATGCTTTGTATACAAAAAGACGTTTGGCGGCGTTATGTATTCGCGCAACTTCAACCTTAGCCTTATCGTGCTTACAATGGTAACGGCGCTGATGCTCATGCTTATAAACAACAGCCTTGCGCTAAGCCTCGGCATGGTGGGCGCGCTTTCCATAATCCGCTTCCGCACGGCCATAAAGGACCCCATGGACACGGTGTTCATGTTCTGGAGCGTGGGTGAGGGCATTGCCATAGGCACCAAGTTTTATGACATAGCCATAATTTCCGCCATAATAATCGGCGTTGTGCTGGCGGCGATGGGCGCGTTCAAATTCAAGGGAACGCGGCCGTATATACTGATACTGCATTATGATGAATCCGCCTCCGGCCAGATAAAGCAGATGGTCAAGCAGCTCCCGTCTCCGCGGCTGAAGAGCAAGACCGTGCAGCGCGACGGCATAGAGATGACGCTGGAGCTTAGGCTGAAGGATAACGAAACCGGCTTTGTTGAAAAGTTCATGCGCGTTGAAGGCGTGTATGACGCGGCGCTGATATCGCACCAGGGCGATATAGTGAGCTGAGGAAGATGAAATAAAAGTGGCCGAAAGGCCACTTTTTTAGTATTATTTCTCGGGTAATAGTCAGTTGAGGTATTTTATCATTTGAATCAGGTAACGGCCGGACAATCTGCTGTGTTCCTCGCGGTCAAGTTCGCGGCGCGCAATGGATTACAGAAAACCTCGGTTTGTTGCTTCTTGCAGCAAACATGGTTGAATCAAAGGATATGTCCAGTTGTCTACTAACTTATCTACAATAATTATCTTTTCTATTTCACTATGAATCTCTCCGAAAGAATACACATCCGCGTAATACAGCATTCCATAAGTTTTTTCATCCGCGTTTTCGTTTACTTTGGCATATCCCTTGACTGAGTAGGCACAAATGGGCGTAATTGCGAAATCTATTGCACCGGTTTCTTCGCTTAGCTCGCGCTTTGCAGCACTTAAGATCGATTCACCTTTTTCCCGATGCCCACCCGGAAACTCATAGGTATCCCTTTCTTTATGCTTACAAAATATCCATTTACCATTTGTTTTTGAAATAATTACAGCAAATTTTAGCAGCTTATCGTCCACCTTGTTGTAAAACTTGATTTCAAGCGTGTTTATGGCATTGGATGAGGATGCTTCAACCGAGCGGAACTGCTCATCCGCCTGAAGGGCTGCTTCTTGCGCTGTACATGTGTGCATATTTGCGGTTTTAGGCATAGTATTCACCTCACTTCAGTATAATTATACGAGGACGTGTTTACAATATCAACACAAACGCAAAAATATAGGTGGGCGGCTGGTTTGCGAAAATCCGTCCCAAACCGACTCCGAACGTCAAATTATGAATATACTATGTATATACAGCCGGGAGTTATCCACAATTTCCACAGAGTTATCCACAGGGTGGGCTGTTTAGGGGGCTGAGAGTGTGCATAAAGGGTGTGTAGAGGTTGCATATGCGGGTATAATACTTAATATTATGCAGCGTATACAACGGAGTGCATAAAATCGCCCCCGCACGAATTTATACGGGAGCGATCCATCGGGAGGTAAACCAATGCCTATATCGCCGGGCGGATGTCCTGCTCCTTGCCGCGGGCGTCCTCCATTATCAGCTTGTCCGCCACAAGGGCTATGAACTCGCCGTTAGTGGGCTTATCGTTCTTTGAATATATGTTATAGCCGAAAAGCTGGTTTATGTTCTCTATCCTGCCTCGCGTCCAGGCGACCTCTATGGAGTGGCGTATGGCGCGCTCCACCTTGGAGGCGGATGTGGAAAACCGCTTGGCTATGCCGGGGTAAAGCTCCTTTGTGATGCGGTTTATAAGCTCCGGCTGGAAATACACCATGCGTATGGCCTCGCGTAGATAATGATAGCCCTTTATGTGCGCCGGGATGCCGATAACAAGGAACACGGAGGTTATCTTTTCATCCAGCGTCTTGGGCTGCTGGGAGGGCATGAGCAGCTGCGAATACGCGCTCTGCGGCTCGTCCGCCATGTCCAGCATGCGCTTGTATATCGCTTCCGGCTCGGCAGGCTTGACCATGTAATACTTTGCGCCCAGCGAGCATGCGCGGCGCACCATGTCCTCGCTGCGCATGGTGCTTACGACCATAACCGCCGGCGCGTCGCTCACCAGCCCCGCCGCAATGCGCTCCATTATTTCAAATCCATCCGCGCGCGGCATTATAAGCTCGGTTATCAGCACATCGTAGCGGGTTTTGTGCAGCGCTTCCAGCGCGCTTACGCCGTCGGTCACGGTGTCGAACACGCTCACGTTTTCCTGTGCGGTGAAATATTCCTTCATCATGCTGAGCATCTGCGGGTTGCTGTCTGCCATCAATACCTTAAATTTTGTCATGTGCGACCTCCTATAATGTCTATTCGGTGGGAAATTTTGCTTTCCGTGTATAAAGCATAACACCGCATTTTCCGCAGCGATAGGGGAAGAATTTAGCAGAATTTCACAATTTTTGGCGGTAAAAATAAGAAATTGGGACAATTTTGTAAAATATTGATGTTTCTGTTGCTTTCTTGAAGTTTTATGGGTAAAATGTCGATTAATTGGTTAATTATTAGTTATTTAACCTTTTTTGTAAGAATATGTATGTTTCTTGGAGATTTATGGAGTTTTTGGGAGAGCGAGGAATGGACGACAGGAACGTTGTGGACGCCATGCACAGGCTGGAGCTGATACGCCGTATGCGCATACAGACAATGCTGCGCGGCACCGATGCGCACCGCGGGCAGGGGCCGATACTTGATTACATTGAAACGCACCCGCGCTGCACGCAGGCGGAAGCGGCGGAATCGCTGGGGGTTAGCCCGCCCAGCATAACATGCAGCGTAAGGCGCATGGAAAACGCGGGGCTTATAGTGAAAACGACGGACGAGAAGGACATGCGCTGCACCCGGCTTGAACTGACCGAAAAGGGCAGGGAGAACCACAAGAAGGTGAAGGCCGCGTTCAAGCGGCTGGACGGCGAAATGTTTGAAGGAATAAGCGACGAGGAGAAACAGAAGCTGATCGACCTTTATTCCCGCATGGCCGCGAACCTTTATAAGGAAGGCGCGGGCAAGCCGCTGAGCGAGCTGATGAACGAATTGAGAAGGCTGGAGGATGATGAAAAGGCATGATAAAGACAATTTGGCCCTACACTAAGGGCTACCGGTTCAAATCCATTTTGGCCGCGCTTACGATAATAGGCGAGGTGCTGGTGGAAGTGAGCATACCGTACATGATGGCGGACATTGTGAACATAGGCATAGAGAATAAAGATACCGCGTTTATAATACAGCGCGGTATTATGATGATACTTATGGCAATAGCTTCGCTGAGCCTTGGCGCGCTGAGCGCAAGGTTTGCAAGCGTATCCAGCGCCGGCTTTGCGAAGAACCTGCGCGGCGGGCTGTTTGAACGGGTGCAGAGCTTTTCCTTTGCAAATGTGGACCATTTTTCAACGGCCAGCCTTATAACCCGCCTTACCACGGACGTGAATACCATCCAGAACACATACATGATGGCCGTGCGCACGTTCATACGCGCGCCGTTCATGCTGATTGCGGCAACGGTGATGGCGGTAAGGATAAGCCCAGAGCTTGCGGTCGTGTTCCTGTTCGCGCTGCCGATACTGGCGATAATTATAGGCATACTGATGAGCAAAACATTCCCGCGGTTCAAGGCCATGCTTGCCAAGTTCGACGCCATGAACGCAAGCGTGCAGGAGAACCTGACGGCTATCCGCGTGGTCAAGGCATTCGTGCGCGGGGATTACGAGGACGAACGCTTCACGTTTTCCGCAAACGAGGTTAAGGATTATCAGGTGAAGGCCGAAAAGCTGCTGGTTGTCGCAATGCCAATGGCGCAGTATATGGTATATATCTGCATGATAGCCGTGTGCTACCTTGGCGGCGTGCAGATAGTTGAAGGCAGGCTGCAATCGGGCGACCTTATTAGCTTTATAAGCTATATTGGGCAGGTGCTCAGCGCCGTTATGATGGTCGCCATGATGATGGTAATGCTTGTTATGAGCCGCGCCAGCATGGCAAGAATAACCGAAGTGCTTGCGGAAAGGCCTTCCATAAACGATGACGACGCCAAGGACATTGCGGTTACGGACGGCTCGATAGAGTTTGACGACGTATCCTTCAGCTACAACGGCAACCCCGATAACCCGAACCTTGAGCACATAAAGCTGAAGATAGCCTCGGGCGAGACAATAGGCATAATAGGCGGCACGGGCAGCGCGAAGAGCACGCTGGTGCAGCTTATACCAAGGCTTTACGACGTGACAAGCGGCGCGGTCAGGGTTGCGGGGCACAACGTGAAGGAATATAAGATACAAACGCTTAGGCACAGCGTATCCATGGTGCTGCAAAAGAACGTGCTGTTCTCCGGCACCATTAAGGAAAACCTTAAATGGGGCAACGCGGATGCGACCGATGCGGAAATTGAAGAAGCGTGCCGCGCGGCCGCGGCGGATGGGTTCATAAAGAATTTCCCCGATGGCTATGATACAGAGCTTGGCCAGGGCGGCGTGAACGTATCCGGTGGGCAGAAGCAAAGGCTGTGCATAGCCCGCGCGCTGATATCAAAGCCCAAAATAATAATACTGGACGATTCAACAAGCGCGGTGGATACCGCTACCGATGCGGCCATAAGGAAAGCGCTCAATGAAGAGCTTAGCGGCACTACGACCATAATAATCGCCCAGCGCATAGCAAGCGTTATGGATGCGGACAGGATAGTTATTATGAACGAAGGCAAGATAGACGACGTTGGTACGCATGCGGAGCTGATGCAGCGCAGCGAAATATACCGCGAGGTATACTATTCCCAGCAGAAGGGGGTGGAGGAATAATGCCCGGACCCAGGAAACAGAGCTTTGCAAAGCCAAAGAACGCCAAAGGCACATTCAGGCGCATACTGAAATACTTTAAGCCGTACCGTGGGCAGCTTGTGCTGGTGCTGATAGGTTTGCTTGCAAGCGTTGCCGCAAACATTGCCGGCACATATATGCTCAGGCCAATCATAAATGAATATATAATACCGTGGATAGGCAATGAAAATCCCGACTTTACCGGCCTTATAGGCCAGCTTGCCGTTATGGCAGCCGTGTACACCATAGGCATACTGGGCACGTTTATGTATAACCGCCTTATGATAAACGTATCCACCGGCACGCTTTTGAAGCTGCGCCTTGAGATGTTCACAAAGATGCAGACGCTGCCCATAAGCTATTTTGACGGGCGCACGCACGGCGAAATAATGAGCACCTACACCAACGATACCGACGTTATGCGCGAAATGATAAGCCAGGGCTTGCCAAGCTTTATAAGCAGCGCCGTAAGAATAGTAGGCGTATTCACAATGATGATCGTGCTCAACCCCATACTTACGGGCATAGCCATACTGATGCTGGTGATAATGATGCTTATCACCAAGACCATAGCGGGCCGTTCCGGCCGCTTCTTCAAGGCACGGCAGGACAGCGTGGGCAAGGTGAACGGCTATATTGAGGAAATGATAGAGGGGCAGAAGGTGGTAAAGGTATTCTGCCACGAGCAGGCCGTGAACAGCCGCTTTGACGAGCTGAACGAAACCCTTAGGAGGAACACCGCCGCCGCAAGCACGCTTGCCAGCATAATGGGGCCGATAATGAACAACCTGTCCCACGTTACCTATGCAATAATCGCCGCAAGCGGCGGACTGCTGGGCGTTGCCGGAATAATAGACATTGGCACGCTGGGCGCGTTTTTGCAGTACACAAGAAGCTTTTCAATGCCCGTGGCCGAAATAAGCCAGCAGGCGAACAACGTGCTCAGCGCGCTTGCGGGCGCGGAGAGAATATTCGCCCTGCTTGACGAAAAGGCGGAAGAGGACGAGGGCGACATAGTTATGGTAAACGCCCGCGTGAACGAAAAAGGCGAGCTTGAAGAATGCAGCGAGCGTACAGAGATTTGGGCATGGAAAAAGCCCACGGGCGAGCTTATCCGCGTGCGCGGGGACGTGCGCTTTGAGGGCGTTACCTTCAGCTATGATGGCAAGGTGGACGTGCTGAAAAACGTTTCGCTTTACGCAAAGCCGGGTCAGAAGATAGCCTTTGTAGGCTCCACCGGCGCGGGCAAGACAACCATAACGAACCTTATAAATCGCTTCTACGATATTCAGAGCGGGCGCATAACATACGACGGCATACCCATAAGGCAGATAAAGAAAGCATCGCTGCGCGGCTCGCTTGGCATGGTATTGCAGGATACGCACCTGTTCACCGGCACAGTGCGCGAAAATATTCGCTACGGCAGGCTTGATGCAACGGACGAGGAAATAGTGAGCGCGGCAAAGCTTGCCAATGCGCATTACTTCATTTCCCACCTGCCCGAAGGTTACGATACCGTGCTTACTGCGGACGGCGCAAATCTTTCCCAGGGGCAGCGGCAGCTTATTGCAATAGCCCGCGCGGCGGTGGCGGATCCCCCGGTGCTGATACTGGATGAAGCAACCTCCAGCATAGATACCCGCACGGAATCGCTGATTGAGAAGGGCATGGACAGCCTGATGAAGGACCGCACGGTGTTCGTAATAGCGCACAGGCTTTCCACCGTGCGCAATTCGGACGCGATAATGGTGCTGGAGCACGGCGAAATAATAGAGCGCGGCAACCATGACGAGCTGATAAAGCAGCAGGGCAAGTATTACCAGCTTTACATGGGCATGTTTGAACTGAGCTGATAAAAAACAAAGCGGCACGGCCAAATGATTGGCTATGCCGCTTTTTTATTGTATAGGGGGCTTTCTATTCGCCCACGCCCATCACCTTATCGGCAAAGGAATTGTCTACCAAACTGCCGAACTCCACCCTTGCGCTCAGCTCGCCCGCGGCCTCGATTATGTCCTGAAGGCGGGTGAACGCATCCTCGCTCATGGCGGGGGAATACATCCAGCTGTCCGTCGCGCGGTAGCTGTTCGCCACGGCGGAGAGCGTTTCTATCGAAGAATCGGGGAAGAACGGCTGCATGGCGCGGGCCACTTCCTCGTCCGATGCGGTCTTTACCCACTGCTGCGCCCTGTATATAGCCCGCACGAAGCTCAGCGCAAATTCCGGCTCCTTGGCAATGGTCTTGCTGCTCATCATAATGGTTGTATACGGCACCTCGCCGCTTTCAAGCCCCACGTTGGCCACTATATGCCCCCTGCCGGACGAAGCGAACTCGCTCGCCGTGGGCTCAAACAGAGTAACGTAGTCCCCCGTGCCGCCCTCGAACGCGCCGCCCATCAGCGGGAACTGTATGTTGTCTATAACCTCCACATCCTCGCCCGGCACAAGGCCGTGGGACTTTAGAACGTAGCACAGTGTCATGTAAGGCATGCCACCGGGCCTGCCGCCTATCACGCTGCGGCCGCGAAGGGATTCCCAGTCGAAGTCCGGTTCGGCTTCGCGGCCTACGAGGAAGGAGCCGTCGCGCTTGGTTATCTGCGCCACTATCATGGGATGATTCTCAAGGCCCTGATTGGCGACGTATATGCCCGTTTCGGGGCCCATAAGGGCGACCTCGGCATCGCCGGATATGAGGGCGGTCATGCTCTTGTCGCTGCCGCCGCTTGTGACTATTTCCACGTCCAGACCTTCTTTTTCAAAATAGCCGAGCGACACCGCGCAGTACAGCGGCGCATAGAACACGCTGCGCGTGACCTCGTTGAGCGTAACGTGGCGCAGTTCGCTGCCGCCGCCGCAGCCGCACATGAGCGCGCACAGCAGCATAGCTGCCGCAAGTATCATCGCTGCCTTTTTTGCAATTACCATTGTTCTTTCTACCTCCGCATCTATTGGCTGCTCCCATACTATGCAGAGCGGGGCAGGATTGTGAAAATCAGGTTAAATATATCAAACCGGCTCTCCGCGCGCTTGAATGCATCAGGCGCATTTGCTATAATTTTATATGCAAAAGTGAAATAAGGCAGGCAATGCCGTATATAAGCTTTTAAGCCAAGAAGGAGGACAGAATGAAAAGGCTTGAACTGGGCGTGGGCGGAATGAGCTGCGCGGCATGCTCCGCGCGGGTGGAGCGCGCGCTGAAGGGCGTTGGCGGCGTGGAAAGCGCAAGCGTTAATCTGGCCGCGGAACGCGCAAACATAGTATATGACGAAAAGGCTACGGGCGAGGCGGCGCTGAAGAAGGCCGTTAAGGACGCGGGGTATAATCCATTCGACCTGACGGAGAACGCAAAGGCCGAGATGGCCGCAAAAAAGGCCAACGAAAAGCGTGACATGAAGCGGCGGCTCATATTCGCGGCAGCATTCGGCATTCCGCTTTTCTATATCGCCATGGCGCCTATGATAAAGGGGCTTGAGCATGCGCTGCCCCGCTTTATAGACCCGGAATATAACACGCTTAACTATGCTTTGGCGGAGCTGATATTGGTAATACCCATACTTATCGCGGGCAGGCGGTTTTACAGGAGCGGCTTCAAGGCGCTGTGGCTCAAAAGCCCCAACATGGATTCGCTCATAGCCGTAAGCACGCTTGCCGCAACGCTTTACAGCATATACGGCGTTATAAAAATCGCCGATGGGGATATGCACGCCATGCATTCGCTGTATTTTGAATCGGCAGGCATGATAATAGTGCTGATACAGTTCGGCAAATATCTGGAAACGCTGTCCAAGGGGCGCACAGGTGACGCTATCAAAAAGCTGATGAGCCTTGCGCCGGACACGGCCCGCGTTATGCGCAACGGCGCGGAGGTTGAACTGAGCGCCAAGGACGTTATGATGGGCGACACGGTGGTGCTTAAGCCAGGCGAGCGGGTGAGCGTGGACGGCACCATTGTATCCGGCCGCACAAGCGTGAACGAGGCCATGCTTACCGGCGAAAGCATGCCCGTTGATAAGGAAATTGGCGATAAGGTATACGCCGGCACAATAAACGGCGAGGGCGCGGTGCTTTTCACGGCAACGGGCGTGGGCGCGGACACGGCGCTCGGGCGCATAGTGCATATGGTTGAAGAAGCGCAGGGGTCAAAGGCTCCCATAGCGCGCATGGCGGACGCCGTTGCGGCGTACTTTGTTCCGGCGGTCGGCGGCGTGGCAATATTGGCATTCATACTGTGGCTCGTGTTCGCCCGTGACTTTGCGCTGGCGGTAAGGGTATTCATATCGGTGCTTGTAATCGCCTGCCCGTGCGCGCTGGGCCTTGCAACGCCAACGGCGATAATGGTTGCTGCCGGGCGCGGCGCGGAGCTTGGCATATTGGTAAAAAGCGGCGAAGCGCTGGAGACGGCGGGCAAGGTGAACGCCGTTATGCTGGACAAAACCGGAACAGTCACTACGGGTTCGCCCGTGGTTACGGACATAATAACCGCGCCCGGTGCGGATGAAACAGCCGCGCTTACCCTTGCGGCGGCGGCTGAAAAGCAGAGCGAGCATCCCCTTGCCAAGGCTATACTTGCCGCGGCAGAGCAGCGCAGCATAACCGTGCCCGATGCGGAAGGCTTCAAGGCCAGCGCGGGGCACGGCGTGGACTGCACCGTGAGCGGGACGCACATAGTTATGGGCAGCGCAAGGCTTATGCGCGAGCAGGGCATAGACAACCCGCTGGAGGAAAAGGCGGCAGCGCTGAGCGCGGATGGCAAAACGCCAATATACATGGCAGCGGACGGCAAGCTGACGGCGCTTTTCGCCGTGGCGGATGCAATAAAGCCGGACGCCGCGGAGGCCATACGCCTGCTTAAAGAGATGAACGTGAAGCTCGTCATGCTCACGGGCGACAATTCGCTCACCGCCAAGGCCGTTGCGGCCAAGGTTGGCATAGACGAAGTGCGCAGCGAGGTTCTGCCCGGCGATAAGGCGGGCGAGGTAGCACGGCTGCAAAACATGGGCTACACCGTTGCCATGGTTGGCGACGGCGTGAACGATGCACCTGCGCTTGTTAAGGCGGATACGGGCATAGCCATAGGCGCGGGCGCGGACGTGGCGATAGAATCAGCAGACATAGTGCTTATGGGCGGCGAGCTTGGCGGCGTTGCGGCGGCGCTCAGGCTCAGCCGCGCGGCAATGACCAATATAAAGGAAAACCTGTTCTGGGCATTCGGCTACAATACGCTGGGCATACCCGTTGCGGCGGGCGTGCTGTATGCCTTCGGCGGGCCGCTGCTCAGCCCCATGATAGCTGCGGCGGCAATGAGCCTGAGCAGCGTATCGGTCGTTACCAATGCGCTCAGGCTGCGCCGTTTCGACCCGAACAAGACGCACAAGTACCTTAAACCCCATTCTTCAAAGAAGAACGGCGGGAATGACGCCGCGCAGGCGGGAAATAATAACAACATTACTTCTAAGGAGGAAACAAACATGATTACGCTTAAAGTGAACGGCATGATGTGCCAGCATTGCCAGAAGGCTGTGGAGAAAGCCCTTGCGGAAATCGGCGCAACGCACATAACCGTTGACCTTGCCAACAAGCAGGCCACCTTTGCCAATGCAGACGAGGCCGCCGCGCGCAAGGCCATAACCGACGCCGGCTACGAGGTGGAGTAAGGCGGGCGGGTTGAAATATTACGCCCCAAAATAATTTATTACAAAATCGTAATAAAGGTGTTGACAACGGCGTAATGATATGGTAACATCTACTCGTGCAAACGGGAAAGTCCCAAATAGGCCGCAAGGCCAAGCCGGGTGAAATTCCCGGCACAAACAAAAACAATTTTTTGAAAGGAAATTAGACAAGATGAAGAAACTGTTTGCTCTCGTTCTTTCTCTGGCTCTCGTCGTTGCCTTTGCGGTTCCCGCTCTGGCCAGCGGCTGGGCTCAGCTTGATTGGCAGATCCCCGTCTACAAAGACATCTCCCTGACCCTCACCGGTCTCGATCTCGTTCAGAACACCGCCGCGATCGGTAGCCTGTATGCTCCCCTGAGCACCTACTACCCCGTTGTCAAGAACAGCCGCGTTCACTTCTATG
>MSGS01000077.1 GCA_001940855.1 Christensenellaceae bacterium Phil1 | reverse complement strand
TCCCCTTTCAGGGCAGGCTTAATATTTGAGTTTATATCGCGCCCAAAGGCTCCCTCCCCGAGGGAGCTGGAAATTCGCTTTAGGCGAATTTTCTGAGGGAGTAAAACAAACAAAAAACGCTGCAAATTATTTTATAATCTTTTTTGCCAGGGGGCCAGGGAAGATTTCGATTTCTCCCCTTAGGCCCCCTGGCGACCCCCGTAACCCCATTGAAACGATCGCTCCGCGAAGGGGTACGGCACTGTACGCCGTGTTTGCACTGCACCAAAAGGCGCCACCGCTTGCGGGGGGATTCGAGCCGAGCGCGCCCAGTGGGCGATGCAGCGAGGTTCGGAGTTGAGCGCCGCCTGTGGCGGATGAAGCGAAACGGAGAACGGGCAGGAACAGGGAGGATTACGAACGGCAGTGAGTAAGGCGACCTTGTTCCAACCTGAGTGGCCCTGCGTAGCAGAGGAGCTGGCTATAAGCGTTAGCGAATAGACTGAGGGAGTAAAACAACCTCAATCCTATCCTTTACCTCACAAAATTGGTACTCACGCGGGGCTCACGCTCGGGCAGGGTTATGCCGGCGGCTTTGCCCGCGGCGATGCACTTGAGCAGCCACGCCATGTTGCGGCCAAGGGTGCGCATTATCTGAAGGCCCTCTTTGTCCTGCGCCACTTCATCGGGGCTGTTGCCGTGCACCATGCACCAATACTGGCTGGGCACTATCGGCATGCCGCGGATTATGAAATACTTGTTAAGCACGTCAAGCGTGGCGGTGGTGCCCGCACGGCGGGCGGAGACTATTGCCGCGGCAGGTTTGCCGGCGCAGTTCACGCTGCCGCCATAGAACAGGCGGTTCAGGAATGCTGTAAGGTTGCCGTTGGGGCCGGCGAAATATACGGGGCTGCCTACTATTATGCCGTCCGCCTCGTTCACCTTTTTGCGGGCGATGGCAACAACCTCGTCCTCTTTATCGAACACGCAGGGCTTGCCGCCGGCGCATGCGCCGCAGTCCGTGCAGCCCTGTATCGCCTTTGCGCCTATGTGGAATATCTCGGTTTCTATTCCGGCTTCGTTCAGCGTCTTTTCCGTCTCCTTCAGGGCTGTATAGGTGCATCCGTGCGGACGCGGACTTCCGTTGATAAGCAATACCTTCATTAATATATCCTCCTGTTTATTATTCCTTGCCCTGTATCATGTAGCAATCCGGCGTGGGCGTTTCCTTGGGCAAAAGCCGCGCGCGCAGCTCTTCATCACGCTCTAATTCATCGGTTATAACAACCGTTGTGCCGGGGCAAAGGTAAAGATACACCCATTGCGCATCGTCCGGCAGCAGCCGTATGCACCCGTGCGACGCGGGCTCGCCCAGCTTCCAGAATTCTTCTTCCATCAGATATCTGTCGTCCCGCTCTGAATACGGCACGGAGTGGAAATATATCCTGCCGCGTATCTGGCTCCAATACTGGGCATAGCAGTTGAACCGCACGAAGAACGCGAAGCGCTTGTAATCATCGCCCATAGTAAATGTTCCGCGCGGGCTGCGGTTGGTTTCCTCTATTCCGCTTGAGCATATCATTTCGCGCACAAGCGTGGTATATTCGCCGTTTTCATCCGCGGTATATACAAAAACGGCCTGATTGGTCAAATCCACCACCGCCTTAAACAGCGCCGGATCGTCGTTCAGCTTAGCCTCCTCCGCGTAGCGTCCGCCCTCATGCGTCCTCAGGCTTTTTGCCGCAAGGGGATAATCCTCGCTGCGGTATGCCGTAGGTTCGGGCGTAGGCTCCGGCGTAGGCTCCGGAGTCGGTTCGGGCGTTGGCTCCGGCGTGGGGGTAGGCGTAGGCACGGGAGTAGGCGTTGCGGGCGCGGGCGTTGGCGGCTGTATTTCAACCGTTTCCACCGGCGCATAAGGATTGATTATGCCGCAGGCAGCCATCAGCAGCGCCAGCGGTATACAAAGCAACAATGTATACTTGTGTATTTTTCTGTTTTCCATGACATTATTGTAACACATATGCCGCCGCGCTTGCAATAAGTACTGCTTCGGGGTATAATCATTTCGGTTAAGGTTATATGACCTTATTATGCGATATTCATCGCGCAACGTTGAAAGGAGCTATTTGAAAATGAGTGATTACATTGAGGCGCTTGGCATAATCGCGCCCAAGGCCGTGTACAAGAATCTTACGCCTGCACAGCTTGTAGAGCATGCGCTTCGCCGCGGCGAAGGCACGCTGAGCGAGACCGGCGCGCTGGTAGTGACCACCGGCAAATATACCGGCCGTTCCCCCGACGACCGCTTCGTGGTCGATGCGCCCAATATTCACGACGATATAGATTGGGGCAAGGTAAACGTTCCCATAAGCGAAGAAAAGTACGAAGCCATATACAACCGCATGACCGCCTACCTGCAGGGCCGCGAGCTGTTCGTGTTCGAAGGCTTTGCCGGTGCTGATGAGCAGTATCATCTGCCCGTGCGCGTTGTTAACGAGCTTGCCAGCCAGAACCTGTTCATCCATCAGCTGCTTGTCCGTCCTACCGAGGAGCAGCTCAAGGACTTCGTTCCCGGCTTCACCATAATCGCAGCCCCCGGCTTCAAGTGCTCCCCCGAAGTGGACGGCGTGCACAGCGAGGCCGCAATAATAGTCAATTTCAACAAGCGCACCGTTATAATCGCCGGCAGCCAGTATGCGGGCGAAATAAAGAAGAGCGTATTCTCCGTGATGAACTATCTGCTTCCCAAGCAGGGCGTGTTCACCATGCATTGCTCCGCCAACGTTGGCGCGGAGGGCGACAGCGCGCTGTTCTTCGGCCTTTCCGGCACCGGCAAGACCACCCTTTCCGCCGATCCTAACCGCAGCCTTATAGGCGACGACGAGCACGGCTGGAGCGAGAGCGGCATATTCAATATCGAAGGCGGCTGCTACGCCAAGTGCATCAACCTTTCCCAGGAAAACGAGCCCCAGATTTGGAATGCCATCAAGTTCGGCTCCCTGGTTGAAAACGTTGTTATGGATCCCGAAACCCGTAAGCTTGACTATGCGGACAACAGCCTGACCGAGAATACCCGCGTGGGCTACCCCGTGGATTATATCCCCAACTGCCTCATTCCCGGCGTTGCGGGCCATCCCAAGACCGTTATATTCCTTACTGCGGATGCTTTCGGCGTGCTGCCTCCCATCTCCAAGCTCAATGCCGACCAGGCCATGTATCACTTCGTGTCCGGTTACACCTCCAAGCTGGCCGGAACGGAGCGCGGCATAGTTGAACCGCAGACCACGTTCTCCACCTGCTTCGGCGCGCCCTTCCTGCCCCTGCATCCTTCCGTATACGCGAACATGCTTGGCGAGCGCATTGAAAAGCACAACACCAACGTTTACCTTGTAAACACCGGCTGGGCCGGCGGCAAGTACGGCGTAGGTTCCCGTATGAAGCTCAAGTACACCCGCGCCATGGTTACCGCCGCGCTGAACGGCGACCTGGAGAAGGGCGAATTCGTGCTGGATCCCATATTCAACGTTATGGTTCCCACCACCTGCCCCAACGTGCCGGATGAATTCCTCAGCCAGCGCAGGCTTTGGAACAACGATGCCGAATACGAAGCCACCGCAAAGGATCTGGCCGCCCGCTTCGTGAAGAACTTCGAGAAGTATTCCAACATGCCCAAGAACATCATCGAAGCCGGCCCGAAGGCCTAAAGCATAGCTTTTTCGAAGAAGCGGCTAATTGCCGCTTCTTCGACTTTTTCTCGGGTTTTTCCTCTCGCGTTCGCTCCCGGGCGGCAAAACCCGCAGGGTATGAAATCCCTTCGGGCTTTCTCCGTTTCGGCGGCAAAGCCGCCAAAGCCGGAGTAAAATTAAAGGGGCTTATCGCCCCTTAACAACCCCTTTTTCAAAGCTTCTGTTCTACATTACAACCTTAGTTAGTGCGCTGGTTTTTCCGTCCGGCTTTTTGATGCAGATATAAAGCGCATTGCCGTCGGCTTTTTTATAAACCCTCAGCCGTTCGCCTTCAAGGCTGGGCGCGCTGAAATGTATCTCTGCGGACTTTATTTTGCCCGATGCTATCTCCTTCACGCTCAGGCAATCCAGCGCCAGCCGCGCATAGCAAACGTTGTTCATATGCTGCCCGAAGTCTATGTCCGTTGAACGGACGGTATATTCAAACGCAAAGTCATCTTCGCCAAAATCATCCGCAAAGCGTGCGGGCGAGTCCGTTATGCCCTGCATGGGGCTGTAATCAAAGTTCTTCGGGAAGCCCGAATCGCCAAAGTGCATCAGCTTGCCGCCGCTGCCCAGTATTGCCCATTGCGTCCTGCCGAGGGCGATGAGCCTTTCGCCCTGCTTTAAGCTGTAGCTTCTGAAGCAGCGGTAGGCTTCGTCCGCGCATTGCTCGGGCCACGTTGCCGCCGTGACCGTATCCATAAGCCGCGCGCGGGAGAAGAAATCTATCCGCGTGTGTACCGTCAGCCAAAATTCGCCGCGCTTGGCCATTGCCATCCCGCCAACGCCTATCTGCTCCGCGTGCTCCGCGGCAATTGCCTGAAACATTGTGAACGCCGCCAGCGGGGACATTGCCGCCGCCGCGTCGCAATAGTCCGGCGAAATTATATATTCCTTTTCAAATACGCTTTGTGCCATTGCTTCTCCCTCAGCTGTTCAGCTTAAGCGCGTTTATCATGTGCCGTATGTGTATGCTCATGGCGTGGCTTGCGCCGTCCCCGTCGCGCTTCATAATGAATTCAACTATCAGCGCGTTGTCCCGCCGCACAATATCTTTGAGCAGCTTTTGATTGGTGGATACGAGCATTACCTCATGCACGGCGCTGTTTATAATTGGGAAAAGGCGGCTTATGAATTCGTTGTGGCTTGCCGCGCCTATCATCTCATGAAACTCCTGGTCGGCATCCGGCCAGTTGCCGTCGCTCCTGAGCAGTCTGTTAACCTTCTTCGACTGCTCCTCTATTGCGGCAAGCTCGCTTTCGTCCGCCCGTTCGCAGGCAAGCTTAACGCTTTGCGGTTCAAACATAAGGCGTATTTCGTAAAGATCGCTCAGCCGCACGCGCACGAAGTCAATTGAGCTTATGCTTACGTCGCCTATGTTAGGCAGTTCGTTGGCGATGAATGTGCCGCTGCCGCGCTTGACCACCAGAACCCCCTGCGCTATCAGCGCGCTCACGGCTTCCCTAAGCGTTGCGCGGCTAACGCCAAGCCTTGCGGAAAGCTCAAACTCATTGGGCAGCTTGTCCCCCGGCTTGAACTGCTTTTGTATCAGTATCATGTCGTAAAGCGCCTCTCCTGTGCGCTCGGTAAGGCTTTTTGCCTTGGTTGAGGGCATAGCGTTCATCCTCCGTTTCTGCTTTTGGCATATTATAATCGAAAGCGGCGCTCAAATGCAATAGATATGCGCCCTTTGCAAACGCCAATAATGTATGATACAATATATATTTAATAAAACAAGTGTGAATTAAAACGAAGAGGAGTACAGTGCAAATGGACATGATAAAACGGTTTGTCAGGTATTACAAACCGCACAAGCGCCTTTTTATGCTGGATACGGCATGCTCTCTAATGGTCGCCGTATGCGATCTTTTTTACCCGATGATAGCCAAAAACATAACCAACGTCTATGTTCCCAATAAGGAGCTCAGGCTGCTGCTGGTTTGGGCGGGCGTGCTGCTTGGGATATATCTTATAAAGGCGGCGCTGAACTATATAATTCAGTATTGGGGCCATATCGTGGGCGTAAGGATACAGGGAGATATGCGGCGCGACATGTTCCGCCATCTTCAGAAGCTGCCCTTCTCCTTCTTTGACGAAAACAAGACCGGCGCGATAATGAGCCGCCTTGTGAACGACCTGTTTGAAGTATCGGAGCTGGCGCACCACGGGCCGGAGGATGCGTTCATATCCGGCATAACGCTGATAGGCTCCTTTATAATGCTTGCCAACATAAACCTTTACCTTGCGCTGATAGTTTTTGCGGTGATACCGCTTATGATATTCTTTGCCGTGAAAACGCGCCGGGAGATGAACGCCGCGTTCAAGGCGTCCCGCGTGCAGGTGGGCGAGGTAAACGCGAACGTTGAAACGGCGATAGCCGGCATGCGCGTTTCCCGTTCCTATACCGCTGACGAGCATGAGAACGCCAAATTCGGCGTGGCCAACGAAAACTTCAAAAAAGCGCGCAGCCGCGCGTACCGCGCCATGGCAACGTTTGGCAGCGGCATGAACTTCTTTAACGATATGCTCTATCTGCTGGTGCTTACGGCGGGCGGCTTGTTCTTCTATTACGGAAAAATAGACTCCGGCGATTTTGTGGCGTTTTTACTTTATGTTTCAATATTCATGAAGCCCATAAACCGCCTTGTGAGCCTGTTTGAGCAGCTTCAGGAGGGCATGACAGGCTTCCAGCGGTTCGTGGAGATAATGGACGAATCCGAAGAGAAGGACGAGGGCAAGCTGAACCCGGATAAGCTTGAAGGCAACATCGTTTTTGACGACGTATCCTTCCGCTATTCAAACAGCGACTCCGCCGATACCGAAGCCAAGGTGATATCGCACCTTTCCATGCGCATAGACAAGGGCAAGACCGTTGCGCTGGTAGGTCCCTCCGGCGGCGGAAAGACCACGCTCTGCAACCTTATACCGCGGTTCTATGAAATAGACTCCGGCGCGATAACCATAGACGGCATGGACATACGCGACATGACGCGCTATTCCCTGCGCCGCAACATAGGCATAGTTCAGCAGGACGTTTTTCTTTTCAACGGCACCATACGCGAAAACATTGCCTACGGCGATCTTGACGCAACGGACGAGCAAATAATTGAAGCCGCAAAGAAAGCCAACATACACGATTATGTCATGACCCTTGAAGAAGGCTACGACACAAACGTGGGCGAACGCGGCGTTAAGCTCTCCGGCGGGCAGAAGCAGCGCATATCCATTGCGCGCGTGTTCCTGAAAAACCCCAGCATACTTATTCTGGACGAGGCCACGAGCGCGCTGGACAACGCAACCGAAATGCTCATTCAGCAGTCCCTGTCGGAGCTTGCCAAGGGCCGCACCTGCATAATAGTTGCGCACAGGCTTTCCACGATCAAGAATGCGGACGAGATAATCGTCCTTACCAAGGACGGCATAGAGGAACGCGGTACGCATGATGAGCTGATGAAGCTTAATAAAATGTATGCCGGCCTTTATATGTATCAATTCAAGGAATAAGAAAAAGCATAAATAAAAAAGCGGGCTTTACGCTGTTTCAGGTAAAGTCCGCTTTTTCTTCCCCCCAAGCCTCGCCGCTTGTAGGGGTATTGTAGCATTTTTAATAAGAAAAGTCTTACACTTTTTGCACAATTTCAAAATATTTTTTATGCGCCCTTTTTCACCCGCTCAAATTCGTCCTGTATCTCCTTTGAAGGGGCATTTGTGAGCAGGGATACGGCAATTATGAATATGCCGGACACTATGAACGCGGGCAGCAGCTCATATATGCCGAATATGCCGCCGATGGGCTTTATAACAAGCTTCCATATGAACACCATGCCGCCGCCGGAGAGCATGCCGGCTATCGCGCCCGCGCGGGTCATGCGCTTCCAGAACAGGCTGAACAGCACCAGCGGCCCGAACGTTGCCCCGAAGCCCGCCCATGCGAAGGAGACTATTGTGAATATTACGCTGTTTTCATCCAGCGCAATCACTATGGCTATGGCGGTTATTACCGGCAGCATTATGCGCGAAAGCGTCATAACCTCCTTATCGGTGGCGTTCTTCTTAAATATGCCCTGATAGGCGTTTTTAGCAAATGCGGACGCGGCGATGAGCAAATATGAATCGGAAGAGCTTATGGTCGCCGCCAATATGCCCGCCATTGCAAGCCCCGCAAGCGCCGCAGGCAGCAGCGAACGGGAAAGATAGATGAACACGTTTTCCGCTTCGGAGGCGGTTGTCAGCGCCGTGGGGAACAGAGCACGGCCCACTATGCCTATCATTATTGCCGCCGCAAGCGAGATCACTACCCAAACCATTGCCACGCGGCGCGCACGCTTGAGCTCATCCTCCCTGCGGATGGCCATGAAGCGAAGCAGTACCTGCGGCATTCCGAAATAGCCAAGGCCCCATGCCAGCATGCTTGCCACGTTGAGCGCGCCGTAATCCTGCCGCGCGCCGAACGAAGGCACTCCGTTCACGGCAAGCTGCGCGCCGCCTTCGGTTACGGGATCCGCTATGCCGAAAAATTCAAGGAAGCCGGGGAAATCCTTAACGTTTTCAAATACCGTGCCAAGGCCGCCCGCGCTCGCCACGCCCAGCGTAAGCACCGCAACGAGCACGACCACCATTACAATGGCCTGCATAAAGTCCGATGCGCTTTCCGCCAAGAAACCGCCGAGCAAGGTGTATATAAGCACGAATGCCGCGCCAACGAGCATCATTGTGATATACGGCGCGCCGAACAGCGTTGAAAACAGCTTGCCGCAGGTAACAAGGCAGCTTGCCGCATACACCGTGAAGAACACCAATATAAACGCGGCGGAAATGCCCATTATGACCTTCTTTTTCTCATGGAAACGGTTGGAGAAAAATTCCGGCAAGGTTATTGAGTTGTTCGCGGCAATGCTGTATCGCCTGAGCCGCTTGGACACCACCAGCCAGTTTATGTACGTTCCCACGGCAAGACCCGCCGCCGTCCAGAACGCATCAGCCAGCCCGCACCAGTATGCCACGCCCGGCAGGCCCATCAGCAGCCAGCCGCTCATGTCCGATGCTTCCGCGCTCATTGCGCTTACCCACGGGCCAAGGCTCCTGCCGCCCAGGAAAAACTTTTCCGTATCTGCGTTCGCGCGGCGGGCAAAGAATATGCCTATGCCTATTACCGCCGCCATGTACACCACCATCACTATCAATATTTGCAGCGACTCCTGTCCCATTTGTATCCTCCTATAACTTAACATGAAATAAATTCATGTTTTATACCGTTCAATCTATGGTATCGGCGTATTATAGCGGCGTACCGGGCAAATTGCAAGCCGTATTTTGTGTAAAAATTCTGCCGCAGGGCTTGCCAAACGGCAAAAAGTGCCGTATCATATAGCAAAATGGGATAAGATGAAACTTATTCATCTTTATAAGGAGAACGATATGAGCGACGCTAAATACGCCATGTTTATAAAAGCGGTTGATAAAAAAAGCCTTGCCCTTGCCGCGCAGGAGCTTTGCTGCACGCCCAGCGCCGTGAGCCACGGCATAAGCGCACTGGAGACGGAACTGGGGCTGAGGCTGATGAAGCGCAGCCGCGGCGGCGTGGAGCTTACAGCGGAAGGAGAGCACGTTATAGGCGCGGTGCGCGGTGTGCTCGCCGCAATGGAGCGAGTGCAGCAGGCCGCGGAGGAGGCGCGGCAGGGCTTGGGCAGAATAGTGCGTATAGGCGCGTTCACAAGCGTTGCCGTGCATTGGCTGCCGGGCATGATAAAAAGCTTTGAGCAGGTTTGCCCGCAGGCGCAGTTCAAGCTGCTCAACGGCGACTATCACGATATCAACACATGGCTTGAGGAGGGCAGCATAGATATAGGCTTCGTCACCATGCCGGATTATCCAAAGAACTGCCGCGGCATTGCGCTGAAGGAGGATAGGCTTTTAGCCGTACTGCCGAAGGAGCATCCGCTTGTGGGAAACAGTAGCTTCCCCGTTGCGGCGGTTGAAAACGAAAGCTTCATCTCAATTATGGAAAACAGCGCGAACGATGCCCGCCGCGCGCTGGACATGGCGGGGGTTAAGGCGCACGTTAAATACACCACCAAAGACGACTATGCCGTTATAGCAATGGTGGAGCAGGGGCTGGGCATAAGCATAATGCCGGAGCTGCTGCTTGGCGGCCTTACGCACAACGTTAAGCTGATGCCGCTGGACAACCGCGCCAGCCGCATAATAGGCGCCGCCGTGCCGGAAAAGAACAGCGACAACGCCACCGCGCAGAAGTTCATTGCGCACATGCAGCGCTGGATAGCCGCGCGATACGCGCCACACGCGGAATAATATATTATTTTGGCACTTGCTTTTAACTTAAAAAGCTGATATAGTTAATTAATTAAATGGAGGTAATGCCATGTATTGCAATGCGAATTACAGTTTTGCACTAATACAGTCTTGGTTTGGCCCCCAGCTATGGAGAGGGCGAAGCAAGACAATTTTCCCCTGCGCATAAGTTATACTTGTGCGCTTTTTTATTACAAAAGGAGGATAGAACAATGCTTCCCTATCTTACGGATTATGAAAACGACCGCCGGCTTTTCCGTCCGCGTGTGGTGAACGCAATACTCGTACTGCTTCCTTTCATGGTGCTTTACCGCGCGACGGAGCTGTGGTTTAGCGATATGTATTGGTTTGATTACATGAAACAAGGGCATTACGGATTGATGTGGGCAGGGCTGTGCTTATTATCTGTCCGCAAACCGAGGTTTGCGCTTGTTGCAGCTTACGGAGATGCAGCGGCCATTGTAATTGCAAGCTTTACCGGCGATGCGCTTTGGGAATACAACAAGCTTACCGCAACGCCCGAAAATTATATTAAGTCCTGCGAAGGCAGGCTGGCTCATCATGCCCCGTGGATATGGATACAGCTCTTCTTTGCCGTAATGGTCCTCTATGTGGCCTATGCGCGGCAGATAGAGCCAAGGATTAAGGCGCGGCGGGAAAGGCGCGGGAAATGACGAAACGCGGGCGGTTTTCGATAACTGCCCGTTTTTGTACTTTTCCCCATTTACAAAAGATATGCCCTTCTGGTATAATTCTTCACGACAAAGGGGAGTAACCTGCCCGCGGGCGAAAATGCGGGCGGTTTGGGCGTCATCACGGCCGTTACGGCCCGCCCGGCCTTGATTGGTGAGACTTTTGCCGCTTGTTTGCCGCGCATATGCGGCGAATGAAGCGCGGCGGGAGTTTTTTTATACCCAAAAGGCTTTTGCATGGCGCGAACAATAATCAAAACCGGAGGAAAAACCGCAATGGAACAATTTGTTGAACTGTTTTCAAACGTGGCCAATTTCACGTGGCAGCAGCTGCTTATGATAGCCATAGGCGCAGCGCTCATCTATTTGGCCATAAAAAAGGAAATGGAGCCTACGCTCCTTCTGCCCATGGGCTTCGGCGCAATATTGGTCAATTTGCCCTTTGTCAATACGGAGGCTATTGAAACCCTGTTCAATGCCGGCATAGCCACGGAGCTTTTCCCGCTGCTGCTGTTCATAGGCATAGGCGCAATGATAGACTTCGGCCCCCTGCTTTCCAACCCGAAAATGTTCCTTTTCGGCGCGGCGGCGCAGTTCGGCATATTCTTCACGTTTATAATGGCGCGGCTCATCGGCTTCACCCTTCAGGACGCCGGCAGCATTGCCATAATCGGCGCGGCGGACGGCCCCACGTCCATTTACCTTGCCAACTATTTTAAGTCCAACTATCAGGGCCCCATAATGGTAGCCGCGTATTCATACATGGCGCTCGTGCCCATTATACAGCCGCCCGTCATAAAGCTGCTTACCAGCAAAAAGGAACGCTGCATCCGCATGCCGTACAGTCCCGGCGCCGTATCCGGCACAACGCGCGTGCTGTTCCCCATATTCGTGACGGTGGTATCCGGCACAATCGCCCCCAAGAGCGCGGAGCTTATAGGCTTCCTCATGTTCGGCAACCTTATAAGGGAATGCGGCGTGCTCGGCAGCCTTAGCGAAACCGCGCAGAAATCCCTTGCCAATCTTGTAACGCTGCTGCTTGGCATATCCGTAGCGTTTAAGATGAAGGCGGAGCTTTTCATAACGGCGGAAACGCTTGCCATAATCGCGCTCGGCCTTGTCGCGTTCATATTCGATACCGCGGGCGGCGTGCTGTTTGCAAAGTTCCTCAACCTGTTCCTCAAGAACAAGATAAACCCCATGATAGGCGCGGCGGGCATATCCGCATTTCCCATGGCCAGCCGTGTTGTGCATAAGCTTGGCCAGCAGGAGGATAACCAGAACTTCCTGCTGATGCATGCCGCGGGCGCAAACGTGTCAGGCCAGATCGCCAGCGTTATAGCCGGCGGCCTTATGATAACGCTTATAGAAGCCATGCTTTGATAGAAGGAGGATACAAGCCATGTTTATACTCAACGCAATGAAATTCGCCTGGTCACCGGAAACGCTTCTGCCCTCCCTGCTGCTCACGCTCAAGGGCATGATAGGCATCTTCGCCGTGATACTCGTAATCTGGGTCTTTGTGGCAATACTGAATAAGGTCACGGGTAAGAAAGAAAAATAAAGCGATATTGGCAAACGAATTTGATTTAACAAAGAGGCTCCCGTGCAAAAACGCGGGAGCCTTTTGGCATATAATCTTTTACTCTCCCGCCCGTGGCAGCAGTTCCCTCGGCCCTTTGCCGAGATAGCGTACCACGAACACGAGCGTTCCGGCGATGAACAGCCCCAGCGCGGCAAGGCATGTTAGCAGGCTCACACTTGCGTCTGCGCCGAGTGCGAACTCAACCTCCACCTGCGTACTTTCTGCCAAGTATGCGCTGAAGGCGAGAAACTCCTCCGGAGTTTGGTTGGCGTTGGCCATTATGCTTTCACCTACGCCGGCGGTGAGAGCATGCCCTATTGCCGCACCTATGAGCGCACCTGTTACTGCGATTATAAGTGCACTCAGCATCACCGCCGTAAAGGCTCTTGCCTTGCTGCAACCGAGTAAGCGCATGGTGCCTATGCTCTGCTTCTGCGACTGTGCATAGAAGAACGCCAGCAGTAATGCCGCTATGACAAGCAGCGAGGATGACAGTATAAGCAGCAGCTCCGCCGTGCCGGAAAGGGCTTCAAGGCTGGGCTGTATTCTTGAATAGCCTTGGTCGTAGAAGGTAAACCTTGCTTCATAGTCTCCCTGCTTCGCTCCTGTTATGCCCAGTTCGTTCATGCACTCTATGAAAGGCTCGATTTTGCCATTCTCCAGCCATATCGTCAGCAGCGCGCCTGTAACGGGTCTATCCTCCTCGGCAGGGGCGTTCTCAAGCGACTTTTCGGGGATGTAGATTGTGTTCCAGGGAACGGACACGGCGGACGCGGACACGGCGGAAGTGCCCGTGAGCGGGCGGACGTTATACACGCCGACTATTTCATATCCGCCATTGTCAAAGAAATGGTCCGGGTCGGTGTAGGTGTAGTGGGGGCTGAGGCGCGAACCCCAAATGGTTGCGTTGACAAAATTGTTATATTCATAGAAGCTGAAATCGATCTTGTCGCCCACGTTCCAGCCTTGCAGCTTTGCAAGGTCTGTGCTTATCATGCATACCTTTGCGCCGGAAGCGTATTCCTCCTCGGTTATCATGCGGCCTTCGGGTATGAACATATTGCCCAAGTGGAATGCGGGAATGCCGGTTAAGTCGTTTGTGGTCATAACGCCGAAGGAGCGGGAATTTATATAATACGCCCGCGCTATCTGCTCGTATTTTTTCAGCATTTCCGGTTTGCTCTTCAGTTCGTCGTATTCATATATCCAGAATGGATTTTCGTAAGGGTATTCCCGAGATACATATTCACTACGGCCGATGGAATAGCGATAGTAATTATTCCTAAAAAATTCGTCTTTTGCTATTGTGAATTTCTGTATTTTATAAAGGCTGTTGGCCGCGTTGAAAGTATTGCTACTTGACGATAAACCGCTAATTGAGGCAATATATTCGGTATTAGGTTCCAGAATTATGCAGTCCGGCTTATCGGCATATTCAGCCGAAGGCATAAGGCTGTTTGTATCGGTCAAGGGTTCATCCATGTATATTCTGCCGAGCTGAACATAAAAATTAATAGGACGTTTTTCGTATTCATACACATTTATGGCGGATTCAACTATATCCAAGTTATATTTGCGCGAAAAAAAAATACCGCTATCTTCCCAACTTTCGGTACCTATTCTGTAACGGCCGTCGTCAACAAATTCAACGTCGTTCCATTCTTTGTCGGCTTCCGCTTCTTTTTGATGTTCGGGGACTATTTTGAAACGGATAATATCCTCGCTACATATCGGAATAGCTTGCTTTTTGTCATTATATCTTACCGCAATGTTATCTTCGCTAAAAGCGCCATAACGCGCGCGGAGTTCATATTTTTTTACGCTGGGCGCGGTAATTATGGGTTCCAAATCGTAACCATACACCGTTAAAGCATGATATCCCGCGTAATCCTCGGCTTTTGTAACATCGTTTATAATATTGCCGCGGCTGTCAACATCCGCATACAGTTCCATTATAGCTATCGTAGTATATGTATCGTTTGCCAGTTGAAGGTTATGCTGACTATCTCTATATAAATTCAAGCTCGTGCAGAAAAACGCAGTAAGCAGAATAAGCACCAGTATGTATAATACGGTGCGCATAGGCTTACGAAACAACTGCTTTAGGTGCATCGATAGCATAGATAAAGTTCCTTTCTAAAACTTTTTCTTATGTAACATATTTAATGCTGCGGCAGAATATAACACCATTTGCCGCAACTGCATATGAATCCAAACCACAAGAGGGATTGGAGCATGCATAAAAATGATCGGTAGCCCGTACTTTTATAATGTCAAGTCTGTTGGCTACTATTGTGCATTCTGCCGGATCAATTCCAACAACATACTTGTTCGATACATCTTCATGGTTTTCCTCCTGCTGTTTTTTGTTTTGATTTTCGCTGTTCGTGTTTTCGTTTAGTGCCTAAAACATTAACGGCGCAATGGAATCAGCCTCCTTGGTGTTGGTCGGTCCTGCGGTTCATATCGTTCCGATTAGGGAACGGGCAACAATTAAATCTAAAGGTCTAAAGTCAAGTTGGTTACTGTGGTTCTTTGTTGGGTTTATGGTAACACATTGCAATATATTGTGTCAATAATTTCCTGACGAATTTTAGATTATATATTATACCGAAATCACTTGGCTTTTTGCGTTAAATCACGATGCGTTGATTAAAATGTTGTGCTATTGGTCACAGAAAATATTTCAACTTTTTAATAAAGCGCAAACAAAAAACACAGGGGGCGGTGAGAACCGTCCCCTTATGACAGAATGAGAATTTATCTCCGTCTATTCCTGCTTGCCATCATCACCAGGCGCAGGAAGGTGAGGAATGTACTCAGCGCGGCAACGACATAGGTCATTGCGGCGGCGCGCAGCACCTTTCGCGCGGCCTGCTCCTCGCTGCCGTAGGCTATGTAGCCGCCATCGGTAAGCATCTTCAGCCCGCGGCGTGAGGCGTTGAATTCAACCGGCAGCGTGACCAGCTGGAACGCCAATATGCCGAAATACAGTCCCGCGCCTATGCTTGCCAGATTGAACGCGCCCATCATTATGCCTATTATAACAAGCCATGGCCCAACGGTTGACCCTATGCGCGCCACGGGCAGCAGCGCGTTTCTCACCTTTATGGGCGTATAGCCGTCCTGATGCTGCATAACGTGGCCTATTTCGTGCGCGGCAACGGCCAGCGCCGCAACGGACGTGCTGTTATACACGCTCTCGCTCAGCCCAACGGCGTTCTTTGTTGGATCGTAATGGTCGGTAAGCGAACCGGACACGGGCGAAAGCGTGGCGGAGCTGCCGCCCTCGTAAAGCAGCCTGCGCGCAACGTCGTTCGCCCTGAGGCCGCAGCGCGCGGGCATAGTGGAATACTTTTTGAACGTGCTCTGTACCTTCAGCGACGCTATCATGCCTATCACGGCCACAACAAGCACCGCTATGTAAAGCAGCGATTCCGATGCGTATGAAAAGTATGGATCGTACATATAATTGCGTCCCCTTCTTACTTTTATTATGCTTATTATAACACGCATAAAAAGCTCTATGAACCCATATTTGGTGAAATGATGGTGACAACATTTTATTAAGATTCTATGAATTTATTGTAAAACAATAAATTGTTGTTGTAATTCGATAAATGGCGTGGTATTATACTTGCGAAAACATAAAACCGCGGAGGGATGGAATTATGACGCTTAAAACGCTTTCAAAAATAACGCGCGCGCTTTTATATGCGCTTATGGCGCTTGTTGCGGCGCTGATGGCGGCGCTGTTCATATCCGCAGACGTGCGCACCTTTATGGAAAACGAATACGGCGCGGCGGGAAGCACGGTGCTGTTCTATGCAATGCTGCTTGTGTGCGGCGGCATAGCGCTTTGGATACTTATTGAGCTTGCGGCGGTGCTGAAAACCGTGGAAAGCGATCCGTTCGTGGAGCGCAACGCGGCGGCGTTCATGCGCATGGGCATCGCGGCTGAGGCGGCGGGGCTTGTGTTCTTCGTAAAATGCTTTTTTATGTTCACCATTATGACCGCCGTGTGCGCGCTGGTGATGATACTCAGCGGGCTTTTCGCGCTCACGCTTGGCATGGTGTTCAGAAGGGCCGTTGAGTACAAGCGGGAAAACGAGCTTACCATTTGACGCGGAGGGCAGCATGATAAGGGTGAATCTTGACATAATGCTGGCGCGCAGGGGCGTGTCCGGCGGCGAGCTTGCCGAGGCCATAGGCATTACGCAGGCCAACTTGAGCATACTTAAAACCAACAAGGGCAAGGCGATACGCTTTTCCACGCTGGACGCTATATGCAAAAAGCTGAACTGCACGCCGGGGGACATACTGGAATACGTGGAGGATAACAATGGAGCAGAATAAGACGCGGGAATACACATTAAAGCAGCGCATACTTACGCTTTTCGCCATAGCAATAGGCATAGCGTTCGCGTGGGGCGTATGCGGCGAATACATGTGGAGCGGGGAGCCGGAAACCGGCAGCGCCATGCTCATATACGGCGGGTTCTGGCTTGTATACATGGCCGGGTTTTACTTCGCCGCATGGGACAGGGCCAAACGGAACGTATGGGGCTATGTACTGCTTGCGGTGGCGGCTGTGCTGGTGCTGAGGCCGCTTGTGTATAAGCAGGTCGAGCTTACGTTTATCAACTTTGCCGCGCTGCCCGCCGTGCTTATGCTGCACGCGGTAACGGTGTGCTTCACCGTGCCAAAGGAACGGCAGGATGGGCTTATAACGGCGTATTTCAAGGGCTGGTTCGTTGCGCCGTTCGTGTGCATAGGCCGCTTCTTTGGCGCGATAGGCAGCGCATTCGGCCGCGGCAAGGCAAGCAAAAACGGCACCGCCGTGCGCGTTGGGCTTATAATGGGCATACCGCTTGCCGCGCTGTGCGCTGCGCTGCTTATAAATGCGGATGCGGCGATGCAGCTTAGCGTAGGCCGCTTTTTTGAGGGGCTGAGCATAGGCGCGGTGATATGGCGCGCGTTTGCCGCGCTCGCTGCGGCGGTGCTGTTCTTTTCGTTCATATACTATATGGCTTATGAGCAAAAAACGCTTCCGGAAACGCCGTATCAGCGCATAATACCCGCCATCGCTGCGAAAATTGCGGTAGGGATGCTGCTTACACTATATGTGGTGTACGCCATATTCCAGTTCGCCTACCTTACGGGGCTGAAGGGACTGCCCGAGGGGCTTACATATTCGCAATACGCCGTGCAGGGCTTTGGCGAGCTTTGCGCCGTGAGCATAATAAACATTGGCGTATACGCGCTGTTTTCCACTGCGGCGGAGGAGGACGCCACTCTCCGGCGCTTCCTTGCGGGGCTGATGCTTTCCGCGTTCGTGCTGCTTATGTGCGCGGCGTTCAGGCTGTATATGTACATTGACGCATACGGCCTTACGCTGAGAAGGATACTTTCGGCATGGTTCATGGTTTGCATACTGGCGGCGGTTATAATATGCACGGCGCGGCTTTATGATAAAAGGCTGCGCGCGGTGCAGGCGATGGCGATAACCGCGGCGGTGCTTTACGCGGCGCTGAACCTTATCAACATAGATGCGATGATAGCCCAAAGCGTGCTGAAGAAATCCGATGCGCGTGGATACATGACGGAGCTTGACGCGCGCTATCTTGCGCACGAGCTTTCAAGCGATGCGGACGGCGTGATAGCCAAAAGCGAACGCTGGCGCGAGCAGGTGTATAAGATGGGGGAGTGATGGTATTGAAACGATCGCTCCGCGAAGGGGTACGGCACTGCACGCCGTGCTTGTGCTGCATAAAAAGGCGCCACCGCTTGCGGGGGAGCTGCTGAGCGTAAGCGAAGCTGAGGGGGAATAGTAAAAAAGCTTGGCGGCTCCGAGCCGTTCCCCTTTCGGCCACTCACTCCGTTCGTGTCCACTTTCCCCGCCTGCGGGGACAGCTTTTGGTTTGAGTTTGCACTACACCAAAAAGGCTCCCCGCATGGGGAGCTGGCACGGCGCAAGCCGTGACTGAGGGGTTGCGATAAACAAAGAGCAATGAGCTGCTTTATAACCCCTCCGGCTTTTGCTTCGCAAAACCCACCTCCCCTTTCAGGGCAGGCTTAATGTAGGAGTTTGTAATACATACCCAAAAGGCTCCCGAAGGGAGCCTTTTTTAAGTTTATTCTTCTTTGTTTTCCTGCGGCGCGCGGTTATCCTTAGGGCGGCGGCGCGGGCGGTTATTGTTGCGCCGGTCGTTGCGGCGGCGGTCCTCGCCCTGCCTGGGCTGCTCGGCTGCCGCTTCCGCTTCTGCCGGGGCGTTCTGCTGCCTGTCCGGACGCGGGCGGCGCGGCTTATCCGGCCTTGGGCGGCGCTTGGACTGCTCCTGCGGCGCGGTTTCAACGGCAACGGTTTCTTCGATTGTTGCCACGGCGTCCTCGTCCATCAGCACGTCGGCATCGTCATTCACTTCGTCCGCCGATTCGTCGTTTTCAACCAATTCCGGATGGCGCGTGTTGAGCGGCGTAAGCTCGCGGAAAGGATAATCCCGCACGTCGAACGTGCCGTCCGCAAGCGTTACGCGCACGCGGGTCTTTTCGGTTATAACGTTGTTTTCAAGCACCGTACCGTCGCCGTCGGGCGTGCGCACGTCGCGGCCAGGGCGCGGCATCTGCCGGCGCATGGATTCATAGCAATCCTGCTCGTATTTAAGGCAGCACATAAGCCTGCCGCATATGCCTGATATTTTCGTGGGGGAGAGAGAAAGGCTCTGCTCCTTCGCCATTTTTATTGAAACCGGCGCAAAGTCGGACAAAAATGCCTTGCAGCATACCGGCCTTCCGCAGGAACCAAGCCCGCCGAGCATCTTAGCCTCGTCCCGCACGCCTATCTGCCTAAGCTCTATCCTTGTGCGGAATACGCCGGCCAGATCCTTTACAAGCTCGCGGAAGTCCACGCGGCCGTCCGCCGTGAAATAGAACATCACCTTTGAACCGTTGTAGGAATATTCAACGTCCACCAGCTTCATGTCAAGCCCGTGCTCGGCGATTTTCCTTACGCAGATATCGAAGGCGTCCTTTTCCTTGGCGCGGTTGGTATCGCGCAGCTCCCTGTCGTAATCCGTTGCAACGCGGATAACGCCCTTAAGCGGCGCAACCACGTGGCTTTCGTCTATTTCCTGAACGGGCGAAACAACATCCGCAAATTCTATTCCCCTTGCGGTTTCAACTATAACGCCGTCGCCCTCTTTTATTTCCAGTTCACCGGGATCGAAGAAATAGCTTTTGCCCCCATCCCTGAATTTGACGCTTATTACGCGTATCATCTATTTAAGCTCCTTTAATATACTCAAAAAAAGCCCGTCCAGCGCCGCCGCGGGATACATTTCCCCGCCCGATGCACGGTAAAGGCTTTCGCTTGCCTTTGTTATCATGTCTATAATACACAGTATTTGCCGCGTTGTAAAGCGCGCTGCGCATTGGCGCACGGCATCCTGCCTATCTATATTATCAATTTCGCGCGTGCCGCCCATGTTGGCGCTCAATATGTCCCCCATAAAGGAGAGCATGAACGTAAGCCCTTCGGCCGCGCCGCCCTTGGCGATGGCCTTTGCAGCGCCGGATTGCAGTTCCCCGTTAAAAAGCGCTGTCAATGCATTTAGGCTGCGCTCGCGCTGTTCTCGGTATTCGTTTTCCTCGCTCAGGCGCAGCGCGCGCCCCATGCTGCCGCCGCTTATGCGCGCATACAGCCGCGCGTCCGCCGCGTTTACTCCGCGCAGCGCAAGTTCGTTTTCAATCTCGCACCTGTCCGCCTGGCCAAGCCTTATCAGCGCGCAGCGGGAGATTATTGTGCTCAGCATGCCGTCCGCATTGCCGCACAGCAGGAATATTACGCCCTTTGGCGGCTCCTCAAGCGTTTTCAGCAGCGCGTTCTGCGCTTCCCTGGTCATGGCATGGGCATTGGATATTACTATTGCGCGCATGCCGCCTTCAAATGCGGCCTTGGACAGTTCTTCTATTATTGCGCGTATTTCGTTTACGCCCGTTTCCTCGCCCGCAAGGTAATGATAGTCCGGATCGTTTTTAACAGCATACTCATCATCGCTGCCGTTTATGCACAGCGCACTTGCGCGCCGGGCAAGGCTGAACGATGCATCTGCATCCATTGAGGAAATAAAGAGCGCATGAAAAGCTTTCCCCGACCCCAAAGCCGAGGAAAGCATTTTGAAAGCCCTATCAGCGTTTGTACTCAAAACCTGTAAAACTGCTCCACGTCAACAATAAACACCGTTGCGCCGCCGAGCGTTACCTGAACGGGCGTGGGCGAGCTGTCCGCATAGCCGGGCAGGGTTGAGGGTATTACCATGAACTCTTTGCGGGTGCTGGATTTGGACTTAATTATGTCGAGCGTTTCTTCAACCTTTTCCTTGTCCACGCCTATCATCAGCGTGGTATTGCCGCCATGCAGGAAGCCGCCGGTGGTGGAAATGCGGGTCACGCTTATGCGGTGCTGCACCAGCGCGCGTATAAGCCTTTTGGAATCGTCGTTCTGCACTATTGCAAATATAAGCTTCATATATTGGTATCTCCTTTCGGATTTTTATTTATTTTCAGCCTTGCCGCCGCAAAGCAGCGTGCTCAGCTCATTAACGCTTTTAACAATATATTTCGGGCTGTATGCTTTAAGCTCGGCCTCGTCGCCGTATCCGTACAGCACGCCTATCGCGTCCACGCCCACGGCGGCCGCCGCTTCCAAATCAAAAAGCCTGTCGCCCACCATTACTATGTCTTTCTTGTCCGCGCCAAGATCCTCTATGGCCTGGCGAAGCAGCGTTTCCTTGTTCGCCCCGTTCCAGCCTTCTATCCCGCCGCGAACATAATCGATATAATCTATCAAGCCATAGCGTTCAAGGTGCATTTTCGCCGTTGGGGTAAGCTTGCTGGTAACTATTCCGCGGCGCACGCCCTGCGCTTTAAGCGCCTTTAGCATATCCACAACGCCGGGATAAGGCTTTATCAGCTCAAGCCCAACGGTTTTGGCCTTTGCCATGTACTTCTGTGCGGCTTCTTCCACCCGCTCCTCCGGTACGCCTATAACGTCCCTGAAGCTATGCCGCAGCGGTGGGCCTACCATTTTTCTTATACGCTCATCGTCCGGACCTTCAAGGCCCATATCTTTTAATACTTCCCGCGTTACCGCAAATATTCCGGGGCCGGACTCTATCAGCGTTCCGTCAAGATCGAATAATACTGTACTGTAAAGCAATGGTTCCCCTTTTCGCTTCGATGCGCCGTGCGCGCAGAAAACCGATGGATTAAACTTTAGAAAATTATACAACACTCCCGCCCGAAAATCAAGTAAACATCCGTTATATGCCCATAACTTACAATTTATTTACTTTTCAGCGGGTATAAAAATGCAACCGCCGCCCGGAATTGGGGCAGCGGTTACCGCCGATTTTTTATTCTTCCACGCGCGTTATGTCCGCGCCGAGCGCGCGCAGCTTTTGTTCAAAGTATTCATAGCCGCGGTCTATGTATTCTATGTTGTGTATCTCGCTTCTGCCCTCCGCCGAAAGCGCAGCCACTATCAGCGCCGCGCCCGCGCGCAGATCGCTTGCGTAAAGCGGCGCGCCGAACAGCTTTTCAACGCCTTCCACCATTGCGGTGCGGTCGTTTATAACTATGTTCGCGCCCATGCGCTGAAGCTCGCCAACGTGGTTGAAGCGGTTTTCAAATATGTTTTCAACAATAAAGCTGTTGCCCTTAGCCTTGGTAAGGTATGCCATCATGGGCTGCTGAAGGTCGGTAGGAAAGCCCGGATACGGCAGAGTTTTTATATTCACAGCGCGCGGCCTGTTTTCGCAGCTTACGCGCATGAAAAATTCGCGCCCGTCGTCCCCGTCAACCACATGCGCGCCGCTTTCCATAAGCTTTGCGGATATGGCCTCAAGATGCGTTGGGATTATGTTGTTTATAACAACGTCTCCGCCGGTCGCCGCGGCGGCTATCATGTATGTTCCGGCCTCTATCTGGTCGGGGATTATGGGATATGTGCAGCCGTGCAGCCTCCTGCCGCCGGTTATGCGGATAACGTCCGTGCCTGCGCCCTTCACCTGCGCGCCCATCATGTTAAGGAAGTTCGCCGTGTCAACAACGTGCGGCTCCTTTGCTGCGTTTGAAATTATGGTTTTGCCTTCGGCGCCGACCGCCGCAAGCATTATGTTTATCGTGGCGCCGACGGAAACAACGTCCAAATATATCTCCGCGCCTACGAGCTTATCGGCCTTCGCGGTTATTATGCCGCGCTGTATGCTTACGTCCGCACCAAGCGCGCGGAAGCCCTTTATGTGCTGATCTATGGGCCGCTGGCCTATTTGGCAGCCGCCCGGCAATGCAACCTCTGCATAGCCGTAGCGCCCCAGCATCGCGCCCAGCAGATAATACGATGCGCGCATGCGCGTTACCATATCGAACGTAACATGCCGCGTGCTTATTGTTTTGGGGTCTATTCTCATGCCCCCGTCCGGCGTGAACTCCACGCCCGCGCCCATCATGCGCAGTATCTGCTCCAGCACATGAACATCTTCTATGCGCGGCAGGTTTTCCAGCCGGCAGCTTTCGCCCGCCAGTATACACGCAGGTATTATTGCAAGCGCAGCGTTTTTCGCTCCGCTTATGGTTACGCTGCCTTCCAGCCTTTTTCCGCCGTTTATAACGTAATACGCCATTATGGTCTCCCGTTTAGTTTTTGCTCTGCACCGCGGCCGCCCGTCAATGATGGCAGCCGGAGCAGCAGGAACAGTTGCCGGAGCAGCCTTCGCTCTTTGCGCCAAGGCACTTGCCCTCGTATGCGCGCCGCACCTTGCCGCCGCAATCGGGGCAGCGGAGCGCTTCAACATCGCTCAGCTTAACAAGTTCATCGAACACCTTGCCGCAGCTTTCGCACTTGAATTTCAAAAACGGCATAATTACCGCCTCCTGCCACATCTTTTGTGCATGTTATATTATCATCTATCCGCAACTTTTGCAAGTTTACGGCTTATTTTGCAAAAAACAGCTCGTAGCACAGCTTTATGAAGAATATGCCGAGCACCGTTATCATTATGGGCTTAACGCCGCGGCTGCCCTTGGCGGTGAATACGCGCGTGCCCAAATAGTTGCCGGCTATGCTGAACACGCCCGCCGCAAGGCCGAGCGGATAGAGCACATTGCCGCTGAATATATATACGGCGAGCGCCGCAATATTAGAAGAAAGGTTTATAACCTTGGTTATGCCCGCGGAATCGTTCAGCGGCATGCGCGCCGCGCCCGTAAGCAAAAGAAGAAGGAACGTGCCCGTGCCGGGGCCGTAGAAGCCATCGTACATTCCGATGAAGAGCGCGCATAGCACGGCTATTATAATCGCCTTGGTGAACGGGAACGGTTCAAGCTCGCTCCTGTCTTTAAGCGATTTTTTGCTCATAACATATGCAGCAACAAGCGGCAGCACGAACAGCATTATTATTTTGAACACATGCTCGGGTATAAGCAGCGCTATCCGCGCCCCTATGGCCGAGCCCAGCAGCGCCGCGGCGGAGCAGGGTATTGCGAACCTGAGTTCAATAAAGCCGGACTTTGCAAATCGCGCCGTTGTAAGCGTTGCGCCCATGGCGGAGCTCAGCTTGTTTGTGCCTATGGCGTTATGCACGGGCAGCCCCGCAAGCATATACGCGGGCAGCGAAATAAGCCCGCCCCCGCCGGCTATCGCGTCAACAAACCCCGCCAGGAATACCAGCGGGCAAACTATTATGTACTGAATAAATGTGATGGTCATAGGGAAAGCACTTGTGCGCGGTTAATACCCGCTTTGCGCTTAGTGAACTCCTTCCGACTTTTGCTCCGCAAAAGCCACCTCCCTCAAAGAGGGAGGCTTAATCAAAGAGTTAATATAGCAACCAAAAGGCTCCCTCATCGAGGGAGCTGGCGCGGCGTAAGCCGTGACTGAGGGAGTTAGTATTTCCCTTACTTCTTCAGCCCGTTCCCGCCAAGCACGTCGGCGGCCTCGTCGCTCATAAGATAATCTATGAAGCCCTGCACAACGCTCTGGCGGTCGCTGTTGTTAAGCACGGCTATGGCATACTGCGCGCCGTCCTCGCTGTTGAGCGCAACGCGGGAGGAATGCACTATGAAGTCCTTGCCTTCGGTTGCCGCGTCAAGCGCGTTGAGCGCTTCATCGCCAAGCACGAACACCGCGTCCGCATATTCGCCGTTTTCCACGCGGCTCACTATGTCCTCGGTAGAATCGCTCACTATGAGAATTATGGCCTTTTCGCGCTCGGGAAACTCGCGCACGGGCTTGGTGTAAGCGGCGGCGGCGTCCGTAATGGCGCCCTTTATCGTTTCGTCAACGAATATGGTCACCTCGCCCGCATCCTTTTCCTTAACGGTGGTGCTCGATACGCAGCCGGACAGCATCGCAGCCGCGAACACGGCGCAGAGCATTACGGCAACAGTCTTTTTGATATTCATGGTCATATCTATCCTTTCTAAATATACACAAGTAACTTATATTCTATCATCCGGCGGCGAAAAGCGCAATTACTCTTCTATCTTTCCGTTGCGTATGTGGTTCTGGCGAATTTTGCCCTCGTTGCCCAGCTCCCCCGGGACATAGTACCGCCGGCCCTTTACGGAAGGCGGCATGTATTCCTGCTGCACAACGTGGCCCGGGTAATCATGCGGATATTTATAGCCCTTGCCGTTGCCAAGCTTGTCCGCGCCCTTATACGCCGTATCTCTAAGGTGCATGGGCACGGGCTGATCGGGTATCCTTTCCGCGTCCGCAAACGCCGCGTCCATCGCCATAACAACGCTGTTGGATTTGGGGCTTTCGCATATGAAAATTATCGCCTGGGTGATTGAAAGCCGCGCTTCCGGCATACCAATGAGCTCCAGCGCCTGCGCCGCGGCAACGGCCTGCGTCATCGCCTGCGGGTTGGCAAGGCCAACGTCCTCCGATGCGTGGGCGATAAGCCTGCGGCAGATAACGCGCGGGTCAACGCCCGCGTATACAAGCCGCGCGAACCATGCTATGGCCGCGTCGCTGTCCCCGCCGCGCAGGCTTTTGCAAAAGGCGGACAGCATATTGTAAAACTGTTCGTCGTCCACATTGACAACCTTTTTCTGCACCGATTCGGCAGCAACGGCTGCGTCAATATGTATGCAGCCCTCCTCGTCCGGCGCGGTCGTAAGCGCGGCAAGCTCCAGCGCGTTGAGTGCGCTCCTCGCGTCCCCGTTTGCGGTGGCGGCAATGTGTTCAAACGCATCGTCGTCTATTTTTATGTTCAGCGTGCCAAGGCCGCGTTCCTTGTCCGCCAACGCGGCGCGCATTGCCTTTTCAACATCCTGTATGGTAAGCGGATAAAACTGAAACAGCCTGCACCGCGACACAACGGCCCCCGTCATGGAGACCATTGGGTTTTCCGTTGTGGAGCCTATAAAGCGCACTATCCCGCTTTCAAGAGCGGGCAAAATGGAGTCGCTCTGCGTTTTTGACCAGCGGTGGCATTCATCAAGCAGCAGATACGTCGGCGTGCCGTACAGCTTCAAATCCTTCTCCGCCTGCTCGATAACGGCGCGCACCTCCTTAACGCCCGCCGTAACGGCGTTGAGCTTTGCTATCTTTGCGCCCGTATGCGCGGCGATAACGCTTGCAAGCGTTGTTTTTCCGCAGCCCGGCGGGCCGAAGAATATGCTGCTTGTAAGCGTATCCGTTTCAATGGCGCGCCTTAAAAGCCTCCCCTTGCCAACAATATGCTCCTGCCCTATGAATTCATCAAGCGTCCGCGGGCGCATCCTGTCCGCAAGCGGTGCGCGGCGGCTTGCCTGCGCCGAAAAAAGGTCCATACCGAACCATCCTTTCCATATATGTGCATATAAATTATACTCTAAAACCGCTCTTTACACAATCGGTATGGCGGGAGTATAATCTTAATCGGCTAACTATGAATTGGCCTATGCTGTAAGGAGGGTGAATGCTGTCATGAAACAGCAGCAGATAGACATAACAAGCTCGGCGCACAGCCCGGGCAAAATAATATGGAAGCTGGCGTGGCCGGTAATGCTGGAGCAGATACTTATAATGATGGTGCAGTATGTGGACACGGCAATGGTGGGCGCTATAGGCCCTAACGCCACGGCTGCCGTGGCGCTGACCAGCAGCACAAACTGGCTCATGAACGGCATAATCGGCGGCGCGGCGGTCGGCTTCAGCGTGCCGATAGGCAATTTTATAGGCGCAAAGCTTTATGATAAGGCGCGCGACGTTGTGCGCCAAAGCGTTATTGCAATATTCATAATAGGCGCCGTGCTCACAGGGATAATGCTTGCCGTTGCGCCGCATCTGCCGCATTGGCTGGGCGGCGATCCCGAAATATGCGCGGATGCTACAAGCTATATTTCAATAGTGTGCCTTGCGTACATTGCAAGCACATCTATCCAGATATGCTCAAGCATACTCCGCTGCACCGGGGACACGACCACTCCGCTCGTTTTCAACGTATCCACCAACCTTATAAACATGGTGCTGAACTTCCTGCTTATATATGCCCCGCGGGACATAAGCGTGTTCGGCGTAACGTTCCATATGTGGGGCGCGGGCCTTGGCGTATCCGGCGCGGCGATAGCCACCGCCATTGCCAACGTGGTCTCAGGCGTGATGCTGCTGCGCGCAATGTTCCTGAAGAAGTTCCCCTGCAACATAAGCATGCGGGATAAGTTCCGCTTCGATAAGGCCATCTGGGCGGACATGGTGCGCGTAGGCACGCCCGTAACGTTCGACAGGGTATGCGTGTCGTTGGGCCAGATACTTATGACCGCCATGGTAACTTCACTCGGCACGGCGTCCCTTGCGGCGCACTCGCTGGGCATAACGGCGGAATCAATAACCTATATGCCGGGCTTTGGCTTCAGCGCGGCGGCTACAACGCTTGTTGCCCAAAGCCTCGGCGCGGGGCGAAAGGATTTGGCAAAGCGGTTTTCCAATATTTGCATAATAGGCTGCGTGATTATGATGAGCGCGTTGGGCGTGGTGCTGTTCTTCTTCGGCGGGAACATAATTTCCCTGTTTACGCCCAGTGCCGAGGTCGTTGCCCTGGGCGCTGCCGCGCTTAAGGTGGAAGCGCTTGCGCAGCCGTTCTTCGCCCTTGCCAACTCCATTGCCGGTTCGTTCCGCGGCGCGCGCAAAACAAAGTGGCTGTTCCTGTTCGGGCTGCTCGGCATGTGGCTCGTGCGGCTGCCCATATGCTTTATAATGACTCACTACACAACCCTTGGCCTCACCGGCGCATGGATAGGCATGGCGGGCGACCTTACCGTGCGCGGCCTTGTTTCGCTGATAGTTTACCGCACGGGGCATTGGCTTGAGGTGCCCATGAACATAGCCTATGTTAAGCCGAAGGAAGGCGGCGGGGAATAAGCCTTCCCGCGCTAAGGCTGAACTCTCAGCCGCGGCGCACCAAAGCAATATAACATATCCGCTAACCTATCCTGCGCGCGCCCTATGCTTACAACGGCAAAACGGGCGCGTGTTTTTTCGCGTATATGCACAAACGGGCTTATGTAGCGCCCTTCCTCCCGCCCGCAAAGCCGCGCGCAGGCTTGAGCGGCGCGCCGCTCATACGGGCCTAAGTCGCTCTCCCCCGCGGTTATCAGCACTATCGTGCTTTCATCCGCGCCTTCATCCTGCAATTTTACTGCCGCCCTTGCTATGGCGTCCGCCCTGTCCCGCACGGCGGGGCAATATGCTTCGTCTATCGCGGCGTAAAGCTCGCCCCGCTCTGCCGCATCCGCCGTGTTCAGCAGCCGCGTGTCAGCGCGCTCGTCCCCCGTTGCGCTTATCACAACAAGGGCTATTTTGCCGTATCCCGCGGCGATAAGCTCATCCGCCGCACGCTTTGCCCATTGCCGCGCCGCGCCGTCCGCAAATATGCAGCCGCTTTCTTCGCCCTGCTCAATGCGCCAATACGCCCCGTTCCGCTTTTCATAATGGTTAAGCCACGGCTTCCATTTCATTGCCGCCTTGTCCGCCATGAAGCGCGAGTTGAGCGCATAGCTTACGAGCGTATCCGGCTCGCCGTTTTCCATAGGGCGGAAATAATAATGCTCCGCGTTCATGCATGGCTGCATCAGCCATGGCTCCTCCGCCGCTTCGGCGGGGCAGCCCGCCGCGTCCAGTATTATCACCGCCGCCTTTTCGCCCCCTTCCGCCCGCACGGGCGCGGGAATAAATGCCATCATCAGCGCGCATGCGGCGCATATGATTCTTTTCATCTGCAATGCCTCCTTTTGCCGTGTTTGGTACATATTGCACCAAAACGGAGCCCTTTGCACCACTTTCGCCAATAAAACAGGGTTTTTTGCAAACATAGTGCTTCTTTGCAAGAATATATAATCGTTATACCGCCGCAATTTAATGCAGCGTATCCTGCACAAGAATTAAACGTTTATATATTGTCAATTGCGGCAATGCGCCGCGCCGCCTGCATTTATTGGTGAATCATGTCACATTCGGGCCACAATTAGGCTGCACAGCGGTGAAAATTGCTATGCAAATTGCATAACGCCAGCTTATGGCAGGCTTTTCCGGTGGCAAAAAAGGCAATCCCCGCCTTGTTTAAGGCACAAAATTTTGCTATAATACAAAGGAATTTTGCATAAGGGGGTCAGAGCATAATGCTTGGACTTGGAGGCAACGAACAGATACGAATCTTCGGCGGCAGCGCCAGCACCAAATTTGTCAAAAAAATGTGCGATTACCTTGGATGCCCCGTGGGAGACAATACCACGCTGGTATTTTCCGAAGGCAACACATTCGTGCGCATAAATGAAAGCGTGCGCGATAAGGATGTTTATCTGGTGCAGACCATCGGCCTTAACCCCAACAACGAATTCATGGAGCTGGTATTCTATATAGACGCATTGAAGCGCGCCAGCGCCAACAGCGTAACAGTAATAATGCCGTACTTCAGCTATGCCAAGGGCGACAAGAAGGACGAACCCCGCGTATCCATCCGCGGCCGCGTATGCGCGGACATGCTGGAAAAAGCGGGCGCCGACCGCGTGCTCACAATGGATCTTCACGCGGCGCAGGTGCAGGGCTTCTTCACCAAGCCCGTTGACCATCTTTATGCTCAGCCGCTGCTTGCGGCCTACGCACGCCATGCCGGCATAGTTACGCCGGAGCGGATGGACGATATAGTTGTCGTTTCCCCGGACGCGGGCAGCGCAAAGCGCGCGCGCGCCATGGCGGATGAACTGGGCTGCGCCGTTGCCATTGGCGACAAGATGCGCGTGGGGCACGACGAAAACGCCAAGGTACTTGAAATAATCGGCGACGTTAAGGGCAAGGACTGCATAGTTGTTGACGATTTCACCATTTCCGGCGGCACGCTCATAGACGTTGCGCACGGCCTTAAGGACAAGGGCGCGAACAAGATATACGCCTTCCTTTCCCACGTTGTGCTGCAGGAGAAGGGCGTGAAGCGCATAGACGAAAGCCCGATAGAGCTGCTCATTTCCACCGATACCGTGGACTGCCCCGCGGTTGCCAACAGCAAAAAGATACGCATAATCTCCGCCGCGCCGCTGTTTGCGGAGGCCGTCCGCGCCATACACGACCGCGTGAGCGTGAGCAATCTGTTTGAATACACTCCCAGAAGGATGCTTGATACCAGCTTTGCCCGCCAGATGAGCCTGAAGGACATGAGATAAGCATCCAAACTAACTAAGCTATATATTGCGGCGTGCTGTAGCCTTTGTCTCGGTACGCCGTTTTATTATGCGCTGATATATAAAAGCGGAGCGGCATTTCTGCCGCTCCCGATGCGTTTTTGGAGATGCGTTTTGTTATGCCGTCACGTTCGCCGTATCTGCGGCAACGGCTTCTTCAAATTCCTCCCGCTGCATGGCTGCCTTGGCCTTGGCAGCGGCAGTCCTGTGCAGCTCCTCCTGCTCCAGCACGCGGTAGGCCACCTTGCCGACCAGCGTTTTGGGCAGATCCTGACGGAACTCGATATCGTAAGGCATGGCGTATTTTGCAACATGCTTGGAGCAGTATTCAAGCAGCTGCTTCTTCATGGCCTCGCCCGCCTCAAAGCCGGGCTTGAGCACCACAAACGCCTTTATCTTCTGTATCTTATAAGGATCGGGCACGCCTATAACGCAACTCATATGCACGGCCTCGTGCGCATCGAATATGTTTTCCATCCTCGAAGGATAAACATTGTAGCCGCTGGTAACTATCATGCGCTTTATCCTTTGGCGGAAATAGATAAAGCCGTCCTCGTCCATCACGCCAAGGTCGCCCGTGTGTACATATGTGCGCCCGTCGTCATGCACGCGCATGGTGTCCGCCGTTTCCTCGGGGTGGTTGCAGTATTCAAGCATTACCGTGGGGCCGGCAAGGCAGATTTCGCCTTCTTCGCCGTAGGGCAGTTCCTCGGTAGTGCCTACCTTGACTATTTTATAGAACGTATCCGGGAACGGTATGCCTATGCTGCCTTCGCGGCTCATGTTATACGGCGTTAAGCAGCTTGCGGTAACGCATTCGGTAGTGCCGTAGCCTTCGCGCACCTCTATGGTGGCGTTATGCTCCTTGAGGAACTTGTCTATGCGCTTTTTCAGTTCCACGCTCAGGCTGTCCCCGCCGGAGAACATACCCTTCAGGCAGGAAAGGTCAAGATCGTCTATATTGTCCAGCCTAAGCAGCGCCTCGTAAAGCGTGGGTACGCCGGCGATGAAGTTGGGCTTGTGCTTTTTGAGCAGCTCCGCATATGTCTTTGGCGTGAAGCGCGGCACCAGTATGCAGCGGCCGCCGTTGACCAGCATGGAATGTATGCTCACGCCCAGGCCGAAGCCGTGGAACATGGGCATTATGGCAAGCATCTTATCGCCCGGCTTGAACATGGGGTTGGTGGCTATTATCTGCATGCCGAGCGCGTTGAAATTGAGATTTGAAAGCAGAATGCCCTTTGTGGTGCCGGTGGTGCCGCCGCTGTAAAGTATTGCGGCGCCCTGCGTGGCCCTGCGCGGCACGCGGTAATCGGCAACGCCTTCGCCGTTCTTTATGAACTGCTTCCAGCTTATAACCCAGTCCACATCGGGGACTTTAGCTATCTTTTTGCCTTCCGTCAGCTTGTAGCCTATTTTCATAACGGGGCTGAGCGCATCGGCGACCGATGCTATTATCAGCTTTTTAAGGCCTGTTTTTGCCTTTATGGCTTCAAACTTGGGATAGAACTGGTCAAGCGTTATGGCTACCTTTGAATCGGAATCGTTAAGGTAAAACGCTATCTCGTTTTCGCTTGAAAGCGGATGTATCATGTTCGCTATCGCGCCGACCATATTGGCCGCATAGAACATGGATACGGTCTGCGGAGTGTTGGGCATGCATATGGTGACCCTGTCCTCCTCCTTTACGCCAAGGGCTTTGAGCGCCTTTGCCGCGGCGATTATGTCCTTAACGGCGTTTGCGTAGGTGGTCTTTTTGCCCATGAAGTCATAGGCAATGTAGTCCGGGTATTTCTTTGCCACGTTTTCAACGGCTTCCGCCATTGTGCAGTCCGGATAATCAAGCGTTTCCGGCACGCAGCCATAGAACCTAAACCACGGCTTTTTAACTTCCTCCATCTTTTAACCTCCGAATGATTGCATATGATGCGTTAATAAAATATATCGGCACGGCGAAAAAAGCATCGCCGGAATGCCCTTTACTTGATGTACATTTTGCCAACTATAAAGTTCTGAAGCCTTATCGGCAGCACCTTGCCAAGGAAGCAGAAGAACTTATACTGAAGCCCAACGGTGCTCAATACCTTAGGATGCTTTTTCAGCGAAAGCGCAACGAACCTTTTGGCTATCATCTCCGGCCCCATGCCGTTCTGCTCATCGCGCTCCATAACGGCAACGCTCTTTTCAACGCTCTGGCCGTAATTGTCGTCGCGGGCAGCCTTCACGCGCGCGCCGGTGAAGCCGGTTTTAACATCGCCCGGCATTATTGCCGCCACGCGGATATTGAACGGCTTAAGCTCGTTGGCAAGGGCTAATACAAGCGCGTTTACGGCGAACTTGCTCGCCGAATAGAACGCCTGGAACGGGATTGCAAACACGGCCGCGACGGAGCTTGTGGCCAGTATCGTGCCGCCGTGGGCGCGCATAAGCGGCACAGCCGCGCGCACGCATGCATGCAGACCGAAGAAATTTACGTCAAGCTGGCGCTTGGCGTCCTGCATTGTGGTGCATTCCGCCGCGCCCGATACGCCCATGCCCGCGTTGCTCAAAAGCACGTCTATGCGCCCTTCGGCCTTGCCTATGGCGCCAAACGCGGCGTTCACGCTCGCTTCGTCCGTAACGTCGGTATGTATGAACGTTATGCCCGGCTCCTTCGGGTCGGTACGGCTGAGACAGTATACTTTATCTCCGCGGTCGCGAAAAAGGCGGGCGGCGGCAAGGCCAATGCCGCTGCTCGCGCCTGTCACGGCAACTATTCTGCCCGTATCAATCATCAAGAACCACCCTTGCAATTATGTCCATGGCCTCGTCCAGCACGCTTTCCGTATGCGTTGCCATAAGGCTGGTGCGCAGCAGGCACTCCGTGGGAGCGGTTGCGGGCGGCAGAACGGGATTGACGTACACGCCTTCTTCAAACAGCTTTTTGCTTATAAGCAGCGTGCGCTCAGCGTCATAAGTATATATGGGTATTATGGGTATGCGCTTGTTTTCCGCCTTAACGGTAGGTACGCCGCGCGCAGCAAGACCGTCGCGGTAATATTCGGCCAAGTCGCCCAGGCGTTCCACTATTTCGGGATGCTCGCGTATAACCTTCAGCGCGGCGCGCGCGGTGGCGCAGCTTGCCGGGGTAAGCGATGCGCTGAATATGAACGGGCGGGAATTGTGCCTTACGTATTCGCAGACCTTTGCGCTGGCCACCATGTAGCCGCCAAGGCTTGCAAGGGACTTTGAGAACGTGCCCATTGTTATGTCCACTTCTTTTTCAAGGCCGAAATAGCTTGCCGTGCCGCGGCCGCCCTTGCCTATAACGCCAAGGCCGTGCGCATCGTCCACCATTACGCGGGCCTTGTATTTATGCGCAAGCTCCGCAATGTCCGGCAGGCGGCAAATATCGCCGCTCATGCTGAATACGCCGTCCGTAACTATCAGCTTGCCCGCGTCTATCGGGGTTTCCGCAAGGCGCCTTTCAAGGTCCGCCATGTCGTTATGGCGATAGCGCGTCACCTTTGCATAGCTCAGCCTGCATCCGTCGTAAATGCTGGCGTGGTTTTCGCGGTCGTTAAAAATATAGTCCTGCCGCCCGCATATGGCGCTGATTATGCCAAGGTTGGATTGAAAGCCCGTGGAAAACGTTACGCAGTCCTCCGTGCCCAAAAAATCAGCCAATTCGCGCTCCAGCTTGTTATGAAGATCGAGCGTGCCGTTAAGGAAGCGGGAGCCGGAGCAGCCTGTGCCGTATTTCTTCATGGCCTCCACGCCCGCGTCTATGACCTCCTGATTCACGGTAAGCCCAAGATAATTGTTGCTGCCAAGCATTATCCTGCGCTTGCCCTCCATCATTACCTCTATATCCTGCTTCGATTCAAGCTCGTGAAAATAGGGATATATTCCCTTATCCACAAGCTCGCGGATATAGACGAAATCCTCGCATTTTTTGAATAATGGCATATAAGTCCTCCAAAATAAAATATCGCCGCCGCGCCCGTAAATGATAATAAAGCAGCGCGGAAGCAAAAACTTATGATCATTAATTATCTCCGTTTATAGCCGAATTGTCAAGCATATGCGGCATAAATTGCCGTTCCGTGCGGTTAAACGTTTACGGTTTGTTCATATAAATGCATGCAATATGCCCTTGTGACGGATTCCGTATTCGTGTATGATTATATCAAACGCTTCTTCATATAAAGGGGGTTGAGCATGAAAAGAGGATATCGGTTGATAGCGTGTGCGCTCATATTGGCGCTTATGCTGCCGCAGGCCGCTTTCGCGCAAGGCGCGGAGGGCTTCGGCCAAAACGTGCGCATAAAGCTTTCAATAGGCGACAGGACAAGCTTTAAGTTCACTCCGGTGGGCGAGTTTACACTGCTTGAGGACAGCGGCGTGAAAGTAGGCACGGAGGAGCTTACCGTTAAGGCCGTAGGCGGGCGGGTAAGCATTGAATTTGCGAACAAAACCGTTACCGCGCCTTCGCTCACGCTAAAAAGCGCGCATTACGGCGAACGCACGGACTATATCCGCCTGAGGAACAGCGAACACGGCACCTGCACATACCTTGGCGATATAACGTTCGACGTTGTGGAGGGCAGCCTGCGCGCCATAAACACGCTGCCCATGGAGCAGTATCTTTACGGCGTTGTGCCCAACGAAATGAGCAACTCCTTCCCCATAGACGCGCTGAAGGCGCAGGCGGTGTGCGCGCGCAGCTTTGCACTTAGCCGCTGCTACCGCTATCAGTCGCGTTCCTACGATTTGGTGGATACTTCAAAGGACCAGACCTATCACGGCTACGCAAGCAAGAACCGCCGCGCTATAGCTGCCGTGGACGCGACCGCGGGAGAGCTTTTGACATATGAAAACAAAATAGTGGAGGCGTACTATTCCTCCTCAAACGGCGGGCAGACGGATACGCCCAAAAACGTGTGGGACAGCGACGAGCCGTTTTACGCCATAGTTGACGACCCGTATGATTTGATGAACGCATCGAGCATAGAGGAGCTTTCCTTCATTCCCGATGAATTCACGGACGAAACGCGCGCCATGATGGACGCTGAGGTGCTCTCGGCAATTCAGCGCGCCGCAAACGAAGCCGCGGGCGAAAGTGTTGCGCTGCTTTCAACAATTGCGGTAACGCCGGCCGAGCCGGAGCATGAAGGCGGCAGCCGCTGCTATACGCGAATTGATATTGCCCTTGCCGTATCAAACGGGCAGGAGGAGGGCCAGCTTACAATAAGCCTTGCCATAGGCGAGCTTTCCTTCGGCAGCTTCAACAATACATTGGGGAAAATAGGCGCGCGTAAAACGCGGCTTAGGATGAGCGGCGCGGAGCGCACAGAGGGCGGATGGAACATAACCATGCGCCGCTGGGGGCACGGCGTGGGCATGAGCCAAAGGAGCGCGCAGGTACGCGCCCGCCTTGGCCAAAGCTATGATGAAATACTCGCCTTTTATTATATAGACACAAGGCTTGGCACGTTCACGGATTACGCATCCGCGCCAAGGATAGAAAGCGATAAATACGCCGTATCCGCCGCAGCCATAACGGGTGTTGCTCCCGGCACGACCGCGGAGGATATGCTCAAAAACCTGACCTGTGCCGGAGGGACGCTTAGCATAATGAGCGCAAAGGGCGCGGAAACAGCGGGCACGGTAGGCACAGGCTGTTTCGTAAGGATAAGCTATGAGGACGGCGCGAAGTATTGCGATATTCCCATAGTGACATTCGGGGACACGGACGGCAACGGCAAAATAGACACGGACGACATAGTCGCCATACAGAAGCATATGCTGCACACAAAGCTGCTGGGCGGGGCGTACCTTGCCGCGGCGGATGCGGATCACAACGGCAAAATTGAACTTGGCGACATAATAACGCTGCTGCGCCATATAAACGGCGACGGCAAGCTGAAGCAGGAGGGCTAACTAACCATGACGAAAAAACTTACGGCTGTAATACTATCCCTTTTGATAATGCTTATCTGCTCCGCGGCGTATGCGGACGCTTCACTTGACGCGCAGGCGGATAAGGCGCAGGTAAGCGCAGGAGACACCGTTACCGTGACAATCACCCTGAAGGGCGATAAGCTTGCCGCGGCGGAAGGCAGCTTCGCATACGACACGAGCCTTTTAAGCTTTGAAGAAGCCGAAGGCGGCGCGGGGGACGGCTACATAAGCATGGTTTCCCTTTCAAAGGGCGGCGAAAGCAGCCTGAGTGCGCGCATAACGTTCAAGGCGCTTGCGGAAGGAAATGCGGAAGTAGCCTTCAGCATCACAAAGATACTCAATTACAGCGGCAAAGAGCTTGGCGCGGCGGAGCAGAAAGCTTCCGTTACAATACTGCCCGGGCCTGAGCCCACGCCCACGCCCGAACCCATAAGCTACGCCAAGGAAGGCGTTAAGGCCGAAAACGTTGAAGGCGCGGAAGGCGACATGTTCGTTTGGCGCAGCATAGAAAACGTGACCATACCTTCGCGCTACACGGAAAGCGAATATACCTACCACGGCGAAACCGTTGCCGCCGCAGAGGTTGCGGACAGCGACGCGCCGCTGCTCTTATACGTTACGGACGACACGGGCGCGATAGGCGGATACTACATATACGATGAAGCGAAGGACAGGCTTTATCCTTACCGGACTGTATCCAGCACATCAAAATCCTATATAATACTTGAGCCTGATGAGGGCGTGAGCGCGCCGGAGGGCTTCGGCGAAACCACGCTGACCATAGACGAAACGCAGTACCGCGCATGGGTATCGAGCGACGCACAGGGCGAAGTATATCTGCTTTATGCCCGCAACCCAAAGGGCGAAACGGGCTTTTATACATACAGCGTGGAGGACAGCTCCATGCAGCGCTACGCCGTTATGCCTGCGCGCCCGGTGATCGACACAAGCGCACCCGCCGAAACCGCAGCGCCCGAACCCGCCGAACCTGCCGCCACGGCGGAGCCGGAAACTCCCGCGGCCGGCGGCACGAGCAATACGCTGCTGTATATAATGATAGCGGTGGCCGTTTTGCTTGCAGCCGCGCTTGTATACGTTATTGTGCATCATAAATGCGAGGAGCAGAAGCGCCGCGAACGCATCGCCCGCCGCCGCGCGGAGCGCGAAAACGCCATGAAGGCCGAATAAGCATAGTTCATCAGCAGCCCACGCCGCAAAAGGCGTGGGCTTTTTTGCTGTGGAAATAAACGGCGCGGTATGATATAGTAATAAGCATAAAAGCGAAAGGATCCGTTTATATCCTAAGCGGCTTAGTATGGAAAAGCAAAGCAAGAAAGCATGGCTGTATCTGCTGCCGGCAATGGCGTTCCTGGGCGTGTTTATGATATACCCGCTGATAGACGTTTTTGTCTATTCGTTTGAAGAAGGGTACAATTCCGCCTCCCAAACTTTTTTCGGCGTGGGACTTTATAATTATTCATATGTTCTGCGCGATCCGTATTTTTTGCAGGCGCTTAAAAATACGTTTTTGCTGGTCATAATAACCGTTCCGCTTTCAACCTCCCTTGCGCTTGTCATCTCCCTTGCGCTAAGCTCCATAGAAAAACTGAGGAATCTTTTCCAAACCGTATATTTTTTGCCCTATGTTACCAATACGCTTGCGGTAGGCTTGGTGTTCATGATACTGTTCAAAAAAACGCCGTATACGGAAGGCCTTGTCAATTTGATGATAAACTGGTTCGGCGGCAAAAGCGTGGACTTCATAAGCGGGCCTTACTGGGCAAAGATGTTCGTGCTCAGCTTTTACACGGTTTGGATAGTTATGCCGTTCAAGGTGCTTATATTAACAAGCGCGCTTGCATCGGTGGATGAAACGTATTACAACGCCGCCCGTATAGACGGCGCGACGGGCGCGGCTATGTTCACGCGCATAACGCTGCCCATGATATCCCCAATGATATTCTATTTGGTAATAACCGGTTTTATAGGCGCGTTCAAGGCATACAGCGACGCCGTGGCCCTTTTCGGCACGGATCTTAACGCCGCCGGCATGAACACCATAGTCGGCTATATATACGATATGCTTTACGGCAACAGCGGCGGCTATCCTTCCTTTGCTTCCGCCGCGGCAATACTGCTTTTTGCCATTGTGCTTACCATAACGTGCATAAACCTTATGATAAGCAAGAAGCATGTGCATTATTAAGGAGGGCTGAACCGTGCGCAACTCCGATAATTACGGCGAAATAACCCGCAGGGCCAAAGTTAAGCATGGCATATGGACGGGCGTAAAATACTTTTTCCTGGCGCTGTGGGCAATAATAGTGCTGTTCCCGTTTTACTGGATGGTGCTTACGTCCCTGAAGGATTACGGCGCATATAATTCCGAATATATACCCAAGTTCTTCACGCTTTATCCAACGCTTGCAAACTATGCGGAGGCTTTCACGGCCGTGCCGCTGGCGCGGTATTTCATGAACACGCTGCTTTTCACCGTTGTAACAACGGCGCTGATGCTTATTGTTATAACGCTTGCGGCGTTCGCGTTCGCGCGGCTTGAGTTCCGCGGCAAGCGCATTGCGTTCACGCTGCTGCTTTCGCTTATGATGATTCCAAACGAGCTTGTTATAATAACCAACTTCGTAACCATAACCGACTGGGGGCTGAGGAACACGTTCACGGGGCTTATACTGCCCTCCGTAACGAGCGTATTCTATATATACCTTCTTAAAGAAAACTTTGCACAGGTGCCGGACGAGCTTTATTATGCATCCAAGGTGGACGGCGCATCGGACATGGCGTACCTTACCCGCGTGCTTATACCCATATGCAGCCCAACGCTTGTTACGGTGATAATACTTAAAGTAATAGAATGCTGGAACAGCTACGTTTGGCCGCGCCTTATAACGGATGACAGCAGCTATTTCCTCGTTTCCGGCGGCATACAGGCCATACGCGAAGGCGGCTTCGGGCGGGACAATATTCCCGCAATGATGGCGGCGGTTGTGGCGATATCCGTGCCGCTTATAGCGCTGTTCCTGATTTTCAGGAAAAAGATAATGGAAGGCGTGTCAAGGGGAGGATTGAAGGGATGAGCCGCGCAATAAAACCCATAAGCCTTATATTAACGCTCATTACGCTCTGCTGCGCGCTCACGGCGTGCCACGGCTCCCGCGGCATGGATGCGTTCGCAATGCCCGATGAATTCGACACATCGCGCCGATACGAGCTTACCTTCTGGGCCAAGAACGACACCAACAAGAACCAGACAAGGATATACGAGCAGGCCATACGCGACTTTGAATCGCTTTACCCAAACATTAAAATAAACCTTAGGCTGTATACGGACTACGGCAAAATATATAACGACGTTATCACAAACATTGCAACCAACACAACGCCGAATATATGCATAACCTATCCCGACCATATTGCAACCTATCTCACCGGCACGAACGTGGTAGCCCCGCTGGATGAGCTTATGGCGGACAGCCGCTACGGCCTTGGCGGAAGCGAGCTGAAGTTCACAACGCCGAAAACGGAGCAGCTCGTTTCAAAATATCTTGAGGAGTGCCGCATAGGGGAGCATTATTATGCGCTGCCCTTCATGCGCTCTACCGAGGCATGCTATATAAACAGGGATTATGTTGAAAAGCTGGGCTTCACCCTGCCCGATACGCTCACATGGGACTTTATATGGCAGGTGGCGGAGGCTGCGACCGAGAAAAACGCGGACGGCACATATAAAGTGAACGGTCAGAAGGTTATGATACCGTTCATATATAAATCGACAGATAACATGATGATAACCCTGCTCAGGCAAAGCGGCGCGGAGTATTCCGACGGCGAAGGCAACGCCCTTATGTTCAACGACCAAACAAAGGAGCTTTTATACACCGTTGCGGAGCATACAAAGAGCGGCGCGTTTTCAACGTTCAAAATATCGGGCTATCCGGCGAACTTCCTAAACGCTGGGCAATGCATATTCGCAATAGACTCCACCGCCGGCTCAACATGGATGGGCACTGACGCCCCGCTTTCTGACATAAGCGCAGATAAGCTGGTGCGCTTTGAAACAGCCGTGCGCACCGTTCCCCAGCTTGACCCCGATGCTCCAAAGATGATGTCCCAGGGGCCGAGCGTATGCGTATTCAACAAGGCGGACAGCGGCGAGGTGCTTGCATCGTGGCTGTTCTGCCAATATCTGCTCACCGACGGCGTGCAGATAGCCTATTCCGAAACCGAAGGCTACGTTCCCGTTACCGATACGGCAAGGAGCAATGCGGACTATTTGGCCTACCTTTCAAGCAACGCCAACGATGCCGAGCATTATGAGGTTAAGCTGAAGGCAGTCGATATGCTGCTTGAAAACGTGGATAACACGTTCACAACGCCCGTTTACAACGGCTCCGCCTCACTTCGCGATGCGGCGGGCCAGCTTATTGAAAACACGGCGAAGTCCGTGCGCCGCAGGGAAACGATAGACGATGCATATATGCAAAAGCTGTTCAGCGACGTTATATCGCTCTATCGCCTTGACAATGCGAACGCCGCCTCCGCGGGCGGCAAGGAGGAGCTTGGGCCGCTGCCCGCATCCTCCCGCGCGCTGATTTGGGGGCTTTGCGCGGTGTGGGCGCTTATTATTGCATACGCCGCATACGGCAAGGCGAAGCAAAAACGCCGCAAAAGGGATTGATAAGTTTATATTTAGCGTTTTTGTATTGATTTATTGTTGTTTTGTTTTATAATCTTATTGGCCCCCGTTACCGGTAACGGAAAACGGGCGTCATAAAATAAAAAGGAGAACAAAAATGAAAAAGTTCTTAGCTATCCTGTTGGTTGTTGCCTTCGCGGCCGGCTTCGCCGCCTGCGCAAACAATGCCGCCGATAAGCCCGATGCAGATGTGAAGGGCGAAGGCGTAATGACCCATGCCGAGTATGTTGCGGCGGAGCTTGATTCCCAGGTCGTTATAGAAACCTACGTCCAGGCCAAGCAGTCCTGGTGGGAAGACAAGGCTACCGTTTATACCCAGGACAAGGACGGCGCATACTTCCTTTACAACATGGCCTGCTCCGAAGAGGACTATGCCAAGCTGGAAAAGGGCACCAAGATAAAGGTGACCGGCTACAAGGCCGAGTGGTGCGGCGAGGTTGAAATAATGGACGCTACATTTGAAATTGAAGAAGGTAATTTCATTGCCGACGCGCTGGACGTTACCTCCATGCTCGGCACCGATGAGCTTATCAAGCATCAGAACGAGTTCGTGTCCTTCAAGGGCATGACCGTTGCCGCCGCCGGTCAGGACGAGAACGGCAACGATGTGGCTTACCTTTACAAGTATGACGGCTCCGGTCAGGACGGCGACGACCTGTACTTCAACGTGACCCTGGGCGAAAACACCTACACCTTCACCGTTGAATCCTACCTGTGCGACAACACCACCGACGTTTACAACGCCGTGAAGAACCTATCCATCGGCGACAAGATCGACATGGAAGGCTTCCTCTACTGGTACGAGGGCGTCAATCCCCACATCACCAGCGTGACCCCCGCCGCGTGATAAAAAACTAAAATTCGAAAAATATTCGCTCCCCTGCAAAAGTAGGGGAGCGAGTTTTTATTTAATGCAAAAGTGTAACAAAGGCTTATCTCAACCCCTCAGTCTCACTTCGTTCGACAGCTCCCCGGGCAGGGAGCCTTTTGGTGCGGTACAAACTCAAACATTAAGCCTGCCCTGAAAGGGGAGGTGGGTTTCGCGTAGCGAA
>MSGS01000076.1 GCA_001940855.1 Christensenellaceae bacterium Phil1 | reverse complement strand
GAGATATTGGATTTATAATGTAATAGAAAAAGGACTCTCGATTGGGGCATATAGTCCGCAATGAGAGTCCTTCTGAAATATTCAACTGTATCAGTTGGTGTGAATAATGAAGCCGGAGAAACCTGAGTAAGTGGTTGGCCTAATGCTACTCATATTTGAATTGTCGTGTTGCTTTTCCGGCGCATACGGGACATCCACATTTCTGCTTTCCGGTTCGGGAGTAGATGGCCGTTTTCCAAACATGCCCTTCAGCGCATTTCCACCATACCCGCTTGTGACTTCCCGGCGTTACCATTTCTGGAGTCAGACCGCTGTTCAGCGTGCTATCCCATTGCGCGGCGATTTTCGGATGAAGCGTAGCAAGGTCATTGAAACCGGCCAGAACGCGCCTGCCCGTACAATATGGGCAGGCGGAGCGTTCCACGGCTCTGGATGCAATTACTGCCTGCCATTCATGTCCAAGCGCACATCGCCACCAGACCTTTTTGTTGCTGTAAGGCGTTACGTTATCCGGTCTCAAGCTGCCGTTGCGTTCAGCATCCCACTCCACAGCGAGATCAGGAAAGAGGGTGGACAGGTCATTCTCGCCAGACACGGCAGTTTTCCCGCTACAAATTGGACACCCAGCACCTCTGTTCCGGCTCAGGATACTCGCACGCCACGAATGTCCATTCTCACATTTCCACCAGACATATTTTCCGCTTCCGGCCAGTACTTCGGTGGGCTTCAATTCGCCGTTCTTTTCCATATCCCACTGTGCAGCCAACGCAGGATTTACCGTGGCAAGGTCGTTTCTGCCAACCCACAGAACACGCCCTGTGCAGTATGGGCATTTTGAACCGTCCGACCTGCTTCGCACCTGTGCCTGCCATGAATGTCCAGCGTCGCATCTCCACCACACCTTCTGATGACTGCCCTTATGTATGGTATCCGGCGTCAGCGGGGCATTTTTGTTCCAGTCCCACTCTTGCAGGAGATACATTCTGTCCTGTTGCTCACAGAGGTGTTTAAGAGAATATTCCGGTTTCATTCGAGTACCTCAAATTGCCTGCGTAGCTTCACTTGGCTCTGTTCTCATCCCCGGTTGAAGATTTACAGTCAGTTCGCCGTTTTCTGTCTTGCTGACGTGGAATTTTATGGGATTTCCTTTTGCCCATTGCGGGTCAGCAGCCGCCTTTTTAGACCATTTCTCATAGAAGCGCACCAACTCGTTGCCCAAAAGAGCATCGGCCTTCCGCCTGACCTCTGCGGCCTCGGCCAGTGTCTTATAGGTACCAAGGAAATACTGCTTCTTCTGAAATACCAGTTTGGCTACATACCGGCCCTGAATAAAGTAAACGCCGCGAACGCCGGTTGTGTTGTTTTTCGGAATCGTATTACTTTTCCATGCATCAATGCTGGTGCCATCCACATGAGTGAGAAAACCGGCTAACGCCTTATCGTGTTCCCGTTTCTTACAGCCGCAGCTCTGCTGTCCGCAATACATCAGGTTGTTGTAGGAAACATCGGTTTCATTGCCGCAGTCACAGTGGCAATGCCAGATTACGAAGCCCTTTGCATCGCGCTTTTTTGTGGAGTATTGCGCAGTCAACCGTCCAAAGCGTTGCCCGGTAATGTCAGAAGAAGCATAGTTTTTCACATTTTTGCAGCCGCAATTTGTTTTACGCCCGGATACCAGCTCGCTGGCCGTTGCTTCACAGGTGTAACCGCAGCTGCACAGACATGTCCAGTACGCTCCCATCCTGGTGCGCTTTCGGCTTTTGCCCACAACCCTCAATTCGCCAAAGGTCTTGCCAAGCAGGTCGTATGCCGTTGCCTGCTGCGCCCGTTCTCGCCGCAGGCAGCCGCAGCTGAGGGAACCTCCGCTTTTGAGGGAGCGCTCCAGCACGTATCGTTCCGTGCCGCAGTCACAGCGGCAGAGATGTTTCTTTTCGCCTTGTGCCGTAGTGACAACCTTGTCCAGTAATGTCCAGCGCCCGAAGCGCTGACTTTTTTTCAGCCCATTTTCTTCTGATTTCATGTATTCATATTATCCTCGCCGGAGAATACGCCCTGCTTGAAAAGCTCATAGTAGCAGTTTTCACAGAGCTGCCCCTGTCCTTGAACGTAATAGTTTCGCTTGGAGATCGGCGTGTTTTTCGGAACGTTGGTCAAACGCCAGCACAGGACGCAGCGCTCCATCTGCTTTCTTCGGGAGCCGCTTGCTTTCGTGCGGCAGTCGCTCTGTTTGCGCATGTTGATATTGTCTGCCATACTCGCCCTCACTTTCCCATCTGCGTTGGGGCTGGAGAAGGAGAGATTATCTTGATCCGGTTGCAGAACACGGTCACGCGCGTCCTGCCGCCCTTGGTGCAGGTATAGAGAACGAGATCATAGCCGCTGTTCTGTACGGCGTCCACCTCGCTGGGGTTCAGCGTCTCGATCTTTTCAACGCAGTAGGTGTTGACAATACCCTCCATGTCCGTAAAGGTGACGGGTTCTCCCACCGACAAATCTTTCAGATGCCCAAAATGGCTTTCGTAATTATGCGCGGCAATGACAAGATCGTCCGTGCGGGAAGAGCCGAATTGACGGCAGGGTGCAAGCTTCAGCCGGTTATAATCCCATTCAGACATAACTGGCAGCTTCAGCCCCAGCACAGGGATTTCGACATAGCCCACATATTCATAGCCATCCAGCATCACGACTGGCATTTGTGGGTCAAGCGGCGTCGTAGACGGAGCTGCGTCCGGCTGCTTACTGGTGACAGGTGCTTTTATTCTTTTCGTTTCAATAACCGCCTCAACGTTTTCCAGCAGGCTCTCGGCTTCCTGACCAGCTTGTACGTCTTCCTGACGGTTATGGAAGAAAAGGAGCAGTGCCGAAAGGATCAACACTGCTCCCACTGCTACGATGGCAATGCCCATTTTTTTAGGCATTATTTTCTCTCTTTTTCTTCACCAGCATTGCCCCGCCGAGAGAAACAAGGACAAGTCCTGCGCCGCCGAGCACCCAAATAGGCCAGTTGAGCTGACCGGTCTGAATCAGACTGCGGGTATTGGTGATGGTGACGACATTACCGGAGACACTGTAAGATGGGACATAGCCCTTGGGGATATTCGACTCGATAACCTGCCAGTTTCCGTAGGCACTCAGGTCTTTCCATGTGTAAGTCCAGTTATTCCATGCGCCGAGACGTACCGTCTCATAGGGAACATCACCGTTATAAAGCGTGACGGTCACGGAATCCGGGCGTTCCTTCATATCATCGCTGCTCCACACCTTGCGGACAACGACATCCAGAGGATAGGAGGGATCAGGATCGGGCTTGGGCGGCGTCTTCTTTGTGTTGGTGATGGTGGTCATCGTGCCAACCGTGCTGTAGCTGACGGTGTAGCCGGCAGGAACGTTAGCCTCCTCGACAGTCCATGTATGACCTTCCAGCAGCCGGTCAAAGGTGTAAGCCCAGCCGTTTTCGGCGTTCAGCACCTGAGAGCGCTCCACTCTGCCATTCTTGAGCAGATTGACCGTGATGCTGTCATTGGCGTGGTTTGCGTTGCCGTCAGACCAGACCTTGCGGACGGAAAGCTGGCTTTCGTTGTAAGCTTCCACATGGAAGATCCAGTCCACTTCACCTACGCGGTTGGCGTACTTGTTGTCCAGCTCAATGGGGACGCTCAACTCGACTTTCAGCGTGGCCGTCTCGCCGGTGCGGAAGGTGCCGAGGAACTTATTGCTTTTCAGTCCGTCCAGTTGGTCGGGAGAAGCGTCATAGATCAGCTCCGTGCCGTTCCAGACCTTCATGGAAAGCTTGGACAGGAACTCCGTCAGGGTGGCGACGGTCTCCGTCTCCGCGACCTTGGGGCTGATGGGATTTGCCGCCTCGTCATGGGCTTCGGCTCTCATGTAGAGATTCACGAAATCGCAGTCGGCAGCGGAATTGGTGAAGGTGATGGTCTCCGTCACGGTATCGCCGGGCATGACGTTCTTAAAGCTGCCGAACAGGTCGGTCTCGGTGTATTCGCTGCCGGGCTGGAAGTCAAAACCTTTTGAGAACCCTTCAAACGTGATGGAAGGAGACGCTGCAAAGACCGTTACTGACATACTCATCACTACGAGCAGCATCAGCACAAGGGATGTGATTGCTTTGAATGACTTTTTCATGATTTCCACCCCCTTAGTTACCAGTCGGAACGACCAGATTGCCGTTTACGTCGATTAAGAAGTCTTCACCCCAAGCAGCCTTAACGGCAGCTCCCGGAACGCTCTGGATGGCCTCGGCCATCACGTCAACAGCCTGCTTGCCGCCATCCGTATCCATGTAGGAGCCGATCAGCGTCATGCTGTCTGTCAGGTTGGTTTCCGGCTTCTGATTCGGTGCGACGGGTTTTGTGTAGTAGTAATAATCGCCATACTTCACCCAGCCTGCGCCCAGCGTAAAGGTGGGGAGGGATGCGGTGCCGCCAATGTGCTGCCCCTGGTCGTTTGTGCGGTAAGTCACCAGCTTGACGCGGATAAAAGCATCGATTGTGCCGGTATTCTTCACGTTGACATTGGATTTCACGCCCGTGCTGCCGTTAAACGTTTCCATCACTTCGCAAGTCACCTTGGTGGGAAGGAATTTGTTCTGAATTGGCGCGTCTTTTGTGCTCAGCCATGCAAGCGTGCCGCCGATGGCCAGCGCCAGAAGGAGTACGGTCGCAATTACCATGGTCGTCAGGCGGCCAGTACGGAGCGCTTTCCCGTGTGCCGGAGCTGCTGCCTTGCGGTGCTTGCCTTCATATCTGCCTCTATACATCTTCATTCCCTCCTTCCTCAGTGATTCGTGCCGAAGATGTTCCGAACAACCTCACTGAAACCATTCAGCCACTGATTGTTGTTCTTCGTGTTGACGCAGGTAATGCTGCCGGTGGGATTCTGTGCTGTCAGCGCAGCGCTGCCGCCGTTATTGGCAGAATAGCGCCAGCTCCAGCCGGCGTTCTCACTGATGGTGTAAGTACCGATGGGCAATTCAACAAGCGTTTCCGTGCTGTTGCCCCATACAGTCACTTCGGAATACTTCTCACCATCCTTGAGAACATCAAACACATAGGACTCGTTATCTGCGCCGCCCTGTTTAGTAATGCTCAGCGTGCAGGTCTGGATGTGGATCAGGAACGCAGGAGTACCGGGCGTTGCCGGGTTCTCCCAACCGCAGGCGGTGGTGCAATCCTGATGTACGAATGTGGTGTGCTCGTTCACATTTTCCGTCCCGATCTTGACCGTAGCCGAAACGGGAACATCCTGCTTGGTGTACTTGCCGCCTTCAAGCTTGCTTTCATCCGGCGTGTAGGTGATATCCAACGTCGGCTTTGTGCCGATCATTTGAACACCATCGTCCGTTGAATACTTGCCTCCGTTTTTCCACTTTTCAGAATTGGCAACATAATTGCTGCTGTAATCGTTGTTTGCGGGCACGGTCTCGCCGTAGTAGGCGGTGGAATCCTTGAATGTCAGCTCCGGTTTGAAGACGTTGATGTTGGCAGCAGGGGTGTTTTCACCGGATTTTTCCGTTGCCGGTGTGCCCGCGCTGCCCGTTGAACCGGTAGTTTTGGGCGTTACGGTGACTTTGATGGTATAGGTCGTGTCTTCGGTCAGATTATCAAGCTTGTCAGAAATGACATTGCCGTCTTTGTCCTTGACCGCAACGGTGATATCGACGTACTCGGCCTGCCAGGGATCAAGGCCGTAAGGCTTATCAGCGTCGGTTGCCTTGCTGAGATCAAGCTTTACATTGCCAACGCTGATTTCAGCGCCGTCCTTGAGCTGATCGGCGGTGACTTCGCCCTTGAGGTAGACATTCTTGTCCTTAGCCGTGACGGTCACATCCTTGATGGGGACGTTGACGGTGGGTCTGTCAAAGGTCAAAAGCGGATTCTCAGCAGTATTGTTCTCATAAATACCGGCACTGGTGTTGGTGTACACTTCGTTGCCTCCCAGGAAGCCCGCCTTGGGCTGTACCTTGAAGCTGATGACCAGCTTGTGGCCGCGATAGGTGACGCTGTCGCCCTCGGTGACGGTACCGACGTAGTTCTCAGAGAAATTAAAGCCGGTGACGTTCACCTGATCGCCGCTGATGGATGCCGTCGCGCCCATTGTGCTGTTGTTATTGCTCCAGGTGTAGTCGTCGTTAGCGTTCTTTCCGGTGCAGGCATAGGTCTCCACTGTGATATTCGCCGCCGTCGTTCCAGCCGGGAGCGTGAACTGCGGGGAGATGATGTCCTTCACAACAGCATCGGAGGTCAGAGTGGAAGTCGTACCGCCGGTTTCGATCTGGTCGGAAATCTGCTGGAAGATGCTGTTCAGCGTTCCAGCATCCGCAGCGGAAAGATAATAACTGGGAGACTGCGGCGTTCCGTTGTTGGAGGAAACCTGCTGCATGAACCAGTTGGCCTTCTCCGTTTCGTTTCCGTTCTGATTGCCTGCGCTGGTCGCGTCTGCGCCAGGGAATATGCCAATGCTGTATACTGTTGCTCCATAGGTGTTTTTTGCAGTCTCAGCCTGAGTAATCGCACTGTTCGCCGTATTGGAATCATAACCGCTCCAACCAGGAACACCATCTGAAAATACAATTACGACACGATTCCGCTTTTCTCCCTCTGCTATGGGATTTGCACCGAAAATCCCGTTGCCCATCTCCAGGCCAAGATTTGTAAGCGTGCCGCCATCCGCAGAAAGAGTTCCGATGGAAGCACTAACATTGCCAACTCCCGTGGAGGTGTTCATATTCTGAAAGGCGTTCCCATATTGCCCTTGTGCGGCACTTCCGTATTTATATTGATTGCTGCCTACAAAAACCTCTGTATTGCCGTAATTATAATTGGTGCCGTTATAGTATTGTCCACTCGCAAAGCCAACCACGGCAATACGGTGATTGACATTATCGGCAGGGGTACTTATGTCGCCATCCGCACCTGCCGCCTTTGCCGCGACGGCATTGGCGAATGTAGTTGCTGCATTCTTCAGAGCATTCAGCCTCGTGTCGCCAGCACTACTGCTATAACCCCTGCTATAAAACTGCGTGTCAGGACTGCTCCCATCCCCAAACGACTCTTCTATAACCGTTGTGACTCCATTCAGAGTATAGGAATAGGTGTACTTCTTT
>MSGS01000075.1 GCA_001940855.1 Christensenellaceae bacterium Phil1 | reverse complement strand
TCTAACTTTTTGGGTTCAGATCACAGGAGGCCGCTCCTTTTTGTTGCAAAAAGCGGGAATATGCGATATCATTTGTACGCTACAATATAAGCAAGGAGAATCGCACAGATGAAACCACGCATAGGTATGCTCATAAGGATGAAAAGCGGGGATAACCATTACGTTATCGGGCAGAGCGACATAAACTCGGTAAAGAACGCGGGCGGGCTGCCCGTATTGATACCGGTTATGAGCTCAACGGAGGATATACCCGAACAGGTAGAAAACATAGATGCATTGTATATTCCCGGCGGGCCGGACATAAACACGCTGCTGTTCGGCGAAGAACCCATAATAGGCATGGGCGGCAGCCGCAGAAGCGACGATATATACGAAATGGAGATGATCCGCCAGGCTGCGGCTAAAAAACTGCCCATACTCGGCGTATGCCGCGGGGAGCAGGTCATAAACATTGCCTTTGGCGGCACGGTATATCAGGACATACCTGCGCAGTACCCAAACGCGCTCAGGCATCGTCAGCCGGATCCGGGCTGCGAAATGACGCACAGCGTTAAGGTTGAAAAGGGTACGGCGCTGTATGCGCTCTGCAACTGCGAACGGCTTGAGGTGAACTCGTTCCATCACGAGTCCGTGCGTGAGCCGGGCCGCGGCATAAAGGTGAGCGCCACCGCGCCCGACGGCATAATTGAGGCCATAGAGAGCGAGGACGGCCGCATAATGGGCATACAGTGGCACCCGGAGCTGCTTCAGCAGGAAGGCGGCGTGCATACGGCCATATTCAAACGGCTGGTGGAGCTTGCGGGGAAGTAAAAGCGGGGAACAAACGGCAGGAGGGCATTGAAACAGCCATGCTTAACGACAAGGGATTTGACCTTTGGGCTGACGGATACGACAAAAGCGTCGGCATTTCCAATGAGGGAAACACATACCCGTTTGCGGGGTACAAGAAGGTGCTGGGCTATATTTTCCAAGCCGTAATGGAAAAACAAAGCCCAACCGTATTGGACATTGGCTTTGGAACAGGTACGCTGACAACTAAGCTTTATGAGAATGGCTGCTGTGTTTACGGGCAGGACTTTTCGGAAAGAATGATTGAGCTCGCGGCAGCAAAAATGCCGAATGCGCATCTGTATCAAGGGGATTTTTCAAACGGACTGGTTGAGCCGCTGCGCAGCCAACGCTATGATTTTATTATAGCGACGTATTCCCTGCACCATTTAACCGATGAGCAAAAGCCCGTATTCATTAACGCATTGCGTGGCTGCCAGAAACAGGGCGGAAGGATTTTGATTGGCGATGTAGCCTTTGAAACACGCGAAGAACTGGAAAAATGCAAGAAGAGCGCGGGCGACGAATGGGACAATGACGAAATCTATTTTGTGGCGGAAGAATTAAGGGAATACTTTCCGGAAATCTCATTTATGCCGGTATCGTACTGCGCAGGCATATTAACATTGCAACGGTAGAGTATTCAATAGCTTTGCAACACGCCCCGCCGATACTGCGGGGCATATTTACTTTTGGGGAAACACAAAATAAAGGCAGAAAACCGCAGTCGGCTTTCTGCCTTTTTAGATAAGCTTACATCAACTCTTTCGCCATCTGCTCAATCTGTGCTATGGATGCGCTCTTGAGGGCGGATTTGATGGTTACGGTGGTGGGGAGGTAGGTTATATCCTTGCTCTTTTCAAGCATGGCGCGCATGACCTTGGCTGCCATGGGCGCCCACGCGCCGTTTTCTATAAAGCCCACGGTGCGGTTCTGATAGTTGCGCTCGGTAAGGTGCTCTATAAACGTGCGCATGAATGGGAATATGTCCGCGTTGTAGGTGGTTGTGGCAAGCACCAGCTTGCCGTAGCGGAACGCATCCTCAACGGCCTCCGCCATGTCGCAGCGGGCAAGGTCGCACAGAACCACCTTTTTGCAGCCAAGCTCATTCAGCTTGTCGTTAAGCAGCTCCGCGGCGGCTTTGGTATGGCCGTATACGGAGGTGTAGGCTATCATAACGCCTTCGCTTTCCGCGCGGTAGCTTGACCAAATATCGTAAAGGTTTATGTAGTGCGCAAGGTTATCCTTCAGCACGGGGCCGTGCAGCGGGCATATTATGGCAATGTCCAGCGCCGCGGCCTTTTTGAGCAGCGCCTGCACCTGCGCGCCGTATTTGCCAACTATGCCGATGTAATACCGCCTTGCTTCGCAGTCCCATTCTTCCTCAACGTCCAGCGCACCGAATTTGCCGAAGCCGTCCGCGGAGAACAGCACCTTGTCCTTGGCGTCATAAGTTACCATAACCTCAGGCCAATGCACCATGGGCGCGAAAACGAACGTAAGCTGATGCGCGCCGAGGGAAAGGCTTTCGCCGTTGGCAACGGCAACCTTGTTTTCTTCCGGTATGGTAATGTCAAAAAAGTCCGCTATCATGGCGAAGGTTTTTGCGTTGCCAACTATCTTGGCATTGGGATATGCGGCAACAAAGTTTGCCACGTTTGCCGAATGATCCGGCTCCATATGCTGCACCACAAGATAGTCCGGCTCGCGTCCGTTCAGCGCTTCCTTAACATTGGAAAGCCATTCTTCGCCGAAGTGCGCGTCCACCGTATCCATAACGGCTATGCGCTCATCCATAATTACATATGAGTTATACGCCATGCCGTTTGGCACGATGTATTGCCCCTCAAACAGGTCAACGTCATGGTCGTTCACGCCAACGTATATTATGTCCTTGGTAATGCTGGAAATCATTTGTGTTCCTCCTTGTATGTAAAGCTTATTTGTTGAAAATGTAGTCTATTATCCTAATATAAAGCGCGGGGACTACGCCGAAGCTGTACGGCACGTTCAGCCGCTCCGTGCTTTGGTGGAAATCCTTGCCCCAGCCGCCCAGCACTATGCCCGGCACATGCAGCGCCTTCAATGCCTGCATGGGGAAGCTGTATGTTATGTTCGCCCCGGCAAGGTTATTGAACAGCGCTTCATGGTTTGCCCCTTCGCTAAGGCCGGTATAGCTCATGTCTGAAAGGCCCATGTAATAATCCTTCAGCGCCAGCTTTTCGCCAAACTCCCTTTCGGCATAGGCTATTATGTTCTCCGCAGCGCAAAGCAGCTTATGCGCGTCCGCATCGGCTGTATCCATATACACGTCCGGATAATAGGGCGGTATGAACGCAATTATTATCATGGGCCGCTTGTCGCCGTATTGCTCGTAAAGGCAGCGCACAAGCTCAATGCTTATGTCCTGCAATTCAGCCTTTTGCTCCGTAAGTGTACGGGCAAGGGCGGCAAGGCGCGCGTCTATGTCGCCCTGCTCCGCCTTAACGGCGGCGTAAAGCTCTGCGTAGGTAATAACGTTTGGCTCAAAGTCCCGCGTGGCAATGGGGCGGGGCATAAGCTGCTCATATCGGCGCATATCCTGCCGCCGTTTTTCAAGCACGGCTGTGAACGCATCATACGCCAAGGCCTTCAGCCGCTCCGTTATGCCCTCCGGGTCAAGGTTAAGCGTGAGCAGATTGTAGTAAGATACCGCATACATGGGTATGGATACGGAGTAGTTGGCCTTGAGATCCTTCATTTTTAGACATACCGTCGGCGGGGTGCATTCGCCGCGCATATGCTCGCAGTAATCCGCATTCATGGCAAGGCGGGCGTATACGGCGGCGTTCAGGGCGTTCGCGTCAAGCCCAACGAAGGGCTCGTCCGCATGGCAGCCCTTGCCCGCGCAAAAGAACAGCGGCATAACCTTGCCCGTTGCGCCGTAATGTATATAGCGCGTTGGGTCGTGCGCCATGTCGTCATTAAGATAGCATTCGCTCAGCAGCAGCGCGCGGTAATGTAAGTTTCGCTCGGCGGCAAGCTTATTTAAGAAAGGCGCGGCGGTGAGCATGCCTTCGGAGTTCGTTTCCTCTCCGCATACGGCAACATATAGAAGATTCCCACTCAATGCGGATATATCCTCGCCGTAGTGCCGCAAAAGCTCAATTATAAGCGCATGGCCGAATTTCATATCCGCGCTGCCGCGGCCGAAAAGCCAATCCCCGCTTTCGTAATCCTGCCTGCACTCTTCGCTCATGGGCAGTTCGCCTATGCGCGCGGTTATGGCGTCCATGTCGAATGCAATGTCCTTAAGCTGGTCGTATTCGTCCGCATCAACAACGTCGTAATGTCCGGTAAGTATTATCGTGTCTCCCGCGGCGCTGCCGCACATGAGCGCGGCCACGATATAGCGCCCAAGCGGGTCTCCGGCCACGGGAACGGTGAATATGTTTTCACTGTGCGCCTTGAAATAATCAAGCTCGTGAAGCATATCGAGTATAACTTCCGCACCCTGTATCTCCTCCGCCGTGCCGGATATGCTTTTTGCCGCCATCAGGCGGGAAAGATTGCGCCGTATGTTAGCCTTATCTATCATAGCGTGCCGCTCCGTTTTTTCAGATTCATACATAATGATACAATAACCGCGCCCGAAAAGCTATACATAAAAAATAAAGGCCGAGCCCGATATGGGTTCAGCCCAATGCGCATATTATGCGTTACAGCATCAGCTTTTTGTATGATGCCGCCAGCTCCTCCAGCGCGCTGAAGAACGCCAGCGCCTCCGCGCGGCCCAGTCGCTCCCTGCGGGCGGCAAGCGGCTGAACGTAAGGATCGAACGCTGCAATGCCCTCGCTTGTCAGTTCCGCCATTACTTCTCGCACAAGCGCGGGGTCTTTCTTTATAACGGAACGATACTTGTTCTGGTAGCGCAGCATGCTGCGCGTGTCCCCGTTGCCCATTGCAAGGGTGCAGCTGCGCACGCTTATGCCTTTTGCCCGCTGGGCAAGTATTGTGCGCAGCATTGCGCGCACCTCGTCCCGCTCAAACGGCACGAATGCCGCGCTGCGGCAAAGCTCGCCTTCAACATCGCCCTGCTTTATGCGCTCGTAATAATAATTGCGTATGCTGTTTGGCTTGCGTCCGGTTTGGGCCGCCACGTCCTCGAATACGCTCCTCAGCGCCCTGCCGTCCTGCCTCGCGGCCTGCGCCGCGCTCAGCAGCAGCCTATCCTCCTGCTGCGTCCAGCCGCCTTTGGCGGCGGTTTCGCTTTTACAGCTTTCCATATATTTCTTCCCCCTGTCGGATTTTAACAGTATTATTGCCGCTTATCACAATAATATACATATTCATGCACAGGGGAGGGTAGCACGCGCGGAGTTTTTCGGCTTAATCTACTCTAACGCTTATTTCGCCCGTGGAGATGTGCTCCGTTGTCCCGTCGTCAAAGCGCACCACAAGGCGGCAGTCGTCGTCTATGGCAACGGCCTTTCCGTGTCGCGCGAGCGTGGGGGAGATAACGGATACGCTTTTGCCCGTAACCATGCTGCGCCGCCGGTATTCGTCAAGGAAACTGCGGGAATCAATATGGGCATATTCGCCGAACAGTTCCTCTAAAAACGCCGCCGCAAGGGAGGTACGGAGCTCCTGCCCGCTGCCATGGGGCAGCAGCGCGCCGGCCACCGCGCTTATGTCTGCGGGGAAGCCGCCCAAAGGCTCGGTTATGTTCACGCCCGCGCCTATAACAACGTATTCACTGAGCGCATCTGCATCAAACGCGCTTTCGCACAGTATTCCGCACACCTTTTTGCCGCGCACGAATATGTCGTTCACCCACTTTATCATTGCGTCGGCATCCACCGTGCGCTCTATCGCCCGCGCCATTGCAACGGCGGTCATAGCCGTTACGAAAACCATGCCTTCCGCCTTCATGTGCGGCCGTATAAGCACGCTTATGTAAAGCCCTTCGGCATCGGAATAAAAGCTGCGCCCAAGCCGCCCGCGTCCCGCGCTTTGCCGCCGGGCTATTATAACGCGGCCTTCTTCGGCGCCCGCGCGGGCAAGCTTTTTAAGGTATGTGTTGGTTGAATCAAGCTCGTCAAACAGCGTAATATCAAGCCTGCCGGCCAGCTCCTTAGGGCAGATATCAAGTATGCCTTGGGCTGAAAAGCTGCTCATAGGTGCGTTTTGGCATACTTTTCGCGCTCGTATTCCGGCACAAGGCTGCCGCCCGTTGCCCAGGCAATATGCACGGCGTTTTTCATGTTCAGCCCGTGTGCGCGCATGTACGCCTTCCCTTCTTCATAGGTATAAAGCCCGACAGGCCCCGCGAACGCCGCGCAGGCGGAGGGCTCCGCGAACAGCCCCTCGCTTTCTATCAGCGATCGCATGTAATCGAACAGCTTTGCATCCTCCACCGTAACTTCACCGCTCAAAAGACCGCGCATTACCTTACCTACAAAGCCGGACGCTCTGCCGACAGCAAGTCCGTCCGCTTCCGTTTTGCCGCTGAGGCCGATGTCCTGCACGCATATTTTGTTATCAAGCCCCGTCGCCATGCCAAGCACCATGCACGGCGCAAGTGTGGGCTCAACGAAGAACACATGCGCATTGTCGCCGAATATGGTTTTAAGCCCGAATGTCACCCCGCCAGGGCCGCCGCCTACGCCGCAGGGAATGTATACGAACAGGGGATGCTGAGCATCTATGGTTACTCCTGCTGCGTCAAGCTGTGCTTTAAGCCGTGAAGCTGCAACGCTGTATCCCATGAACAGGTCAACGGAGTTTTCATCGTCCACAAAATAGCTCATCGGATCCGCTGCGCTTGCGGCTCTGCCGCGCTCCACGGCGGCGGAATAGTCCGAAGGGTACTCTATAACCGTAACGCCCTTCTGCCTGAGCAGCGCCTTTTTCCATTCGCGTGCGTCCGCGCTCATGTGCACCGTTGTGCGGAAGCCGAGCGCTGCGCTCATAACGCCTATGGAAAGGCCAAGGTTGCCCGTTGACGCCACCTGCACGGAGTATTGCGAAAAGAACTTAGTAAACCGTTCCTCCGCAAGCACAGCATAATTATCGCTTTCCTTCAAAAGACCCGCATTTATGGCAAGCGTTTCGGCGTGCTTCAGCACCTCATATATGCCGCCGCGCGCCTTTATGGAGCCGGATATGGGCAGATCGCAGTCCCGCTTGACATACAGCGTGCCTTCTATCGGCGCGCCGTATTCGTGCCGTAGCCGCCAAAGCATTGCCGGCGTTTCCGTAAGCGGGGATTCTATCAGCCCGCCCGACGCCGCAGTCTGCGGGAATTTGAGCATTATATACGGCGCGAAGCGCTCAAGCCGCGCTTCCGCCTCCGCCGTGTCCTTTTCACTTATGCTCAGCTTATTCAGCGCGTCTTCAGCCGCAGTAAGGTTGGGGTTTATCCATAGCATCGGCTGAGCCTTGCTAAGTTTTTCTATTATCGGGTCCATGTGTCGCTCCTTGCTGTATAATTTTAGGTTACCATTTTTGATTATCGCGGAAAACCCCTGTAAATACGGATATTTTCACGAAATGGCAACCCTATTTTACTACTAATTTACTACTACGGCAAGAACTTTGATATGCCCGCCTAAAAACTTGTGAGAATATCCGCAGCAGATTGACGATGAAAACCGAATAGGACGTACCAAACGGCGTTTACTAATTCCCCTTGCGGGAAGATAGGAACGCCGTTTTTTTATGCCCGTACCGCACCACCAAAACAGGGCGCAGCGTGGACAAATAGACGCGAAAAAAGCCCGTATTTATGCGGTTTTCAGAGCGCGGAAACGGCATACCCCGATAGTTTACCCCCTACCCCTTAAAAACCGCGTTCTAACTGTCCACTACCACACGCAGAAAGGAGCCGCCGGACATGGCAGAGATATTTCGAGTAGAGAAGCGGCAAGGATATACGATAATGAGCAACCACCACCTACGCAACAAGGAATTGACCTTAAAGGCAAAGGGCTTATTATCGCAAATGCTTTCCTTGCCGGAAGATTGGGACTATACCCTTGCGGGGCTGTCCTACATCAACCGCGAGAAGATAGACGCAATCCGTACCGCCATTTGGGAACTTGAAAAGGCCGGATATATCACGCGCCGACAGGGGCGCGACGAAAAAGGCAAAATGACCCCGATAGAGTACACCATCTATGAGCAGCCGCAGGAAAAACCCGATAACGCCGAAGCAGCTAACCCGGTATTGGAAAATCCAACACCGGGCGAAACGGCAAAGCCGCTATTGGATTTTCCGACATCGGATAACCCGACGACGGATAACCCGCTATCGGAAAACCCGTCGTCGGAAAATCCAACGCAACTAAATAAAGATATATCAAAAAAAGAAAAAATAAAAACTGATGTATCAAATACCCATCAATCAATCTATCCGGCGCAGCCGGAACACGCGCCCATGCTTCCGGGAGAATTGCCGCCTGTCGGCGGGATTGATAGGATTGATGGAAACAGCGCAGTAGAGATTTATCGGGAAATCATCGAGGACAATATCGAGTATGACGCTTTGTGCAGCCAATTTGACAAAGAGCGTTTGGACGAAATCGTGGAATTGATTTTAGAAACCGTATGCAGTACGGCAAAGTACATCAAGGTTGGCAGCGAAAAATATCCCGCTGAACTTGTGAAAAGCCGCTTGCTGAAAGTGGGGCAATTCCACATCGAATATGTCTTTGACCGTATAAACAACAACACGACAAAGGTTTACAACATACGGGCGTATCTCTTGAAAACGCTGTTTTCCGCCCCGTCCACAATAGGGCATTTCTACACAGCAGAAGTCAATCACGACCTGTACGGCAGCGAACAGCCGCCGCAGAGCGACGACCCCTATACGCTGCAAAGCCTGTAACCCCAAACACATCACGCGAGGAAAGGAGTTGATACCTTGCAGGAGGAAGTAACGCAAAAAGTGGTTGCGCTGTCCGTCAAAGCGGCAAAGATAGACGCAGCCCTTTTACAAAAATCCATGAAGCTGTTGTTGCGGCAGCTTCAAAAGCAGGCCGCAAAGCCGACGCGGGGCAAACAGACCATGCGGCAGTTGACCCGGCGCGGCGAGAAAATAACAAATATCGAAATCACCGACAAGAACATTAAGGCGTTTGAGCATACGGCGAAAAAGTACGGCATTGATTATTCGCTGAAAAAGGATGCGACCGGGCAGCCGCCCCGTTACCTTGTCTTTTTCAAGGGCAAGGATATAGACGTTTTAACGGCGGCTTTTAAGGAGTTTTCCGCAAAGAAGCTGCAACGGGATAAAAAACCGTCAATCCGTCAGACCCTTGCGGCAGCAAAGGAACAGGCAAAGCAGCTTAACGCCGGACGGGAAACGGTCAAACGCATGGAAAGGGGGCAATCGCTATAAAGGGCATAAACATCAAAAAGCTGTTAATCCTCAATCTTCCCTATCTGATTTTTGTTTACCTGTTCGACAAAGCGGCGCAGTCTTTCCGGCTTGCACCGGGCGCGGATATGTCCGCAAAGCTGCTTTCCATCGGACAGGGCTTTTCCGCAGCCTTTGAAAGCCTTTTGCCGAGTTTTGCGCCGCTTGACTTGCTGATTGGCATTGTGGGCGCGGTCATAATCCGGCTTGTCGTCTACACAAAGGGCAAGAACGCCAAGAAATACCGCCGGGGCATAGAGTTTGGAAGTGCGCGTTGGGGCAGCCCGGAGGATATACGCCCCTACGTTGACCCCGTATTTGAAAACAACGTGCTTTTGACGCAGACGGAACGGCTGACAATGAGCAGCAGACCGAAAGAGCCGAAATATGCCCGTAATAAAAACGTCGTGGTAATCGGCGGCAGCGGCAGCGGAAAGACAAGGTTTTTCATAAAGCCTAATTTAATGCAGCTTCATTCATCTTACGTCTTGACAGACCCGAAAGGGCAAATATTGGTAGAATGTGGAACTCTATTAGAGCGCAACGGGTACGCTATCAAAGTGCTAAATACCATCAATTTTCAGAAATCCATGCACTACAACCCCTTTGCCTATATCCGCAGCGAAAAGGACATTTTGAAGTTGGTAAACACGCTGATTGTGAACACCAAAGGCGACGGGGATAAATCGGGCGAGGATTTTTGGGTGAAGTCTGAACGGCTTTTGTACTCCGCGCTTATCGGCTATATCTACTATGAAGCTCCGATAGAGGAACGGAACTTTACGACGCTGCTTGAAATGATAAATGCGTCGGAAGCCCGCGAGGACGACCCGGAGTTTCAAAGCCCGGTTGACCTCATGTTTGCCGCGTTGGAGGAACGCGACCCCGAACACTTTGCAGTACGCCAATATAAAAAGTTTTTGTTATCGGCGGGCAAAACACGTTCTTCGATACTTATATCGTGCGGCGCGAGGCTTGCGCCCTTTGACATTAAGGAACTCCGCGACCTCACAGAGTACGACGACTTGCAGCTTGACACGTTGGGCGACCGCAAGACCGCGCTTTTTATCATCATCAGCGATACGGACGACACTTTCAATTTTGTCGCCGCAATCCTTTATACGCAGCTTTTCAACCTCTTGTGCGACAAGGCCGACGACGAATACGGCGGGCGTTTGCCCGTCCATGTGCGCTGTCTGCTTGACGAGTTTGCCAACATCGGGCAGATACCCCGCTTTGAAAAGCTGATTGCAACAATCCGCAGCCGTGAAATATCGGCGTCTATCGTTCTGCAATCGCAGAGCCAACTAAAAGCCATTTACAGGGACAGCGCAGATACCATTATCGGCAACTGTGATACTACCCTGTTTTTGGGAGGTAAGGAGCAATCCACCCTTAAAGAAATCTCGGAAGTGTTAGGCAAAGAAACGATTGACAGCTTTAACACTTCCGAAAACCGGGGGCGGGAAGTTTCACATGGCCTCAATTATCAAAAAATGGGAAAGGAGTTGATGAGCAAGGACGAACTTGCAGTTATGGACGGTGGAAAGTGTATTTTGCAGTTGCGCGGTGTGCGCCCATTTTTCAGCGATAAGTACGACATTACAAAGCACCCGAATTACAAATATCTTTCCGACTTCGATAAGAAAAACGCATTTGACGTTGAACGGTATATGAAAAAACGCCCGCCCATCGTAAAAGCCGATGAAGCGTTTGACATATACGACATAGAACTGTCCGGCGAGGACACAGACGAGGCCGCCGAATAAGGGCGGCGACTTGAAAGGAGCAGCACAATGGAACGCTCGGAATATGAAAAGTTTATGGATTGCTACAATGTTTTTGAAACGCTGACGCGCTCAATCATCAGCGGCGTTGTCCTTTGGGAGCAGATACAGGACTGTCAAGCGTCCGGCACTCCCCTTGATGAAATCGACGTTGACGCGGCGGCATGGGAAATCAACAAGCGGCTTGCAGCGGCAAGGGGCGAGATATACGCCTATGCCCTGTCGTCATGGGCTGAAAACCGCTACGGCGAACAGAAAACAAAAGAGCAATCGGAAAATGAAGCCGCCGACGATGGCGGCTTTTCTGTTACCCATTACAACAATTCAACTTAATTTGATGGAGGTAAAATTATGGCATTTTTTAATAGCGCAGTTGGAGTATTGCAGACCCTTGTTATCGCACTCGGCGCGGGCTTGGGTATTTGGGGAGTAATCAACTTGCTTGAGGGTTACGGCAACGACAATCCGGGGGCAAATGCACAAGGGCAATAAAGAAGCAGACCACAAAACACAGACAAGAACAGCAGCCCCGCCGCTATTCCGTACAGCCAAAGGGGAGATAGCAAAACAGGCAGCAGCAGTCAACGGTCAAGATGAACGGGCATACGCCCGCCGTTGACAGCCGCCGCCTGTTTTGCTTTACGGCAGACAAGGCGGTTAAGCCCAAGAGTGCTTAACCGCCTATTATCAATTCCGTTATTCAACATTCTGCTTCTTGTTCCGGGAGCGTCCATAAATCAGACCAATAACTGCGGCAACAATGAAGATAGACACAGGAGCAATCGCTATCGCCACAGACCAACCACCCGCATATACGGCGGTAGCCTTGTAAATAGACACTCCAATAACGGCAAGTGCCACAGCACCGATCACGCAATAAATTACAGCTCGTTTCTTGCCATCTGTAATGAGTTTTGCAAGTGCTTTATCTATCTGTTTGGAAAGAATAGCACATACAATAGCAAGGGCAAAAATCCACCAATATTCTTTCATAACGACACCTCCATATCGTTTTTTGATTTATTGACCGCAACCACATTCTGCCCGGTTACGCTGATAATCGTTTCCCGCTTGCATTTGGGGCAGAACAGCGGAAAGTTTTCAAGCACCGTATCGGGGCGCACCTTAATACGGGTTTTGTTGTTGCAGATCGGGCATAGCACCCATTTTTCCTTTTCCAATGCGCCACCTCCCTTTAGGATTAAAGCCCCAGAGCTTCGGCAAGCAAATAAAAACCAAAAAGAAGCAATACAATAGAGCCTACAAGAATTACTTTGTTTTTTGTTGTTTGTTCATGTCTTACTTTTTTGATACTATCAACAAAAAAGCCGACAATGCCGATAAATACGAAAAAATAAAATGCTCCCATTTATACCTCCATATCATAGGGACAAAATGTCCCAAAGTGTATTTGTTGCCCGAAAGGCAAAGCAAGCCCCTTTACGCTGATAATCGTTTCCCGCTTGCATTTGGGGCAGAACAGTGGGAAGTTTTCAAGCACCGTATCGGGGCGCACCTTAATACGGGTCTTGTTGTTGCAGATCGGGCATAGCACCCATTTTCCCTTTTCCAATGCGCCACCTCCTAAATTGTATTTATGGGACTACCTCAATCCTTCTTTTCAAATACACCCCATGCTGCGATTATAGCCCCTGTGATTGCAATACCTATGAAAATATATAAAGCAGGCATCAGTCCATATTGAGATAAGTTCCATGTAGCAGATAATTGTCCGTTCAAATTCCATGTGTTGCCCATAGAGCCTGCCAAAAGAACAGCTGTCGATAATACTCCTGTTAAGAATACGATTGAACCTAAAATCAATTTCTTCATTCTGATACCTCCATATCATCGGAATAAAATTCCCCAAAGTGTATTTGCTAACCGAAAGGCAAAGCAGCGGCCTTGCCTTTACAAAGCCGCTGCCTGTTCGTGCTGTTCGGCTCTGCGTCTATGCGTCGAGATCGGTTATCGTTCAATTCCTAACACATCGTAGTATTCATCGCTGAATTGAATTTTGCTATCGTCAAAAACGGATTGCAACGCTTTCACATATTCAAATGGATTTTCCATAGGTGCAAGCTCCAGCTTTTCGGCAAGTACAGATAATGCCGCTTTTTGTTCCTGCGTCATAATCCGTTGTTCCTCTTGAAGATGTTGCTGAAACTTGTCTTTGTTCATCCACACAATCTGTTCAACCGGGTTTGCTGTTCCGCAAGCTAATACAAGCCGCATAAAGTCAGAGAAGTTTTCTGCCAATGGATAAACATATTTATCAGCGCAACTTTCGGGATTTGCCGCAAAAACCACTTCGCCATACTCCGGCAAGAAGCAGTATAGGATACTTCCCTCAAAACCAATAGGCTTTGCATTTACGGGATAGCAAAAGTACGAATTGTCAGAACAATCCCCATCTTCCAACGACAGCAACGCTCTGTTAATGGGTAACGACTTGAATATTTCAAAAGTGTTTTTCACGAATAATCCTCCGTATCATCGGGACAAAATGTCCCAAAGTGTATTTGTTGACCGAAAGGCACAGCAGCGGCCTTGCCCTGGCAAAGCCACTGCCTGTTTGTGCTGTTCGGCTCTGCGTCTATGCGTCCGGCTCAATGATTATAAATTTTCGGGAATTATGACTATTTTTTACGGAACAAGGATTTCCACATTACCAATCTGAATAGAAGCAATCTCGTCTAAATCCACCGGAACCAGCCATTGATAAGAAAAACACATATCGGTGTTATCTGCGGTTGGACTACCGATGCCGCCACTATTGACAACGATTTTGCCGTTTTTCAATACCAACACAATTCGCTGTTCAGAAAGGGACAGTTCGCCTTCTTTATAGTCATACTGGAAACGCAAGCCTGTATTAGTCAGTTCGATATTCGTTACCGTAACAGGTACTTCTGCTCTTGACGCTGAACTCCACGCCATGACCTCAGTATCTGGGAGGGAGATAGGTTCAATAGGGGTACTACGATCAATAATAAAGGTGTAGTACCACTCGCCCTCTGTTAAGACAGTTTCGTTGTCAGTATGTGCGTCCCTTGAAAAGTCTTTTAGTGTTAGCCATACTTGCAATGGGCGGGTATCTTGTGCAAATTCGCTATCTGCCAAATAGTCATAATCTAACAGGAAAAGTGCAGCTCCATCTCCATCAAGACCTAAATAATCAACACCGTAACCTACAAAAGCACCGTACTTTAACGGATCGGGATTTGTTTCCATAGTTACCATCTGGAAGTCATAACCGTGCTTTTCGGAGAAATCAATCCCTTTAGCTTTTAGCAGCAAGAAGAAAGTATCATCACCTACTGTTGCGGAATCTACAGTTATGGTAACATCTCCAACAGTTTGGCTAATATCAATTTTTTGGCTTAATGTATCGACAATAGCGGCGTGATTAGCACTCATAGGCTCTCCCGTGATTTCTTCCCAAAAATGATTAAACCAGCTTTGAATGCTACTGCCGTAGATTGCCGCAACAACACCGGCTCCCATAAGAAAAACGGTCATAATCGCCGCTATCATAGCAGCGGAAAAGCGACGACCAAAACGGGGGCGAGCTTTAGCTTCTGAAGTGTGAGAATAGCCGCCCTTTGAACGGAAGTCAGCAGTTTCTTCGATATATCGACTGCTAACACCAGTGATAGCTTCAGAAATCTTTTTTCTTGTCATATATCAAAACCTTCTTTCTTTAGATGTTTTTTCAGCTTCTCTCTAATGCGTGAAAGGCGAACTGATACATTGTGGCTATTTAAGTGAAACATCTCTGCAATATCGGAAATACTATCTGAATACCAATAGCGACACATAAACATTAAGCGACTATCTTTATCCAAGGTTGCAAGAAAGTTATCGATCTTCAATGTCAATTCTTTTGCTTCAATTTCCTGTTCAATGGTTGTGAAAGAAGCCAAACAGTTTTCTAATTCGTCCAATGCAACATCATAATAACTATTACGCTTTGTAGCAGTATTTGCATGATATTTTGCGGTAGCAATATTTCGGACAATGCGGAAAATATAAGTCCTTAGCGGATCGGGCTTTTGGGGTGGTATAGTATTCCACGCCGCAAGGTATGTATCGTTGACACATTCCTCAGCGTCAAGGTCATTTTTCAAAATATTCCTTGCAATCCTACTACAAACTGTTCCATATTTTGCCGATAGCTCCACGATTGCCTGTTCCACGCGCGCAAAGAACAATTCAATGATTTTGCTATCCTCCAACAAGGTATCAACCTCCTTTCACCTATGTACTATGGATTTAACTGAAAATGTCACACCTAAAGACAAAATTTTTTCAAAAAAATTTTCTTACCAATATTATACCGCAACAATGTGAATATTTCCACCGCTGCCCCTCAAACGGACAAGGCTTCGCCCTTGCCCGTTTTTCTTTTACCCGGAGTTGGCAAAATCGCCCCTTGCGGTGTTGTAGGTAGTGATCGGGGAAGTCTGCCCACAGATATTTTTTCGGGGACAGTTTGGAAGAAACGCCGCCCTCTGCCGTAGTAGTGGCAGAAGAAAAAACAGCGCAGCTTTGCCAAAACCGACAACCGCCGCCGTAGTAGTAGTGAAAGAAAGATTGAGATTTACGCCGTTTGAGTTGGCAAAAGTGAAAGGCTGTCCGTAGTAGGTATCAAAGAAAATTTTGAAACCCCGCCATTTTGTAATTTTCAAAACCTTTAATGTATGAGGAAAGCGTTTTAGCATTTCTCAAAACTTTTTGAAAAATGGCCAAAACGCCCCTTTTGAAGTGTAGTAGTGAGTAGAGGGGAAAGTTTGCGGTTTTCGTAGAGCAAGTTTCTACCGCAGTACCAAAATTCGCCTATCGCTCATTTTGCCCCTTGCGGAAACTTGTTGGGGAGTGCCTTCCCCAAACCCTGCTTGTGCGGCTTGCGCCGCTAAAAAACCACGCCCACCGCTTTTTCGTATTCACATAAATTTAACAACTTGAATACTCAAAAATCGCTGAAAAAATGTCCGTTGTAAAGTGAAAGGAGTTTTGCCTATGAGCCAAAAACGCTACAACACACCCCACCGCCGCCATGTGGTAAAGACCCGCATGACCGAGGAAGAATACGCCGACTTTGCCGCCCGTCTTGCGCCCTACGATATGAGCCAAGCGGAGTTTATCCGGCAAGCCATAACGAGGGCTACCATTCGCCCCGTTGTCAATGTGTCGGCTGTCAATGATGAACTGCTTGCCGCTATCGGGCGATTGACCGCCGAATATGGGAAAATCGGCGGCAACCTCAATCAGATCGCCCGGTATCTGAACGAGTACGGCACACCCTACAATACCCTATCCGGCGAAGTGAGAGCCGCCATATCCGACCTTGCCGCCCTCAAATATGAAGTCTTGCAGAAAGTAGGTGAAGCCGTTGGCGATACTCAAACATATCAGCTCTAAAAATGCCGACTATGGCGCAGCCGAGCAATACCTCACATTTCAGCATGACGAATTTTCCATGAAGCCCACCCTTGACGAAAACGGGCGGCTTGTACCGAGAGAGGATTTTCGGATTGCCACCCTCAACTGCGGCGGGGAAGATTTTGCCGTTGCCTGTATGCGGGCTAATCTCCGCTACGGCAAAAACCAAAAGCGGGAAGATGTGAAAAGCCACCACTACATTATCAGCTTTGACCCCCGTGACGGCCCCGACAACGGATTGACCGTTGACCGGGCGCAGGCGTTGGGCGAGAGATTTTGTGCCGAGCATTTCCCCGGACACCAAGCCCTTGTCTGCACCCACCCGGACGGACACAACCACAGCGAGAACATTCATGTTCATATCGTCATAAACAGCCTACGCATTGAAGCTGTACCATTGTTGCCCTATATGGACAGACCGGCAGATACAAAAGCCGGTTGTAAGCACCGCTGCACCAATGCGGCTATGGAATACTTCAAATCCGAGGTTATGGAGCTATGCCACAAAGAGCAGCTATATCAAATTGACCTCTTGCATGGCAGCAAGGAGCGCATAACCGAGCGTGAGTATTGGGCGCAGAAGAAAAGGCAGCTTGCCCTTAACCGAGAGAATGAGCAGCGAACCGCCGAGGGTAAGCCCGCCGCCCCGACCAAGTTTGAAACCGACAAGGCGAGGCTGCGGCAGACCATACGGAAAGTCCTTGACCAGGCTACCACCTTTGACGAGTTTTCCGCTCTGCTGCTCCATGAGGGCGTGACCGTCAAGGAAAGCCGGGGGCGGTTGTCCTACCTCACGCCGGACAGGACGAAGCCCATCACAGCCCGAAAGCTGGGGGATGATTTTGACAAAGCGGCTGTACTTGCCCTTTTGGAGCAGAACGCCGTCAGAGCCGCAGAAAAAGCCGCAGCCATACCCGAATACCAAGCGGGCATTTCCCGCCGCCCACAGAGGACGGAAACCCCGAAAATCGCCCCGACAAACAGCACCTTGCAACGGTTGGTAAACAGAGAAGCCAAGCGAGCCGAGGGCAAGGGCGCAGGCTATGACCGTTGGGCGGCTGTCCACAACCTCAAACAAATGGCGGCTACCCATAACTTCCTAACCCAAAATGACATGACCGACCTTGACCGCCTGGACGCAGCCGAAGCCGAGAGCCGAGCCGCCCTTGCCGAGAAGCGGCAGGCACTCAAAGAGATTGAAACCGCATTGACCGCCAAAAAGGAGCTACGGAAAGCCGCCGGGGAATACCGCCACACCAAGCCCACCGTTGAAGCCTACAAGAAGCTGAAAGGCAAGAAAGCCGAGAGCTACCGCCAAGCCAATGAAGCGGATTTTATCATTCACGAAGCGGCGGGGCGCAAGCTGAAAGAGCTTTTACGGGGCGGCAAGCTGCCCGCAGCCGCCAAGCTCAATGCCGAGATTGAGAGCCTTATATCTGCGAAAAACGCCGCCTACAACGAGTACCGGGCGGCAAAGGCAGAGCATGACACCCTCTTTGCGGCGCAGCAGAACGCACAGAAGCTATACCGCAGCCAAACCCAAAGCCGCAGAAAAGCCAAAGAACAGGAGCGATAAATGCACCCGAAACCCTACAAAACGGGGATAACCGCCGCACCCTACCCGCAATACTGCCCCACTTCCAAACGGGGCTTACAGGGCGAAAAATCCCCGAAAATGATACCGAGAAACTACAAAAACGCCGCCTATCCCGCCACACCGGGAAAAGCGGCTGAAAGGAGCGTTGCCAATGCCGAGAATGAGCAAGAAACGGCGGCTTGAATGGAGCTTTTTCCTCAACCACCGAAACCGTATCACTTACAACGATTTATGCCGGGGCTGTACCCATGACTGCAAGCAGAGCTTTCGGGCTATCGTCATACTTTGCCCCCGCTATTTCTCCAAACGCCGGAAAAAGGAGGATTGCCAATGACCGAAAACCGCCGCTATTACTATCTCAAAGTCAAGGAGAATTTCTATCACAGCGAAACAATGGTGATTTTGGAAAGTATGCAAGACGGGCTGATTTACTCCAATCTGCTGATGAAAATGTACTTAATGTCGCTGAAAAACAACGGAGTGCTAATGCTCAATGACCGCATACCCCACACGCCGCAGACCATAGCCACCTACACCCGCCATCAGATCGGCACAGTAGAACGAGCCTTAAAGGTGTTTATTGAGCTTGCCCTTGTGGAAGTACTGAACGATGGGGCGTACTACATGAGCGATATTCAGCTTTTAATCGGGCAGTCCTCTACCGAGGGGGAGAGAAAAAAGCGTGAGCGTATGCGCTTGCAGAGTGAAAATCTGCTCCCAAGTGCAAAGGTGGACATTTGTCCACCCATAGAGGGAGTGGACAAATGTCCGCCTATATTAGAGATAGAGAAAGAGTTAGATATAGAGTTAGAAAAAGAGAGAGAGCGAGAAACGGGACAAGCCCCCGCCGCTTATGGCAAGTATCAAAATGTTTTTCTTTCCGACAGCGAGCTTGCCGAGCTTCAAGCGGAGCTGCCCGACAAGTGGGAGTATTACATTGACCGCTTATCCGGCTATATCGCTTCTACCGGGAAGAAATACCAAAACCACGCCGCCACCATTTCACGATGGGCGGCAGACGATAAGGCGAAAGCCGCACAGAAAACGGGAATACCCGACTACTCATGCAAGGAGGGCGAGAGCTTATGACGAGTGTTTATGAAGATATGATTTTGAAAATGGCAGAGGTCAAGCCCGAAGCCGAGGACTACACAGGCGAGGACGGTTTGCTGTACTGCGGCAAGTGCCGCACCCCAAAAGAAGCCTTTTTCCCAAAAGAAACCGCCGCATGGTTTGGGCGGGACAGACACCCGGCAGAATGTGACTGCCAACGGGCGCAGCGTTTGGAGCGTGAAGCCGCCGAGCAGCGCAGAAAGCACCTTGAAACCGTTGCCGACCTCAAACGCCGGGGCTTTTCCGATAAAGCTATGCAGGAATGGAACTTTGCCAATGACAACGGGCATACCCCGCAAATGAACTTTGCACACGCCTTTGTCGCAGAATGGGAAGATATGAAAGAGAAAAATATCGGCTATCTCTTATGGGGCAAATGCGACAGCGGGAAAAGCTATCTTGCCGGGTGCATCGCAAACGCCCTTATGGAGAAAGAGATACCCGTCCGCATGACGAACTTTGCAACCGTCCTCAATGACCTTGCCGCCACCTTTGACGGGAAAAATGCGTACATTGAGAAGCTATGCAGTTACCCCCTTTTGATACTTGATGATTTGGGAATGGAGCGAGGGACGGAGTACGGGCTTGAACAGGTCTACAATGTGATTGACAGCCGCTACCGCAGCAACAAGCCCCTAATCGTTACCACAAACCTCACTCTGGAGGAACTGCAAAAGCCACAGGACACCGCACACAACCGCATTTACAGCCGGGTAACAGGAATGTGCGTACCCGTCCTTTGTACGGGCAGACAGAACAGAAAGCATATCGCACAGGAGAAAATGGAGTATTTGAAAAGCCTGATGAACAAGGAAAGGAGTACCGCCTATGACCGATAAGAAGCAGAACACCACCGACCGCCGCCCGGACTGCGTGACGGAGATCCGCATGGGGAACACCGTCCTTGTTGTGTCGGGCTACTTCAAGAAAGACACCACCGCCACCGCAGCCGACAAGATGATGAAAGTTTTGGAAGCCGAGAGCCACGCCGGACAAAAGCCCCACCATACGGCATGAGTGATAAGCCCTATTTTGAAAAATCGTCATATTGACGGGCGATAAAGAAGCAAAATTTACAATTACCCGCTATACAGACAGCCGCCCCCTATGGTATAATACTCATACGGAATAGCGGGGCTGGCTGTCGGAAATGGAGGATACCATGTTAAGACAGACCACCCAAACAACCCCCGTTACCGCCCTCTATGCGAGATTAAGTAAAGACGATGAGCTGCAAGGCGAGAGCAATTCCATATCCAATCAGAAGCGTATCCTTGAAACCTACGCACGAGAAAACGGCTTTATGAACTACCGATTTTTCGTTGACGATGGTTGGAGTGGTGCGAACTTCCAAAGACCGGGCTTTACGGAAATGATGGACTGCGTTGAAAATGGCGAGGTCAAATGTGTCATTACCAAAGACCTGTCGAGAATGGGACGAAACTACTTGCAGGTTGGAATGTTTACCGAAATCACTTTCCCGAAGAAAGGCGTCCGCTTTATCGCTATCAATGACGGAGTGGACAGCGCACAGGGCGATAACGACCTAACGCCGCTAAAAAATCTTTTCAACGAATGGATGGTGAGAGATACGAGCAAGAAAATCAAGGCAGTTTTCCGCAGCAAGGGCATGAGTGGCAAGCCCATCACGAGCCAACCCGTCTATGGCTACCTCAAAGGTGAGGACGGACATTTTGTCATTGACGAGGAAGCCGCCCCGGTAGTCAAGCAGATTTTCAGCTTGTGCCTTGCCGGGAACGGGCCGACCAAAATCGCCCGTATGTTGACCGAACAGGAGATACCCACGCCGGGAACGCTCGAATACCGCAGGACGGGCAGCACCCGCCGCTACTACCCCGATTTTCCCTACAAGTGGGCTACAAATACCATTGTGCATATCCTTGAACGCAAGGAGTATTTGGGGCATACGGTGAACTTCAAGACCGAGAAAATCTCCTACAAGGTAAAATCGAGCGTGGAAAACCCTGAAGAAAAGCAGGCGGTATTTGAGAACACCCACGAAGCGATTATCGACCTTGCCACATGGGAACGGGTGCAGGAGCTACGCAAGCAGCGCAAACGCCCCAACCGCTACGATGAAGTGGGCTTGTTCTCCGGCATACTCTTTTGTGCCGACTGCGGCAGCGTGATGTATCAGCAGCGTTATCAGACCGACAAGCGGAAACAGGACTGTTATATCTGCGGCAACTACAAGAAGCGCACCGCCGACTGTACGGCGCACTTTATCCGCACCGACCTTTTGACAGCGGGTGTTATCTCCAATCTGCGGAAAGTGACGAGCTACGCCGAGAAGCACGAAAGCCGCTTTATGAAGCTGCTGATCGAGCAGAACGAGGACGGCGGCAAGAGAAGAAACGCCGCCAAGAAGAAAGAGCTTGACAGCGCAGAAAAGCGTATCGGGGAATTGTCCGCTATCTTCAAGCGGCTGTATGAGGACAGCGTAAGCGGACGGATTTCCGATGACCGCTTTATGGAGCTGTCGGCAGACTACGAAGCCGAGCAGCGGCAGCTCAAAGGGCGAATTGCCGAACTGCAAGCCGAGCTTTCCAAAGCACAGGAAGCCACCGTAAACGCCGAGAAGTTTATGAACATCGTCCGCAAGCATACCAGCTTTGAAGAACTTACCCCCACCCTCTTGCGTGAGTTTGTCGAGAAAATCATCGTGCATGAGTGCAGCTATGACGAGAACGGCACACGCAGACAAGACATTGAGATTTATTACAGCTTTGTCGGCAAGGTGGACTTGCCCGAAGCGTAAGCCCGACCTATCCGGCGCAAGAGCTAAGCGTCGGATAGGAACGGCAAAATTTTTTACACTTCTATTGCTTCTTTACCTCACACAAACAAAATCGCAAGGCATGAAGCAGCTTATGGCGGGCGGCGGCGTTGCCCTTATCGGCGCGACCCTTGTACCCTTGCTTTCCGGCCTGTTCGGATAAGCCCGGACGTGCAGCAAACTTTGACCGCGCCCGCCCATCGCGGCGGGCGCGGGAAAGGAGGGATTAACCTTTGATATGGCAGCAGATTGAAGAATGGTTTAGGGGCATTTTGACAGACGGGATTATCGCCAATCTGTCCGGCCTGTTCGATAACGTCAATACAGAGGTTGGCGAACTTGCGGGCGAACTCGGCACTACCCCGGCGGCATGGAACGCCGGGGTATTCAACATGATACGCAACCTGTCGGAAAGCGTGATTGTACCGATAGCAGGCGTCATTATAACCTTTGTCATGTGCTATGAACTGATACACCTTGTAATCGAGAAAAACAACCTGAACGACTTTGAAACATTTATCTTTTTCAAATGGATTTTCAAGACCTTTGTTGCCGTTTGGCTTGTAACGAACACATGGAATATCGTCATGGCCGTATTTGATGTAGCGCAAAGCGTTGTCAACAGCAGCGCGGGGCTGATTATTGCGGACACAAGCATAGATATTTCAAGCGTTACCGCCGACTTGGAAACGCGGCTTGAAGCTATGGAACTTGGCGCATTGTTCGGGCTATGGTTTCAGACGCTCTTTGTCGGTTTGACGATGAACGCGCTTTCCATCTGCATTATGCTTGTGGTTTACGGGCGCATGATAGAGATATATTTGGTGTCCTCTATCGCGCCTATCCCAATGGCGACTATGATAAATCACGAATGGGGCAGCATAGGGCAAAACTACCTTAAATCGCTGTTCGCGCTCGGCTTTCAAGCCTTTTTAATCATGGTATGCGTGGCGATTTATGCGGTACTCGTTCAAACAATTTCGCTGACAAGCGATATATCCGGCGCGATATGGGCTTGCATGGGCTATACCGTTCTTTTGTGCTTTACGCTCTTTAAGACGGGCAGCCTTGCCAAAAGTCTGTTCGGCGCACATTAAGGAGGCAGCGGACTATGGCGTATGTGACCGTCCCCAAAGACTTGACGAAAGTAAAGACCAAAGTAATGTTCGGACTGACAAAACGGCAGCTAATATGTTTCAGCGCGGCGGTGGTTATCGGACTACCGCTTTTCTTCTTGCTGAAAGACGTTGCAGGCTCGACCATAGCGGCGTCCTGCATGGTTGTTGTCATGTTGCCGTTTTTTCTGTTCGCCATGTATGAAAAGCATGGGCAGCCGCTTGAAGTGATTTTGCGGCAGATAATTGAAGTGAAGTTTATCCGGCCAAAGGAGCGGCCCTATCAGACCAACAATTTCTATGACGTGCTTGCACGTCAACGCAGACTTGAAAAGGAGGTACAGGCGATTGTCAAAGGAAAAGACGCAGGACGCAAAGCGTAATTTGACTTCCAAAGAGAAAAAGCGGATTTTGGGCTTAATCCGGCGCGAAAAGGGCGACGGGAAGCCCCACACCGCACAGGACAGCATACCATTTGAACGAATGTATAAGGACGGTATCTGCAAGCTGACGGGCAACCGCTATTCCAAGTGCATTGAGTTTGAAGATATGAACTATCAGCTTGCACAATCCGACGATAAAACGGCGACCTTTGAAGCCCTTTGCGATATGTATAACTACTTTGACGCTTCTATCAGCGTACAGATTTCCCTAATCAGCCATTACGCCAACAGGGAGGATTTTCAAAAGAGTATCTATATTGCCCCACAGGGGGACGACTTCGACAGCATTAGGACGGAGTACACCGAAATGCTGCAAGCGCAGCAGGAACGGGGCAACAATGGCCGCATTAAGGCGCGGTATCTGACCTTTACCGTTGACGCGGACAATATCAAAGTGGCGCGGGCGCGTCTTAACCGTATCGAGGTTGACACGCTCAACCATTTTAAGGTTATCGGCGCGGCGGCGCGGACGCTCAACGGGCGGCAGCGGCTTGAAGTGCTGCATGGCATTTTCCACCCCGACGGGGAGCGTTTTCATTTCGATTGGAACACGTTGCCCGAAAGCGGCCTGTCCGTCAAAGACTGTATTGCCCCGTCCTCTTTCCGATTTGGCGAGGGGCGGTTTTTCCGTATGGGCGGCAAGTACGGCGCAGCATCCTTTGTTCAGATTGTCGCGCCGGAACTCAACGACCGTATGCTTGCCGACTTTTTGGACGCGGAAAATGGTATCATCATCAATCTGCATATCCGCAGCATTGAACACAACGAAGCCATTAAGACCATCAAGCGGAAAATCACCGATTTGGACGCTATGAAGATTGCCGAGCAGAAAAAAGCTGTCCGCAGCGGCTACGACATGGATATTATCCCGTCCGACCTTGCCACCTACGGCGGCGACGCGAAAAACCTGTTGAAAGACTTGCAGAGCCGCAACGAAAGAATGTTTTTGCTGACCCTTATCGTTCTGAACTTTGCGGACACAAAGCAGAAGTTGGAAAACGACATCTTCCAAGCGGCGGGCGTGGCGCAGAAATATAACTGCACCCTGACCCGCCTTGACTATCAGCAGGAACAGGGCTTAATGTCCTCTATCCCGTTAGGGGAAAACCTTATCAAGATACAGCGGGGGCTGACGACGAGCAGCACCGCTATTTTTGTCCCCTTTACGGTACAAGAGTTGTTTCAAAAAGGCGAAGCGTTGTATTACGGCCTTAACGCCCTGTCCAACAACATGATTTTGTGCGACCGCAAGCAACTTAAAAACCCCAACGGCTTGATTTTAGGAACTCCGGGCAGCGGCAAAAGTTTTTCCGCAAAGCGTGAAATGACAAATGCTTTCCTTATCACGACGGACGACATTATCATTTGCGACCCGGAAGCGGAGTATTACCCCCTTGTTCAGCGGCTGAAAGGCCAGACAATCCGGCTGTCCCCCACAGGCAAGGGCGCAGACGGAACGCCGCAGTATCTAAACCCGATGGACATTAACTTAAATTACAGCGAGGACGATAACCCGCTTGCGCTGAAATCCGACTTTATTTTGTCCCTTTGCGAACTTGTTGTAGGCGGCAAAGAGGGCTTGCAGCCCGTCGAAAAGACCGTTATTGACCGCGCTGTTATCAACGTCTACCGGGGGTATCTTGCAGACCCGCAGCCCGAAAAAATGCCGATATTGGGCGACCTTTACGACGAAATCAAGAAGCAGCCGGAAGCGGAGGCGCAGCGTATCGCGTCGGCGTTGGAGCTGTATGTGCATGGCAGCTTGAATATCTTTAACCACCGTACCAACGTGGATATTCATAACCGCCTTGTCTGTTTCGACATTAAGGAGTTGGGAAAGCAGCTTAAAAAATTGGGTATGCTTATCGTCCAAGACCAAGTTTGGAACAGGGTGACAATCAACCGCAGCGCAGGAAAGGCGACCCGTTACTACATCGACGAGTTTCATTTGCTACTCAAAGAGGAACAGACCGCCGCATACAGCGTTGAGATTTGGAAGCGTTTTCGCAAATGGGGCGGTATTCCCACAGGTATCACGCAGAACGTCAAAGACCTTTTGGCAAGCCGCGAGGTTGAAAACATCTTTGAAAACAGCGATTTTGTGTATATGCTCAACCAAGCAGCGGGCGACCGGGAAATCCTTGCAAAGCAGCTTAACATTTCCCCGCAGCAAATGTCCTATGTTACCCACTCCGAAGCGGGCGAGGGGCTAATCTTCTTTGGCAGCGTGATACTTCCCTTTGTTGACCGTTTCCCGCAGGATACGGAATTGTACCGCATTATGACGACCCGCCCCGGCGAGGTATCGGCATGAACGGGGACATGATTTATTGCGGCGACAGCTTACAGATATTACAGGGCTTGCCGGAAAGCAGCGTACATTGTTGCGTTACGTCCCCGCCGTACTACGGCTTGCGGGACTACGGGACAGACGGGCAAATTGGACGGGAAGCCACGCCGGAGGAATACATAGCACGTCTTACGGCGGTATTCCATGAGGTAAAGCGCGTGTTGCGCCCCGATGGGACTTGTTGGCTGAATATCGCAGACACCTATTGCGGGACAGGCAGCAAGGCCGGACATTTTGACCCCTTAAATCCACATGGGCGAAACGGGCAGCAAGTTTCCATCAACCACCGCGCCCCCGGTTGTAAACCAAAGGATTTAATCGGTATTCCCTGGCTTTTGGCGTTTGCGTTACGGGGCGACGGTTGGTATTTACGCAGCAGCATTATATGGCACAAGGGAAACGCCATGCCGGAAAGTACGCGGGACAGGCCGACACGCTGCTATGAAAACGTCTTTTTGCTTGCGAAGTCAAAGAAATACTATTACGATTGGCAGGCCGTAGCCGAGCCGATAGCCCCGAACACCGCAGCGCGGTATAAGGCGGGGCGCAGCGGCAATCAAAAGTATTCCGCAGAAGTGCCGGGACAGGGCAAGGTACAGGGTATCAACCGGGAACGGGCAAAGGGCGCGGTTGCCGATGAAGTCATTACCCCTGTCCGCAGCCGCCGCGACGTTTGGAGTATCAACACCGCACCATACAGGGGCGGGCATTTTGCCGCGTTTCCCCCAAAGTTGGCGCAGACGTGCATACTTGCGGGCTGTCCCGTCGGCGGCGTCGTGTTAGACCCCTTTTTAGGCAGCGGCACAACGGCGGCGGTTGCAAAGCAACTTGACCGCCGTTATATCGGCATTGAAATTAACCCCGACTATTGCGCCCTTGCAGAAAAATGGATTGGAGGTGAAGCATGAGCGAACAGCAGAAAAAACAGCAAAAACGGCAGCAGCAAAGGCAAAGCAAGGAATTGAAAGCACCCGACAGGGTAACGCAGAAAATGACCGCAGACGGGGCGGTTTTGGAAAATCAGCGCACCGGGGAAACGGAAAATATCAGTACCCGGCAGCAGGACGCGGATTATTCAAGACCCGCCGAGCAGCAAACGGCGCGGCAATCTTCCCGGCTGAACTTTACCGAGGAAGAAAGGGCTATCCCCGAATTGCAGCGGTACATTGACAAATCCGACAGAGCCGCCGACCGTCTGGACGCGGCGCGGGCAAATATCCCAAAGACCAAAAAGCTAATGCGGCAGCGCATTTATGACGAGGCCAAGGGCAAAGCGAAAAACCGCCTTTTCTTTGAAGAAGCTGACAAGAGCCAAAACGGGAAATTGCGGCATAATCCCCTGTCCCGCCCCGCGCAGGAAATTGGCCTTGCGGTACATGGGAAGATACAGGAGGTGGAAAAGGAAAATACGGGCGTTGAAGCCGGACACAAGGGCGAACAGGCAGCGGAAAGCGCGGGCGGCATGGCGGCGCGGGCTGTCCATGCGGGCTACCGCCGCCACAAGCTAAAGCCCTACCGGGCGGCAGCGGCGGCAGAAAAGGCGGCGGCAAAGGCAAACGCGGATTTTTACTATCAAAAGGCGTTGCACGATAACCCCGGCCTTGCACAGTCTAACCCCCTATCGCGCTTTATGCAGAAGCAGCAAATCAAGCGGCAGTATGCAAAGGCGGCGCGGGCGGGCGGCGTCAAGGGCGCGAAAAAGACCGCAGAAGCCACCGCAAAGGCAGCGAAGAAAACCGCAGCGGAAAGCAAGCGGGCGGCCTCTTTCTTTGTCCGGCATTGGAAAGGCTGTCTAATCGTTATCGGCCTTGCCTTTATCGTCTTTATGCTGTTCGGCGGTATGTCGTCCTGTTCTGTCATTGGCGGCAACAGCAGCGGTACAATCCTTGCGTCGTCCTATCTGTCCGAGGACGCGGATATTTTGGGCGCGGAAGCAACCTATGCCGCGTTGGAAGCGGAATTGCAGAATACGGTTGACAACATCGAAAGCGTTTATCCGGGCTATGATGAATACCGCGTTGACGCTGACGAGATAGAGCATGACCCCTATGTTTTAATCTCTATGCTGTCCGCATGGCATGAGGGCGTTTTTACCATGCCCGAAGCGCAATCGACCCTTGAAATGTTTTTTGAGAAGCAGTACATCTTGACCGTTACGGAAGAAGTCGAGATACGCTACCGCACCGAAACCGACAGTTGGACGGACGAGGACGGAAACACCCATACCGACACATACGAAGTGCCTTATGAGTATTACATACTCAACGTGCATTTGGAAAACTTTAACCTGTCCCATGTCCCCGTTTACATCATGGGCGAGGAAACGCTATCTCTGTATGCGGTATATATGTCCACACTTGGAAACCGCCCCGACCTTTTCCCGTCGTCAAGCTATATCCCGAAGTACATCACTAACCCGCCCGCCGAATATGAGATACCCGCCGAGCATTTGGAAGATGAAACCTTTGCGCGGCTTATCGAGGAAGCGGAGCAGTATTTGAATTACCCTTATGTTTGGGGCGGCAGCAGCCCGGAAACGTCCTTTGATTGCAGCGGCTTTGTCAGCTATGTATTGACGAACAGCGGATTGTATGACACCGGGCGTTTGGGGGCGCAGGGACTTTACAACATTTCAACCCCCGTTTCGTCCCCGCAGCCGGGCGACCTTGTTTTTTTCGTCGGCACATACGACACCCCCGGCGTGTCCCATGTGGGGATTTATGTGGGCGACGGAATGATGTTGCATTGTGGCGACCCCATACAGTACAGCAGCTTAAACACAAGCTATTGGCAATCCCATTTCTACGCCTACGGGCGTATCAATTACAACTGATTTTGAAAGGAGTTTATGACCTATGACAAACAGCAGACTTGACCGTATCGAAAGAGATATTGAGAAAACGAGGGCGAAAATCCTTGACTATCAAAAGCGGCTGAAAGACCTTGAAGCGCAGAAAACCGAGGAAGAAAACGCGCAGATTGTTCAGATGGTAAAGGCCGTTCATATCGACCATGCGCAGCTTGCCGCGTTTCTGTCCGCGTATGCCAACGGCGATATTATGTTGCCGGGACAGCAAATGCCGGACTATGACCCCGAACAGGAGGACAGCGACGATGAAGCGTAAAAAATTATTCCGCAGCATGACCGTTTTGCTTGCCGCCCTTGTCGTGATGGGCGGCTTTGCTACCACCGCATACGCGGGTGGCGGCGAGGAATGGGACTATTGCGAGCCTGTCCCCGAAGAAACGCCGGAGCCGCAGCCCCTTACCCCGGAGGGCAATATGACCCTTGTGGACGACATAGAGGGTGAAGCCGCCGAGGATAAGCAGTTTATTACCGTCGTTTCCAAAAGCGGCAACTATTTTTACATCATCATCGACCGCGCCGAGGACGGGGAAAACACCGTACATTTCCTTAACCAAGTGGACGAGGCCGACCTAATGGCAATCATCGGTGAGGAAGAAACCGAGGAAGCACCCTCCGTTTGCGATTGCGAGGATAAATGTTTTATCGGCAGCATTAAAACCGCTTGCCCCGTCTGTGCTGTCAATATGAGCGAGTGCGGCGGCAAGGAGGCCGAGCCGGAGGAAACCGAGCCGCCCGCAGAGGAAGAAGAAAAAGGCGGCGCGGGCGGTATCTTGCTTGTCGTACTGTTGCTTGCGGCAGGCGGCGGCGGGGCGTTCTACTACTTTAAGATTTTGAAGCCGAAAAAGGAAACGGCAAAGGGCGACACCGACCTTGACGATTACGACTTTGACGAGGACGAGGAAGAAACCGGGGACGACGATTATTTTGACGAGGAACAGGAGGACGGAGAATGAAACTTGTAATTGCAGAAAAACCGAGCGTGGCGGCGGCAATCGCCGCCGTTCTGGGCGCGACGGACAGGCGCAGCGGCTATTATGAGGGCAACGGCTATTTGGTGTCGTGGTGTATCGGCCACTTAATCAGCTTTGCCGACGCAGCGGCCTACAATGAGCAGTACCGCAAATGGAACTATGAGGATTTACCCATTATCCCGCAGGAATGGCAGTACATTGTATCAAGCGGCAAGGAGCAGCAGTTTTCCATCGTCAAAGACCTTATGCACCGCGCCGACGTTTCCGAGGTTGTAAACTCATGCGACGCGGGGCGCGAGGGCGAACTCATTTTCCGCTTTGTCTATGAGCAGGCGGGCTGTCAAAAGCCCTTTTCCCGTCTTTGGATTAGCAGCATGGAGGAAAGCGCAATCCGCGAGGGCTTTTCAAATCTGAAAGACGGGCGCAGCTATGACCGCCTGTATCAATCCGCGCTTTGCCGGGCAAAGGCCGATTGGCTGATTGGTATTAACGCGACCCGCCTTTTCTCTATCCTCTACCATAAGACCCTGAACGTCGGGCGCGTCCAGACCCCCACCCTTGATATGCTTGTCAAACGGGACTATGCAATCAGCAGCTTTCAGAAAGAAAAATATCATGTTGTCCGGCTGAATATGGGCGGCGTTACTGCACTTTCCGAAAAGCAGTTTGACGCGGCGGCAGCGCAGCAGATGAAAACGGCTTGTGAGAAATCGCAGGCCGTTTGTGTTTCTGTGAAGCGCGAGAAGAAAACCGCAAACCCGCCGAAGCTGTTTGACCTTACCGCCTTGCAGCGGGAAGCAAACCGCCTGTATGGATTTACGGCGAAACAGACCCTTGACTACGCCCAAACGCTCTATGAAAAGCGGCTTTTGACCTATCCCCGCACCGACAGCAGCTATATCACTTCCGATATGCAGCGCAGCGCGGAAGAACTGATTACCGGGCTTTACGGCCTACTCCCCTATATGCAGGGCGTGGAGCTGTCCCCAAGCCTTGCGCGGGTAACAGACAACGGCAAAGTAACCGACCATCACGCCATTTTGCCGACAGCCGAGTTTGTGGAAAAGGGCTTTGTGATGTTGACCGAGGGCGAGAAAAAACTATTGTCGCTTGTGTGCTGTAAGACCCTTTGCGCCGCCCATGTCCCGTATGAGTATGAAGCGGTAACGGCGGCTTTTGAGTGCGGCGGCTATCCCTTTACCGCCAAAGGCCGGACGACGCTTTGCGAGGGTTGGCGGCAGATTGACCGCCTTTTCCGCGCCACCGTTAAGGGCAGCCAGGACGGGGACGAAGCCGAGCCGGACGCGGCGGCGTTACCGCCGATTACCGAGGGGCAGACCTATACCGACGCGGCGGCAGAACTGACCGAGCATTACACGCAGCCCCCGGCGGCATATACCGAAGATACTTTGCTTTCCGCTATGGAACGCGCCGGAGCAGAGGACGCGCCGGAGGACGCGGAGCGCAAGGGATTAGGCACGACCGCGACGCGGGCGGGTATCATTGAAAAGCTGATTGCAGCGGGCTTTATGGAGCGCAAAGGCCGGAAGCTGACCGCCACCAAGGACGGGTATAATCTTGTGGCGGTTTTGCCGGAGGCGTTGACTTCCCCGCAGCTTACCGCCGAATGGGAAACGCGGCTGACCGGGATTGCCAAAGGCACAGAGAACGCCGCCGACTTCATGCGCAGCATTGAGGAAATGGCGGCGGGTATCGTCAAGACCTATTCCCATATTTCCGAGGATAAAGCAAAGCTATTCACCCCGCAGCGGGAAGCAATCGGGACTTGTCCCCGTTGCGGTGAAAGCGTCTATGAGGGCAAGAAAAACTATTATTGCGGAAACCGCAAATGCTCTTTTGTCATGTGGAAGAACGACAAGTTTTTTGAGCAGCGGAAAAAGGCCTTTACAAAGACGATTGCCGCAGCCCTTTTGAAAGACGGAAAAGTAAAGGTAAAGGGTATGCACTCCACCAAGACGGGCGGCACGTTTGATGGCGTTGTACTCCTTGCCGATACGGGCGGCAAGTATGTCAATTACCGCGTCGAGCAGAAGAAATGATACGGCTAAAAGAAGCGCATTACCGCGCCGTAAAGAAAATGGCGCGGGCTGAATGTGCCAACAACGATTGCGGGAACTGCCTTTTGCTTGACGACGGGGACACTTGCGTATGCGTCCAAAGTATCAGCTATTCCCTTTTATGCCGCTATTTCCGCGAAGCAGTTTTGCCCGCAGATAAGACGCTGTACGCTGAAATCGTGCGGGACAGCGATAATTTAAGGCGTTGCGAGGTATGCAAAAGCAACTTTGCGGCGGGAAGCAACAGGGCGAAATATTGCCCCGCCTGTGCCGAGAAAATCCACCGCAGACAGAAAGCCGAGAGCGAGAGGAAAAGGCGTTTAAGGCTAAAAACAACTTGATAGCAAGCACAGTAAATGAGTACCCATTTACGGAAATCCCCGCATTTCTCTTTTGAGGATTGCGGGGATTTTGCTTGTTGGGATAGTCCCAAACCCTTATGAAACCGAGGAAAGGAAGTGAGCAGATGGCGAGTTTGCAGGACGCTGTAAAGGATTGCCAAAATGAATTGCGCGACGGTATAGCGTGGGTAGTGTTTTGGCGCGAGGGGCGTTCTTGGAATAGCGATTATCTTTATCTTGAACTTGGCAGCGACACTATCAGCTATGACGACATAGGGAAATGGAAAGAGATTAGCAGCATTGACCCCCGCGCCGTTGCCTTAAATGGCTACTATTGCGGGCATTTGGCCGAGGATATGCGCCTTGATGAACTGACAGCCGGGGTACGTTGGCATTATGAAAACGGCTTTAATTCTCTTGCCGGATTTATCGAGCAGCACGACGGGACAATCCCGCCGGAGCAGATAGAAGCGGCGCGGCAGACAGCCCATGCCGCAGGATTGCCCTTTTCAGAACGCCCATACGACGGGCAGGAACTTAATCCGTATGTCTATGACGGAAGCATGACCCCCGAAGATTACGAACTTATGCACACAAAAATCACAGAGGAAAGGAAGCGAGAAATCATGTCTTATTCCACATACGACCATGACAAATTGGAAGCCGCCGAAAATATGCGGATAGAACGCAAGGTTTATTTTGAAACGGACAAAGCGGATATTTCCGCGTTGGCGGGCTTGCCGTTGGAACAGTTACAGACCATGCGCGAGGAAAGCGAAGCAGCGGAACAGGCCGTTTTTGCAGACTTGCAGAAACGCGCCGCAGCATGGGAGGAACAGGCGGGAAAAACGCTTGAAATCAAAAAGGCGATTGAATATGTGAGAACGCCGCCCGTCAAGCATACGTCAAACGAGTGGGAGCAGCGCGACCCCGATTATTTTGTGCGCAGCAATTCGGTTTACCGTATGTACTACCGCATTAACGAGAACACCCGATACGACAGCCAAAAACAAGCGTCCGTCCCGTATTCGTGGACGCTGACGTGGGGTATTCACACCAACGGCCCGGACACGCAGCAACGGGCAAAAATCGCCGGACAGACCCGTAAAGTCTTTGCGGATAAGGCGGATATGGAAAAGTATCTGAACGGGCGCATTAAAGCGTATCAGCATTTATTTACCGAACTTTCCCCGCCTGTCCCGCAGCAGTACGCCGACCATTTCAAAGTAAGCGGCCACCTTTTGCCGGGATATACCATTGAGGGGCAGGAGCCGGAACAGGCGCAGCTACCGCAGCAGGATAACGAGCAGCCGGAAGCCGCCGCTTCACAAAGCGCAGCGCAGCCGGAACAGGCGGCACAGGAGGCAGCAGCCGCAGAGCCGCGCCCCGTCGTCCCTATTCTGTTCGCGTCCAAAGACCCCGCCGAAAAAATGAAAGAAATCACCGGGCGTCTGGAACAGGGTATTCAAGGCGTATTTGAAAGCGAGCGATACAGGGATTACCTAAATACCATGTCGAAATTCCATCATTACAGCTTCAATAACACGATGTTGATTGCTTTACAGGGCGGCCAATTCGTGAGGGGCTACAACCAATGGAAAACCGATTTTGACAGGCACGTTAAAGCAGAGGAAAACGGCATAAAAATCCTTGCGCCCGCGCCCTACAAGGTAAAACAGAATGTGCGCAAGATTGACCCCGAAACGAAAAAGCCCGTACTTGACGGGGACGGGAAGCCCGTCATGGAGGAAAAGGAAATCACCGTACCGTCCTATAAGGTTGTTTCCGTCTTTGACGTTTCGCAGACCGAGGGAAAAGAAATGCCGCCCTTGACGTTGGCGCAGCCCTTGATTGCCGACGTTGCGCAATATGAGGACTTTTTTAAGGCGATTGAAAAGGCGTCGCCGTTTCCTATCAGCTTTGAGCCGCTTGACGGGGAACGAAAAGGCGGTTGCCTTTATGATGAACGGCGCATTGTTATCAACGAGGGCATGAGCCAACTGCAAAATGTAAAAACTGCAATCCATGAGGCCGCACACGCCAAACTGCACGACATAGGCAGCGACTTCTTTTCCGAGGACACGCAGGACAGGCCGGACAGACGCACACGCGAGGTACAGGCCGAGAGTATCGCCTATGCGGTATGTCAAAACTTTGGGCTTGATGTTTCCGATTATTCCTTTGCCTATCTTGCAGATTGGAGCAGCGGCAAGGAACTGACCGAATTAAAATCGTCCCTTGAAACGATACATAGGACCGCAAAGGAACTGATTACCGAGATTGAGGGGCATTTTACCGAACTGCAAAAGGCGCGGGAGGCCACCGAGCCGCAGCGGGACGAAGCCGCGCCGGAACAGCAGCCCCAAGAACAGCCGGAACAGGCGGCGCAGGAGGCCGCAGCAGCCGAGCCGACTGTCACCGTCATTTGGAGCGAAAGCGCACATTTGCAGGACGGGCAAACCATGAGCCTGTCCGAAGCGGACAAACTGTTTGCTTCTCTTGACGCGGCCAACAAGGATAGTCCCGGTTACGACAAAACAAAGTTTAGCATTGATTATGTGCTGAACGGCGAAGCCCGGAATTACGAGGGGCGGCAGGACTTTGGCGACGGGGAGGGTGGATTGATTGAACACATCGAAAAGTATCATACCCGTTATGTCGATAATCCCGATTGGGATAACTACCTGTTGCGGAATGAGGGCAAGGAAGCGTTGGAAGCGGATAAGGCAGAGCGTGAAATATTGCTGCATGAGGTTGTCCCATATCTCAAACTGCATTGTAAGCTGTCGGAAATGGAACAGGCCGCGCAGCGGCTTTTGACGGTTGAAAATCTGTCCCCCGCCGAAACTGCCTTGTATAACGCCATACAAAAGCACGTTACCGAGTGCCGGGGTATGCTCAATCGCGGCGAATATGATTTGCCGCCTGTCCCGTCGTATGGGGACTTTGACCCGGATTTACAGACATATAAACAGCACGTCATGGACGAGATAACGCAGGAGGCCGCAAGCGCGGGCATGACGGTTGAGGAATACGCCGCTAATGGGTATGAGCCATACCCGCAGACGCAGGACGCGCCCGTATTCAACAGGCTACCGCCCGAAAAACAGCAAGCCCTATCCGATACCGTCAAAGCCACTTTGCAGATGTTCATTGAAGCCGACCAACGGCTTTATGGGGACGTTACGGACAGCACCCTTGAAGCGATTGCGGTACAGGGCTATTCCTACCGCGACGGGAAACTTGAAAAGCTGACCGCCGCCGAGCCGGAACAGGCAGCGCAGGAGGCCGCAGCAGCCGCGCCGGAGCAGACCACGCCGACCGCCGAACATCTTACAGACTTACAGAAAAAAGCGGTTGAGATTGCACAGCGATATGAAAATCTTTCTATGCAGGACAAGATAGGGATTATCGCGCAGGCGTTTGGCGGTACGTCCGGCGAAATCGAAACGTCGCCATGTACGGGGAAATGGCGCGGTACAAGCGATATATCCATCAAGTTTGATAACGGCGCGTCGCTGTTCATCGGCAACCACAGTACGCCAAAAGCCAAGACCGCAAAAATACAAAACGAATGTGTCAACGCGGCATTGGTACAGTATAACCCGGAAATCATCAGCGCGGCAAAGGAAACCGCGATTACTTCCCTTGTGAAGCGTGAAGCGGCAGACAACGAAATCGCCGCGCAAAAGGGCTTGAAGCCGTACACCGTCCTTAACGTCGAGTTTAACGACGGTACAGACGATAAAATCAGCGGATATATGGGTTGGTACTATGTAACATTGGCGGTTGACGGAAAAATCTGCTCTCATATTGAAACCGGGCTAAATCACGACATAGCGGACGGTAAAGTGAGCGAAGCTATCACAAGAGATAATTTTTATCCGGCAGGCGCATTGAAAGAGGCCGATGTGGACTATGTTTTCAACAACGTGGGCTTTTCCTCTGCTTCCGGGCTGTATTCGCTGCATATAAGCGACGCTGTTCGGGAACGTGCGGAAAAGACCCTTGCAGAACGGGAAGCAGCCGCAGAGCCGGAACAGGCCGACAGCTTTACCATCTATCAGCTAAAGGGCGGCGACGAAACGCGGGATTACCGCTTTGAGCCATACGACCGCTTGCGGGCGGTTGGGCTTGCCGTTGACCCGGCGAACTATGAGCAGACCTATACCGCACCCCTTGAAAGCGGCATGACCCTTGAACGCATTTTTGAACGCTTTAACATCGACCGCCCCGCAGACTTTACCGGGCATAGTCTTTCCGTTTCCGATGTGGTTGTGCTTCATCAGAACGGGCAGGACACCGCCCATTACGTTGACAGTATCGGCTACAAGGAAGTGCCGGAGTTTTTGAAAATGCCGGAAAAGGAAATCACGCCGGACGACGCTTTGACCGGGGAAGCAATCAAAACGCCGCGTGGGACATTCCGCGTGACCGATATGACGAAAGAGCAGATAGAGGCCGCCGGATATGGTTTTCATCATCAATCCGACGACGGAAAATATCTCATTATGGCAAACGGGACGCGGGCGTTTGCCATATCCGCAGAGCCGCCGCAGCGGGAAAATCCTTTACAGGCCGCAGAGCAGACCACCGAGCAAAACGAAAACATGATTGACGGGATTATCAATAACACGCCGCCGGAGGCCGCCGCCCCCGCAGCGGACACGCCCACCTATTACCATATCAACGAGGCCGCAGCCCGACACGCCAACGACATGAACAGCTACCGCGATTACAGGCAAGGCAGCGCGACCGCCGGATACCGTCAAGCGGTGGACGAGGCCGCAGCCATAGCCAAGCGGCAGAAAGAACGTGTTGACCCCATGTATCACGATAAAATCGACAGCTTGCTTGATACCTACGCCCGGAAGTTGGCCGACAACATGAATAAGAGTTTTGCCATCGAAGGCCGCGTTGCTTCTATTTTGGTTGCCGGAGGCAGCAATTTCCCTGTCCGTAAAAAAGAAAAGCAGAACGCAGCCCGCGATAAGAACATGGAGGAATGGCGGGATATTCAAGGCTTGCTCGATAAAATCCGCAGTACGGGCATGGGCGGTATCAGCGCAGACGACCCGCAGGCCGTTCAGAAGTTGGAAAAGAAACTTGCGGGGCTTGAACAGTTGCAGGAAAAGATGAAAGCGGTAAACGCTTATTACCGCAAGCATAAGACCCTTGACGGTTGCCCCCATTTATCGCCGGAGAGTATCGAAAAAGTAAAAGCGGGTATGTCAAACGGTTGGCGCGTGGACGATAAGCCCTACCCGTCATGGGCTTTGTCGAACAACAACGCAGAGATACGCCGGGTGAAAGAACGCATTACAGCTTTGACGCAGAGAAGCGAAACGCCCTTTGTCGGTTGGGAGTTTGACGGGGGCAAGGTGGAGGCCAACAGGCAGGATAACCGCTTGCAAATCTTCTTTGACGGTAAGCCCGACGCGGACACCCGCAGCGAATTGAAAAGCAGCGGCTTCAGATGGTCGCCAAGCGAGGGCGCATGGCAGCGGCAGCTAAACGATAACGCCATCTATGCCGCCGATGGGCTAAAGTGCATACGCCCCATAACCGGGGAACGCCCCACCGAGATACAGCGGAAAGCGCGGGCGGCGGCAAAAGAACAAAAACCGTCTGTCCGGGCGCAGCTTGCCGCAGCAAAGGAACAGGCGCAGGAGCAGCCCAAAAAGCAGCCGGATAAGAGCAAGTCAAAGGAAATGGAGGTTTGATTATGAGCAATCTTTTTACTATCCCGGAGGAAAACCTAATCTGTATCTATCTGGAGGACAGCCGCAGCAGCGTCACCCAAAATATCCGCGACGCACTTCCGTACATGGACAGCGACATGAAAGACCTTGCGGGCGGCGTCATTCATAAGCTGCAAGCTATGACAGACAGCGAGTTTTCCCAAATGCACTTTACCTTTACCGACGACGAATAAGCCCACAGCGCAACAGGGGCGCGGCAAGCTGTTTTTTGCTTGCCGCGCCCCTGTTCTTTTTTTGCCCTTGCGTGGACTGTTAGAACGCCGATTTTTGAGGATTGAATATAAACTATCGTCCCCGCTGTTTTCGTGCGCCGCAAGCCGCATAAATACAGGCTTTTTGTGCGCCTAATTGTCCATGCTGCACCCGTTATTTTGTGTCGTCCCCGTCCTCTTTTTTATCCGCGTCGGCCACGCTCTCAATCATATCTACCACAACGGCGTTTAGCTGTGCCGCGTTCTTTGAGGAAATGACGCTTTTGCCCGTTTCCGCTTCAAGGGCTTTTTTGGCAATCCCGGCAACATTACCGCCGCGACGGGCTACCTCTATATTTTCCGCAAAGGTTTCCGGCTTTGCTTCTTTGGAAATGTCCGTTGTAGAAGTTTCTGCAAGCATATTCAAGATGATTTCCGTTGTCGTCATGTTGTCCCGCAGATTTTCTTTTGTCAAGCCTTTTAGATTTTTGTATTGCCGCGTCGTCATGCCCGACCATGCGCGGGTGATTTCATCGGTGAGGATTGCAAACTCAACGCCCTTTTGTACGCCCCTGTCTTGCCATTCGTCGGTCAATTCCTTGCGGACTTGGATTGCCTGTAAGCGTTGGTTTATCCATTCGCGGGTATATCCCTTGCGTAAGTAGGTTTCAAGAGCGCGGTCAATCGTCAGTTCCGGGTCTATGGTTTCTTCGATACGTTCCCGCCCCACCTGTGCAAGCCAAACCTTAAACGGCTCGGCTTTCGGTGATGGGATAGATTGAATGATACGCAAAAGCTGTTCGACGTTGGCAACGTCGGTCAACCGCTGTTTTCCATCGGCAGCGGTCATTTTCAAACGGTTACAGCTTGTAACCGTTTCATTTCCCTCGTCCTTTAGCCGCTTCTTGGTTACTTTCCAATAGTTCCTTGCGGCTTGATGGTCTGGTTGGTCTGTCAAAACCGCCACCACATCGACGACGGAAAAATACCATTCCTCTTTTTCCTCGTCCCATGCCGTTCTTATCCGCTTATCTTCATAAATCTGTATGTTGTCGGTTGTGTTCATTGTGAAATGCCCCTTTCCGATATTCTGATTTTACCACAGTTTTTTCATTTTTCCACCATAACCGCGTTACCGACCTGTTCTTTTTTGCCCTTGCGTGGACAGTTAGAACACCGATTTTTGAGGATTGAATATAAACTATCGTCCCCGCTGTTTTCGTGCGCTGCAAGCCGCATAAATACAGGCTTTTTGTGCGCCTAATTGTCCATGCTGCACCCGTTAATACAGCTATCGCAAAGGGCGCGGATTGCGTTCATCACCGTTTCCCATGCGATACCCGCCGCATAGCTGTTTTTCTTTTGATAGTTTTCCCATTGTGTCTGCATATCCGTACTTGCTTCAACCTTGCTTAAAATACGGCGGTATTCCGGCAGCAGGCTTTCGCTTCCGCGCTTACGACAGGTTGCAAGGAGCGCGGCGGCAAGGATTTGACCGCTGATTTCCATGCCCGTATTTTGCAGGATATACAAATCATAAAAATCCCGTAAGCGTGTGTTCGTGACCGTCCGCGCTAATACGGTTTCAATCTTTTCGGCAAGCACCGTTTCAAGCGTGTACGCCCAAAGGGCGATATGCCTGTCCTCAAACATCAGCTTGTAGCGGTATGTAATTTCGGCGGGCGTTATCACATCCCCCGTCGATATGTCGATTTTCAGCGGCATTTTCATCATGTCTAAATATGCGTCAAGGGAAATGCGCACCCCGCCATATTCCGCTTCGTCCATGATAGTCCCTATATCCTTAATCTCAAAACGGATATTGTCGCCAACCTCTACGGCGGCGATTTCCTCTACAATCCGCTTTGCGGTGTCCGTATCAAGCGGAAAATTGCGTATCGTTGTGTCAATGTCCATTGTCGCCCGTTTATCAAGCCCTACCATAGCGGAAACGAGCATACCGCCTTTTAAGATGAAATTGTCCCTGTACTCCGACAGGGCGACACGCTCCAAAAATCGCTCCATAGCGTAATTGCGGCTTAACAGTTGGGATTTGCCGCTGTCGCCCTTTGCCATGTTACGGACTAAATCTTTTAGCTGTCGTGACGTTTTAATCATCAGAATAATACCCCCATTGTTTCCCGGATTTTCTTTTCCAAACGCATTGTACTTGCGTATTCCATCAAGCGGCCAAGATTTTTGTCCCGCCGCTTCATATACTCTTTGAGCGCGTAATTAAAAACGGCAATATCCATTTCCGACCGCTTGCGGACTATATCGCAAATGGTACGCTCCATATCGTAAACGTGGATTGTATAGCCGCCCGGTGAGCGCATTTGACAAACGCCCATCATGTGCCATTCCTTTTTGACATAGACGACCCGCGCCCCTTTTTCGGCAAGGGCAGGACTGTTGTATTTTGCGGGGACTGTTACCGTCAAGGGCATTGGCTCTTTCTCTGCCAGGTCATGCAGATATAAAGCGGCTTCATGGGAATATACCGCCTTTGGGATTTGGACTTGCAGCAGATACATTTCATCGACCCATGCGGCGGGCGAAACGTAAATACCATGCGCCGCCTTTTCAAGTTCCGCGCATTTTACATATTGATAAAAAGTTTCTTTGGAAATACCCGCAGCGACAACATCAGCCGTTTTCAAAATGCCTTGATTGTCTGCAAGCATTTTTTCAAGCATTTTTTTCTTCAAAATGTCACCAACTTTCATACGGATATTATAAGCTAAAGACCGTATGAAAGTCAATGCGCTTTGTCATTTCATTTTTTGCAAAATTTTTCCTTTACCGTTCCTGTTCCTTTGCCTTGCTTTGCGCCGGATAGATAACGCTGTCGATGTTCCGCTTGACAATGCCGTATTCGGATAGCTGTTTTTTTGCCCGTTTGTACTCGTCATACAGGCGGCTTTTTTTATCGGTCATGGCCGCGTACTCTGTTTTCAGCTTTTCCATGTCCGGCAGCTTGGCAACGCCCATTTGCTTTAGGGCTTTGGCGGCGGCTTCAAAAAGGATTATTTCGCTCTCATGTCCCCGCAAAAACTTTTCCTTGTCCGGGGATTGGCGGTACTTCTCATATATCGGCCTTAATTGCCGATACGTCGTACCATGCTTTATGAGCAGCGACAAATCCGACAACCGCTGTTCCGCGTCCTTTATGGCCTGTCCCGCCTGTTCGTATGCGCCCCGTATGTCCGCTATTTTGCTTTCCAAATCGGCGTAATACTCAATCTTGTTATCCGTTAGGAAGTTGAGCGACTTTGCTGCCTGTTTGAGATTGTTTATCTTTGCCTGTTCAAGCCCCGCCGACTGTCCGGCCTTGATACGGCTTTCAATATCCGTTACAAGCCGGATTATGCTGTCGTCGCGCAGCGGCTTTGTCTTGGCGGCGTACACGCCCTTAATGCGTTCTTCAATGGCCGTTTCCGCATAGGCCGCGCCGAGCGTTTTAAGGCGGGTAAAGCGTTCCTGTCCGGCAGCGCGGCAGGATATGTATTTGCCGCGCTTTATCTCATACCCCGCAGCTTGCAGACGTGACAGCAATTCTTCAAAGTCTTTCACTTGGGGTATGAGCAGGTCAACGGCGGCTTTCAATTTTGCCTTGTAGCTTGTCCCTTGCTTTTCGGCGGTATATTCCTTGTAGCTTTTGCCCTTGTCCTGTCCCGGCTCTATGACGGACAGCCCATGCGCCGCACATATCCTGTCGCTTGTGCGCCGGATAAAATGATAGCTTCTTTTGTTGGACTGATACTTTTTGTAGTCCACAAAGCTGACGGCGTTAAAAATCAGATGGTTGTGCAAATGCCCTTTGTCAACGTGCGTTGTCAAAACAAACTCATACTTGCCGCCCAACACCGCTTGCGCCAATTCCGTACCGATTTTGTGCGCTTCTTCCGGCGTCGTTTCGCCCACCTGAAAGGACTGTATCAAATGCCGCCCTAAATGCGTCCCCCTGTCCCCGGCGGCTTCCCGCGTCCATGCAAACTCAATATCGGCGGTTTCCATGCCGCAGCCAAAAGAGGAGGCAAGCAATTTCCCGTCCGTCTTTTCCGGGTTTAGGATATAGTCGATGGCCGCCTTTAGGGTTGACTTAACAGGGTGTGTCTTTGTAACCGCCATATTTCATTAAGCACCCCCTTTATGTCCTCAATGTCCTGTGCGTACACCGTCCCCGTCGCGTTTGCGCGTTTTGCAATTTGGTTGATGTTGCGGCTTATCCCTTGTAGCTGCTGTATGTATTCCTTTGTATCGCTTCTGTCTACGACAAGGATATACCCGTCTATCGCCATTTTACGGAGGTATGCCCCGTATTGCGATACGGGCAGTTGCTTCATCTTTTCGTCGATAAGCCGCTTTTCTTCCTCTGATACCCAAAACTTCATTTGAATGTTGCGCGTCCTGTTCGCCATGCTTCACCGCCTTTTCATTAAGGGTTTGGGATTATCCCAACAAGTACATTGTCGTAAATGGGTACTCATTTACTGTGCTTGCTATCTTCTGCACCCCCTCTCACTACTAATACGGTTGAAACACCCCGTTTAGGCAAAGACAAAGGAAAAAAGTTTTCAAGGATTTTCGGGCGAATGGCGTTGTTTGCTGTTGAAACGTCTTGCGTTTTGGGTGTATTTCGAGTATAATTTACCATGTATAACTTTGTGCGGAGGGCAAAGGGAGGATAAACGGCATGGCGACCTATCAAAGCGATTTGGCGGTCATCACAAAGGCAAAAGACCTGTGTTCTTATATCATGACCGTAACGGATAAGTCGCCCAAACGCTTCCGTTTTACATTGGTTGCGAAGCTGCAAAGCTACGCGCTGAATACCATTGAAAACCTGTACCGGGCAAACGAGGTATTTGTGAAGCATGGCGACGCGGATAAGGCGGCGCAGCGGTTGGATTATCAGCACCGGGCATTGACGGAATTAAAATTGCTTGGCTATATGGCGCAGCTATCTATGGAACAGGGCTGTATACTGCCGAAGCAGTACGAACAGATTACAAAAAAGGTGCATGATTGCCAAAATATGCTCGGCGCATGGATAAACAGCGATAGAAAACGGTTAGGGATATAGGCCGCAAGGCTTTATATCATATTGGGATAGGGTTGTATACTCTTTGAGCGCGGGTGTGTGGTGGCTCCGTTCCCCTAACGCAAACAACACTAACAACGCGGGCGTAGTCAACAACAACGGGAATGTGAACAACAACAACGTGAACAATGACTGGGCGGCGCGTCCCGCATGGCCTTATCGCCAGATGTTTGTCCCAAGCGGGGCAAGCCCGTGTAAGCCGGAAAACGGCTTGCTTGCATAAGGCAAAGGAACCCTATTCCATTTCGCGCAAGGGTGCCACCTGGAAGCAGAGCGCGGAAAAACACATACCGCCGGAGCAGCCGGACGCGGACGGGGCAAGCGGCAGCGCAAGCCCGACAGGACGTTTTCGGTTTCTTTGGAGCAGGCCGCCCATTATGGCCTTTGAAAAGCCTGTTTCCCGGCGGTGAGCAAAGGAGCATAGTCCGTATGACGGAGTATGAGAAAATATATCAGTTTGAAAATCTGTACCGGGCGTACAAAATGGCGGCGCGGTGCAAGCGGACAAAAACGGAGGTTATCGAGTTTGAATTAAACCTTGCGGAAAACCTCTGGAAGCTGCACGACGAATTGGAGGGCAGACGCTATCAAACGCCGCCCTACCATCACTTTATGATTTACGACCCGAAGAAGCGGGAAATACAAGCCCTGTCTTTTCGCGGGCGCGTGGTGCAGCACAGCCTATGTGATAACGTGCTGAAACCGTACTTTGAAAACCGATTGATTTACGATTGCGCCGCTTGCCGGGAAAACAAGGGAACGCATTTCGCCATGCGGCGGCTGAACGGGTTTTTGCAGGAGTTTTATAAAGCGAATGGCACAAAGGGGTATTTCCTTAAATGCGACGTGCGAAAGTATTTTGACAGCATAGACCATGAGGCGTTGAAATATTTACTCCGGCGTTTCCCCGACAAAGAGGTTTTGGCGTTTTTGTATCAAATCATCGACAGCTATAACGCCGATACGGGAAAAGGGCTACCGATGGGAAATCAGTCAAGCCAATGGTTTGCGCTGTACTATCTTGATAAGGTGGACAGGCTCATTAAAGAAAAATACAAAATCAAATACTATACCCGCTATATGGACGATTTGATTTTGTTGCATGAGGATAAGGAACACTTGAAAGCCTGTCTTGCGGAAATACGGGAGTTTGCCGCACAGACGCTAAAACTTGAACTCAACGAGAAAACACAGATTTTCCCCGTTTCGGAGGGGGTGGATTATCTTGGGTGGCGGTTTTATCTGACCGACACAGGCAAGGTAATACGCCGATTGCGGACAAGCAATAAACGGCGTTTCAAGCGCAGGCTACGGGCGTTTAAGGAAAAGTACCGCAGCGGGGAAATGGATTTTGAAGCGATTAAACGAAGCCTTGCAAGCTACGACGGGCATTTGAAGCATGGCCATACATGGAAGCTGAAAGCAAAGATATACGAAATCTTTGTATTGACGAAAGCCCCCAAAGGGGAAACAACGGATATTACGGGCGAAAAGCCCGCAGTTGAATAAAAGATGTGAAGAAAAAGACAGGAGGACACACTATGCAACCAAAGAAAAAGGCAATTAGTTTATTGTTGGCAATCTGCCTTGTGGTGGGGCTGTTGCCGGCGACCGTATTTGCGGCGGGTGATACAGGCAAAGCGATACAGCTTGGCGCAAGCGGGATTGAGGGCTACAATAACGGCTACGACTACATCTATATGGGAAGTTACAACAGCAGCCCTGTAAAATGGCGCGTGCTGGACGACCAGACCAACACGGGCGCAACCGGGCTTTTCCTCTTGTCCGAAGATTTGTTGGGAAGCGGGAGTTACGGAGGAGTATATTTCGATAACGCAAGCCCGTATAGCAACGCATGGCAAGGCAGCGACGCGCAGGCGTGGTGTAATACTTTTGAAAGCAGCAATCTCGATAGCCGGGAACTTGCTGCAATTCTGTCAACAACGAAAAGCGACGAAGAATTTACGAGCAGCACATATAGCGTTCTCTTTGCCGCTTCTACCGATATTCTAAACGGCGACCAAGTATTTTTCCTGTCCGCACAAGAAGCGGAAAACGCCGACTATGGCTTTACAAATGATACCGCGCGAGTTGCCAATTATGGCGCGAGCGCGGGTGTGTGGTGGCTCCGTTCCCCTAACGCTACTTCACTTACTACGCGGGCGTACTCATCGACTACGGGATTGTGTACTACATCTTCGTGCGCTATGACTGGGCGGCGCGTCCCGCTTTTAATTTAAATCTGAACTCTGTCCTCTTCACATCTGCCGCCGTAGGCGGCAAAATCCCCGCCGCCAATGGCGGCGGTAATCAAGGCGCCGTAGGCGCCGACGCGATTTTTGAAATTCCGACTTCCACCACATCGGAATGGAAATTGACCCTTTTAGACCAAAGCCGCAGCAGTTTTTCGGTGACAGACACTACCGCCGCAGGAAAACCGGGCGATACCATTACGCTCAACTATACGGGCGCGACGGTAGGCACAAACGAATATATTTCCGCCATTATTGCGGACAGCAGCGGTGCGCTGTATTACGGCAGACTGAAAAATATCACCGCCGACGCGGAAGCAAGCGGAACGGTTGAACTGAAAATCCCGTCTGGCCTTGCGGCGGGCAACTATACCCTTAACCTGTTCAGCGAGCAGTACAACGGCGGGGCAAATGACGACACCAAGCTGACCGACTATGCAAGCGCATTTGATACGCTGACGCTGACGGTGAATAACGCCGATACCACCGCGCCTACTCTGACCGCTGGCAACACAACCCGCGACAGCGAAGCCGCCGCTACGGTGAAGTTTACAAGCAACGAAGAAGGAAGCTATTATTATGCGGTGGTAGAAAGCGGCGCAACCGCCCCGACCATTGACACAACAAACGCGGGTACGACTTGCGATACCGCAGAGCAGACTATTACGCTCAACAACCTTTCCGGGACGGGCGCAAAGGATATTTATATCGTCGTGAAAGACGCGGCGGGAAATGTGAGTGCAAGCACGTTCAAAATAACAATTCCGGCGTATGTTCCCCCTGTTTCCCCGACCTACACGATTTCAGCCGATACCACAACGCTTAATTTTGGCAGCGTCCAGACAGGGTACACGACCGCCCCCACAGAGCAGACCATAACCATCACCAATACGGGCAATCAGCAAATCACGCTGACGCAGCCCACAGCGGAAAATTATACGATAGGTACGCTTTCCAAAACGACCCTTGCGGCGGGCGAGACAGCCACCTTTACCGTTCAGCCAAAGGACAGCCTTGCGGCGGGAACGTACAACAAAACGATTTCCGTACAGGGCGCGAATGGAAACAACGCTACAAATACCGTCAACATAACAGCCAATTTTGAAGTGACTTCCGGCGGAGGCGGGCAGCCGCAGCCGACCACCTACGCCGTTACCATCAGCGGCGGCGGTACGGGGGCAAGCGGCGCGGGCAGCTATGCGGCGGGCGATACCGTCACTATCTACGCCGGAACGCGCAGCAATTACCGTTTTGCCGGGTGGACTTCCCCGGACGGGATAACCTTTGCAAATGCGGGCAGCGCGACAACTTCCTTTGCCATGCCGGGGAAAGCCGTAACCGTTACCGCGACTTGGACGTATAACGGCGACGGGGACGACAGCCCGTCTTACAGCTACTTCACCATCACCGCAAGCGCGGGGGTGGGCGGCTCTATTTCCCCGTCCGGCAGAAGCAGCGTCCGCGAGGGGCTTGACAAGACCTATACCATCACTCCCGAAAGCGGCTACGCCATTTCCGACGTTTTGGTAGACGGAAAGAGCGTCGGAGCGGTATCAAGTTACACCTTTGACAACGTGCAGAAATCGCACACCATAGAAGCGCAGTTTAGCAAGCTAAATCCCAATACGGGCGCGGGCAATCCCTTTACCGATGTAAAAGAAACAGATTGGTTTTATGAGGACGTGCTTTTCGTCTATGAAAATGGGATTATGCTCGGCACAAGCGATACCACCTTTAGCCCCAACGGTACGGCGACGAGAGGAATGATGGCCGCTATCCTTTGGCGCATGGAGGGCAGCCCCGACCCGTCTAACGAAAATCCCTTTACCGATGTTCCGGCAGGCGAGTATTACACCGACGCTATCACTTGGACGAATGAAAGGGGTATTTTCGATGGTTACGGCGGCGGCTTATTCGGTCCCGACGACCCCATCACCCGGCAGCAGCTTGCGACTATCTTCTATCGCTACGCTGAATATAAGGGCTACGACCTAACGCCGACGGACAGCCTTGACCGCTTCACCGACAAGGGCGAAATCGCAGATTGGGCGCAGGAGGCCGTACAATGGGCGGTTGGCAGCGGCTTGATGTTCGGCACAACGGGCACCACCTTTGACCCGACAGACACCGCCACCCGCGCACAGATAGCCGCCATGCTGCACCGCTTCATTGAGAAATACGACTTGATGGAGGGGATTACCTATACCGGGTTAATGGGTTGGATTAAGCCCGATTTGATACTCCCGCCGAAAACAGGCGACGCTTCTTCGGCGGCGGGTTGGATTTCTCTGATGGCGGCGGGCATTACAGGCGCGAGCATTTGTACCTACAAACTCCGGCGCAGAAAAAAGGACGATTTCACGCCGCCCAAACCTACCCCCGCATAATTAAACCGTCCGGCAAGACCGCAACGCGGAGCGCAGTTGTACCGCAAGGGCGACGAGGCATAAATGTCCCGCCGCCCTTTTTCTTTCCCAAGAAGAACGGCAGGCGGCAGGAAAACAGCCAAACGCCGGATTGCTTTCATAGCGGCAGCCTATGCCCCCGGTTTTTATTTCGGGCGCACATTTGCTTTTGTTTTACAGGCGGACGTGCCGCCCGGTAGCGTCCGCTTATCTTTTTATGCCCTAACGCAAGGCGCACAAGCAGATTTTTATGTCTGTTTGTGCGCCTTTTTCTTTTCCCCCGGTTGCCGTTCACCGCCGCTTAATTCGATTTTCCCATTTCAAAAAATCGAATTAGGAGGACGGTCAAATTGACACGCGAAAAAATTTTTTTCATTTTTTTGGCGGCGACTTTGCCCAAACGGGGGTTGCCGACCGTATTAGTAGTGAGAGGGACAGAAAGCGCAGCCCCGTCAAAGGGGGTGTGCGTATGACCCCGAACACCCGCGAGGACGATGTACGCCGCATTTTTGATACGTTTTGTAAGACGGTATTGCGGAACGAGGCGAGGGACTACCTTGACGAGATTGCAAGGCGCAAGAGCCGGGAAATCCCGTTGTCGGAACTCCCTGTTGAGGCGATGGAGCAGCTTGCCACCTACGACAGATATTTTGAGGACAACGCATTTCAGATTTTGGGCTGTACCGTTTATGTGGAGGACGCGGAGCTTGCAGAAGCGATAGCCGCACTTCCAAAGGACAAGCAGGAAATCATTTTGCTGTTTTACTTCCTTGAAATGTCTGACTATGAGATTGCGCAAAAGCTGAACATGATACGCCGTTCTGTTACATACCGCCGGACAAGCACCTTGAAGCTGCTTAAAAAACTGATTGGAGGAAACGCAGATGAAACCAAATAATAAGCAAATGCGTCTGTTGCCTTTTCCCGTCATTCAAGCGGCAGCGGCGGGCGACGTGGAGGCCATCAACGCGGTACTAAAGCATTACGCAAGCTACATTACCAAGCTGTCCATGTTGGAACATACGGACAGTTACGGCGAAACCCGTTCTTATGTAGATGTGGAATTGCGCCGCAGATTGGAAACGAAGCTGATAACCAAAATCCTCACATTCCGGGTGGATTGACGGGCTGATACCGGGCGTCCTCTCATAGCCCGGTATCTATCGTACCTTGTCAAAGAAAGCGGCGCAAGATAACGGCGGCGCAGTATAAAGTGCAAGCGGGTACATTCCGACTGTACCGAGCCATACGGCGGGTACGCCATGACTTCCCCCAACGGGGAACGAGCGAGAACTACCAACGCCGCAAAGCAAGCGTAGCGGCTTGCGGGCGACGACGTACAGGCGGGACATTGATACTCCCTTATAGCCATAGTCCGAGCGTTAAAAGCGTCGCAGGCATTGGGTAGGGCTGCCTTAACGGGCAGGGGTGAAACTCCCGTGGCGTTGTGCTGACAACCGCCCGCTTTGCATAGTTTTTATTTGTTCAACTAACTTTTTCTATCCCATCGAAAGGGGGATTTATGATGAATATTACTGACGTTCCCATTTGGGAAAAATACACGCTGACGATTGAGGAAGCGTCTAAATACTTCCGCATTGGCGAAAACAAGTTGCGGAAGTTGGCAGAAGAAAATACGGGTACAGGTTGGGTGATTATGAACGGCAACCGTATTCAAATCAAGCGCAAGCAGTTTGAAAAAATCATCGACACATTGGAAGTTATATAGTGCAATCGAGCCTTGAATGTGGTACAATAGGTACAGGCATATCAAGGTTCTTTCCGTCATGGAAAGGAGCATGACACAATGTCAGAGAAAAGACGGGATAGCAAAAACCGTATTTTGCAATCCGGAGAGAGCCAGAGAAAAGACGGGAGGTATGCTTACAAGTACACCGACCCTATGGGGAAAGTGCAATTTGTCTATGCGTGGAAGTTAGTGCCTACCGATAAGACCCCGGCCGGAAAACGTGATGATATATCGCTTCGAGAAAAGGAAAAGGAAATCCAAAAAGACCTTGACGACGGTATAGACACGATAGGAAAGAAAATGACTGTCTGTCAGCTTTACGCAAAGCAGATACGCCACCGGGGGAATGTCCGGCCAAACACCGTAATAAGCCGCAACCGCTTGATGAAGCTATTGCAGGATGATAGGCTTGGAGGAATGAGCATTGACAGCGTTAAGCTGTCCGACGCGAAAGAATGGGCGTTGAGAATGAAAGAAAAAGGGATTGCTTATAAGACCATCAGCAACGACAAGCGTTCTCTAAAAGCAGCGTTCTATACGGCAGTACAGGACGATTGCATACGGAAAAATCCTTTTGACTTTCAGCTTAATACCGTCATTGAGGACGACACCGAGCCGAAAACCCCTTTGACCCCGGAGCAGGAAGCAAGTTTATTGTCCTTTGTGCAGGACGACCCCACCTATCAAAAGTATTATGATGAACTTGTGATTTTATTGGGGACGGGGCTTCGCATTTCTGAACTGTGCGGCTTGACGGACAGCAATTTGGATTTTGAGGGCAGGACAATCCTTATCGACCATCAGCTTTTGAGGAATACGGAAACGGGCTACTACATCGAAACGCCAAAGACGAAAAGCGGCATTAGGCAAATCCCGATGAACGCAAGCGTATATGAAGCGTTTGGACGGGTACAGAAACGGCGCAAGGCGGCAACGCCTGTTGTGATTGGCGGCTATGGCGGCTTCCTGTTTCTGAAAAAGAACGGGCAGCCGAAAGTGGCGGTAGATTACAGTAGTATGCTTCGGGGGCTTTTGAAAAAGTACAACAAGCAGCACAACGAAAAGTTGGAAAAGGTAACGCCCCACACGTTGCGTCATACGTTCTGTACCAACTTGGCAAACGCCGGAATGAACCCCAAAGCCTTGCAATACATCATGGGACATTCCAATATCACAATGACGCTGAACTATTACGCACACGCTACTTTCGCGTCCGCAAAGGCCGAAATGGAACGGCTTGCGGCATAGTGGCAAGGGAACGGTTTACTACTCTTTTACTACCTCTCAAAGCAAAAACACAAAAACTTTTGAGGGTATATGTGAGTATCCCCCGCAACTCAAAATGCCGACAAAGCCTGTAAAATAAGGCTTTATCGGCAAATGAGAACTTACAAGAAGATAATCAAAAATCAGATAAAGTGTTATTATAGAATAAAAGCTGTCCCCGTTTACGGGGAAAGTGTCGCGGCGCAGCCGTGACGAAAGGGGAACTGCTCAAAGATGCCAAGTGTCGTGAGATATTCCCCCTCAGTCTGTTCGCTATCGCTCACAGCCAGCTCCCCGGCCGGGGCGCCTTTTGGTTTTATGTTAAGCCAAAGTATTCTTCCGCCGTTTTCAGCGTGCGTTCAACGGTGCTTGACGCATCGCGTTCAATGTAAAAACAGCCGCTGCGCTTTATACTGTCGTATACCGCGCAATTGAGCCGCTCAAGCACGGCGTTGCAGCGCCGCTTTGCCGCAGTGGGATCGGATGCGCTGCTTATGAAGCGCGTGAAGCCCTCGTGATCCGGCCTGCCGCAGTAATCGTCTATCAGGTTTTTAGGCTCCTTTATAAGGAACAGCACCCGTTCCGGTTCGGTAAGCGCTTTAATTTGCTCCGGCGTGAAATGGGCGTCGCACACCACTTTGCGCTTTTTGCTCAGGCGGATAAGGTCAAGCAGAATAAAGCCGAGCTGTTCGCGGTTGTTGCCCTCAAGCCAGCTTAGATATTCTTCCTCGCTCCTGCCGAAGAACTCGTCCGCCGATGCAAAGCGCCTGTTCATAGACGGCTGAGCAACGGGGGCGGACAGCGCTATATGCTCATCAAAGCGCGCGTCGGCATCATAGAGCAAAAAGCCGTGTTTTTCGACCAGCGCGCGGCTGAGCGTGCTTTTGCCGCCGCATGCCGTGCCGCATACGAAATAGACGTTTTTCAGATATTGTTTAAGTATGTTATCCTGAATGTTCATGATGATACTCCTATCGAATAAAGTATGTTTTGCCATCCTTGCGGCGCAAGACCGTTTACCGATAGCCCCGCGCCCATCATGCCATCCTTAATTTGATGTAACTTAGCATATGCCGCTCCTTTGGTTGTGGTCCTTTATTGGTGAGTATTGACTCCCTCAATGAGGAAGCCTTTTGAGCGCTGCACAAACTCCCATATTGAGCCTGCCCTGAAAGGGGAGGTGGGTTTTGCGAAGCAAAAGCCGGAGGGGTTGTAACGGAACTGCACTTATTTACGTCAACCCCTCAGTCAGCTTCGCTGACAGCTCCCCGTCCGGGGAGCCTTTTGGCGTTGCAGAACTCCGCCCCAAAAGCTGTCCCCGCAAGCGGGGAAAGTGGTACGGAGTGCCGAAAGGGGTGAAGCTAAAAGCCGCCAAGCGCCGCGGCTATTCTCCCGCGGACAATCCGCAGATGGAGAAAGTGTACGCTTTCATAAGCTGATTACCCGTTTTCCAGCCCATCCAGCGCCTCCTGCGCCTGTTCCCATTGGGAATAGAGCTTGTCGAGCTGCGCCTTCTTTTCGTCTATGGTGCGGCTGAGTTCCGCCGCCTTAACGTAATTGGTGGCAACGTCGGGACTTGCCAGCTTTTCTTCAAGCCTGCTCAGTTCCTCTTCCGCCGCGTTCACCCTGTCCTCCGCGCGCCTTAATTCCCCGCTTGCGCGGTTTATGGCGCTTTGGCGTTCGCGCTTGGCGCGGTAATCTTCGCCCGCCTGTGAACGCTGCGCGGGCTTTTCGGCGGCCGCCTTCGCTTCGCGCTCCTGCTTGGCGGCAATGTAGTCCGCGTAGCCGCCAATGTAGCTTTCTATGCCGCTTTCCGTCATGCTCAGCACCCTGTCCGCAAGCCGCTCAACAAGATAACGGTCGTGCGTAACGATGAGCATGGTGCCTTCGTATTCTTCAAGCGCGTCTTCAAGCGCCTCCCGCGAATCTATGTCCAGATGGTTCGTTGGTTCGTCAAGCAGCAAAAGGTTGGATCCGCTCAGCATCAGTTTTAACAGCTTCACCCGCGCCACCTCACCGCCCGAAAGCTTTTCAAGCGGCTTGAACACATCGTCCCCGCGGAACAGGAACGCCGCCAGCGCACAGCGTATCTCCGTATCGCTCATGCGGGGATAGCTGTTGCGTATTTCCTCTATCGCCGTAACCTCTCCGCTAAGCCCCGCGGCGTTCTGCTCGTAATACCCCGGGTGTACGTTCGCGCCAAGGTAATATGAGCCCGCATCCGGCTTAAGCTTGCCCATAAGTATTTTCAGCAGCGTTGTTTTGCCGCAGCCGTTCGGCCCAAGCAGGAATACACGTTCGCCCTTTTTGATAAGCAAATCCGCATTGCAAAAAACGCTTTTGTCAAACCGCTTCGCTAAGCCCTTTGCAACAACCACGTCGTTGCCGCTTACCGCATCAGCATGGAAGCGGAAATGTATGCTGTCCGTATTCCGTTCCGGCGCAACAAGCGTTGCGCGCAGCTTATCGGCCTGCTTCTGCTTGCTGGCGGCGGTTATAAAATTGTGCTCCTGCCCCCAGCGGCGCTGCTGCTCCACTATGCCCTCTATGCGGCGTATCTCCTTCTGCGTATTTACGTAGCGGCGGCGCAGCATCTCCTGCTCGTCCGCCATCAGCTCGCGGTGGCGGGTGTAGTTGCCCTCGCTTACAAAAAAGCGGGTGTTCTTTATTTCCATTGTGCGGCGCGTAACCGCGTCCAGAAAATATCTGTCGTGCGATATTACTATGAACGCGCCCTGATAAGCTTTAAGAAAGTCCTCAAGCCATGCTATCGAGTCCATGTCCAGATGGTTTGTGGGTTCGTCCAGCAGCAGTAATTGCGCCCCGCTTAAAAGCACCTTTGCAAGCTGCGCCTTGTTGCGCTGCCCGCCGCTCATGTCCCCAAGGCGCTTTGTCAGCTCCTCCTCCGTGAACCCAAGGCCCATTAGCGCGGAGCGGGTGCGGCTTCGGTATGTCATGCCGCCGTTGAACTCATATTCTTCCCTCAGCGCATGCTGGCGCTTTATAAGCGTATTCAGCCGCTCTCCTTCGGCACTGGCAAGTTCCGCATCAACCCGCTTCAGCTCCTCCTCTGCGTCCATAAGCGGCCGGAAGGCTTCAAGCGTTGCGCCGTATACGGTTTGGTTGGTGTCCGCAATGGTCTGGGTCATGCTCATTATGCGGGCGTTTTTCGCGCGGAAAAGCTCGCCCGCGTCGTAACCTTCCTCCCCAAGCAGTATGCGGAACAGCGTGGTTTTGCCGCAGCCGTTCACGCCGACTAAGCCAACCCTGTCCTTTTCGCCTATTTCAAAGGAAACGCCGTCAAAAAGCAGCCTTTCCACAAATTCCTTTTTTAAGTCGTGTGCCGATATTATTGGCATAATGCCTTTTCTTCTCCTGTGCTTTAATGTTATGGGTGCAGCAGCCAAATGCCGCGCCCTTTTTTGCGGGCGTATTCAACGGTGTTCTTCGTTCCGCCCGGACGGTGGTCGTATATGGCAATCAAAAGCCCGCTTGAATCAACCATGTATGCGTTGCGGCGCATGTATGAATACGGCGTGTAGCTTTCCGCGCACACGGTTGCCTTGTCCGCGCGCAGCACTATCGTATCGAACCGCTCCCTAAGCTCCCCCCTAAGGTTCATGTTGAACGTTGGGAATGGCAGCGCAAGCTCAAGCGTTATGTCCGTATGAGTTCGCTTTAATTCCAGCACCGCCTCCGCTGCGTACATATCCGCGCCCAGCGCCCCGCCGGCGATAAAGTGCGTGTATCCGCAGCCGTATGCCTGAAGTATCATTTTGCTAAGCTCCGCCTTCAGCACGAAACAACGCATGTCTGCTTCGTTATATCCCCACGGCAGCTTTTCCGGCCTGTGTCCCGTGAAGCAGGCCGTGCTTTCCCGCGGCATATCAATAGCGGTTATGGACCTTTTCCGCAAAGCCCATAAAGTCCTTAAGCTCTATTACGTCCCCGCCGTCCAGCACCATTTTGCCCGTGAAGCGGCCGAATACCTGATGCTGATCGCTTTCGATTATAAGCGCATTGGTGCGCGCCGCGCGGTCTATCACGGGCACGAAGTCCATTTCAAAGCGCCCGTCGTCGCTTGTGAATGTCCAGGGCTTGATGTAGCTGTCCGCAGGTATATTGAAGCTGACCTTGGAAAGCTTGTGCGCCGTGCCGTCGTATATTATCATGTTCTCGCTTGCGGCGGAAGTGTCGCCGAAGCCATAGCCTATGTTGAACCCAACGCGGTGCCCGTTCACCGTTCCGTTGCCGTTGCCCCAGTACCATGTGTTGTCATATGTCCAAACGCCGCGGCCCCAGTCCAGCGTTGCAAAGCTGTCCTCTTTGCTGAAATCATATGTTTTCCCGCCAAGGCGCATGAAACCGTCTGAGCGCATGCAGTTTATTTTCTGGTTATAATAAAACGCCTTCGGCTTTTCAAACGGGGTGGCTATCACCATGCTGTGCCGCGGCTCATCAGTCAGCGTCAGCTCCGCTTCAAGCGTTTCATCCCGCAAGAATTTATGGAATACGCAGCTTATGTGCCGCACGCCGTTCGCTGCTTCAAAGCGCATATTAACGCGGCTGTCGGTATAGCTTGTAACGCCCGCGGCGGAGGTTTCGGGCAGATTGTATTTGCCCATGGGGAACGCCGTCATTACGGACGTGGTCTGCTCCCACGGCTTTTCAAAATCCAGCACGCTTGCGGATATCAGCCCCATGTAGCCGTTGTCCGCAATGGTCAGCGCCAGCGCGAAGCGGTCGTTTGAAATAAGATAGTAGTCCCATTCCTTTATGCGGATGGGATGCGCCTTTATATCCGCGCGGGAATACCGGCTTATGAGCGAGCGCGCCCAGCCCGGCTCTGCAATGTTTCCGTTCTTATCCAGCAACGCTGCGCTTTTTACTATCTCGTGCTGCATGGGCAATACCTCCGTAAGTGCATATATTATAAGTATAAGCGTTTTTCACCGTCATAGCAACGGGAGAGGGGACAAATTTGTTAACAAACCATATCCTTCTCGACAAATAGTGCCATAAAGGCTATAATTTAGCTATGGAAAAGAAATGGCAGAAACGGCGCGAAAGAAGCGCGCGCATAAAATTGTTCTTCAAGCGGGTCAGGCTGCCCCTGTTAACGGTGGGCGGCACGTTCCTGACAGCGTTCATGATCATCCCTCTTGCCCTTGGCGCATACGAAGCACGGGCGGAAAGCATAGAGGTCACGGCGTCGAGTAAGCAGGCGCAGCCCTCCGCGCAGGTGGGCGATATTCAGATAGCTACGCCCGAGCCTGTGATGACGGCGGAGCCGCTCCCGACCGAAAGTACGGAGGGCTTTACGGCCCCTACCGACGCGCCCGAGGATATGCCGCGGTACGCTCCGCTTGTGTTTGAGCAGCGGGACGAAGCCGTGCGCGCATTGCAGCAGCGGCTTATGGATCTATATTACATGGGCAGCGATGAAACAACGGATTACTACGGTCCTGTTACGCGGGATGCGGTCATGAGCTTCCAGCGGGCGCACCATTTGAAGGAGACGGGCGACGCGGACGAGCAGACGCAGCAGATACTTTTCAGCTCCGCCGCGCAAAGCTACATAATCAATCAGGGCTGCTCGGGAGAGGATGTGCTTACCCTCCAGCACGAGCTGAAGGAGCTTGGCTATTACGAGGACAAGCTGAACGGCTATTTCGGCACGGCTACCGGCCGCGCAACAGCCGCATTCCAGAAAAAGAACAAGCTTGAAATAACCGGCGAGGCGGATTATTTTACGCTGGAGCTGCTGTATTCCCCCAAGGCGAAGCCGCTCATTGACCCAACGCCCACGCCCACGCCTACACCAACGCCTAAGCCCACCAAAACGCCTAAGCCGACAAAAACGCCCAAGCCCGGCAAGACTACCGCGCCGGACGCCACAAGCAGCGCCACCGTACCGGATAGCAGCGCCCCAACTTCCGCGCCCACGTCCGCGCCCTCCACACCCGCGCCAAATTACGGCGGCGGAGTATCGGACTTCATAGCCCTTGCAAAGCAGCAGATAGGCGTGCGCTACGTACTCGGCGGCAAAGGGCCGGATAAGTTCGATTGCTCCGGCTTTGTGTATTACTGCTTAAAGCCCCTTGGCAAGATGACGCGCTATTATAACTCCGCCGGCATGGGGCAGATTGATTCCTGGCCCACGGTTTACGGCAAGGAGAATTTGCAGCCGGGCGATTTGATATTCTATAAATCCGAAGGGTCGGACACGCGCATAACCCACGTTGCCATATGGCTTGGCGGCGGCAAGCTTATACACGCATCCGCAAGCGAAGGCTGCGTATGCATAACAAGCTGGGGCGGCTGGAGCGACCGTAACTTCCTTTACGGCAAAAGGGTATTTTAATAATCAATTTATAAAAGGAACGGTATCAAAGCATGAAGAAGTTTTTTGAAGAATTCAAGGCGTTTGCCATAAAGGGCAACGCGATGGACTTAGCAGTCGGCATGATGGTCGGCGCGGCGTTCACAAGCATTGTAAATTCCCTTGTGAACAACATCATCTCCCCGCTGATTGGCCTGCTTGTTAAGGTGGACTTTTCCGACCTTGTGCTGAAAATAGGCGAGGTGGAGGTTCAGTACGGCGCGTTCATAATGGCTATAATCAATTTCCTCATTGTTGCACTTGTGCTTTTCTTCGTGGTCAAGGCCATGAATATGCTCAAGGGCATCGGCAAAAAGCCCGTTGCGGAACCCCCGGCCGCGCCCACGACCAAGGTTTGCCCCTTCTGCAAAAGCGAAATCGCCATCGACGCCACCCGCTGCCCGCATTGCACCAGCGAGCTGGGCAAATAATTTATTCCGATATAAAGCAAAAGTCTCCGTTCGGTTGTCCGTCCGGAGACTTGTTTTTTATTCCGCTTTCGCCTTCCAGTATTCAAGCTTGGGCAGCATTTCGCCCATGTATTGGCGCACGCGCTCCTCGGGCCATTCTTCGCTTGCCATGTGGTTCACGCAGAAATCTATGAGCGTGTTCATGTCAAGATATTTGAACTTGCCGTCATTATAGCACCATTTGCAGTATTTTTCGTTTATGTCCCCGTCAATCTCGCGGCTCATTAGCGAATCCTCAAGCGGCATGCCGCAGCATTGGCAAACAAGCTTCTGCGGGGAGCCGAGCAGCGTGTTTATGGACACGTCAAAAAACCGCGAAAGCAGCTTCAGCGTTTCCGTATTGGGCACGGTTTCGCCATTCTCCCAGCGGGACACGGCCTGCCGCGTTACGAATAGCTTCTGCGCCAACTCATCCTGAGAAAGTCCGTTTTTCGTCCTCAGTTCATATAAAATATTACCTGTTTCCATGTTTATCGCCTCCATACGGCATTACTATATCATTAAAGCCGCCCGCGGTAAAGCAACGCGCTGTTGCGCAATCCATGCGCCGTAGAATTGGTGCGCACTCCGTTCTGCATTTGTTTGTAGAATTGTTTTTGTATACTAAAATAAGTTAAATTGAATATATTACAAATTATGTTGCTATTGCGTTAACTATCGGTTATAATAAAGTATTGATATTCCTATCACTATGTCCAATAAAAGGAGGAACACCGACCAATGAAGCTGAAACGAACAATTATCTCCATTGTGGCGCTTATGCTTGCCGTGTGCCTTATGCCTACGGCGCTTGCGGCCACATGGTATCTTGAGGATGGCGACATAACCGTTATTGCAAACGAAAACGGCCAATCCGTTAAGCAGGGCAATAACAGCGCCGTTGCGGATAGCGACACTGTTATCACCCAGCGGGACAGCGAGAAAGCGACGGACAATACCATAACCGTTTCCACGGAAGGGGACGCGGAAGCGAACATAACGATAAAGGATATAAACATCGCATCCGGTGCGGACAGCGCAATAGACGTCGGCGATTCCAACCTTAACCTTACGGTTGAAGGGGAAAACAAGCTGAATGCCGATGGCGACAGCGCTGCGCTGCGCGTGTCCTCCGGCGATTTAACAATAGACGGCACGGGTTCGCTCACTGCGGAGCATAACGGCAGGGAAGGCATATTGCAGGACTCCGCCAAAATAGGCAGCAACGCGGGCGAGGATATGTCCGGCAATATACACATTACCGGCGACGTTACCGTTACGACCGGCGGTAATAATTCGGTCTATCATGACGGCGGAGTACCCGGGGATGAAAAATTTGGAACGCTTTCCGGCGGCGCGGGCATAGGCGCGGGCGCAATAACGGAGGACGAGAACAGGAACGCCCAGGGCGGCAACATGAGCGGCACCATCACCATAGACGGCAACGCCACGGTCAACGCATCCGCCGGCAATAAATACGGCGCGGGCATAGGCACAGGCCGCGTAAGAACATGGCGCAGCCCATGGATGAACCTTGATGATGGCGGCGATATGAGCGGCACCATCACCATAGGCGGCAACGCCAAAGTTACCGCAAAGTCCGAAGGGAGTGCCGCGGGCATGGGTACCGGCGGCGAAGGCGATATGAGCGGCACCATAAACATAGGCGATGATGCAATCGTTAATGCGGACAGCATCGATTGCGGCGCGGGTATAGGCAACGGCCTTTGGGGCGGCATGAGCGGCACCATAAACATTCGCGGCAACGCGAAGGTCATTGCCGCAAGCGGACGCAAAGGCGCGGGCATAGGCGCGGGCGATGAAGAAAATCTGAACGGTACCGTGACCATAACCGATAATGCAGACGTTACTGCGGTAAGCGGAAAGAACGGCGCAGGCATAGGCAGCGGCTGTGAAGCATCCTTCAAAGGAACAATAATAATCAGCGGCAACGCCAAAGTTACAGCGCGTACGGGCGTAAGCGAATATGACGGCAACCTATATACCTTTGCGGCGGCGCTCGGCGCGACGGATGACTATGTTTTCAACGGCAATATAATGATACTTGGCAACGCGAAGCTTACCACGGGCGTAGTGGAAAAGAACAGCGTTACGCGCGAAAACCCGCTGGGCAAGCTGCTTGAGAATATGAAAGGCTATATCGGCAGCGACTGCAACAGGGTCGAGCATTACGGCCATGTGTTCATAAGCGACACGGCGACCATCAACGGCATTTCCGGCACGGATAAAACCACGTTGAACGGATATATCAACGGCGGCAACGGTACGGATATAATCCCCGCGCAGGTGGAGGTTCTGCCCAACGGCGACATAAACCTTATAACAGAGCGCGACGGCATAACCGTGTCCGATACCATGTTCAACGGCAGCACAGCCTTCCCCACGGAACCGGGCGAATACATAATAACCAAGGTAGTTACCGTGAACGGCAAGGATATAACGGTTCCCCTGGGAACGCTTATAATCCCCGAACCCGAACCCGCTCCCCAGCCCGAGCCTATGGCGCACCATGAGCGCATACAGCTTTACCGCATTGCCGATAAGCAGGGCAGGAGCATTGCCTATAAGGCCGTGCAGAAGGGCGGCGTGCTCACCATTACGACTGATGAAAAGGAAGCCCAGCTTATAATAGAGCACGGCGGACTGTTTGCGCTCAGCAGGCAGGGCATTACCAAAATAGTGTTCGTTACCGCGTCCCGGAAGAGCGTTATAAGCGTCAGCGCGGCAATGGAAAAGGGCAGCGGCGAATTTGTGCTGCTGCACAGCTACCGCAAAGTGAAGCTCACCATAGCGGGCGCAGCCGTGGACGCGGACGGCATACTCATTAAGGAATAAAGAGCATATACCTTCCCCCAACGAATGGGCTGGCTGCACCGCGGCCGGCCCGTTTTAATATTTTTTCTGCGGCTATTGATTATCAGGCAGATTGTAGGTAATATAATACCTGTACGGTTTGGATTATTTGTTATCGGAAGGAGAGATGTTTATGACTAAGTTATTTGAAATACTCGGCACGTTTTTTGCAGGCACAACGCTTATTGTTTATATTTGCATATTTCTGGGGAAAATACTGGAGGTTACGCTCTGTACTCTTAGAATAGTGCTCATAAACCGCGGCGAACGCGCGATAGGCGCGCTGCTTGCGCTGATAGAGATTACGCTTTGGCTCATAATAGCGGGCAACGTGCTGAGCAATTATCAAAGCGACCCGTGGAAAATGGTTGCCTACGCGCTTGCGTATTCATTGGGCAACTACGCGGGAAGCTGGCTTGAGGAAAGGCTTGCCTTCGGCCTATGCTCCATACAGTGCGTTGTTATGGAGGCGGAAACGGCGGATAAAATAGGCGATGCGCTCCGTGCGCACGGGTTCGGACTGAGCGAGATGAAGGTTCAGGGCAGGGACGATACCGATAGATATATGCTCATGTCAACCCTGCGCCGCAAGCTTGCGCCCGAGGCCATGGATATAATCAATTCCGTTGCGCCCAATGCTGTAATAACCGTGAGCGATGTTAAAAGCCTGCGCGGCGGATACATGCGCCAAAGCGCAGGCCGCAGGTCAAGAAAGGGGAAATAATGAGTTATTCGGTAAAACTGGCAGAAAGTGAAGATATAGATACGCTTGTTCAGCTTAGGCTGGACTTTTCGGATGCGAACAACGGCCCGCATCCCGAAACATACGAACTGCGCAAAGTGAACCTTAAAAGCTATTTTGAGCGTCACCTTAACCGCGACTGCTACGCCGCCATAGTTGAGCAGGACGGTAAGGCCGTATCCACGGGCATTTTGGGCGTTTACGAAAACCCGCCCAGCCCTTCCCGCCCAAACGGGCGCTTTGCAAGCATAGTCAGCGTTTGGACATATCCGGAATACCGCAGGCAGGGCTACGCGGGCCTTGTTATGGAAATGCTGAAGCTGAAGGCAAGGGAAAACGACGCTGCGTATATAGAGCTTTCCGCAACGCCGATGGGCAGGCCGCTTTATGAAAAGCTTGGCTTTAAGGTGCGCCAAAGCGAAAACGTTGAAATGAGATATACGTTCAAATAACACAAAAAAGCACAATGCTGCGCCCCGTATGCGGGCGCTGCTTTTATATTGTGCTTTTCCTGCGCGGTATGCGTGGTGTATAATAGAATAAGTTTATGCGAAATTATGGAGGTATTACCATGAGCGAATGTATGCTTGCAACGCAGAGCGATGCGCCGGTGCGTCTTGCCGCGGCATCGCCGGAAATAGTATTGGGAGACCCTAAGGCCAACGCTGCCGCCGCAATAAGCGCAATACGCCGCGCGGAGAAGGCGGAGGCGGATTATCTTGTGCTGCCGGAGCTTTTCCTTTGCGGGGCAACGCTTGGCTCCCTTATGGAGCATCCGCTCATGCTCAACGCCTGCCGCGAAGCGCTCGGCGCCGTGGCGGAGGCCACTAAGCATACCTGGCTTTTTGTTAGCATAGGCCTGCCGTATATGGTTGATGGCCGCGTGCGCAGCTGCATTGCGCTGCTCAGAGGCGGCAGGATATATGCCGTTATACCCGCCTCCCGCGGGGCGGTGAACCCGTTCGGCTTTGCGCCTGCCGTTCCGCGCGGGGCGGCGTCCCTGTCCACACTAACGCCAATACCGCGCCTGAGCGTGGGCTTCGCGGGGCAGATATTTGCCAAGGGAGAGCCGAGGGAGGGGCACATAATGCTGCTTTCCGGCGCAATAAACGCCACGGCAAAAAGCTACGGCGCGGTCAGGAGCAGCCTTGCCGCATACAGCGCGCGCACGGGCATGGCCGCCGCAATGGCGCTGCCCTCCCGCGGGGAAAGCACAACGGCGTTTGTGTTCGATGGGTACTGCGCAATAGCCGCAAACGGCGAAATACTGGCCGAATCAGAGCCCCTTTCGCGCGATGCGTTCGTTTATGCGGACGTGTGCATAGATAAGCTGAGCGCCTTTGAGCCGTTTACCGAGGCGGAGGAGGAAGGCTACGTTTCAAACGACCCTGATAAGGCTCAGGCGCAGCTCAGGCGGCTTTTCGCGCTGCAAAGGGCGGCGCTTGTGCGCAGGGCGGAGCATATTCATGCAAAGGGCTTTGTTATAGGCGTAAGCGGGGGGCTGGACAGCGCGCTTGCGCTGCTGGTAGCGTGCGCGGCGGCGGACGAAATGGGAATAGGCCGCGGCATGATAACCGGCGTATCCATGCCGGGCTTCGGCACAACAAGCCGCACCAAGAACAACAGCCGCGCCCTTGTTGAAGCGCTTGGCTGCAAATACAGGGAAATATCCGTTGCGGCGGCCTGCCGCGAGCATTTTGCAAATATAGGCCACGATGAGGCCAACCACAACTCCGTTTACGAAAACGCGCAGGCGCGCGAACGCACCAAGATACTGCTTTCCATTGCCAATGAAGAAGGGCTGCTGGACGTTGGTACCGGCGATTTGAGCGAGGCTGCGCTCGGCTGGACCACCTTCGGCGGGGATCACCTGGCGCAATACGGCGTGAATGCATCGGTACCAAAGACGATAATACGCCGCGTGGTGGCGGCGGTGGGCGCGGACTTCGGCGCGGATGCGGACGCAATACTGCGCGATATTCTGGCCACGCCCGTAAGCCCCGAGCTTCTGCCCGCAAACGGCGGGGAGATAAGCCAAAAGACGGAGGAGCTGGTGGGCAGCTATGAACTGCACGATCTGTTCTTATACTATTTCCTTAAAGGCAAGGGACCGAAGGAGCTTTACGACATTGCCCTCGGCACGCTGGACTTTGGGGAGGAGGAAGTGTACCGCACGCTCGGCACGTTCCTGAGAAGGTTCTTCTCACAGCAGTTCAAGCGCAACTGCGCGCCGGAAGCGCCGCTTGTTTGCCTGTCGATAGCGCCAAGCGTATGGAACATGCCAAGCGACATGGCAAGCGCAGCATTCATGGCGGAATACGAGCGGATAAAGAGAAGGCAAAGCTGACGCGATGGAAATTATTGACGACCTTCAGCGGGATGGGCTTGTTATCGTGCGCTCCGATTCCCGCTTTGCATACGGGCATGACGCGGTGCTGCTGACTGACTTTGTGCGCGCGCATGCCGGCGAACGGTATTTGGACATTGGCACGGGCACGGGCATACTGGCGATACTTACATACGCCAAATGCGGCGTAAGCTTTGTTGCGGCGGATATTGACGGCGAATGCGTGCGCATGGCTAAACGGAGCGTGGAGCTGAACAAGCTTGGGGAGCACATAAGCGTTGAACAATGCGACGCGCGGACGCTTACGGAAGCGGAGTTCGGCAGGTTCGACGGGGCGGTGTGCAACCCGCCGTATTTTTCAGGCGGCACAAAAAGCCCCAACCAAAGCCGCGCAACAAGCGCGTTTGACGACACGCTGAATATATACGAAGCGGCGCAGTGCGCAAAGCGCGTTGTTAAGCAGGGCGGGCGGTTTTTTGTGTGTTATCCCGCCAAATACATTCAGCAGCTCTGTACGGCGATGCAGCAGGCGGATTTTGCCATAAAGCGGCTTTGCCTTGTGCAGTCCCGCGCGGATAAGGCGCCGTATCTGGCGCTGGCGGAGGGGCGAAAGGGCGGCGGCGCCGGAACGGAGCTGAGCCGCATTATACTGGAGGAACAGCAATGAGCGATATTGAAACAACGGTGCAGCTTGAACCCATGCTGTATCTTTGCGCAACGCCGATAGGCAATCTATCGGACATTACGCTGCGCACGATAGACACGCTGAAGGGCGTGAGCGCCGTATATTGCGAGGATACGCGCAGAACGCGGGAGCTGATGACGCATCTTGGGATAAAAAAGCCGCTTATCGCCTGCCATGAGCATAACGAAAGGCAGCGCGCGGAGGAGATTGCCGAGCGCGTACTTTCGGGCGAGGCGATAGCTTTTGTGAGCGACGCGGGGATGCCCGGCATAAGCGACCCGGGGGAAGCGTTGGTTGCGGGATGCATTGCAGCTGGCGCTAAATACACCGTGCTGCCCGGGGCAAGCGCGCCGCTTACGGCGCTGGTAATGAGCGGGCTGCCCACAAGGAACGCCTGCTTCGTGGGCTTTTTGCCGCGGGACGGTAAAAAGCGGCGCGAGGCCATAGCCGAAATCGGCGCGCACAAAGGCACGCTGATATTCTATGAAAGCCCGTTGCGCATAGCCGCAACGGCAAAGGAGCTTGCCGCCATGCTTGGGGACAGGCAATGCGCGCTGGTGCGGGAGCTGACAAAGAAATTCGAGCAGGTGGTGCGCTGCACGCTGAGCGGGCTTGCCGATATGTATGCCGATACGCCGCCCAAGGGCGAATGCGTAATGGTAGTTGCAGGGGCAGAGGAGCAGGGCGAAAACGCCGCCACAAGGGCGGAGGACATGGCGCGGGAGCTTATTGGGCGCGGGGTGAGCGTTAAGGACGCGGCGAAGCAGATAAGCGCCCTGTGCGACATTGCACGCAACGAAGCATATGCCATTGCGGGCAGGATAAAGAACGAAGAATAATGAATAAGGAGATATAACCATGCAGAACACCGTGAAGCAATACAAGGCCATATTGGCAAAGCGCAACGCACTCAGCCACGCGATGGGCGTGCTCAGCTACGACAGCGAAACCGCAATGCCCAAAAACGGCGCGCCGCACATGGCGGAGACTATGGCAATATTGAGCGAGGAAAGCTACAAATTGCAGGTGAACGACGAGGTACGCGCCCTACTTGAAAAGCTGAACGCCAACAGCGAAAGCCTGGACGAGATAACAAGGAGAGAGGTCGAGGAGGAGCTCAAGCAGCTCAAGAAGCTTGAAAACGTGCCTATTGAGGAATACGCGGCGTATTCGCGGCTGATAAGCGAAGCAAGCGTTAAATGGCGCGAGGCTAAGCAGACCAACGATTATCCGCTTTTTAAGCCCTATCTTGAAAGGATAATAGCCGCGCAGAAGTCCCTTATGGCGCATATGTACCCCGGTAAGGACACATACGACGCGCTGCTGGAGGAGTTCTCGGAGGGTCTTAGCGTTGAAATGCTTGACCCCTTCTTTGCAAACGTAAAGGCGAAGCTTGTGCCGGTAATACACGCCGTTTGCGAAGCGGGCAATCAGGCGGATGATTCCCTGCTCCATCGTCCGTTCCCGATAGAGGGGCAGCGCAGACTATCCTCCTTTGTTATGGATTTCCTCGGCATAGACCGCGACAGCTGCGTTATAGGCGAGGTGGAGCATCCCTTCACAACCGAATTCAACAAGCACGATGTGCGCCTTACCACGCATTACCACGAGGACGACGTGCTTTCAAACATGTTCAGCGTTGCGCACGAGGGCGGGCATTGCCTGTATGAGCTGAACATGGGGGATGAGCTTATAGGTTCTCCCCTTTCCGGCGGGGCTACAATGACGCTGCACGAAAGCCAATCCCGCCTGTTTGAAAACATGATTTGCCGCAGCCGCGAATTTATCGCCCTGCTTTACCCCAAGATGAAGGAGATTTTCCCGGAGCAGATGGCGGGCATAAGCGAAGAAATGCTCTACCGCGCGGCCAATAAGTCCATGCCCAGCCTTATCCGCACGGAGGCGGACGAGCTTACCTATCCGCTGCACATAATGGTGCGCTACGAGATAGAGAAAAAGCTTATCGCGGGCACGCTGAGCGTTGACGAGCTTCCCGCCGAGTGGAACCGGCTTTATAAGGAATACCTTGGCGTGGACGTGCCGGACGATACGCATGGCGTGCTGCAGGACAGCCATTGGTCGGGCGGCATGATAGGGTATTTCCCGTCCTACTGCGTGGGCAGCGCGTATTCCGCGCAGATATATCACAACATCTCTAAGGATATGGACATAGGCAAAATAGTCGCCGCGGGCGGCGTGAAGCCCGTTGTTGAATGGCTCACGGCGCGGCTGTACCGCTTCGGCAGGCTCAAGCCCACGGCGGAGCTTACGCGGAACGTGCTTTGCGGCGAATTTGACCCCGCGTATTACACGGATTACCTTACGGCAAAATTTAGCGAGCTTTATAGGCTTTGATGCCGCCGAAGGCGCAGGAAAGGAGCCACGCTTGGCACGATTTGTTACGCAGTCCGCCCATGCGGGCGTTACGGCGATAGATAACGCATTTATAATAGACTATATGCCCACCGCGCCCGATGGGGCGGTTAAGGCATACATATACGGGCTGATGGCCGCAAGCCGCGGCGATGCGCCGGATATTGCGGACGCATTGGGCATGGATGATGCTCAGCTTTGCGATGCGTTTGCGTATTGGCAGCGGCTGGGCTTGGTGCGCATAGCAAGCGGGGAGCCGCTGATAGTGGAGTTCCTTAAAACCGAATCCATTGCCCCTGCCGAGCGCACGCGGCGCTATGCTTCGCTTATAGAGCGGCTGAGCAAGGCCGTGCCGGGGCGCGTGTTCACGGGGAGCGAGCTGAGCGCGATATGCGACTGGATAGAGGTATTCGGCTTCAGCGAGGAAACGGCGGCGCTTGTGGTGAGCGACTGCGCACGGCGGCGCGGCAGCAAGGTTAAGCTTTGGCAGATGAATGCGGAGGCAAAGAATTGGGCGGATGCAAACGTTTCCACGATAGAGAGCGCGAACGAATACATAGCAAGGCGGGATGAGCGCATTGCGGGCGCGCAGAAGATACTTTCCCGCTGGAAGCTGAGACGTGCCGCAACGGAGGACGAGCTTGCCCTTTACACCAAATGGAAAGAGGAATGGGGCATGAGTGACGAGGTGATATCCCTTGCCCTTGGGGAGCTGACAAGCGCGGCGCAGCCCAGCTTTAAGTACCTTGACACGGTGCTTACAACCTTCCGTGCAAACGGGGCCATAACGCCGGAGGCCATAGCGGCGCTGCGGCGCGAACGGGACGCCAGCCGAGAGCTTGCGCGCATGATGCTTGCCCGTGCGGGCATAAACCGCGCCCCTACAGCCGCACAGCAGGACGATGCGGACATGTGGCGCACGCGCATGAACATTGAGCCGGAGCTGCTTCTGCTTTGCGCGGAAAGCTGCCGCGCGAGCGACAAGCCATGGGCGGCCATAAAGCGCACGGTGGAGCGCTGGCACGCGCAGGGCATAAGCGACCTTGACTCCGCAAGGCAGGATATTGAGCAGCACGCCAATTCCGCCGCCAAGCTCCGCAGCCGCGGCCGCGCGCTCAGCCACGCCAGCCGCACATATACCGACCAAGACCTCAGCGCCATGGGCGTGGAGCTGCTGGAGTAAGGATGATAAGAACGGTTAAATGAATTTACCCCCCCTGCACACTATCGTCACTTGCGTCACATCGTCACAAACAGGCTAATTATCTACGTTTTTTGTGTGACGCAAGGTGTGACGATAAATTCTGCGTCACACGGCGGGCTGACGCATGCGGTGAAATCCGTTCTTCGAAAGGCTCCCCGGACGGGGAGCTGGCACGGCGCAAGCCGTGACTGAGGGGTTGTAACAAACAAAGAGCTGTAAGCTGCTTTATAACCCCTCCGGCTCACTACGTTCGCCACCTCCCCTTTCAGGGCAGGCTTAATATGTAAGCTTATAAAGCGCACCAAAAGGCTCCCTGTCGAGGGAGCTGGCGAGCCGAAGGCGAGACTGAGGGAGTGTAAAGGCGTGCTCCCACGCTCAGGTGAAAGCGCAGCGTATCTACCGCCTTCACTATATACTGCTTCTCTATACCCATCTTTGTTAATTCTTAGTCACTACTGTACATAAGACAGCACAGCTGTAACAGATGATTCGGCCTTTCAGACCTCATGTAATGCCTGCGGCATAAAGGCGCCACCGCTTGCGGGGGAGCTGTCTGTGAGCGATAGCGAAACAGACTGAGGGGGAACACCTCGCAGCACTTGGTTGCTTCGAGTTATTCCCCTTTCGACTGCTCATTGCATTCGCAGCCACTTTCCCCATTTCATGGGGACAGCTTTGGGTTAGCGGTAGCACGTCAGCTCGCCGTGTGACGCAGAATTTATCGTCACACATTGCGTCACACAAAAAACGTAGATAATTAGCCTGTTTCGACGATAGTGACGCAAGTGACGATAGTGTGCAGGGGGGAGGGGCAGTATAAAAAACAAAGGGGACGGCAATCCGTCCCCCTAATCCTATGCGGCGTTTACGCCACAACTATGTTCACTATGTTCTTTACAACTATCACCTTGCGCACGGTCTTGCCTTCGGTGAAGGGCTTCACGTCGGCGCTTTCAAGCGCAAGCTTCTCTATTTCCTCCTTGGCGGCGTTGGCGGGAACCATTATGCGGGCGCGAACCTTGCCGTTTATCTGCACGCCTATTTCCACGCTGTCCGCTACCAGTGCGCTCTCGTCATATTCGGGCCAGTGCGCCTCGTAAATGGGGGAACCAAGCTTGGCGGCTTCGTTTATTTCCTCCGCAATGTGCGGCGCGAAGGGGAACAGCAGTATCAAAAGCGTCCTCAGCTCATCCCGCGTTATGCTGCCGGTGGCGTAAATATCGTTCACAAAGCTCATTATGGCGGCTATCGCCGTGTTGAACTTCATGCGCTCTATGTCCTCGCTCACCTTCTTTATTGTGGCGTGGTAGCTGGCCTTCACGCTGTCGCGCACGCCCTGAGCGTCGTTTATCATGTCCTGCAAACGCCATACGCGCTCAAGGAACTTGCGGCAGCCCTTGGTGCCCTGCGTGTTCCAGGGAATGGGCTGATCGAACGCGCCCATGAACATTATGTACATGCGGAATGCGTCCGCACCGTATTCCTTGATGTAATCATCCGGATTTACAACGTTGCCGCGGGACTTGCTCATCTTCTCGCCGTTTTCGCCAAGCACCATGCCGTGGCTGGTGCGCTTCATATACGGTTCGGGCGTGGGCACAACGCCGATGTCGTAAAGGAACTTGTGCCAGAAGCGGGAATAGAGCAGGTGCAGCGTGGTGTGCTCCATGCCGCCGTTGTACCAGTCAACGGGCAGCCAATACTTCAGCGCCTCGGGCGAAGCAAGGGCGTTGTCGTTATGCGGGTCTGTATAGCGCAGGAAGTACCAGCTGGAGCCCGCCCAGTTGGGCATGGTGTCCGCTTCGCGCACTGCGGGGCCGCCGCAATGCGGGCAGGTGGTGTGCAGCCAATCCTTTGCGCGGGCAAGGCAGGAACTGCCATCGTCCGTGGGGGAGAAATCGTCCAGCATGGGCAGCTTCAGCGGCAGTTCGCTCTCCGGAAGGGGAACCCAGCCGCACTTTTCGCATTTCACAAGGGGTATCGGTTCGCCCCAGTAACGCTGGCGGGCGAATACCCAGTCGCGCAGCTTATAGTTCACCTTGCGGTGGCCTATGCCTTCCTTTTCAAGGTAATCGGCGATGGCCTTCTTGGCCTCTGCCACCTCCATGCCGTTAAGGAAGCCGGAGTTCACCATGCGCCCGTGTTCGCATTCGGTGTATGCTTCCTTGCTGACGTCTCCGCCCGCAACTACTTCTACTATTGGCAGATTGAAGGTCTTTGCGAATTCATAGTCGCGCGTGTCGTGCGCGGGAACGGCCATTATTGCGCCCGTGCCGTAGCTCATCAATACATAGTCGGAAACCCAAATGGGTATCTCCTTCTTGGTAACGGGGTTGATTGCGCTCACGCCTTCAAGCACAACGCCCGTTTTTTCCTTATTAAGCTCGCCGCGTTCAAAGTCGCTCTTGTGGGCGGCCTCCTCGCGGTATTTGGCTACGGCGTCCCAGTTGGCTATCCTGCCCTTATATTTGTCTATATAGGGATGCTCGGGGCTTATTACCATGTATGTCGCGCCGAAGAGCGTGTCCGGGCGGGTGGTGTAAACGGTCAGCTTATCGTCCGTGTTTGCTATTATGAAGTCCACCTCAGCGCCTTCGCTGCGGCCTATCCAGTTGCGCTGCTGCGTCTTAACGCGCTCAATGTAGTCCACCTTGTCCAGATCGTCTATAAGCTTCTGCGCGTATTCGGTTATTTTGAGCATCCATTGGCTGCGCACCATCTGTATTACCTGCCCGCCGCAGCGTTCGCATACGCCGTCCACGACCTCCTCGTTGGCAAGGCCAACCTTGCAGGAGGTGCAGAAGTTTATGGGTATTTCCGCCTTGTAGGCAAGGCCGTGCTCGTAAAGCTTAAGGAATATCCACTGCGTCCATTTATAGTATTCCGGGTCCGCCGTGCTTATTTCGCGGGACCAATCGAACGAATAGCCCAGCCTTTTAAGCTGCGCGCGGAAGCGGGCAATGTTCGTCTCCGTCACCTTGGCGGGGTGAATGCCGGTCTTTATGGCGTAGTTCTCCGTGGGCAGGCCGAATGCATCATAGCCCATGGGGAACAGCACGTTGTAGCCCTCCAGCCTGCGCTTGCGGCAGATAACGTCCATTGCCGTGAACGGGCGCGGGTGCCCAACGTGAAGCCCCTGCCCGGAAGGGTAGGGGAATTCGATAAGCCCGTAAAACTTGGGCTTGGTGTAATCCGTCTTGGCCTCGTTGCAATGCGCCTCTTCCCAGCGCTTTTGCCATTTCAGCTCTATCGGGTCGTGTTCGTAGCGCTCTGACATCGGTTTTTATCCTTTCATGCTTTGTATAAAAAATAAAGCCGCCTCTTATATTGCAAGAGACGGAACATTTTTCCGCGGTACCACTCCGCTTGGCGGCATAAACCGCCCGCTTTAGCCCCCTGTAACGCGAGGAACGCGCCGCGCATTGCCGCGGCAAGACTCCGCGGCGAGCTTCACCGCACCGCGGCTCCCCCTTTCAGCAAAACGGGGGCTCTCTTTGCCCGCGGGAAACGATTACTGTTCCGCATCATAGTCCACGTCACATTTTATTGGAAAAAGCCCGCCTTGTCAATACAGCTTGTTCAAAAGGCATATATAAACATTTTTGCCGTTGCGCTTTGGGCGGGTGATTTACTATAATATACAGGCAGAGGCATAAATACGCAAACGGGAGGTTTACCCTGAATGACCCTTTGGATAAAGAACGCAAACATTGCCACAATGGATAAGGCTCGTCCGCATGCCCGGGCCGCTGTTGTGATAGGCGGCTTCTTCGCCTGCGTAGGCAGCGAAAAGGAGACGGAGGCATATCTTAACGCGCACCCGCAGAAGGAGCTTGAAACGATAGACTGCGGTGGTAAATTCGTAATGAGCGGCTTTAACGACAGCCATATGCACTATCTGCACTATGTCCGCGCCAAAAAGACCGCCGTTGACCTGTATGGCTGCACATCGCTCAAGGAGGTGCTTTCGCGCATGCAGCGCGCCTTTGAGCAGGATTACGACCCCTCGCTTGGCCTGTGGCTCACCGGCGAAGGCTGGAACCACGATTATTTTACCGATGAGCAGCGCTTCCCCACGGCAAAGGAGCTGGACGCGATAACGACGGAGTATCCCATACTTATAATGCGCGCCTGCTTCCACATAGGCGTTATGAACTCAAAGGCCATGGAGCTGATGAACATAAATAAGGATACCGTGGGGCAATACGGCGTATATGCCGAAACCTATCCCGACGGCACGCCCAACGGCGTAATAAAGGAGGGCGTGTTTGACGACATTAAGGCGCGCCTGCCCATGCCCGGCTGTGAACAGCTTCTTGAAATGATGATAGACTGCCAGAAGGATCTGTTTGAATGCGGCATAACCAGCATACAGTCCGACGATTTCAAATATTGCCCCGAAGGCCACGCATACGAAATGATGGCGTTGCTGCGCACGGCGGCGGAGAAAGGCCGCTTTAAGCTGAGAATGGCGGAGCAGGCGCTGCTGCCCACCCATGCGGACATGGACGAATTTTTCAATAAGCATGGCTTTGACAACAGCTTCGGCAACCGCACGTTCAAAATAAACTGCGTAAAGCTATTGAGCGACGGTTCGCTCGGCGCGCGCACGGCATACATGCGCAAGCCCTATGCGGACGACCCCACCACCCGCGGCATTGCAATATATGAGCAGGAGGAGCTAAACTCGCTCGTTTTGCGCGCGCACAGCCATAATATGCCAGCCATAATACACGCCATTGGCGACGGGGCGGTTGAAATGTGCCTTAACGCAATAGAGAATGCGCGGCGGGAAATGCCGCATCTTCATCCGCGCCACGGCATAGTGCATTGCCAAATAACGGATAAGGCGCAGGTGGAGCGGTTTAAGGAGCTGGACGTTATTGCATACATTCAGCCCGTGTTCATAAATTACGATATGCATATTGTTTACGACCGCGTGGGAAAGGAGCTTGGCAGCACGTCCTATGCATGGGCGGATTACATACGCCTTGGCGTGCATGCGCCCTTCGGCACGGATTGCCCCGTGGAGTCGTTCCGCCCGCTGCCGGGCATATACTGCGCCGTTACAAGCCGCGATCTTAATGGCAGCGGCCCATTCCTGCCGCAGCAGATACTGGATAGGGAAACGGCACTGTATTGCTACAGCGCGCAGGGCGCGTACTGCACGGGCGAGGAAAACATAAAGGGCAAAATAAAGGAAGGCATGTATGCGGACTTTATAGTGCTGGATAAAGACCTTGTGAGCTGCACCGATATGGAGATACTTGAAGCGAAGGTGCTGCGCACATTTGTTAACGGAAAATGCGTATACGAAAGATAAAGAAAGGATATGGGCAAAATGAAAACGGTACTTATTAACGGAAAAATATATGTTGAGCGCGGCGTGTTCCAAAGCGCGGCGGCTATGGAAAACGGCATTATAACCGCCGTTGGCACGGATGAAGAGATACTCGCCCATGCGGGCAAGGATGCAAGGATAATAGACTGCGAAGGCCGCACGGTAATACCCGGCCTTAACGACAGCCATATGCACCTGCTTATGATGGGCGCGGGGCTTTATCAGGTGGATATAAACGGCGTAAAATCAATAGACGAAATGATAGCGCGCGCAAGGGCGTTCATGCGGGAGCATCCCGAGCGCTGCCGCGAAGCGATACACGGCGTGGGCTGGAACCAGGATATGTTTGAAGGGGAGAAGCGCATACCCACGCGGCACGATCTGGACAAGATTTCAACCGAAATACCAATCGTGCTTGAGCGCATATGCGGCCATGTAGTTACCGCAAACACAAGGGCGATAGAGCTGCTTGGGCTAAAGCCCGGCTCCGCGCAGTTCCCCGGCGGCACGTTTGAGCTGGAGGCGGACGGCTACCCAAGCGGCGTATTTACCGAAAACGCCTGCGGCGAAATACTTTCCGTAATTCCCGAATACAGCGAAGCGCAGCTCGAGGCCATGTTTATAGACGCAATGAACTACGCCGCCGCGCACGGCCTTACCAGCGTGCAGTCCAACGATGCAGGCACCTCCGCCGCGCCGGAAATAGTTTTCCCGCTTGTCAGGCGCGTGTTTGAAGGCGGCAGGGCAAAGCTTAGGTATCATCATCAGGTGTGTTACCATACTCCTGCGGAATTTGGGGCGTTTATAGAGGGCGAATTTGCCCGCGGCGATTATTCGCACCCGTGGCTTACGCTCGGGCCGCTGAAGCTGTTCCGCGATGGTTCCCTCGGCGGAAGGACAGCCACTATGCGCCATGAATATCTGGACGATCCCGGCAACTACGGCGTGGAGGCTACGCACGATGAGGAGATGCTTGAAATGTGCCGCATGGCGGACGAAGCGGGCATACAGGTTGTTACCCACGTTATTGGCGACAAGGCCATAGAGGACACCGTGCGGTGCTATGAATCCGTGCTGCACGGCGGCAAAAACCCGCTGCGCCACGGCCTTGTGCATTGCCAGATAACCGATATGCCGCTGCTTGAGCGCATTGTGAAGGACGATATACTTGCGCTGTATCAGCCCATATTCCTTGATTACGATATGCATGCCGTTATCTCCCGCTGCGGAGAGGAGCTTTCCTCCACGTCATATGCGTTCGGCACCATGGCGCGGCTCAATGCCAAGGTGTCCTACGGCACGGATTGCCCCGTTGAGGACTGCAACCCCTTCCCCAACATATACTCCGCCGTTACCCGAAAGGATAAAAACGGCTGGCCCGAGGGCGGCTTCTTCCCCAAGGAGTGCGTGGACGTTTATACGGCCATCGATGCATATACCGCGGGCAGCGCATACGCCCAGTTTATGGAAAACGAAAAGGGGCGCATAAAGCCCGGCTTCATGGCGGACATGGTGATGCTTGATAAGGATATTTTCACCTGCGACCCGATGAAGATACGCGATATACTGCCAGTTATGACGATAGTGGGCGGGGAAATAGTTTACGAGAGGTAAAGTTATGAATATCTATTTGACTGAAATTGCAAGCGCGGCAGCCATCGCACAGGAGAATATGCAGCGCGAGCATGTGCCCGGGCTTGCGATGGCGTTCATAAAAAACGGCGAGCTTGTGATGAGCCAATGCCTTGGCATTGCGGACACGGAGCGCGGCATACCCGTATCGAACGAAACTTATTTTGAGGCCGCATCGCTCACAAAGCCGTTTTTCGGCAGGCTGGTGTTTGAATTGGCGGATGAAGGCGTAATAGACCTTGACAGGCCGCTGAGCGAATATGAGCAGGCATGGACGCCCTGCACGGATGCGCGCTTTGCATGCGTAACGGCAAAGGATGTTATGAGCCACGCAAGCGGTCTGCCCAACTGGGGCAAGCTGCCGATGGAGCTTTATTTTGAGCCCAAGCACGGCTTCAGCTATTCCGGCATGGGGTATTATTATCTGCAATCCATAATAGAAAAGCGGCTCGATACGCGCCTTGACGACCTTATGCAGAAGCGCCTGCTCGACCCCTTCGGCATGGACAAGGCGGCGCTTATCTGGACGGGTGCAATGCGCAATGCCCTTGCCCGCACGGTTGACGTCAACGGGCACGCGGAGCCAAAGCGCACCACGGCGCGGCATTCCATGGGCATGGAGCCGAACAGCGCGTTTTCGCTTTATGTGACGATTGACGATTATCCGAAGTTCCTTTTGAACATACTGAAGGAGCCTGACTTTGCCGCGCGTGTGCGCTCCGTAAGGAACTGCGCCGGCAACGGCGTGGAGTGGGGCCTTGGCTGGGGGCTTTACAACGAGCGCATATGGCACTGGGGCGACAACGGCGGCTTCAAGTCCCTTGTCTGCATTGACCCTGCAACGCGCGACGCCCTGCTCATCCACACCAACGGCTTCAACGGCCTGAACGTCTGCTTCGCCGTCGCCGAGCATGTTACCGGCGACAGCTTTAACGATATCGCCGAGATGGTAAATGGGGCGGAGTAGGGGTAAGCGGGCTGCCGAAAGCTAACTTGCTGCTAACAAAAAAGATTAAGCACATCATCAGCGTTTTGGTGCAAATGACGTGCTTAATTGATTGTTGGACTAAAACTAAGGATTTAAGAAGCGATGCTCTATAAAAATCCCTAAATTACTTGGCCTGCGCCACCGCCACCGCCACGGCAACGGTTGCGCCGACCATGGGGTTGTTGCCCATGCCGATAAGGCCCATCATTTCTACGTGCGCGGGCACGGAGGAGGAGCCTGCGAACTGCGCATCGGAATGCATGCGGCCCATCGTGTCCGTCATGCCGTAGCTGGCGGGGCCTGCCGCCATGTTGTCCGGATGCAGCGTGCGGCCCGTGCCGCCGCCGGAGGCAACGGAGAAATACTTTTTGCCGTTTTCAACGCACCACTTTTTGTATGTTCCCGCAACGGGGTGCTGGAAACGGGTGGGGTTGGTGGAGTTGCCGGTTATGGATACGTCCACGTTCTCGTGGCGCATAATGGCAACGCCCTCGTTCACGTCGTCCGCACCGTAGCAGAGTACCTTCGCGCGGTCGCCGTCGCTGAAGGCGGTGGTCTTTACTATGGTAAGCTCGCCCGTGTACTGGTTGTATTCGGTTTCAACGTGGGTGAAGCCGTTTATGCGGCTGATTATATACGCCGCGTCCTTGCCAAGGCCGTTGAGGATTACCTTGAGCGGCTCCCTGCGCACCTTGTTCGCCGTGCGGGCTATGCCGATCGCGCCCTCTGCCGCGGCAAAGCTTTCGTGTCCGGCAAGGAAGGCGAAACAATGCGTGGATTCGGAAAGCAGCATCGCGCCAAGATTTCCGTGACCGAGGCCCACCTTGCGCTGATCGGCAACGGAGCCGGGTATGCAGAACGCCTGCAAGCCTTCGCCTATGCATTCGGCCGCTTCAGCCGCGCTCTTAACGCCCTTCTTCAGCGCTATCGCCGCGCCGAGGGTATATGCCCAAACCGCGTTTTCAAAGGCGATGGGCTGAATGCCCTGCACTATGCCGCGCACGTCCACGCCATGCTCCTTGGTGAAGGCTTCGCATGCTTCAAAGCCATCGAACCCATACTTTGCAAGCACGGGGCGCAGGGTATCTATTCTTCTTTCGTATCCTTCAAAAGTGACCATCTTTACGCCTCCTTATATTACTGCTTGCGCGGGTCTATAACGGTTACCGCCTCGGCAAAGCGGCCATAGGTGTTTATGTTGGAACGGAAAGCCTCGTTCGGCTCCACGCCCTTCTTTATGGCGTCCATCATCTTGCCAAGGTTTACGAATTTGTAGCCTATTATTTCGTTGTTCTTGTCCAGGCCTATCTCAAGCACATAGCCTTCGGCCATTTCAAGGTACCTGGGGCCTTTCTTCCTTGTGCCGAACATGGTGCCTATCTGGCTCCTCAGGCCCTTGCCAAGGTCCTCAAGCCCGGCGCCCACGGGCAGGCCGTCGTCTGAAAACGCGCTCTGGCTGCGGCCGTAAACAATCTGCAAGAACAGCTCCCGCATGGCGGTGTTTATGGCGTCGCACACAAGGTCGGAATTGAGCGCTTCCAATATGGTCTTGCCGGGCAGTATCTCCGCCGCCATTGCAGCGGAATGCGTCATGCCGGAGCAGCCTATCGTCTCCACCAGCGCTTCTTCGATTATGCCGCCCTTTATGTTCAGCGTCAGCTTGCATGCGCCCTGCTGCGGCGCGCACCAGCCCACGCCGTGGGTCAGGCCGAATATGTCCGTAATTTCCTTTGCTTTAACCCATTTGCCCTCCTCGGGAATGGGTGCGGGGTCGTGCTTTGCGCCCTTTGCCACGCAAAACATCTCTTCAACCTCACGCGAATACTGCATGAAATATCTCCTCCTTTGTTTATCTTTTATCTTTTCGCATAATAGTATATCATAAAAAGTGATATGAAAACCATAAAAAACGTTTTTTTACATTCACTTTGCTTATGACGCATTGAAGTGCTGCCAATATCGCTTTACGGGGCAAGCGAGTGTGTTGTATTATAAGGCGTATAAAGAAAACGTAAATACTGCGCCGCAAGGGGGACGGGATATGACCGGATTTATAATATATTTTACGCTGCTGAGCATAGCGCATCTGTTCTTCTGCTATTTTGGCATGCATACGCCAAGAAAGCTTACAAAGCCGCTGCTGCTCCTTTCGCTTGCCGCTTGCTATGCGTGCGCGGCAAAGCCTGTGGACGGTGCGGTGCTGGCGGCGCTTATATGCGGCCTTGCGGGCGATATATTGCTAATATGGGAAAGGACGGACAGGTTCTTTATACCGGGCGCATTGAGCTTTGCGCTTGGGCATGGGCTGTATGCGCTTAGCATATTCCGCCGCACCCCGGGAACGACACGATCGCACCTTATAACGGCGGCGGTGTTCATTGCGGCGTATATAGCCGTTGTAGCATACATGAGCTTCAGGCTTGAAAAGCATGTGGACGATAAAAAGCTCCGCATACTCATGCCCGTATATCTTAGCATAGTTGCGGCGGTGAACGTTTTTGCGTGGGTGAATTTTGTGGCGCGGATAAATTCGGGCGAAGGCCAATTTTACGCCGCGCTGATAACGCTTGGGTCAATGCTGTTCTTGACTTCGGATACGATACTTGCGCGCTGCATGTTCGTGCGCGATGTTGAACGGCCGAATTTCCCCGTGATGATAACATATATACCGGCGCAGGCGCTGCTGTGCTTCGGCTTTATCGGGCTTGGGGCGTAAAGCATGGCCGCACGGGAAAGATTTATTGCGCTTATTCAGGCGCTTGATGAATATACGGATGAGGAGCATCCGCTGAGCGCGAACAAGCTTTGCGCAATACTTGCGCAGCATGGCATTGCGGCAAACAGGCGCAGCGTATATGCCGACGTTGCCGCGCTGAACCGCATGGGCCGGAAAATAGAAAGCACCACGCGCGGGTATTACGCAAACGATCGCCCGTTCACGGCGGAGGATGCGCGGCTTATAATGCTTGCGCTGGACTGCGCGCCGTTCATAGACGAGGCAACGGCGCAAAGACTTAGGCAGGGCATAGCAAAAACGCAGAGCGTAAACTTTGAAAGCCCGGCCTGGATAGAACATACATACGGCGCACAAGACAGGCTGAGATCCGCAATAGAAACCGTAACGCGGGCGATAGACGCTAAAAAGCAGCTAAGCTACGTTCCCGCCGCCTGCCTTGACGATACGGATATTTGGCCGCGCGAAAAAATAGAGCCGATATGCCTTATATATGCCGGCGGCGAATTTGTGCTGCGCGCGGCGGTGAACGGCGATATTGACTATATTCCCTTGAACGCTATGTTTGATATAAAGCTCGAGCGCCGCAGCGTTAAGCATCCTTCGGCGCGGCGGAAGGCGAATGCGCCGCATAAAAGCTGAGTGCGGCAAGGCTTACGCAGGCGCCGGCAAGCATCCTGTAATAAAGCGTATAGCTTACAAAAAAGCTGAGTGCGAAAAGCGCCGCGGCGACAAGCAGATACCGCGCGCATCTTCCGCGGCCTATGGCCGTGGACACGCTCTGCTTTTTTATTTGCTTTTTCTGCTCCGCCTGCTTCAATATATATTGTCTTACGGCGTTATCGTCGGGCATTTTGGCGCAGGAAGCGAGCATATCGCCCGATATAAAGGCAACGCTCAGCCCATCGTAACGCGCGGCGATGTCACGCGCCGGCTGGCTCACAGAGGCGGAGGAGAATATGAAAAGGCTTTTGCAGCCGCGCCTGTTTGCCGCGCGGCAGGCACAAAGCACCGTTTCTTCATCCACTGGGGAAAGCGTCTGCGCGGTATACACAAGGCTTTCGCCCGCAAATTCCTTGCCGTGGCATTTTATGTATTCGCGCACTATGCCCAGAAACTCGCTCCGCGGCATAAGCACAAGGCTTTCGCTGAACAGCTTTTTTGAAAGGCGGGCGTTTTCGCGCAATATGAATTTTTCAAGCCGCACGCTTTTTACAAGCTCGGCAAATACGGATATGGCCCCGACCGCAGCTGCCGTGAGCACAGCGGCGGCGATAATGCTTTCCACGTTGAACGAAAACCAAAGATAGCATGCAATAAACAATATTACCCTTAGCGCAATAAAGTCCGCAGCGCGGGCAAAGGCCGTGCGCCCGCGGTAAAAGCGGCGCTTGTAATATGCATTCAGCGTTCTTTTTTCACCAATGCTCATGTTTAATTCCCCCTGTTGCTTTTTTATGGATTGTTCCCATCGTGCGCGGCGATTATTCGCGGTTTACTACCAAGGAATAGTAGTGTATAATAAATTCAATGAGAATCGGTATATTGGGGGGTAGCTTTAATCCCCCGCACAACGGACATATTTATATTGCGCGCGAGGTCAGGCGGCGTTTCTCGCTTGACAGGGTGCTGTTTATGGTGGCGGGCGATCCGCCGCATAAAAGCATCGCTTTTGGCGTGGATGCAAAAGAACGGCTTGAGCTTACCCGTGCCGCGCTTGCGGGCGAGGAAGGGCTTATTGCGTGCGATGATGAGATTCGCCGCGGCGGCGTGAGCTACATGGCGGATACGCTGATGGGGCTGTATAACGGCGTTGACGAACTGCATCTTATAGTGGGCGCGGACATGCTAAAAACATTGCACCAATGGAGCAGGCCTGAAACCATATTTGCGCTTGCGGGCATAATAGCCGTGGGCAGGCCGGATATACCGGGCGAGCATGAAGCCGCGCAGGAGCTTATAAAAAGCTACGGCGCGCGCATACGCATGGCGGATTTTTGTGGGCCTGATATATCGTCAACCGAGATACGCCGCCGCGTGAACATGGCGAAAGGCATTGCAAAGCTTGTTCCCTACGGCGTGATGGAGCGTATATACGCGGGGCTTTTATATCAAAGCGAGGATATTCTTTCTTATGAAAAGCGCCTTGCCGAATATACCAAGCCAAAGCGCCTTGCCCACTCGATAGGCACAATGGGCTACGCCGTGGAGCTTGCGGCAATATGGGGCGCGGACGGCAAAAAGGCGCGCATAGCAGGGCTGCTGCACGACTGCGCAAAGCTTGGCGACGAGGACGCTTTGCGGCTTGCCAAGGAATACGGCTATACGCCAAATGCCGAGGAGCAGCGTGCGCCCGGTCTTTTACACGGCCCCTTGGGGGCGATAAGGGTGCAAAGGGAGTTTGGGATAGATGACGCGGACGTTATAAATGCCATCGGCTGCCACGTTTTCGGCCGGATGAACATGACAAAGCTTGATAAAATATTATACGTTGCGGATAAAGCAGAGTTCACGCGGACGTATGAAGGCGTTGACAAGCTGAGGGACATGGCGAAGAAGGATCTTAACGGCGCGGTGCTTATGACCATGAATAACTCAATAGGCCATCTGCTTGCGCGGGGTATAGAGCCGACGGACGAATCCCTTATGATAAGGCAGGCAATAAAAAGAGAGACCGAAAATAATAAAGGAGACATAAAATGAGCGAATTTTTTAACGCGATAGATGCACAGGACGAAGAAAACATCCGCCGCCAGGCGATGATGATATGCGACGCGCTTTATAATAAAAAGGCGCAGGACATAATGGCCATACACGTTGGGGACAGAACCATAATAGCGGACTGGTTTGTGGTATGCTCCGGCCGGGCAACGGCGCAGGTGAAGGCGCTTTGCGACGAAATTGAAGAAAAGGCCGAAGGAATGGGTCTTAGCGTAAGGCGCATAGAAGGATACAGCGAAGGCCGCTGGATAGTTATTGACTTCGGCAGCATATTGGTGCACATATTCTATCCCGAAGAAAGGGAGTATTACAATATGGAAAGGCTGTGGGTGGACGACCCGCGCGGCTTTGTTGATTATTCAAAGCTGATGCTTGAAAAGGAGCGCGAGGAGGAGCTCGGGCGCAGGGCCGCAGAGAAGGGCGAATAACATAGAAAAATCGGCATATAAGCGGCATACGCGCGTTGACAAGCGGCGTTAGTGATGCTATTATATAATTTGATAGGCAATGAATAAGGATGTAGCCGTATTGCGTTCGCACAAGAGAAGGCAGGCCGTGGCTGGAAGCCGCCGCGAACAGGGCATATGGTGAAGGACGTCTTATGAGCCTTCCGCAGGAAATGGCGGACGGTCGCCCCGCGTTATGGGGCGCGAGCGGAGCATTTTATTATGCTCAATAAGGGTGGTACCGCGGGTTCCCCGTCCCTGTTTAAGGATGGAGAACCCTATTTTTATAAGAGAAATATGAAAGAGGTGTATTATGCAGATTCAGGCGCCTAAGGGCATGAAGGACGTTACCCCTAAGGAAAGCTACAAATGGCAGTATATCGAAAAGCTTATGCGCAGCGCTTGCGCGGAATTCGGCTACCGCGAAACCCGCACGCCGGTGCTGGAGCATACGGAGCTTTTTGCCCGCGGCGTGGGAGACACAACGGACATTGTGCAAAAGGAAATGTATACCTTTACCGATAAGGGAGACCGTTCCGTAACGCTGAAGCCGGAGGGCACGGCGGGCGCTGTGCGCATGTTCCTTGAAAACAAGCTTTTTGCCGACGCGCAGCCCACAAAGATGTTCTATCTTTATTGCCCCGTTTTCCGCTACGAAAAGCCGCAGGCGGGCAGGCTGAGGGAGCATCATCAGTTCGGCGTGGAGGTTTTCGGCGCGCCCAGGGCCAGCGCGGATGCGGAGGTTATCTCCCTTGCTATAAGCATACTGAACGAACTTGGCATAAAGAGCGTAAAGGCCAAAATAAACAGCATAGGCTGCCCCGAATGCAGGCCAAAGTATAACGCCGCGCTGAAGGAATATCTTAAGGCGAATTACGATGAGCTTTGTGAAACCTGCAAAACGCGCTATGAAAAGAACCCGCTCAGAATACTGGACTGCAAGGAAAAACGCTGCGGCGAAATAGCGGCGGCAGCACCCAAGGTGCTTGATTATCTTTGCCCCGAATGTCAGGCGCACTTTGAGGAGCTTAAAGCCTCCCTTGATGCGCTGGGCATAGAATACGAAGTTGATCCCATGATAGTGCGCGGGCTTGATTATTACACGAAAACCGTGTTCGAGCTTGTTTCTACCGAAGGCGCGTATACCGGCACGGTGTGCGGCGGAGGCAGGTATGATGGACTAATCGAGCAGCTTGGCGGGCCGAAGATGAACGCTGTCGGCTTCGGCATGGGCATGGAAAGGCTGCTGCTGGTTGCGGAAAGCTTCAACCCCATACCCGAACCCAACCTTGTGGACGTATACATTGCACCCGTTGGGGACGAAGCAAGGAACGTTGGACTGAAGCTTGCGGGAGAGCTTAGAAAGCACGGCGTAAAGACCGAATTTGACCACGTTGGCCGCAGCTTCAAGGCGCAGTTTAAGTATGCAGACAAGCTTAAAGCGCGCTTTGTTGCCGTGATAGGCGAGGACGAGGTTAAAAACGGCGTAATAAAGCTGAAAAACATGGCGGACGGCACGGAGACGGCGCTTGGCATAGAGGGCTTTGCCGAAAAGGCCGCTGAATTGGTTAAATAAGCTGAAAAGCGAAAAATACAGAATAATTTATTAAGGAGCATACAGGATAATGATACAGTCACGAACCCATACCTGCGGCGAGCTTAGGCTCGGCAACGTGAACGAGCGCGTTACGCTTGCGGGCTGGATGGAAAACGTCCGCGTAGTGGGCAGCAACTTCGCCTTTGTGGTGCTGCGCGATTTTTACGGCACAACGCAGATAGTCATAGAAACCGAAGAGATGATGAACATTATAAAGGGCATCAATAAGGAATCCACCATCTCCGTTACCGGTACCGTGCGCGAGCGCGCAAGCAAGAACGCCAAGCAGCCCACCGGCGAAATAGAGGTCGTACCCGAAAAGATAGAGATACTTGGCCGCTGCATTTATAACGAGCTGCCCTTTGAAATAAACCGCAGCCGCGAAGCGGATGAAACGCAGCGGCTTAAATACCGCTATCTTGATTTGAGGAACCCCGAAGTCAAGAACAATATAATTCTGCGCTGCAACGTTATAGCTGCGCTCAGGAAGGCCATGCTTGAACATAACTTCCTTGAAATAACCACGCCCATACTTACCGCATCCAGCCCCGAAGGCGCAAGGGACTATCTTGTGCCCGCAAGGAAGCACCCCGGCAAGTTCTATGCCCTGCCGCAGGCGCCGCAGCAGTTTAAGCAGCTTTTGATGACCTCCGGCTTCGATAGGTATTTCCAGATTGCCCCCTGCTTCCGTGACGAGGACGCCCGCGGGGACAGAAGCCCCGGCGAATTCTATCAGCTGGATATGGAAATGGCCTTTGCCTCGCAGGAGGATGTTTTCTCCGTAATAGAGGACGTTCTGCCGCCCATTTTCGCAAAATACGGAACGTATAACGTGGCCTCCTCCGCGCCGTTCAAGCGCATAGCCTATAACGATGCGCTGGAACAGTTCGGCACGGATAAGCCGGATTACCGCATAGATTTGAGGATACAGGACATAACTAAGCTGGTAGCTGGCAGCGAATTTGCTCCCTTTGCCGAGGGCAACACCGTTAAGGCCATAGCCTGCAGCGGCTGCGAGCTGACCAGAAAGCATATAGACAAGCTGTGCGCCGATGTTGAGGTGCAGGCCGGCTCCAAGCCCTATTGGTTCAAGGTGGAGGCGGACGGCAGCTTCGCCGGAGGCGTCGCCAAGTTCATGACTCCGCACCACGATGCTGTAGTTGAAGCGCTCGGCCTCACTCCGGGAACGCTTATCGGCATAGCTGCGGGCAAAAAGTCTGCCGCGCAGAAAACCGCCGGAGTCATGCGCAAAATGCTCGGTGCGCTGGTACCCGGTCATATGGACAAGGAACGCTATGAATTCTGCTGGGTGGTCGATTTCCCGATGTATGAAATAGGCGAAGAATCCGGCGAGCTTGAATTCTGCCATAATCCGTTCTCCATGCCCGGCGGCGGCGCGGAAACGCTGAGGAAGGCCATTGCGGGCGAAATAGACCCGCTCACCATAACCGCGCAGCAGTACGACCTTGTTTGCAACGGTATAGAGCTTTCTTCCGGCGCTGTGCGAAATCACGACCCCGAAATAATGATAGAGGCGTTCCGTCTTGTGCGCCTTGGCGAAGAGGACGTGAAGAAAAAGTTCCCCGCCATGTACAACGCGTTCTGCTACGGCGCGCCGCCCCATGCCGGCATAGCCCCTGGCGTGGACAGAATGGTTATGCTGCTTGCGGGCGAGGACAGCATAAGGGAAATAATACCGTTCCCCATGAACAAGAACGCGCAGGATATTCTGATGGGCGCGCCTGGAACGGTAACGGACAGGCAGCTTGAGGAACTGCATATAAAGGTGGACATAGATGAGTGAGGACGTAAGGCAAAAGGGCATAGTTGTTGAAGCGAACGGCAAAAGGGCCACTGTGCGCTTCAAAAAAACGGATGCCTGCGGCCACTGCAACGCATGCTTCCGCTTCGGCTCTAACGAGGCGGATATAGAAATGGACAATACTCTCGGCGCAAAGAAGGGCGACGAGGTGTATATAGACATGCATGCAAACACCGTGCTCAAAGCCAGCGCCATAGTATACGGCATTCCTATAATAGGGCTTATACTGGGCGTTGCGGCAGGCTCCCGCTTTGGCGAGATATATGCCGCGATAGGCGGCGTTGCGCTGAGCGGGCTGAGCTTCCTTATACTTAAAAAGCTGGAGCCGAAATTCGCTAAAATGAACGAATTTAAGCCCCGAATGACCGCCTTTGTAAACGAAGAAGGCAAAGAATAAATAAAAAAAGAATAAACACAAAAGGAGGAAGAACAATGGTAAAGCATCTTACCGCCGCCGATTTTGAAGCGGCAACAAATGCGTCAAGGCCCGTGCTTGTGGATTTTTGGGCAAGCTGGTGCGGCCCGTGCCGCATGATAGGCCCCGTTATGGAGGAGCTTGGCGAGGATTATGACGGCCGCGCGGATATATGCAAGGTAAACGTTGACGACGAAATTGACCTTGCCAAACGCTTCCGCATAATGAGCATTCCCTGCGTTATACTTTTTAAGGACGGGCAGGAGATGAACCGCCTTGTCGGCGCGCGCGATAAGGAAGAATATGCGGACGCCATAGACGAAATAATGGGCTGAACAGAATAAGAGCAGCTTAAAAGGAGCGGCAAATCTGCCGCTCCTTTTTCATATGCCTTACTTTATCGGGAAGTTGAAAAATGTATCGGGGTAGGGTTCGGGGTTGACGTTGTAGTGCCACCATTCGCCCTCATAAAGCGTCATGCCCGCGCCGAGCATGGCGTCGCGCAGTATGGCGCGGTTCTTCTCCTGCTGCGGGGTGAGGCCGGTCGCGCCGTGGTTGGAGCGGGAATCCATATAATCGAATATGGAACCCATATCCAGCTCCTGATGCGTGTGCATATCCACTATCGTCAAGTCAACGGCCTTCGCGCGGGTGTGGCCGGAGCGGCGGGCAATATAGCCCTGGTCGAATATTTCGGCCTTGTCAATGTTTGGGTAATGCACGCTCTTGCGGCGGATGTCCTTAAGATCATCACCCCAGCGGCAGAAATCGTCCACCGCGCTCTGCGGGCGGTATGCGTCAAAGAACTTCATTATGTAGCCCTGCTTGCGCAGCGTATCCGCCGCCTTTATGCAGCAGTCCGCAAGTTCGCGGCTCATTACCACCAGCGGCTGCTCGTAGCCCGCGGCGGGGCGGCCCATAAAGTTGTCCGAGCCCGCGTATTTTGCGTCTATTATGCAGTCCTCTATCAACTCGTCAATGTATACAAAGCCTTCCGGCAGCCCTGCCTTGGGTATTCCGGCTGTGCTCGTGTTCATATGCTTCGCCTCTTTTTCAGAATGATTTTATTATGTCCGCGTTCAGCGCCCTTGCTATCGCACAGGCAAGCTTTACCGTGGCGTCATAATCGGTATAGGTGGTTATGCAGCTTGGGCCGTGGATATAGCGCACGGGAACGCCCATAACTATGCTGGGGGCGCCTGCAAGCTGCGCCTGTATAACGGCCGCGTTGTTGCCGCCGCCTTCGCGCACGGACGCCTGCGCCATAAGGCCGTTTTTCTCCGCCGTATCAAGCGCAAAACGCTGGAAGCGGGGGTTGCATATAACAGATTTGTCCATGTAGCGGAGCATGGGGCCTTTTTTCATAATGGTCTGCATGGCGTAAGCTTCGCCGAACGTATCGTCTGCGGGGCAGCCTTCGTAAACTATTGCAATATTCGGCCTTACCTTGTTCACGGCAACCTTGCAGCCGCGCTCGCCTACTTCTTCCTGCGCGGACAATACGCCTATAACGTCCACGTCCAGCTCCATGCCGCTCAAAAGACGCATTGTCTCTATCAGCGCGGCACAGCCTATGCGGCAGTCGAACCCCTTGCCGAACATAATGTCCCGCGCTTCGTCGTATTCAAACGGGGTTGCGGGCACGGCGGGTTCGCCTATGCGTATGCCGAATGCTTCCTTGGCTTCCTCCGCGCTGCGGGCGCCAATGTCTATAACAAGATTTGATACGCTTTGCACCTTGTTCTGCGCACGTTCCTCATCGCTTAAAAAATGCGGGGGCTTTGCCGCTATTGCGCCGCGTATCCATTCGCCGTCTTTATTGCGCACAAGCACGCGCGTGCCGGGCAGGGTGTTTTTGCTCCAGCCGCCAAGCTCAAGGAAGCGCAGCGTGCCGTTAGGCTTGATGGAATGGACTATGAAGCCCACCTCGTCGCTGTGCGCGTCAAGCATCAGCACGGGCTTATTGCCCGTGTTCGCGCGCCTGTATATATAAAGATTGCGAAGGCTGTCCTCTTCAAAATCGCAAATGTCCGATAGGCTTTCGCGCGCGGCGGCAACCGCTTCGTCCTCAAATCCGCTGGGGCCTTTGGCCTCCGTAAGCGCCTTTATTACAGCAAGCTCCCTTTCGTTTACCATTATTTATGCTCCTCCTTGGGCAATTCTGCTTTTTCAAATTCTTCTATAAACCTTGCTGCGTAGTCCGCCATGGTTTGCACCATCCTGTCGCCCCATTCCTTGGTGGCTTTGTTGGGCGCATCCGTGCCGTACCATCCGTTTGCGTTGTAATTCATGGCTCTCCTTGGGATTACCACCGTTGCGCCCATAAAGCTTACCTTGTCCCAGCCGGTGGAGGGCATGGCCTCGCATACGTCGCTTTGCATTATGAGCGGCTCGTCAATATGGTCGTAATCTATAAGCGAAGGATCAACGGCCATTACGCCCGCCGTTTCCTCCGCGCCGCCGTGCCCGCCGGCCCAGTCCGGATTAAGCTCGCCCGCCATCAGCCACCAGTTAAGGCAGGCAACATATGCCCCGCGAGGGTGCATACGCTTTCCCAGCATCTCTATGCTTTTTGAATTGCCGCCGTGGCCGTTCAGTATTATAAAGCGGCGGAAGCCGTATTCGTAAAGGCTGTCCGTTATTCTTGTCAGTATGTCGTAAAGCCCGTCCACGCCTATTGATATCGTTCCGGGGAAGCCCATCAGCGAATCCGTCGCGCCGTACGGCAGCGTGGGCGCTATCATAATATGGCTCTGCTTTTCGGTCAGCTCCGCAATTTTGTCCGGTATCATCGTGTCCGTACCCAGCGGCATATGGCGGCCGTGGTTTTCCGTGCTGCCAAGCACAAGCATTATGGAATCGTGCTCTTTAAGATAATCGTTTACCCTTTGGCAGGTGCAGTTTGCAAGTCGCATTCGTGTTCCTCCTGTTCGCGGCAATATTGTCCATACGCTGCATACAAGCATATGCAGGCTTTTCAATATTGATTGTAAACCGCCAAAGGGGCAATGTAAAGTCAATTTTATTTTTTGTGCGGAATGCATTGTGTTAATATTGCGTTAATATTGGCGCTGTAAAATGGCAACAATTATTATGGAATAATTTCGGAGGTCACAAAATGGCTATCAAGATAACGTCGGACAGCACATGCGATCTGACAAAGGAGCTGCTTGAAAAGCACGATATAGAGCTGTTCCCGCTGTATATAACGCTGGGCGGCAAAACGCTCAGGGACGGGGTAGAGATAACGCCGGACGATATTTTTGCCCACGTTGCCGCGGGCGGGGCGCTTGCGTCCACCGCCGCCGTAACGCCGAACGATTACGAAACGCGCTTTGCTCAGCTCAGCCGCGAATACGACGCCGTTATACACATAAACATTTCAAGCGACTTTTCCGCCTGCCACCAGAATGCGCGCATAGCGGCGGAGAATTATAAAAACGTTTACGTTGTGGATTCGCGCAACCTTTCAAGCGGCCACGGCCACGTTGTTATGGAAGCGGCGCTCCGTGCCGAAGCCGGAATGAAGGCGGAGGACATAGTAAAGGAGCTTGAAACGGACGTTGTGCCAAACGTTGACGCAAGCTTTATACTCGATAGGCTTGATTACATGGCAAAGGGCGGCCGCTGCTCAACGGTCACCATGCTCGGCGCGAACGTATTGCAGCTAAAGCCCTGCATAGAGGTCGTGGACGGCAAAATGCGCGTAGGCACCAAATACCGCGGCTCTTTTGAAAAGTGCATACAGAAATACGTTAAGGACAGGCTTGAAGGGCGCGAGGATATCCGTAATCACCGCATATTCATAACCCATCCGCATTGCCCTGAGAGGGATGTTGAAACCGCGCGGGAGGCCATTGAAAAATATCAAAGCTTCGATGAAATAATCGAAACCCATGCCGGCTGCACCGTGTCCTCCCATTGCGGGCCAAGGACGCTGGGCGTGCTGTTCATAAGAAAATAATAAAGCGTATCGATAAGGGGCGGCCAAGCGGCCGCTCCTTTGCATATATGGCGGCGCGGCATCATAAAATCAAGCATACCATGCGGCTTGAACGGGGAGGGTGCATATGAAGCGGCGCGCAAAGAACGGCTGGGCAATAAATCTTTTTTTAGCGTTTATAATAATATCGCTCTATCTTGTCACAAGCAGGCAGGACGCCGCGCAGGTAATGGCCAGCCTGTATGCGGGGCCTGCATACCGCGGACGGTCGGACGATAAAATCGCGCTTGAATTTGCCGTGTCGTGGAACGCCGCGGCAATGGAGGATATACTTGCAACGCTTAAGGATAAGGATACAAGCGCAACGTTCGTTGTAAGCGGCAAATGGGCGCGGGAGAACGCGGATATGCTAAAGCGCATCGCGGACGAAGGCCACGAAATAGGCACCATGGGCGACGATCCTTCATTTGACGGAAACTTGAGCGAAACGAAGGCGGATATACAAAAAAGCCTTGAAAGCATAAAGGCGGCAAGCGGCGTTGACACGGTGCTTTATTATTCCGGCTCGCGCAGCGTTGCCGTAAGTGCGCGCGCTTCCCGTGCGCTGGGGCTTACGCATGTGCTGTCCACTATTGATCTGCGTTGCGGATACGGCAGCAAAGATGATATAATCAAGCGGGGATTGAATGAGCCGATAATAGGAAGTATAATATTACTGCAGCCCACGCGCGCGTGTGCCGATGCGCTGGGCGGCCTGATAGACGGATTAAATGCGAAAGGTATAATTGCCGCCCGCGTGGGGGACGTGCTGGACGGCATGGTATAGGACTTGATAGAAAAAACAGTATTGAAGAACGGCATAAGGGCCGTGTATGAAAAAATGCCTGATTGCCGCAGCGCGTCGGTAGCCGTGTGGGTAAAGTCCGGCTCGGTTTACGAAGCGGAGAAGGAACACGGCATGTCCCATTTTATTGAGCATATTCTGTTCAAGGGGACCGAGAGCCGCAGCGCATCCAAAATAGCCGCGGAGATGGATGACATAGGCGGCAACCTTAACGCCTTCACGTCCAAGGAATGCACATGCTTTTATGCAAAGGTGCTGGACGAGCATATTGAAAAGGCCGTGGATATAATAAGCGACCTTATTTTGCGTTCAAAGCTCGATGCGGGCGATATAGAGCGCGAAAAGGGCGTTGTTACGGAAGAAATCCTTATGAACGACGATTCGCCCGAGGACGTTGCAAACGAAGGCATATGCTCGCTTTTGTATGAAGGCTGCGCCGTTGCGCCGAACATACTCGGCACGGCGGACAGCGTGAACGCTTTCACGCGGCAGTCGCTTATTGATTATATGGACAAGCGCTACCGCGGCGGCGATACGGTAATATCCGTTGCGGGCAGCTTTGATAAAGCCAAGCTTGACGCAATGCTTTGGGATAAATTCGGCGCCATGCGCGCGGGCGTGGGGGAAGAACGCATACCCTCCGCCATTGGCACGGGCGGGCGCGTGGCCTTCGCGGACAGGGACGCCGAGCAGGCGCATATATGCATAGGCATGCCCGGCTTTGGCGCAAATGACGACAGGCGCTTTGCAATGCTTGTGCTGAGCAATGTGCTTGGCGGGTGCATGAGCTCGCGCCTGTTCCAGCGCATAAGGGAGGAGCGCGGCCTTGCGTATTCTACCTATACTTACCCAACGTCCTATGCCGAAACCGGCTACCTTACCGCATACGCCGGAACCGGCCTTGCAAACGCGGCTAAGGTGACGGAGCTTATACTGAACGAGCTTGCCTCCGCGCGCAGGGACGGCATAACAAAGGCGGAGTTCGACCGGGCGAAGGAGCAGATGCGCGTAAGCTACATACTTTCCTGCGAAAGCACATCCGCGCGCAGCAGCGCCATAGGCAAGGCGGAGCTGCTTCTGGGCCGGGCGGAAGAGGAGGCAAGGCTTATAAAAAAGCTTGAGGCAGTCAGCATGGCGGACGTTGAAGATATACTGAACGAAACGCTTGACCCAAGCAATATGTGTGCATTCGTTGCGGGAAAGACCGCCGGCATGGATACGCGCACGATAGAGCGGCTCATAAAGGGCTGAAATAGATAAGGAGGAAAGCCGATGAGCCGAAGGCGGGTAAAGATAAAGCCAAAGTTTTATTTGGTACTTACGTTTATAATAGGCATAGCCATGGCCGTGCTTGCAATAGCATTGCAGGACAGCGCGGGCGGCACGCTGAAGCAGGGCAGCATGGAAGCCGTTATAACCAAAAAAGCCGTGCTTATACGCGACGAAATGAGCATAAGCGTGGATAAGTACGACAGGGTGGAATTCAAAATAGGCGAAGGGGATACGGTGTACGAAGGCATGCCGATAGCTACCGTTTATAAATGGGGCTATACGGACGACATGGCGCAGTCCTTGCTGAGCACGGAAACGGAAATATACAACGCGCAAAAGACGCAGCTGAGCGGCGTGGACAACGCGGAGTTATCCAGCATTGAGCTGCAAATCGAGCAGAAGCGCGCCGCCATACGCGCAGCCGTAAGCGCAAACGGCGAAGGGGACACGCTCGCGCTGCAAAACGAGCTCAAAGCCCTTATGCTGCAGCGCCGAACATTCCTTAAAAACACCGTGCAGCCCACGGAGGAGCTGACGCGGCTGTATAATTCGCGCGAGGATAAGCTGAACCAGCTTGCGTCATATAAAACGGACATTACCGCCGCCAAGGACGGGCGCGTAAGCTTTTATTTTGACGGCTTTGAGCAGGTGCTCAATAAGGATAAGCTCGATACCGTGAACGCAGCCCTTGTGAACACTACCGTTGCAGGCACGGTGGATACGCTTGGCGGTTCGTCAAACAACCTGCTGTACAGGCTTGTGAACACGCGCCTTTGGTACGCCGCATTCGTAACGAATAAAAGCGACGCTGCAAGCCTTTGCGAAGGGCAAACGTATACCGTTACGTTTGACGGATACGAGGAGCAGAGCTTTACCGCTAATGCAATGGAGCTCATTCATTCGGAAGCGGGCGTGCTGAATATGCTTGAGCTGAGCGAGGATATGGGCCCGCTGCTCAACAGCCGCGTTATAACCATTACCGCGCGCGGCAGCGTGAGCGGGCTTACGGTGCCGCTTGACGCGATAGGCTACAAGGACGGCGCAGGCATAATAACAATAGAAAACGGCGAGGACGATTACGACGTGCAGATAGATATTATTGCAAGCGATGAGGACAATGCAATTATCCGCGCGCGGGACGGAGAGGGCGCGCTCAGCGAAGGAATGAGGTATAAAAAGCCATGAGCATACGCGAAAATTACCTTGAGATATGCCAAAACGTAGCCGACGCCGCAAAGCAGGCCGGAAGAAGGGCAGAGGACATAACCCTTGTTGCGGTGAGCAAGTTCGTGGACGAAGAACGCATACGCCTGGCGCATGAGGCGGGCGCGAACGTTTTCGGCGAAAGCCGCGCGCAGGAGCTGGGCGAAAAAATGCCCATGTTTGAAGAATTCGGCGCGGACGTGCATTTTATTGGACAATTGCAGACCAATAAGGTAAAATACATTATAGGCCGCGTGAAAACCATACAATCCGTGGACCGCATTGAGCTGGCGAACGAAATATCCCGTCTGGCTCAAAAGAAAAACATAGTTCAGGATGTGCTCATTGAGGTCAACATAGGCTCCGAACCGCAAAAGGGCGGCGCGGAGCCGGACAAGCTGAACGAATTTTTATCGAGTATTTCCCGCCTGCCCGGCATTAGGGTGGATGGGTTGATGTGCATTCCCCCCGCGGTGGACGGGGAGAATGTGCGCCGCTACTTCGCAATGATGAGGGAGCTGTTTGAAAAGGCGAATGGGTATGACATGCCCAACGTTTTTATGAACACGCTTTCCATGGGAATGAGCGGGGATTACAGGGCCGCCGTGGCCGAAGGCGCAACAATGGTGCGCATTGGCCACGCGCTTTTCGGGGAGCGGATGCGGCCCGGCCCGAAGGCGTAAACATATATCAGCCCGAACGGCATAAATTTTCCCGAAAACCAAGGAACTATTTCTCCAAGCGCCAAAAAGAATATTTTTAATTGGAGGAATAACAAAATGGCAGGAGTATTGGGCAAGTTTCTTGAATACATCGGTATTGAGGAAAACGGCGCCGACGATGAGGTTTACGAGGACGTGAATTACGAGGATGAATCCCGCGACAACAACGTGGTGAATTTCGGAAACCGCGCGAAGAAAAACGTGCATAGCGAATCCAACGTAGTTTCCCTCCCCAACGCCGCTCAGCTGAAGATGATAGTCTATCATCCCGTAAGCTACGAGGATACCCAGAATATCATCGACAATCTCAAGAGCCGCAAACCTGTTATTGTCAACATGGAAGAGCTGGATCTTGACTGCGCGCAGCGTATTTTGGACTTCATGGCCGGCGCAATATACGCGCTCAACGGCACCATTTACAAAATCTCCCGCGGCATATTCGTCGTAGCCCCCACCAACTATGACGTTATAGGCAACGGAGAAAACGACGAGGACGGCATCATTTGATCCGCCCCACGGGCCGCCGCACATGCTGCGGCGGCCGTAACTTCAGCAGAGGAACAGCCGCTTATGAACAGAGACGTAATCATAAACAAAACCTTCACGCGCGCCTTCTTGGGCTACGACGCGGGGGAAGTGGACAGCTTTCTTGACGAGGTGATACGCGAATTTGACCGAATAAAGCAGGAGCTGGACGTGGCAAGGCTGCGCAACAAGATGCTGCTTGAGGAGCTTGAGCGCTTCCACGAAAGCGCCGCGGAGCAAAAGCGCGAACAGGCGGAAAGCACGGCAAACGCCCAAGCCGAGCCCGGGCAGGAGCAGACAGCCGCGCCCAAAACGGCAACGTCCGAGCCTGAGAGCGAACCCGCGGCAGCAGAAGCGGAAACGGCTGAACCAGAAGCCGAAAGCACCGAGGCGGCGGAGACTGAGGGCGAAGCAAAGGCCGAACCGGAATCCAATGAAGCGGCGGAGGCTGAGAGCGAAGATACTGCCGATGCTGAGATGGATGGCAAGGCGGATGCGGAAGAGTCAGCAGCTGAACAGGCGGCGGAGCATACCGAAGGCTGAATGCACAACAAACGCATATAATTTGGACCCTTTTTGCAGATAATAGGCAATATGCCTTTTGCGGGAGGGTCTTTTTATAATGCGGAAATACGATTTATACGGCGGCTTGAGGGACGCCGAGCTATCAATAGAAAAGCTGAATGCGCTTGCGCGGGAAACGGCCTCGCGCGCTGTGCGGGAAGGAAAAAGCGCGTTTTACAGGGCGAACGCACGCGCCGCCAAGGACGACAGGCGTGCCATTGAGGACGCCAACGCCGCGCTGGAGGCTGCTAACGGCGGCGGCACGGAGCTGCCCGTGGGCGCGGACGAATTTGCGGATTCGTTTTACATAATAGAAAAAGCCGCAGGCGAAGCGGAGAACTACGCGCGGGAGCTTGGCGCGCTGCCGCTTGAAGCGGAGGGCGACAGGATAGGCTGCCCGCGGCTGTATTCAATGGCGGTGGAGATGGCGGGCAGGGGCGGCGGGCGCATAACGGGCGAAACGATTGAAGGCTATATTGCCGCGTATCAGGCCGTAAGGCCGCTTAAAATGCGGGAGGTGCGCGCGCTTATAGGCATGCTTAATTTGGCGCTTGTGCGGCAGCTACGGCTGGATGCGGACAGCATATGCATACGCGCCGAGCAGTATGCCGCGGCGGAGGCTGCTGCGGAAAAACTATGCGCAATGCCGAAGGGAAGCCGGCGCAGGGACGCGATAACAGCAAAGCTGGAGCTTGAGCAGAACCCTGCGGCGGCGGAGCGGCTGATGACAATACTTCGGGAGCGGGACGAATACGCGCTGTGCGAACGGATAGAGGAGCGGCTCTCTCTCAGCGGCAGCGCGGCGGACAGGCTCCTTTCGCGGGACAGGAACGTTGCTTTAGCCTGTGCGCGGCGCATAGGGAACGCCATAGCGTCGCTGAAATATTTGCAGGGGATAGACCGCGGCGCGTTCTTTGGAAGATACAGCGAACCGGAAAGCATATTGAGGCAGGATACAACATACCGCGCAATGGATGAAGCGTCCCGCGGGTACTATGCGCAGCAGCTTGAGCGCATCGCGGCGCGGTGCGGCGCGGGGGAAACGGTTGCCGCGCGCATGGCGGCAAGGCTTGCGGGCGAAGGCACGGGCAAGGCGGCGCACATAGGCTATTATCTTATTGAGCAGGAGGGCATAAGCCGCCTTTGCTCCGCGCTAAGGCCGGACAGGCGCTTTGACTATGCGGATGAGGATACGCGCCTTGCGCTCGCCCTTTGCGGCGAGGGGGTTATAATGCTTGCGCTTATCGCGCTCTGCGGTATGGCGGGGTGGGTAGCGGCGATGGTCGGCATAATACCGGCGTGGTGTATTGCGCGGGAAATAATGGTTCGCTTCGCGCTGAAGCTATGCCCTCCGCGGCGCATACCAAGGCTTTCGCTTGAAGAAGGCATAAGCGATCATGCCGCAACGATAGTGAGCGTGCCGGTGCTTATAACGGGCGAAGGGGACGTGACTGCGGCGCTTAGGCGGCTTGAAACGCATTACCTTGCCAACCCGTATAAAAACTGCTGCTTTGCCGTGCTTGGCGATTTTAAGGACAGCGATGCGGAGCATATGGACGGCGAGGACGGCATTATAGCCCTTGCCAAAAAGCAAACGGCGGAGTTGAACGCGCAATACGCCAAGGATGGCGAAACCATATTCTATTTTCTGCACAGAAGGCGCACATACTCCGCTGCAAGCGGAAAATACATGGGGCATGAGCGCAAGCGCGGCGCGATAATGGAACTGTGTTCATTGATAATAAACGGGGACGACGAGCCGTTCGCGCTGATAACGGCTCCGCTTCCGGCAAACATAAAATACTGCCTTACGCTTGACGCGGACACCGTGCTGCCAAAGGGCGAGCTTAAAAGGCTTGTGGGCGCGATGGAGCATCCGCTCAACGCCCCCGAGCAGGACGGCGCGGGCATAGTGCGCGCGGGCTACGGCGTGATAGTGCCGCGCATGCGGCAAACGCTCAGCGGCGCGGCAAGGAGCAGATTCGCCGCATTAATATCCCGCTCGGCAGGGGTGGACATATATTCTTCGCTTGCTGGCGAATATTATCAGGATGTGTACGGAACCGGCCTTTTCGGCGGGAAGGGGATATTCAATATAAGCTGCTTTTATTCTGCGCTGTTCGGTAAGCTACCCGATAACGCAATACTGAGCCATGATCTGATAGAAGGCTGCTACCTGCGCGCGGGCTTTGCGCACGATATTACCCTTTTTGATGAGGAACCGGCGGCGTTTTTGCCGTGGTGGAAGCGGCAGCACCGCTGGATACGCGGGGATTGGCAGCTTTTGCCCTTTGCCATGCGCAAAACGCGGGATGCTTCCGGCGCGGCTTACTGTAACCCGATAGGCGCGCTCGGCAGGGCGAAGCTTTTGGGGAATATGCTAAATAGCCTTGTGCCGATAGCGGCGCTTGTATGCTTTATGCTTATGCCGTATACCAACGGCGGGCTGTATGCGGCGCTGGCTCTTATTGCCTTGTGCCGCGGGGCGGTATGGGAGCTTATCGGCCTTATAAGGCGCTTTGTTACCGCGCGGATTGATGAGCTGGACGTGCGCGGGGCTATTGAGGAGGCAAAGCCCGCGCTGCTAAATGGCCTTATGCAGCTATCCACGCTGCCCTATGCAGCCGTGCGGACGGCGGACGCAATAGTGCGCACGCTGTGGCGCGTGTATGCTTCGCATAAAAACATGCTGCAATGGCAAACCGCGGCGCAGGGCGGCGGCAACATGGGCGAGCTTGGCAAATATTATGCCGCTATGTGGCCGTGCGCGGCTTTTGCGGCGCTGTTTCTTGCGGGGGCGTTCATTGGGGCGCGGCTTGCGTGCATGCTGCTGCTTGCGCTGTTTGCATCCGCCGGGGTGCTTATAATGTATCTTGACGCGCCGCTTACGCATAAGGAGCTGAACGCGGAAAACCGGCAGTATATATTAGCCGCCGCGCGGGACACATGGGGCTTTTTTGAAACGTTCTGCACGGAGAAGAACGGCTTCCTCCCGCCGGATAATTTTCAGCACAGGCCGCTCGGCAGGGCCGTGAACAATACTTCGCCCACCAATATAGGCATGGCGATAACGTCCGCAATAGCGGCGCAGGAGCTTGGCTTTATTGACGAAAACAGGCTTTGCAAAATGCTTTCGGGCATTTGCCGCGCCATTGAAGGACTTGAAAAATGGCACGGGCATCTTTATAACTGGTACTCCGTCGAAACCATGCGGCCGCTGCACCCGAAATACGTTTCAACGGTGGACAGCGGCAATCTTGCCGCGGCGCTTATGTGCGCGGAGGTGAAGCTTAGTTCGCTCGGGCATAAGGAGACCGCGGCGCGGTTTGGCGCGCTGTATACGGATATTGATTTCGGCTTGCTTGCGGACGGGGAAAGGAAGCTGCTTTCCATCGGCCTTGACGCGGAAGCGGGCAGGCTTTCAAAAAGCCGTTACGATCTTTTTGCATCCGAAGCGCGGCTGACGTATTTCGTTGCCGCCGCGCTGAACAAGATAGACGCGCGGTATTATTATTCGCTTTCGCGCCTGCTCACCTCCGTGCGCACGCGAAGGGTGCATCTGTCGTGGAGCGGCACAATGTTTGAATACCTTATGCCGATAATATTCACGGGCAGCGTATATATGAGCGCGGCGGGGGAAAGCGCCGAGAACGCCGTTTATGTGCAGCAGCTTTGCGCGCGGCGGGGCATTCCGTGGGGCGTGAGCGAATCGGGCTACTATGCATTCGATGCGAACATGCTTTATCAATATCGCGCCTTTGGCGAAAGGCGGCTTGCCCTTTGCCCGTACAGGGAGGAGGAAAGCGTAGCGGCGCCGTATGCAAGCATGCTTGCGCTGATGACCGACCCGAACGAGGCTGCGGCCAATTTAAGGCGGCTGGAGGCCATAGGCGCGCGGGGCAAGTACGGGTTTTACGAGGCGGTGGATTTCACCGCGCGCAGGCTTCCCGATAATTGCGATATGAAAACCGTTGAAAGCTACATGGCGCACCATCAGGGTATGGCGCTCTGCGCGGCGGCGAACGCGCTGAAGGATAACTGCATAAGCAAGTTGTTCCTTTCCAATGCATACGCCCGCGCGGCCAACACATTGCTTGAAGAAAGGCGCAGCAGCCACGCCGTGGCCATCCGCCGGTATCTTCCGCGAAGGGAGCGGGAAATCAAGCCCTGCGCCGCAAGGCCGCCAAGGGTATCGCACGGGCAATACAGGGTTAGCGAAGCAAAGCTTCTTTCAAACGGAAGCTACACCGTATTTGTGTGCGATAACGGCACGGGGTACAGCGCGCGCCGCGGCAGGGACATAACAAAATATACGCCCGACGGCATGCGCTGCACGGACGGGACGTTCATAGCCGTGAACGCGGGGAATGCGGCCTTCACCCTGACAGACGCGCCGGCAAACGGGCAAGGGACATGCCGCTGCACGCTGGATGATTTCCGCGTGGTGCATGAAAAGGAGCTGCACGGCGTTAAGCTAAGGGCAGAAACATACGTTGACCCCGCGCGGGATGCGGAGATAAGGCTGATAAGCCTTACCAATACTACGGACGGCGAGCTGCGCGCGGACGTGGGCACATTTACGGAAATGGCGCTTGCGGACAGGGAAGAATACGCCGCGCATCCGGCGTTCGTAAGGCTTAGCATAGATGCGGCGCTACACGCGGGCGGGGTGCTACTTACAAGGCGCAGCGTGAAGGGGGCTGCGCTTTGGGCATACGCCACGCTTATTGATGCGGACACGCTGAAAAGCGACGCTGTGTATACTACCGACGCATTGATTATGCCGGGCCGCGGCAGGAGCATAATTGACGCAATGGGGCAGCTCAGCATAACGCAGGGGGACGTGAGCGCACCGATAGAGCCTATGCTCTGCGCCCGCGCTGTGCGCACCATACCGCCGCAGGGAACGGCAAGGCTTGCGTTCGTAATGGGTGCTGAGGATAATGAACACGCCGCAAAGGAGGCCATGCAGGCCGCGATAGACGGCACGCGGGACATTGAGTACCGCGCATGGGCGGCGGAGAAGCGCGAACGGAGCCTGAGCCGCGTAAGCGCGGGCAAGGCGGAGCTGTTTGAGCGCATTGCCGCGCGGGCAATAATGCATATTCCGCACAAGAACGCCGGTATGGCGGGGATGAAGGCGGGAGCGGACATACTGTATAAATTCGGCATAGACCCGAACGTACCCATAATATCCATGCGCGTGCGCAGCATAAGCGAGCTGAGGAGGCTTAAAACGCTGCTTGAATTCATGCGCTATGCTTATTCGCGCGGCGTTAAGGCGCAGCTTGCCGTGATAGGCGGCTACCCTATGGAATACCAAAACGATTTGCGCAGCAGGATAGAAAGCCTTATGCACGCCATGCATATGGAAGGCATAAGGCTTATACACGGCTTTGAGCTTGGCGAAGGGGACGCGGAGCGGATAGAGGCGCTCTCACTCATAGTTATAGAGCCGCGAACAAGCCTGAACAGGCAATTTGCGCCGGAGACAGCGCGCATATACGGCAACGCCGCGCAAGGGTATGCGGCGGAGGAAAGCGGCACGGCGGGCGATATTGAATACGGCTTTGATGCGGACGGAAGCTTCCGCTTCACGCTTGCCCCGGGGCAGGTAACGCCGCTGCCGTGGGCAAACATAATGGCGAACGAACGCTTCGGCACAATGGTCACGGAGCGCGGCGGGGGATACGCATGGGGCGGCAACAGCAGACAAGCAAAGCTTACCCCGTGGTATAACGACCCCGTGCGCGACCCCATGGGCAGCTTTATGCTGATAATGGATAAGCATAGCGGCAGGGTATGCCAAATTGAAGCGGGGCCGCTTGCGCACACGGCGCGGACGGTGCGCTACGGGTTCGGATACAGCCTGTATACGGGCGAAGAAGGCGGCATACGCATGGCGGAATGCGTTTTTACGGACGATACAGCCGCCGTGCGCTATGCGCTGATAACGCTTGAAAACGCGGGCGATACGGCAGCAGAGATGCGGCTGTTCTTCGGCGCCGAGCTTACATTGGGCGAGCGCGAGCACCGCCACGCCATACATACGCGAAGAACGGAGCGGGGCATGCTTGCGCGTTCGCTTATGAACGGGGAGCAGGCGTACATAGCCTGCATAGGCGCGGACTGCGAATACGGGGACGAGCGCGAAGCATTGCTGAATGGCGCATGGATGGCGGAGGAAACGCTGCGCATGGTAGGCACGGCGCAGGGCTTTGCCGCGCTGAGGGCGGATATAAGCATACCCAAGGGCGAAGTGCGGAAGCTTTGCATATGCTTAGGCGGCGGGAATGAAGAAGCCATGGCGGCAATATGCAGCCAAAGCACAGGCGATATTGAGCATAAGCTTGATTGTATAAAGGCCGCGTGGCGGGATAAGCTTGGCGTAATAAAAATAAAAACGCCGGACGCGCGGCTTGATACGCTGATGAACGGGCGGCTTTGCTATCAAACGCTTGCCTCAAGAGTGCTTGGGAAAACCGGATACTATCAATGCAGCGGGGCGACGGGCTTCCGCGATCAGCTTCAGGATATGCTTGCGCTTATGTATGCGGAGCCTGGGCGCGCGCGGCGGCATATTATCGAATGCGCGGCGCATCAGTTCAGGGAAGGGGACGTTATGCACTGGTGGCACGAGGGGGACACGGGCGTGCGCACGCATATAAGCGACGACAGGCTGTTTTTGCCCTATGTTGCGGCGGAATACGCGCGCATAACGGGGGATAAGGCCATATGGCACGAGCGGGCGGCATACGTTTCGGGGCCGGAGCTTGGCGAAGCGGAGCGGGACATATACCGCCGCATGGAGCGGACGGAGGAAAAGGAGAGCGTGTTTACGCATTGCGTAAGGGCTATCGATTCATCCCTTGCCGTCGGTGCGCACGGGCTGCCGCTTATGGGCGGCGGGGACTGGAACGACGGCATGGATAACGTTGGCCGCGGCGGCGGGGAGAGCGTGTGGCTCGGCATGTTCCTTTATGATGTGCTGCTCCGCTTTGTGCCGCTTTGCGCGGATATGGGCGAGGGCGAACGCGCGGCGAAGTATGCCGAGCATGCCGATAAGCTTAAAGCCGCCGTACAGGCGAACGCATGGGACGGCGCATGGTATGTTCGGGCGTATTTTGCCGGCGGGCAAACGCTTGGCGGGGCGGAAAACGAATGCTGCCGCATAGACCTTATATGCCAGGCATGGGCGGGCATAACGGGCATGGCTAACGCGGAAACGGCGTTTGCAAGCGCGATGAATGCGCTTGTTGATACGCGGCACGCAACGGCGGCGCTGCTCGCGCCCGCGTTTGCCAAGGCAGATGAGAGCATAGGCTACATTACGGCATATGTGCCGGGTGTAAGGGAAAACGGCGGGCAATATACCCACGCCGCGGCATGGATGATAAAGGCCGCGTGTGCGCTTGGCCGCGCAAATGACGCGCACGCGCTGATAAGGCTATTGAACCCCATTGAGCGCACGGCCTCGCGGGAAGGAATGCTAAGCTATATGGGCGAGCCGTATGCCGTTGCGGGGGACGTATACACAACCGCGCGGCAAAAGGGCAGGGCGGGCTGGACATGGTACACGGGCGCGGCTGCATGGATATACAAATGCGTGCTGGAGGACGTGCTTGGCTTTAAGAAAAGCGGGGATACGCTGAAAATAGAACCCTGCACGGAATTTGAGGAATACGAAATAGAATACCGTTTTGGCGGCGCAAAATATTATATAACGGTTAAAAAAGGCGAACGGCAGGGCTATGCGGACGGCATAAGGCTTGCCGATGACGGAAAGGAACACACGATCGTGCTTTACAGGGAGTGAGCATTTGTGGTATGGTTTTGCCATGAAGAACGAATTTGTGCAAAACGGAAACGAAACGGCTCCGCTGCCCATGTCGCGGCGCGAAATGAGGGCGCGCGGAATAGAGCAGCTTGATTTTGTGTACATAATAGGCGATGCGTATATCGACCATCCCTCATTCGGTCCGGCTATAATAAGCCGCGTGCTTGAAAGCCACGGCTATACCGTGGGCATTATATCCCAGCCCGATTGGCACGACGCGGAGGCCTTCCGCGCGCTGGGGCGGCCTAAGCTGGGGTTTTTGATAAGCTCCGGCAATATGGATTCCATGGTCAACCACTATACCTCCGCCAAAAAGCGCCGCAGCGAGGACGCGTATACCGAAGGCGGCGTTGCGGGAAGGCGGCCTGACAGGGCGGTTATAGTATATTCAAACCGCTGCCGGGAGGCTTATAAGAACGTGCCGGTCATAATAGGCGGGATAGAAGCAAGCCTTAGGCGCTTTGCGCACTACGATTACTGGGACGATAAGGTGCGGCGCAGCGTGCTTTGCGACAGCGGGGCAGACCTTCTGCTATACGGCATGGGGGAGCGCAGCGTTGTTGAGGTTGCGGACGCGCTGAGCGGCGGGCTTGACATAAAGGATATAACCTATATTGCGGGAAGCTGCTACATGACAAGCTCGCTTGAACGGGTTTATGACTACGAATTGATAGAAAGCTATGAGGACGTGGCGGCGGACAGGAAAAAGTACGCCTCCGCATTCATGAAGCAATACCGCGAGCAGGACGCGATACGTGGCAAGCGCCTTGTTCAGCCGCACGGCAACGCATATATTGTTGTTAATCCGCCGAGCATGCCGCTGAGCGAAGAAGAATTGGACGCGGTGTACGACCTTCCCTATACCCGCGCGCCGCATCCAAGCTACCGCGGGGAGATACCCGCGCTAAAGGAGGTCAAATTCTCGCTTGCATCGTGCCGCGGGTGCTTCGGCGGGTGCTCCTTCTGCGCGCTCACGTTCCATCAGGGGCGCGTTGTGCAGGCGCGCAGCCATGCTTCGCTTATAAGGGAGGCGGAGCTTATGACGCACGACAGAGAGTTCAAGGGCTATATACACGACGTGGGCGGCCCGACGGCGGACTTCCGCTTCCCCGCCTGCAAAAAGCAGCTTAAATACGGCGTGTGCGCGGACAGGCAATGCTTAGGCTACGAACCATGCAGCCAGATGCGCGCCGACCACAGCGACTATGTGGAGCTGCTTGAAAAGCTTAGGCATGTTAAGGGAGTGAAGAAGGTGTTCGTCCGCTCCGGCATAAGGTATGACTACGTTATGTATGACAAGAGCGATGCGTTCCTCAATTCCCTGATAAAGTATCATATAAGCGGGCGGCTGAAGGTTGCGCCGGAGCATGTGTCCGACAGGGTATTGAAACTTATGGGCAAGCCGCGGCATCAGCTTTACGACGCCTTCACGGCGCGCTACGCGGCGCTGAACAAAAAGGCGGGGCAGGAGCAGTTCATTGTGCCTTATTTTATGAGCAGCCATCCCGGCAGCGACCTTAACGCGGCGATAGAGCTTGCGCTGTACCTTAAAAAGAGCGGGCAGCGGCCGGAGCAGGTGCAGGATTTTTATCCAACGCCCGGCACGCTTTCCACCTGCATGTACTATACGGGCATAGACCCGCGCAGCGGGGAGCGCGTGTATGTTGCGCGGGATGCGGAGGAAAAGGCCATGCAGCGCGCGCTTATGCAATACTTTATGCCCAACTATGCCCCGCTTGCCAGAAAGGCGCTGAAGAGGGCCCACAGGGAGGATTTGATAGGCTTTTCAAAGGATGCGCTCCTGCCGCCGAGAGACATACACAGGCCCGCCGAAAAGGCAGGCAAAAATGCAGGAACGGAAAAGCAAAAATTCATAAAGGAAAACAGGCCGAAACAGACCAATCACAAAAAGTCCCAAAAGCGGCCATAAAACGCAATATCAAACCGGATATGCCGGCATAACCGAACGAATATGCATGAACCAAAATAAAAGCTGCAAATCAAAACTTTGCACTTTTATTTTGTATCGGCGTATGCTAAAATCCATATAAATAGTGTGACTTTTTTGACAATTCTGACGTAAAAAATCAAAAGGAGGACTATCGTTCATGGCAGTCGGCAACGGCAACCGAAAGGAACAGTTCGAGCAGCTTGACGGCGTAATTGCGCAATGGAAAGGCGTGGAGGGCGGACTGCTGCCAATCATGCAGCATGCGCAGGAAATACTGGGCTGCGTAGATGAAGAGGTGCAGCATTACATAAGCGCCGCAACCGGCATACCCGTAAGCACCATTTACGGCGTGGCAACATTTTATTCCCAATTTACGCTTAAACCCCGCGGAAAGTACACAATGGGCATTTGCCTTGGCACGGCGTGCTACGTGCGCGGCAGCCAGCAGGTGCTGGACGAGCTTGAAAAGCGGCTTGGCATAGGCGTTGGGGAGACCACGGCGGACGGAATGTTTACCCTTAACGCAACGCGCTGCATAGGCTGCTGCGGCCTTGCGCCGGCAATGATGGTGAACGACGAGGTTTACGGCCGCCTTGTGCCGGGCGATGTGCCGGGCATAATAGAAAAATACCGCGCCCGCGGATAGGGCGGAAGGAATATGCGGGAAATTGCGCTGCATATGGCGGACATTGCGGAAAACTCCCTTGCCGCGGGAGCTGCGCGGATAAAGCTTAGCGTTATGATAGACCGCGCGGCGGACAGGCTGATAACCGCCGTTGAGGATAACGGCCGCGGCATGGATGCGGACACGCTTTATCGCTGCACGGACCCGTTCATGACAACGCGCACAGCAAGGCGCGTGGGCTTGGGGATTGCGCTGTTTAAGCTGAGCGCGGAGCAAAGCGGCGGCAGCTTCACAATACGGAGCGAGCAGGGCCGCGGCACAAGGGCGGAGGCGGCTTATATCATATCCGGCATAGACCGCGCGCCGCTTGGGAGCATTGCGGACACAATGGCGGCGCTGATTGCGGCGAATCCCGAAACGGACTTTACTTTGGAATACGCGGCGGACGGCAAAGCCTTTGCCTTCGCAACGGATACAACACCATATAATGACAGAACGCCCGCTTTTGCGGCGGCAGCTAAAAAGGAAATACAACAACGCATTGATGAAATAAACGGAGGTGCCGAACCAATATGAGATCCATACAGGAATTGGAAGCGATTCGCGAAAGTACGCTTGAAAACATGACCCTCAGGAAGGAACACAACGGCACGCGCATAGTCGTTGGCATGGCAACATGCGGCATAGCGGCGGGCGCGCGCGGAGTGCTTACGGCGTTTATGGAGGAGCTTGCGGAAAGGAAGCTGATACACGTTGCGCTTACGCAGATGGGCTGCATAGGCATGTGCCATCTGGAGCCGATAGTGGAGGTGCATCAGCCCGGGCATGAAACGGTTACATACGTAAAGGTAACGCCGGACATGGCGCGCCGCATAGTGCGCGAGCATATAGAGGGCGGAAGCCCCATTGAAGAATACACGCTTAGCCATTACAGAGCCAAATAAAAGGGCCGCATAGGAGGAAACATAATGGAATACTATCGTTCCCAGGTACTTATCTGCACCGGCACGGGCTGCTCATCTTCCAATTCCCCCGCCATAATAAAGCGATTTGAGGAATGCATAAGGAACGCCGGACTTGAAAACGAAATAAAGGTTGTGCGGACGGGCTGCTTCGGCCTTTGCGAAAACGGCCCGATCTGCATAGTGTATCCGGAGGGCGCGTTTTACAGCCACATCAAGGTAGACGACGTTGAGCGCATAGTGAGCGAGCATCTTGTTAAGGGCAGGGTGGTCGCGGATCTGCTTTATAAAAAGAGCGTTACGGAGGACGGCAAGATACGCTCCCTTGAGGAGATCGATTTTTACAAAAAGCAAAAGCGTGTGGCGCTGAGAAACTGCGGCGTTATAGACCCGGAAAACATAAACGAATACATCGCCTTCGATGGCTACAAGGCGCTTGCCAAGGCGCTTACGGAGATGAGCCGCGACGACGTTATAGACGTTATACTCAAAAGCGGCCTTCGCGGGCGCGGCGGCGCGGGCTTCCCCACGGGGCTTAAATGGAAATTTGCCAAGGCCCCCGAGAGCGACGTTAAATACGTTTGCTGCAACGCGGACGAGGGCGACCCCGGCGCATTCATGGACAGGAGCGTGCTGGAAGGCGACCCGCACTCCGTGCTGGAGGCGATGGCCATTGCGGGCTACGCAATAGGCTCTCAGCAGGGCTATATATACGTCCGCGCGGAATACCCGATAGCCGTAAAGCGGCTGCGCATAGCTATCGACCAGGCGCGGGAGGCAGGACTTCTGGGCAAGGACATATTCGGCACCGGCTTTAACTTTGATATAGACCTGAGGCTTGGCTCGGGCGCGTTCGTATGCGGCGAGGAAACCGCGCTTATGACATCGATAGAGGGCTGCCGCGGCGAACCCAGACCGCGCCCGCCTTTCCCCGCGATAAAGGGCCTTTTCGGCAAGCCTACAATACTGAACAACGTTGAAACGCTTGCAAACGTTTGCCAGATTATATTGAACGGGCCGGAATGGTTCGCATCAATGGGCACGGAAAAGAGCAAGGGCACAAAGGTTTTCGCCCTTGGCGGAAAGATAAACAACACGGGCCTTGTGGAAATTCCCATGGGCACAACGCTGCGCGAGATTATATACGACATCGGCGGCGGCATACCCAACGGCAAGAAGTTCAAGGCGGCGCAGACCGGCGGCCCCAGCGGCGGCTGCATACCGGCGGAGCATCTTGACATACCGATTGATTACGATAACCTTATCGCCATAGGCTCCATGATGGGCTCGGGCGGCATGATAGTAATGGACGAGGACAACTGCATGGTGAACATTGCCAAGTTCTTCTTGGAGTTCACGGTTGACGAATCCTGCGGCAAATGCCCGCCTTGCCGCATAGGCACGCGCAGAATGCTTGAAATACTGGACAGGATAACCCATGGCAAGGGCGAGGACGGGGACATAGAAAAGCTTGAAAAGCTGGCCAAGAACATAAAGGCCTCCGCCCTTTGCGGCCTTGGGCAGACCGCGCCCAACCCCGTATTGTCTACGCTTCGATACTTCCGCGACGAATACGAGGCGCACATTTACGAAAAGCGCTGCCCCGCGGGCGTTTGCAAGGCGCTGCTGAGCTACGCCATAGACCCCGAAAAGTGCCGCGGATGCAGCCTGTGCGCGCGCAACTGCCCCGCCGGAGCCATAAGCGGGCAGGTACGCAGCCCCTTCGTTATAGACAACAAAAAGTGCATAAAATGCGGCGCGTGCGAAGCAAGCTGCAAATTCGGCGCGATAGTGAAACGGTAAAGCATGCGGTGAAATTGCGAAGATGGGGGACGCGATGGCGTTCCCCTGGTTTTTGTATATCGTCAACCCCTCAGTCAATCCGCCTTACGGCGATTGCCAGCTCCCCGTTCGGGGAGCCTTTTTATACAGCACAATTAAGCTGCTCCACCCCCTCCCATACATCTGCGTCACTTGCGTCACTATCGTCGAAACAGGCTAAATGTCTGGCTTTTTTCTCCGACGCAGCTTCGACGATGAATTTCTGCGTCGAAGAACACATTTAAACCGGAACGATATTTATGCCGCGAACCCCACTTGTTGCCCTCATCCCCGTCTGCACCCGGAAGCCAAGCTCCGTCGGGTGCTTCTGCATGAGGGATTCTATCTGCCGCGCAAGCTCGCGCCCCGTGGCGGGCGGCATGCCGCCGTTCTCGCGGATAAGGTTGATGCAGTCGGCGTAGGACACGAACGTATCCTTACAGTCCGCCGAAGCGAACAGTTCGCATAAGGTGAGCGAAAGCGGCGAATCCACGGCATCATAGGCGTTCAGGGCAGTTCGCGGCTCGCTCACGCGCCACAGGCCCTTGTCAAAGCGCAGCGGTATGTCCTCAAAGTACACGTCTCGGCTGACCCCGCTAAGCGTAGCCTCGTCGCTCCCGCGCGCCCTTTCAAGCAGCAGCGTTGTGTCCGCCGCGCCCATTAGGCCGGTTGAGCCGGACACCTTCTCATACGGGTCGTCCGTCTGCCTGAGCTTGTTTGTGTGGTGCACCAGCACTATCGCCACGCCGTATTTCTCCGCAACGGCCTTCATGCTGCGGATGAAGTTATAGTCTGCGGCGTAGGCGTTGCTTGCCGCGCCCGTCATGCCGCGTATCACCTGAAGCGTGTCGATGACTATCACCTCAGGATTGGCTTTGCGCTTGCCTTCGGCTATGTTTTTGTCAAATGAGCGCGTAAGCCTTTCGGTGAAGCCCATGTTCACGGTGGGCGAATCGAATATGAATGTGAGGTTAAAGGCATCGTAGCTGACTGCGCCGTCAGTTATGCGCATAAGGCGGCTTTTCATGCGGCTGGGGCTGTCCTCCAGCGCCATGTACCATACGCGGCAGCGCTGTGTCTTTCTGCCCAAGAAGGGCGCGCCGGTGGCGATGGAAAGGCACATGTCAAGCGTCAGCCAGCTTTTGCCTATCTTGCTTGCGCCAACAAGCAGCGTAACTCCCGGCACTATGAGCTGCTGCACTATCGGCTTAGGCTCGGGGAAGCCGAGCGTTGCCAGCCGGAACGCGTTCACGCAGCTTTCGCTGCCCTTCACAATGTCCTTGCCGAGGAGAGCGGGGCTTTCATCTTCCTCATCTATGGCGATTGCCCCGGGGCGGTAGTCCTCGTCCGCCTTTGGCTTGTCCCCCGCTTCCAGAGCGGCGCGGCGGCGTTCGTCCGCAATGAACTGCTCCTCCTCCCGCGCCAAGGCTTCGGCACGGAGCTTTTCCCGCGTGGCGCGCATCATTTCCAGCGCCGCGGCAGCGGCCTCGTTGCCCGTAAGGGCGTTGTCAACGGTTTGTTCAATCATGGATATTTCCTCCCAAAAATAAAAATAGATGGCTGAAAACGGGCATAAAAAAAGCCCTCCCTTCGGGTGTGAAGGGAAGGCGCATGGCCGATTTTTCCATCGTAAACAGTATAACCCGCCCAAAAGCGCAAGGCAAGTGCAAAATAAAGGCAAAATAATCTTAAAATTGGGCAGAAAGAGTGCAAGCCATTTTTAGATTGATTGAAGCAAATGAGCGACGCAGAATTTCATCGTCGAAGCTGCGTCGGAGAAAAAAGCCAGACATTTAGCCTGTTTCGACGATAGTGACGCAAGTGACGATAGTGTGTAGGGGGGGAGAGGGAGTTAAGTTCCCCCTATTGCCTATACGCGCGATAGGTGATAAAATATATTGTATTCACATCCTGACAAATAGGAGGATAATTGCAAAATGAAAAGATTTGCCGCGATAACGCTTGCGCTTATAATGGCGCTGATATGCGTGCCGGTAATGGCGGAAAAGGCGGACAGGGAAATAGAGGGCAATTTGGCCGTATTTACCACCGCGGAGGATTTTGCCGCGGGTACGCTTGAAAACGTTGTTACCGATGAAAGCATAGGCAACGGCGCGATAGTGCTCAAGGAAGGCGAAAGCGAAGGCACATACACAAGCGTTGTGCTGGGCACGGCCCCGTTTGAATACATGGTGGCCTCCTGGGGAGCGGATACCCCCAAGGGTACATGGATAGAGGTTTCCGCCCGCGCGTATGTGGACATGAAAAAGGGCTGGACGGAATGGCTCAGCTGGGGCAAATGGAGCGACAGCGTAAAGCGCGGCTCCGTGTCCGGGGAGTGCGATTTGGCCTATATGGATACGGATACGTTCACCATTTCCGGCAAGGATGGCGAAACCGCGAGCAAAATTCAGCTTAAGGTGACACTCCATGCCAATGCCGACGGCGTGTCCCCCACGGTAAGGCAGCTTGGCGTTACCTATAAGAACACGCTTGAGGGGCAGTACATAACCCCCGTTTACCATGGCGAGACTGTTGAGCTGCCCGAAAAGGTGCTGCTTGATACGCCCGCGTATTCCCAGATGGTGCGCGAGCAGAGCATTGCAGGCTCCATGTGCAGCGCAACCACCATATGCACCATGCTCAACGACCGCGGCGAGGATACCCTGCCCGAGGAAATAGCCCTTATCGATTACGACAGCGACTATGACGGCTTCGGCAACTGGTCCTTCAGCGTTGCTGCCGCGGGCAGCTACGGCTACGATGTTTATATTCAGTATGCCGACCTTGACATTGTCCGTCAGGAGCTTGCGCACGGCTACAGCGTGGGCATAAGCGTTAAGTATTCCTCCGGCACAAACGGCCAGTATCCTTACCTTGAAAACGGCGCTGCGGGCAACACGGCCGGCCACCTTATAACCATAACCGGTTACGAAACCATAGACGGCGTGGATTACTTCTATTCCAGCGACTCCGCCGCCGGAAGCGACGCGGGCTGCCTGAGGCGTTACCGCGCGGACCAGCTTGACGCGGCATGGAGCGCCAAGGTGGCATATATTATACACGACAAGGAAGAGAACATATCCGCCTGCAACCCCAACCGCGTTGAGTGCGAGCTGGTGAGCGCAGGGGAGAACGAATATACCCTTATGGCAAACGGCGAGGCCGTGCAGATAGGCAAAAACTTCACCTCCGCCAAATGGAAAAGCGACGGCTGCGGCATAATAGCCTATTACCTTGAGGGCGAGGACGTGAGCGAAGCGCCCATGCCCGAAAACGTAAAAACCAGCGACGCAAACCATACCTTCCGCTACACCGTTAAGGGCAACGAAAACGGCAACCTTGCCATTAAGCCCACGGCTATACTGGGCGGGCTGAAGAAGCCTGCAACCATGCACATATTCGTAATGGCGAACAACGGCACAACCTATACCGCAAGCCTTGAGCTTGTGCCGGAGGTTACGGAAACTCCCGCTCCCGCGCCTACCGAGGCGCCTGCCGAGAGCGAAGCCCCCGCAGCCACAGCCGAACCCGCTCCCGCCGAGCCCGCGGCGACCGAGCCCGAGGGCGGATTGTCCACCGGCGCGATAGTTGGCATAATTGCTGCCGTTATAGTTGCCGCGGCGGTTATAATCATCGTCGGCAAAAAGAAGAAATAAGCCGTACAAAGCTTAAACAATAACTCTATCGGGGCGACCGCGCGGCCGCCCCGTGCTTATTCAACGGGGGGAATATGAGCGATATACTTAGCGGACTGAATACAGAGCAGCGCGAGGCCGTGACCACCACGGAAGGCTTCGTGCGCGTTATGGCGGGCGCAGGCAGCGGCAAAACCCGCGCCCTTGCGCACAGGTTTGCATATCTTGTGAACGAGGTGGGCATTCTGCCTTCAAACATACTTTGCGTAACCTTCACCAACAAATCCGCAAACGAGATGCGGCGGCGCATACGCGCCCTTACCGGCGATAACGACACCGGCTTTATAAGCACGTTCCACGGCTTCTGCGTATCCGTATTGCAGGAGGACAGCTATTTTGTCCAGTACCCCAAAAGCTTCCTTGTGCTGGACAATTCGGACATTGATTCAATGCTTGCCGTAATATATGAGGAGCGCGGCTTAACACTCAGGGATATGACGTTTTCCAAGGCGCGGGACATGATAGAGATTGAAAAATGCGTCAACCGCCCGCAGTATTATTTGGACGTTATAGCCATGGACTTGGATACGCTCAAGAAGAAATACGACGAAGCGGAAACCGCCAAGGACATAATATTCTACGGCTATCTTTATCAGCAAAAGAAATGCTTCGGCCTTGATTATAACGACCTTATCAAGTTCACGCTGTATATATTCTCCCAATCGGACGAAATACGCCTGAAATGGCAGCAGCGGCTTGAATACATAATGATAGACGAGTTTCAGGATATAGACCCGCTGCAATACGAGCTTATGCAGGCGCTGTGCGCATATCATAAGAACCTTTTCATAGTTGGCGACCCGGACCAGACAATATATACCTGGCGCGGGGCGGACGTTAAATATCTGCTGGACTTTGAACGGAACTTCCCCAATGTTAAAACCATAATGATGATGAAGAACTATCGTTCAACGCCCGAGATACTCAGCGCCGCAAATTCGCTGATAGACAAAAACACCATCCGCATGAAAAAGGAGCTTATTCCCATGCTGCCGCAGGGGGAGCGCCCCGTGTATACCCACAACAAAACCACCGATACCGAAGCCGAAACAATAGCCGCGCGCATAAAGGGGCTGAACGAAGCGGGCGTGCCGTACGGGGACATAGCCGTGCTGTACCGCGCGCATTACGCCGCAAGGACGATAGAGGAAGGGCTGATGAAGGCCGAAATACCGTATACGATATACAGCGGCGTGCAGTTTTTCGACAGGGTGGAGATAAAGGACGCGCTAAGCTATATGCGCATGGTTGTGTATAAGGACGATCTTTCCTTCCTGCGCATAGTAAATACGCCCAGGCGAAACATAGGCCAGCGGCGTATGCGCTTTTTGACCGAGTATGCGGAAAAGAACGCCTGCTCGCTTTATGAAGCGCTGGACAGGAACGCGGACGAGCCGCTTTTTGCCGGCACGCAGGCAAAGCGGTTTATAAAGCTTATTGAGCATTTTGCGGCGATATACAAAAATATGCCCGCATCGGAAGCATTAAGCGCAATACTTAACGAAAGCGGGTACGAGGCCGCGCTCAGGACAGAGGGCGCGCAGGACAGGCTGGATAATTTGGCGGAGCTGAAGCAGGCCGTGTATGAATACGAAACGGGCTGCGGCGAGGAAAGCGCAATGGAGGATTTCATTGCCCATGTTGCGCTGCTTACCAATCTTGACGCGGCCTCAAGCCCGGACGCGGTGAAGCTTATGACCGTGCATACGGCAAAGGGGCTTGAATTCCCGTATGTTTTCATATGCGCGCTGGATGAAGGCGTGTTCCCCTCCAAGCGGACTGACAGCTTTGAAGGCATGGAGGAGGAGCGGCGGCTTATGTTCGTTGCCGTGACAAGGGCCGAAAAGGGGCTGTTTCTTTCCGATGCGGAGGGCAGGAGCATAGACGGCTCCTTCCGCTACCCTTCGCGCTTTGTGTTCGATATAGACCGGCAGTATTTGGACTATACCAGCGAGCTTAACGAAAGCCTGAAGGCAGAGGCGGAGCGCTACATATCATCAGTACAGAACCGCCTTACCGCCCAAACGCAGGAGCTTCGCTTCACGGTAGGCCAGCGCGTGATGCATGACATAATGGGCGGCGGCATGGTGGTGGATATAGACCGCGGCCGCATGGCATACGTTATCCGTTTTGATTCGCTGCCCACTCCGCGCCGGATAAACTTCCGCGCAGGCAGCCTTAAGGAGGGTTAAAGCAGGGCATAAAATAAGCGTGCGGAAGCATTTTGCCGCACGCTGTTTTGTTATATATGTGCCTATATCCTTGCGTTGCGCACGAACGGCAGCGCCGCGCCTATTGCGGTTGCAAAGGTTGCGTTTTCGGGGATGAAGAACTTAACGTCCGATATTTCCTCAACCACGCGCATCACCTGCGAAGCTATGCTCATGTTCGCAAGGCTGCCCGTCAACACAACGTCCTTAACCGTGTCGTTCCTCAGCGCGAACACGCTCAGCATGCCTATCGTTTGGAACACCATGTTCAAAAGCCCCAGCGCAATGTCCTCTTTTTCCGTGCCGCTGGTTATTTTGCCGAAGTTGGATGCCGTAATGTGCGAAGGCAGGGCGCCAACCTCATTGGTGCATATATCGGATATCATCAAATCAACCTTGCTCAAATCGCCTTTTTTGGCAAGGCGTTCCATTGCGGAAGGGTCGTTTTCGTGGAACACATGGAAGGATAACCCCGCAAGCGTTCCGCCGCCAACGCCGCTGCCGCCTATATGCACGCAGCCAAGTCTCCCCGCCCGCACGAACGCCGTGCCCGTGCCAAGGCTTACAACAAGCGCCTCCTCCTTGCCGCTGAGCGCAAGGCCGCCCTTGCCTATGGCAACGAATTCATCTATGCGCTCGGTATGTATGCCGTATATATCGCCGTTCACAAGCGCCGCGCCAACGCCGGTTATAACGCAGCAGGCCACGTCGTTTAGTGATATTGCGCGCGTGCTTAAAAAGTTGCCTATCGCGCCGTATAGGGAAGTCAGCCTGTCCGATGCTTCAACCCTAAGCGTGCCTATATGCTGGCCGGATTCCTGAAAACCGGCAATCTTGGTGGTGGAGCCGCCTATGTCTATGCCCAGCACTACGCCCATGGTGCTCTCCTGTCAGTCCTTCAGTATGAATTTCTTCACCGGCTTGCATATTGCGGGGCAAAGCACGCCCGCAACTATGGCCTCCGGTATGCCGTTGGTCAGTACCGTGCTGCCGATTATCAGCAATATGCCTTGGCCTGCTATGCTTGCGTATTGGTCGCCGAAGAATGCCCATATGCCAAGCATCACGCCGAACGTGTTCACAAGGCTGCCCACAACGCTCGCTATGACCATTGCCATAACATTGTTCTTCATGCTCTTGCTAAGCGCGTTATAGAGCACGCCCGATACCGTACCCACAAGTATGCGCGGCAGGAAGCATATAACTATGCTGAAAAAGTTGCCCTGATATTCGCCAAGGGTATAGAACGGCGAAAATACAAACGCGGCTATGGGTGTGGGGGGAGTGAACGTCCATACTATAAAGCTGAACAGGCCCGTTATCGCGCCCATGAGCGTACCGGCCTTGGTGCCGAGCAGTATGGATGTTATTATCACCGGTATCATCGCAAGCGTTGCCACTATAGGCCCTATCGCGGGCAGGGAGCCGAGCGGAGTAAAGCAGAATACGGCTTCTATAGCCGCCAAAAGTGCGAATTGAATAAAGAATCGGACAGAATCCTTTTTGCTGTTGTGCATAGGAAAATCCCCTTTCTGTTAACCGGGGCGGTATACCCCATAATGATGCCATGATTATACTTTGAAACGCGAATATAATCAAGCGGTTCAGGTGATGCGTTTTCATTTTCCATAAATATCAGGTTGCATATTACATAATAAAGCGAAATCCTGTCTTTACATGAGGGGTGAATGGAAATATAATAGTAAATACGGCTGATGAAAAAAATACTGTTTACAGGGGTAGAGGGAATATGGAAAACAACGCAGGCATAGAGCCGCAGAATAACTCCCGCAAAATGCTTACGATAGTGCTCGTGTCGCTCCTTGCGGCGGCGCTGGTGCTCGGCGGCGTGCTTATCGCGCTCAAAATAAAGGCGGATAGGGAAGAAGAACAGCGGCAGAGCATAATCAACTCCGGCACGTTTCACGCGGGCATAACCGTGGGCGGCGTGGACGTAAGCGGCATGGGCATGGCTGCGGCAAAGGATGCGCTGAAGGCGGCGGAAGAAAAGCTGACGGAGGACGTGGGCTTCGCCGTGACCGACGGCGAGCATACATACACGATAGACAAAAGCTTTTTCACGATCACTTATAATACGGAAGAAAAGCTTAACGAGGCCATGGCGCTCGGCCGCGAAGGCACGCTTGAAGAATTGCAGGCGGAGCTTAGCGACATAGCCGCAAACGGCAGGAGCTTCGATATTGAATACACTATCGCCGCGCCCGATTTTACCGAATTTGCGGCGGGCATAGCGGCGGAGGTAAACACCGCGCCCGTGGACGCAACGTTTGGCGTTAAGCAGCTTGAAATGAACAAGGCTACCGATGCGCTTGACGCCGTGAACATAGGCAAGGCGGACGACGATACCGTAACCGACCTGAGGGACCTTAGGTTCGACTTTGTGGAGGGCATACCCGGGCACGGCGTGAACGAGCAGAAGCTTATTGACGAGCTTACCGCGCGCACCGAAGCAAGGGAGTTCGGCACGGTTGAATTCGAAAGCGAAGCAATAGAGCCGGAGGTTACCATAGCCACCATAAAGGAAACGCTTGTTATGCGCTCCAGCGCCTACACAAGCTATGCCAAGGGGCATTACGGCCGCGCTGAGCGCGTGCATAACATGACCAAGGCCTGCGGAATGATATACGGCACGGTGCTGCAGCCGGGCGATGTGCTTTCCTGCAACACGCTGCTTGGGGACAGATATGAAAAATACGGCTGGCAGCTTGCTCCCGCCGTTATTGAGGGCGGCGCGAATACGGAGGATCAGCCGGGCGGCGGCGTATGCCAGGTAAGCACAACCATGTATGAGGCTGTGCTTATGGGAGACTATAATATAGTCTATCGCCAGGCGCATTCAAGCAGGCTCAGCTATGTTCCCGGCGGGCTTGACGCAACCATAAACACCGGCACGATAGACTTTAAGTGGAGCAACAATACGGAAGCGCCCATATATGTGTTCACCTGGATAGATAAGGAGCAGAAGCGCATATGGTGCGAAATATACGGCCTGCCCTTTGCGGCGGAGGCCGGGTTTGATGAAATTGAGCTGATTAGCGAGCGCCTGCCGGACATAGAGCCGACGGCGGATGAATACATAACCTATTCCGGCCTTACCGCGCCGTATTGGATGCTTAAAAACGCGGCAAAGACGGGCTATGTATACGATACCTTCAAGTCCTATAAGCTCAACGGCGTTGAGGTGAAGCGCGAGCCAATAGCCAACACCGTTTACCGTATGCATCCCCGGCGCTACTATGTGTGGCCCGGTTATGTTGCGGGCACGCCGCTTCAGACGGAGTATCAGCTCCCCCTGCCGCAGAAGAACAACTGAGCATAAAACGCGAATAAGCAAACGCATATCCCCTGCCAAACAAGGCGGGGGACTTTTTTAATAAAAAAATAAGGATGAATTAACAAAAAATATGGGTTTTTACCATAAAAGTGGTGACAAGTGCCATGAAGTGGTGGTATAATCAAGCTACCTAAATGGGATAAAGGGCGCTTTATACCCATTTGAATGGGATTCGGAGGCAACAGGAAAGGTGCTTATTGGCTGTTTCGAACATAATATGGACAGCAAGGGCAGGATAATCATCCCTGCCAAATGGCGCTTGGATCTTGGGGCGCGGATAATCGTGACCTGCGGCTTTGCCCGTAAGGGGGATTATCAGTGCCTTATGGGCATGTCCGAAGAAAGATGGAATGCGTTCGTGAACGCGGTGCAGAATGTGTCATTGGCGGACATAGTGGTGCAGAAGGCGCTAAGGAAGCTTTTCGCCCTTGCATGCGAATGCGAGCTGGACAAGCAGGGGCGCATACTCATAGCCCCAAGCCTAAGGGAAAGGGCGCAGCTTGACGGCGACATTATGCTGGCCGGGGCCAACAACCGCATAGAAATTTGGAACCGCGCCAAGTGGAACGAGGAGATGGACGACGAGTCCGGCTTCGACGACGAAACGCTGCTTGCGCTTACAAGGATACAGAGCGGCCTATGAGCGAATTTAAGCACATACCCATAATGCTAAAAGAGGTGCTTGAGCTGCTTAAACCCGAACGCGGCGGAATATATGCCGACGGCACGCTCGGCGGCGGCGGGCACAGCGAGGCCATACTTACAGCCCTGCCCGATGGCGGCAAGCTATACGGCATAGACCGCGATATGGACGCAATAAACGCGGCAAGCAAACGGCTTGAGCCCTTCGGCGATAAGTTCACGGCGGTGCACGGCAACTTTTTTGACATGAAGGAGCTTATGCATCAGCGCGGGGTGGACAAGCTGGACGGCATACTGATGGACCTTGGCGTGTCGTCATATCAGCTGGACGCGGCGGAGCGAGGCTTTTCATACAGGGAAGATGCCCCGCTTGACATGCGGATGGACAAGAGCGCGGCGTTCAGTGCATACGACGTTGTGAACGGCTACGGCAGCGAACAGCTTTTCAGAATAATAAAGGACTACGGAGAGGAACGCTACGCTTCGCGCATTGCGAACGCAATAGTCAAAAACCGCGCGGAAAAGCCCATAGCCACAACGCTTGAGCTGGCGGACATAATTGCCCGCAGCATGCCGGCAGCGGCGCGCAGGGAAGCGCAGCACCCGGCAAAACGCACATTCCAGGCGATACGCATAGAGGTCAACAACGAACTCGGCGGCCTTGAAAAGGCAATAGAGGATGCGCACGACCTGCTGGCCCCGGGCGGGGTAATGGCCGTGATAACCTTCCATTCATTGGAGGATAGGATAATAAAGCAGGCGTTCAGGCGATTTGAAAAGCCCTGCACCTGCGACCCGCGCGCCCCCATATGCACCTGCGGAAAGGTGCCAACGGCAAAGGTGCTTACGCGAAAGCCGATAGTGGCGGGGGAAGCGGAGCTTGAATACAATCCGCGCGCAAGGAGCGCAAAGCTTAGGGCTATAGAAAAGCTTTAAGCGCATAAAAAGACAGGACGGTGAATAAAATGGCAGCGACGGCGAAAAAGGGACAGAATGTATACGCACCTTCAAGGGTGTATTCGTATTCCCGCGCGGCCACGGCGGAAAAGCTGCCCTATGAGGAAGCGGAAAGCATCCCCGCGCAGATACCCCGCGCCGAGCCGAAGCGCCACGCCGCCCCGCAGACGCGCATAATGCGCGAGGCTACAACAGCACAAAAGCGCAAGCAAAGAACGCTGCCCAAGCTTATAAGCGTTACGGGCGTGCTGATGATAGCGGCGGTAATGATAGGGCTGGTGTTCAGGTATGCATCGATAGCAAGCGCATACAGGGCGGTGAACAGCACGCAGAAAAAGATAGAAGAAAGCCAAAGAAGGATAACGGAGCTTGAGGTGCAGCTGGACGAGGCGGTAAGCCTGGACGAAGCAAGGCTGGCCGCGGCGCAGGCAGGGCTGAATTATCCTACGGCCGAGCAAGTAGTTGAAGTCAACGGCGCCGTCGGCGGTTACATGAACGGCGCGGCAAAGACACAGACCGAGCCTGAGCAGACCGCTTGGACGGAGGACGCGCAGGAGCCGGACGGGGATACGGCGCCGAACGAGCCATAGCAGGGAGGCTTGTATTTGCAAAGGACGGAGTGCGGCGGCTGATAAAACATAAAGGAGGGCGCAGCCTTGGACGCACCGGGCATTTCCAACAAAAAGCGGCTGAAGATAATGCTGGGCATAATATGCGGACTGTTTTTCGTGCTCAGCATAAGGCTTGTAAAAATAATGGTGATAGACGGCGACGAGCTGGCAGGCCGCGCCGAATCGCAGCAAACAAGGAACACAATGCTAAGCGCCACGCGCGGGAAAATACTCGATTCCACCGGAGTGGTGCTTGCAAGGAACGCTACGGCGTATAAAATCGTTGTCTGGCCGAAAAGCATAAAGACAGACGAACGCGAAAGGGTAGCGAGGGAGCTTTCAAACCTGCTGGGCATGGACTATGCAAAGGTGCTTGAAAGGGTAAGCTCCAACAAACAGGAAATTATACTTGCCCGCCAGGTAGAGCGGGACGTTGTTGATAAAATAGAGGCCATGAAGCTTGGCAACGGCGTTGGCACGGCAATAGACACAAAGCGCTATTACAGCGCCGGTTCGCTTTTCAGCCAGCTTTTGGGCTTTACCACCGTTGATGGCGAAGGGCAGGCGGGACTTGAGCAGAAATACGACAAGTACCTTGCCGGCAAGGACGGCCGCATGGTGACGGAAACGGACGCAAGGAGCAACGCCCTTGCATACGGCGTGCAGGAATTGATTCCCGCAACCGACGGCGACGATATTGTGCTGACAACTGACGCGGTGATGCAAAGCGCGCTTGAAAAGGCCTGCAAGGAAGCGCTGGAGGTAAACAAGGCAATAAACGTGCAGGGAATAATAATGGACTGCACCACGGGGGAAATAAAGGCGCTGACTACCCAGCCGGACTTTGACCCCAACTCCCCGCCAAGGAGCGACATGGCGCTGCTCAATTCGCTTATGCGCAACCGCGTGGTCACGGATTCGTATGAGCCGGGCTCCACGTTCAAGCTTATCACGCTTGCCGCGGCGCTGGACAGCAAAAGCGTAACTGCGGATACGGGCTTCAGCTGCGATGGCGGCTGCATTGTGAACGGGGAAAGGATAAAGTGCTGGAAGCACGGCGGGCATGGCTCGCAAACGCTGTATAAGGCGGTGCAGAATTCCTGCAACCCCAGCTTTGTACGCATGGCGCTCAGCATGGGAACGGAAACGTTCTATGATTACATATACTCCTTCGGCTTCGGCTCCTCAACGGGCAGCGGAATAACCGGGGAAAGCGCGGGCATAGTCACGCACCAGAAGTACATTACCGATAATACGCTTGCCCGCATAGGCTTTGGGCAGAGCATAGCGGTAACGCCGCTGCAGCTGGTTACGGCGGTAAGCGCGGCGGTAAACGGCGGCAACCTCATGCAGCCGTATGTGGTGGACAGCATAGTTGCGCCGGACGGTACGGTTGTGCTGAAGAACGAGCCCACTGTGGTGCGCCGCGTGATAAGCGAGGAAACCTCCGCCCTTGTGCGGGAGATAGCCGAAAGCGTAGTGAGCGAAGGCAGCGGCAAAAACGCCGCCATACCCGGATACAGGGTGGGCGGAAAGACCGGCACCGCGCAGAAGTACGGCTCCGACGGCAAGGTTGCGCAAGGGCAGCTTATAGCATCGTTCATAGGCTTCGCCCCGGCGGACGACCCGAAGTACGTTTGCCTGATATTGGTTGACGAGCCGCAGGTGGGCACGATATTCGGCAGCACCGTAGCAGCGCCGTTCGTGAAGCAGGTAATGGAAGAAGTGCTTAGGTATTCGGGCTACCTGCCTGAATCCGCCGAAGGCAGCGTGCTTGTGCCGGACGTTACGGGCATGAGCGTGAATGAAGCCAAGCATGAGCTTGGCAAGGTTGGCCTTGATGCCGTGTTTCAAGATGACGAGAACGAGCTTGTTACCGCGCAGGTTCCTTCCGCGGGGGCAACGGTGCAGGCGGGCAGCGGAGTGCTGCTGTACACGGTGATGACGTCGGCAGACGAGCCGGACATTACCGCCGAAGAGGACGAAATGGTAACGGTTCCGAACGTTTTGGATAAAACGCGGCTTGAGGCGAGCGATGCGCTGAAGGCAAAGGGGCTGACAATAAAAATAGACCCGCCGGATCAATCCGGCAAAGCGATACGGCAATCCCCCGCGGCGGGGGAAACCGTGCCGAAGGGCACGGAGGTGCTTGTTGAATTTTCTGATACGGGGATAGGGTAAGGCCATCTCGGGGAAAGGAGAAATATGCTGCTTAGTCAACTTGCCAAGGTCACCGGGCATACGCTGGTGGGCGAGGATAGGGAAATTGCAAACATAGAATACGATTCAAGAAAGGTACACGAGGGCGATCTTTTCTGCTGCGTAACGGGTACGTTTTCCGATGGGCATGAATACGCGCCCATGGCGAAGGAGCTCGGCGCGGCGGCGCTGGTAGTCGAGCACAAGCTGGATATAGACCTGCCACAGCTTATCGTGCCGAACACGCGCATTGCAATGGCGGAAATGGCGGCGGCATATTACGGCTATCCTTCCCGGGAAATGAAGATGATAGGCGTTACCGGAACCAACGGCAAAACCAGCACGACATACATGATAAAGAGCATCGCCGAGGAGGCGGGGCTGAAGGTTGGCCTGATAGGCACAATACACAACCTGATAGGCGACAGAATACTGGAGACCGAGCGCACCACGCCCGCAAGCGTTGACCTTCAAAAAATACTGCGGGACATGAAGAACGCAGGCGTTGAGCTGGTGGTGATGGAGGTTTCGTCCCATGCGCTGGACCAGGCGAGGGTGCACGGCGTGGAGTTCGATATAGGCATATTCACGAACCTTACGCAGGACCATCTTGACTATCATAAAACGCTTGATAATTATCTTGCGGCGAAGAAAAAGCTGTTTTTCCAGTCCAAACGCGCCGTTGTGAACGCGGACGATCCGCACTTTGCAAGCATAACAGAAGGGCTTGATATTCCGCTGACCACGTTCGGCATAAGGGAAAAGGCGGACTTTTCCGCAAACGATATAGAGATTACCACTGCCGGTGCGCAGTTCGCCATGCGCACGCTGGAGGGCAGCATAAATATAAAAATAAGCATACCGGGGCTTTTCAGCGTGTTCAATGCGCTGGGCGCGGCTGCGGCATGCATGCTGCTTGGCTTTGACGCGGACCATATCCGCGAAGGCTTGGCAAAGCTTAAATCCGTCTCCGGCAGGCTTGAACCGCTGCCCACGGATGGGGATTACAGCGTATTGCTCGATTATGCGCATACGCCGGACGCGCTTGAAAACGTGCTGCGCACGGTGCGCGGCTTTGCACGCGGCAGGGTGGTCACCCTTTTCGGCTGCGGCGGCAACCGCGACAAGGCAAAGCGCCCCATAATGGGCGAAATTGCCGGGCGGTATTCGGATTTTCTTATAGTTACGAGTGATAATCCGCGCAACGAGGAGCCGATGAGCATAATTGAAAGCGTGGTGGAGGGCGTGAACAAATCCGGCTGCCCGCACGTTGTGATAGAAGACAGGCGCGCGGCAATAAAATACGCGCTTGAAAACGCGAAGGAGAAGGACGTTATAGTCCTTGCCGGCAAGGGTCACGAAAATTATCAGGAAATAGGCGGCGGAAAGCGTCATTTTGACGAAAAGGAGATTGTTGCCGAGCTGCTTGAGGAGCTGGACAGAAGATAAGAAGGGGCCGAAGCGTCCCTTTATCGGAGGAATAGTATGAAATACGCGATATATGCTTTTATTGTTTCGGCCGTGGTGACGATAGCGCTGGGCCCGGTGATAATACCGATGCTCAGAAGGATGAAGTTCGGCCAGAATGAGCGCAGCGACGGCCCGCAGAGCCACCTGAGCAAGGCCGGCACGCCAACAATGGGCGGCATGATGTTCATTGCGGGCATACTGGTTGGCACGCTTGCATTTTCGCTCAACGCTACTGAGCTTGCGCTTCCCGCGCTGCTTGCAACGGCGGCGTTCGCATTGGTAGGCTTTTTGGATGATTTCCTTAAAGTGAAGCAGAAGAACACAATCGGCCTCAGACCGTACCAAAAGATAATAGCGCAGTTCGCAATAGCGTTTATATTGGCGCTGTATGCGTATCAGTCCCCGTTCATAGGGTCGAAGATATACCTTGCCTTCTTCAAGGCGGAATGGGACCTTGGCATATTCTATATACCTGCCATGATGTTCATAATCATAGGCACGGTGAACTCGGTAAACCTTACCGACGGACTTGATGGGCTTTGCTCCGGCGTGTCGCTTGTGTATTCAACAAGCATGATGATGATATTCATCTATATGGCTGCCGCGGTGAAGGCTCCTGTAGCCGAAGGACAAGCCGTGCAGACGCAGTACAGCGCGGAACTTAGCTCCATGGCCATATTCGCGGCCTCCGTAGCGGGCGGCTGCCTTGGATTCCTGCGATACAACACTTACCCCGCCCGCGTGTTCATGGGCGATACCGGCTCCATGGCGCTTGGCGGCGCAATATCCGCAATGGCCATATTCAGCCGCAGCGTGCTGCTGCTTGCCATAATGGGCGGCTGCTTCGTGGCCAGCAGCGTTTCCTGCATATTGCAGGTTGGCTCCTATAAGCTGAGAAAAAAGCGCATATTCAAAATGGCCCCGCTGCACCATCATTTCGAGCTTCTGGGCTATACTGAAACGCGCATAGTTTCGGTATATATGATAATTACCGTACTGCTTTGTTTAGTGTGCCTGTTGGCATATCTATAAAATTTTTGTTTGGTCGTTCGGTGCGTGCGGGCGAAGCCGTGGTTCCTTGGCGCTTGGCACGGCGTGCGCTTGAAGGTTAAGATGCTTGAGACAGAGCGCGGCTCTTTTGTCTCAAGCCTCCTGACCGGCACTGAACGGCCCCTTTTTTTACGAATAAATGCACGCGCATTCAATATAACTTCAACCATAAGGGGGAGGTAAAGGGCAAATGGAAAAGAACGGGAAAAAAGCGGTGGTCATAGGCATGGCCAAAAGCGGCATAGCCAGCGCAAAGCTTTTGTATGAACTGGGCTATGACGTTACCGTAAACGATATGAAAACGGACATAAAGGGTCTAAAGGAAGAACTGAGCGGCATAGAGTATAAAGACGCGCTGGGCGTTGACCATGCCGAGGCTGTAAAGGGCGCGGATCTTGTTGTATTAAGTCCGGTGGTGCCCATATTCAGCCCCTTTGTTGACGAGGCACGCGCGGCAGGCGCGGAGGTAATAGGCGAGATAGAGCTTGGATATCGCTACTGCAACCGCGGCACAAAGTTCATTTGCATAAGCGGCACAAACGGCAAAACCACCACCACCGCGCTTACGGGAGAATTATTCAAGGCTGCCGGAAAGCATACCTTTGTGCTGGGCAACATAGGCGTGCCCATAACGGCGCATGCGCGCGAAACTAAGGCGGGCGACTATGTTGTGGCAGAGACGGCGGCATTGCAGCTTGAAAGCATTGCGGACTTCCATGCGAATGCGTTCGGCATGCTGAATATTACCGAGGACCATCTGAACCGTTTCCAGTACAAGATGGAGAATTACATTGCCGCAAAGTGCCGCGGCTTTGAAAACCAGACAGAGAACGACTTTGCCGCGCTGAATTACGACGATCCCATAGTGCGGGACATGGCGAAGCTTACGCGGGCAAGGATACTTTATTTTTCGCAGGAGATCGAGCCGGAAAACGGCGCGTTTATAAGAAACGGAAGAATTATATTCCGCATGGACGGCAAGGAGACGGACCTTATCGCAACAAGCGAGCTGAGGATACCGGGCAAGCATAACATAGAAAACGCGCTGTGCGCGATATGCCTTGCCATGAGCCAGGGGCTTGACGCGGAGGGCGTAAGGAGCGGACTCAGGGAGTTCCCGGGCGTTGAGCACAGGATAGAGTTCGTGCGGGAAAAGGACGGCGTGGCATGGATAAACGATTCAAAGGGCACCAACCCCGATTCCACCATAAAGGCTGTGCAGGCCATGACGCGGCCCACGATACTGCTGCTTGGCGTGGGCAATTACGACAAAAAGAGCGACTTTGCGCCGCTGTTTGAAGCGTTTGACGGCAAGGTGAAGGCGGTTATAGCAAGCGGGCTTAACGTGCCGGCGATAAAGCTTGCCGCGGAAAAGACGGGGTATTCGCCCGTGTATGTGAACGACGGGCCTATGATAGATATGCTAAAGCAGGCGGAAGAGCTGGCCCAAAGCGGGGACGCGGTGCTGCTTTCCCCTGCGGCGGCAAGCTGGGGCATATATGATAACTATGAACAGCGCGGCGAAATATTTAAGGAGCTTGTGAATAAGCTTTAACGTATTAAAACGCGGCTGAGCAAGGAGGCAAAGTGGAGCATGTAAGCAACTCTCCGGCGCTCAACTCCCGGGGAAAGGCGCAGAACGCGCGCGTAAGGCCGATGCAGAAGCGGCAGGGGCCGCTTGATTTCGCGCTGCTTATAACCGTGGTCATAATATGCGCGTTCGGCCTTGTCATGGTGTTTTCCGCCAGCTATTATTACGCGCAGAGCAGGAACATGGACAACGGTTTTTATTACCTTAAAAACCAAAGCATGTATTTTGCGATAGGCTTTGCGCTGATGCTCGCGCTCAGCTTTTTTGATTATCATACGCTGGATAAGTTCAAAACGCTTGCGCTAATACTTATAATCGCGCTCATGGTCGCGGTCGTATTCTGGGGCGTGGAGCGAAACGGCGCAAAGCGCTGGCTTGATTTTTCAAAAATAGGCATACCGCTGTCTTTCCAGCCTTCGGAATTGGCTAAATTCGTGCTGGTGCTGTACATGGCGTCGTTCATGTCCAAACGCCCGCAGCTTATGGCAAGCTTTTCGCACGGCATAGTGCCCATGCTTATAATAATGGGCGTTTTCGGCATATTGCTGCTGGCGCAGAAGAACATGTCCATGATGGTCATAATGGTCATGACGGGCGCGGTGATGCTGTTTTTCGGCGGGGCGCGGATGGCGCACCTTGTTACGCTTGCGGGCATAGCGGCGCCGGTAATGGTGATTGCGGTATTGAGCGAAGAATACAGAAAGGCCAGAATGACAATGTTCTGGGACCCGTGGACCAGCAAGGCGGACGGCGCGTATCAGCTGCGGCAGTCGCTTATAGCGCTCGGTTCCGGCGGGATATTCGGCAAGGGGCTTAACTTCAGCCGGCAGAAGCTGCTGTTTCTGCCGTATGGCGAAAGCGACTTTATATTTGCGATAATAGGCGAGGAACTTGGGCTTATCGGCTGCGTGCTGCTGATGGGCGCATATGCGTTCCTTGTATACAGGGGCATACGCATTGCCATGCGCTGCAAGGACCGCTTCGGCAGCCTGCTTGCCGCGGGTATAACCAGCGTAATAGGCATGCAGGCGATAGTAAATATTGCGGTTGCCACAAGCAGCGCCCCCACCACCGGCCAAACGCTGCCGTTTATAAGCGCGGGCGGAACAAGTTTGGTAATATTTTTAAGCGCGGCAGGCATTTTGCTCAACGTTTCGCGCAATACGCAATGATGCGCTGAAAAAACGCGAACAATACCGCCGTTTCCCGCATAATAATGAATGTGCTTAGCTTTTATGCGGGAAGGAGAAACAGATGGCATCCATTTTGGTTTCCGGCGGAAGAAAGATAGTTGGTACGGCGCGCGTATCGGGCGCGAAGAACGCGGCGCTGCCCATATTGGCCGCAACGCTTATTGCAAGGGGCCCTGTGGAGCTGACCGATTGCCCACATTTGAGCGATGTTGAAAATATGCTCAAAATACTGCGCTCGCTGGGCGTAAGCTGCTCGCTTGAAGCAGGCACGGCGCATATAGACGCGGCAAAGGCCGAGCGCTGCATAATGCCGCAGAGCATCAGCAAGGAGATAAGATCGAGCATATTCATGCTGGGGCCGCTGCTGGGGCGCTTCGGGCGGGCGGTATGCACATTCCCCGGCGGATGCGAAATAGGCCACAGGCCGATAGATCTGCACCTGAAGGGGCTTATGATGCTGGGCGCGGACGTGCGCGAGGAGCGCGGGCTGATAATATGCGAAGGCAGGCGGCTGAGGGGCGCGGATATACATTTGGATTACCCAAGCGTGGGCGCAACGGAAAACATTATGATGGCCGCAGCGTGCGCGGAGGGAACAACAACCGTGTTCAATGCGGCGAGAGAGCCCGAAATAGACGACCTGGCGCGGTTTTTGAATGAGCTTGGATATAAAATTGAAGGCGCGGGCAGTTCGACCATAACCATCCGCGGCGGCGATGCAGCGGAGAAAAAAACAACGCACCGCATAATACCGGACAGAATAGTTGCAGGCACGCTTATGACTGCAGCGGCGATAACCGGCGGAGAGCTTACGCTGACAAACGTTAATACGGAGCATATAGGCAGCATTGCGGCAAAGCTGAAGGAAGCGGGTTCCGTAATAACTGCGGCCGAGGGGATGCTGCACATAAGTTCGCCCGACAGACCAAACGAAATACGCCTTACGGAAACCATGCCGTACCCGGGCTTCCCAACGGATATGCAGGCGCAGCTTTTTGCGCTGTGTACCATTGCCAATGGAACGAGCGTGATTGTTGAAAACGTGTTTGAAAACCGCTACCGCCACGCAGCGGAGCTGGGGCGCATGGGCGCAAGCTTTACACAAAAGGACAGAACGGCGATAATACGCGGCGTTGATAAGCTGACGGGCGCAAGGGTGAAGGCATGGGATTTGCGCGGGGGCGCGGCAATGCTGCTTGCGGGCCTTGCAGCGGAAGGCGAAACGATAATAGACCACGCGGAATTGATAGACCGCGGGTATGACAAGCTGCATGAAACGCTCAACGCACTGGGCGCACAAATAATACGAAAGGAAAACTGATGCTGTGAAGGGCAAAGGGAACGAGCCATGGCGCGATGGGGCAGGCGGTGAAGGCCATACGCTTAATCTCAGACCCTTCAAACGGGCGGAGGAGCCGGAAGCGGAAGAATACGAAGAAGAGCAGATAGCGGCCGAAGAGACTGCCGAAGACGAAAACAGCGGCGAAGAAGCAAGCGAAGCGGACAGCACAGACAATATAGATACCGAAGAAACGGAAAATACTGCCGAGCCGGAAGCCGAAAAAGAACAGCCTTACGGCGAAGATGACGCAGATGCGGAGCAGGAAGAGAACGCCGACCCGTTTGCGGATGAGCCTTTTTTTGAAGCGGAAGAGGACGAGGAAGAACCAAAACCCAAAAATAAAAAGAAGCGCACCGTGGGCGAGGCCAAGCGCGCGGGCGCAAGGCGCAAAAGGAAACTGACCGAGAAGGAAAAGCGCACGCGTCAAAGAAGAAAAAAGATAATCAAACTGGCTGTTTTGATAACGACGGCGGTAATGCTTGTGGCTGCGGCCGTATTGACATATTTTATGCTTATTGTGGACAGCATAGAGATATATGGCTGCACGCATTACGACGCACAGGAGCTCATACACGCATCGGGACTGAGCGTGGGCAAGCACATGTGGCTTGAACGCATAGACGAGGCGGAGAACCGAATGGAGCAGAATGCATATATCGCCTCCGCCGTTGTTACCCGCGTGTATCCGGACAAGCTGGTGGTGAACATAACAGAGCGCGAGGAAGCGGCGGTGCTTGTGGGCATGAATGCGCAGGCGGTAATAGATAAGGACGGATATGTGCTTTATATAGGCGCACGCGCGGACTATTCAGGGCTTATACAGATATCGGGCATGGGCAGCAGCGGTTATCACGTTAACCAAAGGCTTGGTGAAGAATCGGACTTCAATTCCCGCACTATGATAAGCCTGCTTGAGGCCGTGTATTCCGCCGGACTTGAAAAGGAGATAACCGGAATAGACCTTGGCAATCCGCTGAGCATAAATATGGAAACCGCGTCCGGCGTAAGGATACACCTTGGCCAGCCGGACAGGGCGGAAGAAAAGCTGGCCGATTTTAAGACCGTTTTGCCAACGCTTAGGTCAATGGGGCATGATACGGACGGCACGCTTGACCTTTCCGCGCAGGGCGATCCGGTATATTCGCCGGAAAAGACGGCGGAACCGATAGCCATCGCAACGCCGGAAGTTACTGCGGAGCCGAACACTACGCCTGACCCGAACGCCACGCCCGACCCGAATGCGACGGCGCAGCCGAGCGTAACGTCCACGCCTGAGGATACGCCAATGCGCACGCCCGGGCCTACGGACGCATTCTCCGGGTAATGGCAGGGTATGGGAAATATGTTGCCTAAACGTAACTTTTATACATTTAGGTGCAAATAATATTGCGAAAGCGGGCGCGCTTGTGGTATGCTGTTAACAGCTATATAAAGGCGGCTTGGTTAATACGGCAAAGGAGGCAGAATGGGTCAGAACACGGCAATACTCGATATCGGCAGTTCAAAGGTCATCTGCCTTATTTGCGGTACGGACGGGCGGGATAATATACTTGTGCAGGGCGCGGGCATAAAGGAATACCCGGGCTATAAGCACGGCGCGTTCGAGGATGAGCAGCAGCTTGCGGACGCAATTATAGATACGCTCAGCGCGGCAGAGGCGGAGGCGCGGCACAGGGTGCGCGATATATCCGTTGGCGTTCCCGCGCCGTTTACAAAGCTTATTCTGCAGCAGGGCGAAGTGAACTTCAAGGGCAAGCAGCGGCGAATAACGCACAGGGACATAGACGACGTTATAAATGCCTCGCTTGATTTTGCGGCACCGGACGGCTATTCGCTTATCCATTCAACGCCTGCGGAGTTCACCGTTCAGGGCGCCGTAAGGGCGGACATGCCTATAGGCGTTATGGCGGAAGGCTTTTCGGCAAAGGTATCCCACCTTTATGTGGATAACCGTTTTAAGCAGCTTGTGAGCGACGCGCTGCTGCGCGTTGGGCTTGATGCGGACATGTACATTGCCGTTCCGCTTAGCGAAGGCGTTTTCGTAATTCCCGAAAACGAGCGCAGCGAAGGCGCTGTGCTTATAGATTCGGGCGCTACGCATACGGATGTTTCGCTGGTTAAAAACGCAGCGCTTATGGATATGCGTACAATAGCCGTTGGCGGGGCGCACTTTACGTCAGACCTTGGCTACGGCATAGGCATAAAGGAAGCGGTTGCGGAAACCGTTAAGCGCAGATATGTTTATTCCCTTGATTATCAGGACAGTATAGACACTATACGCGTTCCCGGCGGGGGAATGATGTATGTTGAGCATGAAGCGATACAGTATATAATAGAAGAACGCACGCGCGAGCTTTGCCGGCTGATAAGGGAAGCGCTCGGCGAGATGGGCGTTGAGATAACGCCTAAGCTGCCGGTTTATATGAGCGGCGGCGGGGTAACGCTGATGCGCGGCTGCTGCGAATTTATGGAAAAGGAGCTTGGCACAAGCGTTCAGGTAAGGATGCCCTGGATGCCAAGACTGTCCTCGCCGAATTATGCAAGCGCATTTTCCGTTATGGATTTCGTGATGCATGCATCCGATGAGGACAATGCCGGCAGGCTTGAGGGGGCAAGGCCGGGTAAAAACGTATTCAAAAAGCTGATAGACTTATTCAAATAATGAGGAGGACATGATATATGCCGTTTGGACTGGATTTTGAAAGCAGCCAGCCTGCGCAACTTAAGGTGGTTGGCGTGGGCGGCGCGGGCAACAACGCCGTGAACCGCATGATACAATACGGCCTGAAGGGAGTGGAGTTCATTTCGGTAAATACCGATAAGCAGGCGCTCTATCATTCCCGCGCAGGGCAAAAGGTTCAGATTGGCGAAAAGGCCACAAAGGGACTGGGCGCGGGAGCGGATCCCGAAATGGGCCGCAAGGCGGCGGAAGAAAGCCGCGAAGCCATAACCGAAGCCATTAAGGATAGCGACCTTGTGTTCATAACTGCGGGCATGGGCGGCGGCACCGGCACTGGCGCCGCGCCGATAGTTGCCGCATGCGCAAAGGAGCTGGGCATATTGACGATAGGCGTGGTCACCAAGCCTTTCGGTTTTGAAGGCAAGGTAAGGATGAACAACGCCATAAACGGCATAACCAACCTGAAGGAAAACGTTGATACGCTTATAATAATCCCTAACGACAGGCTGCTTGACACGGTGAACAACGTAACGTTTACCGAGGCGTTCTGCATTGCGGACGACGTGCTGCGCCAGGGTATTCAGGGCATAAGCGATCTTATTTCCCAGCCCGGCATAGTAAACCTTGACTTTGCGGATATTCGCACCATAATGCGCGAGCGCGGCATGGCGCACATGGGCATAGGCATGGCCTCCGGCGAAAACCGCGGCATAGAGGCCGCGAAGCAGGCCGTTGAAAGCAGCCTGCTCGAAACCAGCATAAACGGCGCGCGCGGATTGATAATCAATATCACCGGCGGCCCGCAGATGGGCCTGAAGGAAGTGAACGAGGCTTCCGAATTCATCCGCAACTTCGCCGACCCCGGCGCGAACATCATATTCGGCGCGGGCATAGACGACGAGCTGGGCGATGCAATACGCATAACCGTTATAGCCACCGGCTTTGAAGGCGCGGACCAGGTAGCGGACAAAAAACCCGAAAACTCCGTCCGCCAGACGATAGGCTCCATGAAGTCGCAGCGCAGCGAGCAGAAGGAGCCCGAAGTATGGTACGAGCGCCGCACGAAGAAGCCGGAATACTCCGCTCCCCTGCCCGACGGCGAGGAAGTGACCCCGCACGTTACGCGCAAGGATCTGAACAAGACCGAGTATAACCCCAAGGAGAAGAACAATCTGGATCTTCCCAGCTTCCTCAGAAACCGCGGAGAATAAGTGGATAAAGCATATTAAAGGAGCCGTAAAAGGCTCCTTTTTGCTTACATTCACAATTATTTCACTCTTTATCAATCTTAACCGGCTGGTTTATGGCGGGGCGTAAATGTATAATCCATTGCATAAGGAGTGGTATTATACGATGAAGGAATTATTGCTTAATGTGTTGGCGTTTGTTGTAACGGCTGGAATAATAGGCATACTTGCGCACATTTTGGGTGAAAAGCTGCCGCGCGCAAAGTTCGATCCGGAAAAATTCCCGTATGCGCCGTATGCATGGGAAAAGTACGGCAAGGTTTACGAAAAGCTGGGCATTGCCAAATGGAAGGACAAAATGCCGGACAAGAGCAAATTCGCTTTCGCCCAAAACAAAACCGTGCGCAAAAGCGTTGGCGGGGATGTATCCGGCGCGCATTTTGAACTGCTTGCGCGGGAAACCTGCGTGGCGGAGGCGGTGCATTGGGCGCTGCTTGTGATAAGCCCGGTGCTGCTTATAACGATGACTGGGTGGCTGAGCATAGTTGCAACGGTGCTTTACGGCTTATCAAACATTCCGTTCATAATGATACAGCGATATAATAGGCCGCGGCTCGTGCGGCTGTATAAGCGGATGAGCTCAAGGCAGGGAGGGCAGAATAAGTGAAGCTGCTGATATTATCCAGCAACAACGGCGAAGGGCATAACAGCGCGGCAAAGGCGCTGATGGAGCAGGCGGAGGAGCGCGGCATAAGCGCGATAATAGCCGATACGCTTATGTTTGATTCCCCGCGCCGTTCGGAACGCATAAAGAAAATACATGTAAACAGCGCACTGTATAACCCGCGCATATTCAAAACAGGGGAACGCATAGCCGAGCGCATGGCGAACGGGCCGTATCAATCGGCAATATACTATGAAAGCGCAGGCTTTGCGGACAGAATAGCCAAGTTTTGCAGCATAAACGGCGTGGATACAGTAGTGGCTACGCATGTTTTCGCGGCGGAGGCAATGAGCTATCTGAGAAACTGGGGGATGCCGTTTAAGGGCTATTTTGTGGCGACGGACTATTGCTACACAACGTTTGTGAGCGACACCTGCCTTGACGCATATTTTGTGCCGCACAGGGACATAGTTGCGGATTATGAAAAGAAGGCGCCAAACAGGCTGTATATACCAAGCGGCATACCCGTATCGGAAAACAAGATAATAAAAACGGATAAGCGCACCGCGCGCGAAAGGCTTGGCCTGCCGCAGGACGTGCCGATACTTATGATGATGACGGGCAGCATGGGCTTTGGAAACGTGAAGGAGCTGACAGAGCGGCTGCTGCCCATGATGCCCCGTGATACGGCGATAGTTGCCCTGTGCGGTACCAATGACGAACTGCGCGCGGAGCTTGAAAAGAAATACGGCGGCAAGTGCCGAATATTTGCCACAGGGTACACCACGCGCGTATCAGAATATATGGATGCGGCGGACGTGCTGATAAGCAAGCCCGGCGGACTAAGCTCGACAGAGGCGGCGGTCAAGGAGATAGCGCTTGTGCATATGTCCCCGCTGCCGGGCTGGGAGGAAGAAAACGTGCGCTTTTTTGTTAAGCACGGGCTTTCGCTGAGCGGACGCAACGCGGCGGAAAATGCCGCGGCGGCGGTAAAACTGCTTTCAAGCGAAGCGGAGCGCGAGCATATGCATTCATGCCAGCGGCAGGAGATAAACAAATATGCCGCGCGGGATATAATAGAATATATAACTACACACTGAAAAAGCATTGCGCGGCGGCCATAAAGGCCGCCGTTTTGCTATGCTTAAATTTAATCGACAACATTGCCGCATTGTTTCGGCGGTTGTTCTACACGATGAAAAGCATGCATATGGTAATGTATACGCGGGTGATGTGCATGTATATAGAGCTGTATGCGCTGGACAATCTTTTGATGGATATACTCGTGCTGCGCATGGCGGCGGCGCTTGTGGGCAGGCCGTGCAGCCTGCGGCGCACTGTGGCGTTTGGAACGATAGGCTGCGCGTATGCGATAGCTGCGCTGAGCCTGCCGGCGCTGTGGAGCTTAGGTGCAAAGGTGACTCTTGGGCTTGTGCTTGCGCTGTTTATAAGGCCGCAAAGCATTCGCCAATATGCGGAAAACGCCGCGGCGGTGCTGATAAGCGCGTGGCTTGCGGGCGGGGCAGCATATGCGCTGGGCGGTGCTGACTTTGGCGGCGCGGTACTGCTGCCCAAATACATGCGTATGCTGCTGATAAGCGGCGCGGCAGCCGTGTTCATGCCAAGGGTTGTGCGGCATTACCGGCTGCGCAGGGCGCTTGCGGCAGGCATGGCGCGGCTTTATGTAAGTATAGACGGCGCGGAATACGAACTATGTGCGCTTAGGGATTCCGGCTGCTTTTTGACGGAGCCCGTAACGGGCGCGGCGGTGGTGATAGCGCACATTCCGGCGCTGCTTGGCGCGGCGCGCATACCCGTGCCGCTATCGACCATAAACGGGCGGGGAATGATATACGCGCTGAAGCCGGACAGAATGCGCATAGACGGCGCGGATACGGACGCATTGCTTGCAATAAGCGCCGAACCTATACGCGGAGCGGAGGCCATTGTGCCATATCATATAGCAAAGGAGAGCCTATGAACATATTAAACAAAGCGAGGGAACTGATACGCAGGATAATTGAGGGAATATACTGCGCGCTTGGCCTTGGCATGCCGGTGCATTACGTGAACTCCGGCGAGGCGCTTCCGCCGCCGCTGAGCAAGCAGGAGGAGGCGGAATGCATAGGCGCGCTCGCGGCGGGGGATGAAAGCATGCGCCGCGTGCTGATAGAGCGCAATCTAAGGCTGGTGGTATACATTGCACGCAAATTTGAAAACACGGGCGTGAATATAGAGGATCTTATATCGATAGGCGCGATAGGGCTTATAAAGGCCGTGAACACATTCGATGCAGGAAAGAAGATAAAGCTTGCAACGTATGCCTCGCGCTGCATAGAAAACGAGATATTGATGCACCTGCGGCGCAGCAGCAAGCTGAAAATGGAAGTTTCGCTTGACGAGCCGCTGAATATAGACTGGGACGGCAACGAGCTGCTGCTTTCGGACATACTCGGCACGGATAACGACCTTGTTTGCCGAGATATAGAGGACGAGGTGGATAAGGAATTGCTGAATATTGCTATGAACAGGCTGAACCCGCGGGAGAAGCGCATAATGGAACTGCGTTTCGGCCTTGGCGGGCGCAGCGAGCTGACGCAGAAGCAGGTGGCGGACATGATGGGAATATCACAAAGCTACATTTCCCGCCTTGAAAAGCATATTTTGAAAACACTGAAGCGCGAAATGCAGCAGATGAGTGGGATTTGAGCCGCAAAAAGGGCTGCTGTTAGACGGGTGTTCGTAAAACAGTTAATCCGACCTATGATTACGATCATAGGTCGGATTTTTGCAATACGTATCGACTGAAGAAAGGCTCTCTTGTGCAAAGCCTGACAGCTGACTGGGGGATTGTTTGCAGGCAACATCAATATACTCGCAAACACCACGAAAGTTCCCACTGACCTCGTTGTTGGGAATCCTCAGAATTCACAAACTATAACCTTCCAGAAAAGCGGTACGTTCCGGATCTTTGTACATGTTTACTTCTTCATAGTGCTGTGAACCATCCAATTCGATGATCAGCTCGCAGTTGTTTTGCTAATGAAACCAACTGCTTGTTATGTTTATACTGCATGGCAATCCCTCCGTCATGGCTTCGCCGCGCCACCTCCATTTACACAAGGGAGGCTTTGGTGCGGCACAAAAATCGCACACCGTACGATACACCAGAGGGTGTATAGAAGTGCGCCCTTAAACTGTTCAATAAACATGGAATTTGGTTAGCCTAATTTGCTGAATGCTATCTCTACCAGTTTATCAATGCTTCTTTCGTCCGTCTGGATATGGAGTCCTGGAAGAGCAGCAGAGCTGATTCTTGCCAGTTCAATATTCTCCATGCACCAGCATCCTTCTTCCTCGCCACGGGCCAGAATGCGGTCATGGACGGTCTGCCAGGATGCTTCCAGTACCACAAGCCGAGTGTCGATACCGTCCTGTTTCAGCTTGCCGATAATACTATAGGATTCCATACGCAATAGTGTCATAGGAACAAGAATATCCATATGAAACTTCTCGTGAATGTCTTTCAGAAGCAGATAGCAGAATTCACCCCACAAGGGGTAGTCCTCAAATATGTAACCATAGGGACAGTCGGGATAATTTCCCCGAACTGCATTGCCCACTTCTTCCGCATCAAAAACCAGAGCATTATCCATTTTTGCCGCCATAGCTTCCGCTAGCGTGGTTTTGCCCACACCATATGGTCCGCTAATCCAAATAATCATTTGCTGTCTCCTATTAACAAATTCTGATATATTGTATGATATATTCTACAAAAATTTCCTAAAAGTACAGCAATCGGCACAGCGAACCCAATCGCTGTGCCGATTAACTGTTTTACAGATACGCCCCTTTACGGCAGCCTTTTTACTTCTTTGTTTTATTATGCCTTGTTTGCCCAGGGCTGAGCGGCGATGGTTTTCAAATCATTGCGTATCTTTATGCCCTGCGGGCAGCGCTCCTCGCACATGCCGCAGCGGATACAGTTCTGCGCGCGGCCAAGCGCGGGAATGTAGCCATAATCCGCAGCTGCGGCATCCTCGTTCTGATACCGCTGGAAATCATTCCACACGCGGAACACGCGCGGAATTTCGACCCCGCTTGCACAGGGCAGGCAGTATTTGCAGCCCGTGCAGCCGTTGTTCGGGCGGGCCTTGAGCGCGGTTATGGCAGCGTCCAGCGCAACCTTTTCATGGTCGGTAAACGGCACATAGGGCGAGAATGTGGAAAGATTATCTTCCAACTGTTCCTCGTTGCTCATGCCGCTGAGTATGACCTTAACGTTGTCAAAACCGGCAACGTAGCGCAGCGCCCAGGAAGCCATGGATTTGCCGGGATCTGCCGCAGTGAGCGGATCGGAAGCATATGAGGGGAGAGCGGCAAGCGTGCCGCCCTTTACGGGTTCCATTACAACAATGCCAACGCCCTTGCTTTCGGCGTATTCAAGACCCTTGAGCCCCGCCTGATGCTCGGTATCCATATAGTTGAACTGTATCTGGCAGAAGTCCCAATTGCGGTAGTCTATTATGCGCTTGAAAACACCATACGGCGCATGGAAAGAGAAGCCGAGTTTCTTTATGCGGCCAAGCCTTTGCTGCTCCTCAAGGAACGGCAGAATGCCAAGGTCAAGCACCTTTTGCCATTTGGCTTCATCCAGCGAATGAAGAAGGTAATAATCAACGTGGTCAGTTTGAAGATGCTCAAGCTGGGTGTTGAATATCTCCTTTGCCTGTTCAAGGCTTTCTATTGTGAACATGGGCAGCTTGGTTGCAATGTAAAAACTGTCGCGGTCAAGCTTGGAAAGCACCTTGCCAACGAACGGTTCGCTTTTGCCGCTGTGATAAGGCCAGGCAGCGTCAAAATAATTCACGCCCTGCTCATATGCCCTAAGCAGCAGCTTTTCCGCGCGCGGTTCGTCTATTTCGCCCGCCTCGTTGGTGGGGAAACGCATGCATCCGTAGCCGAGCAGCGATACGGAATTGCCCGCCAGTTCACGATAATCCATATTGTTACAGCCTCCTTCGTGTTTTTAGTGTTAGGGGGTATCAGTCTATGTAATGTATTTTGCCTTCCTCTATGCCCTTTATGCCAAGGCCGGGTTCATTGGGCAGCGAGATAAGCTTTTCGTTGAATACTGCGCCGCCGATGATGGGGTCTTCCTTGCAAAGCACGGGACCGTCCAGGTCTATCTTGGTTATTATGCTCTTTGCGCAGGCAAGATGCACCGCCGCAGTAACGCTTATCTTTGCTTCCAGCATGCAGCCTATCATGCACTCCACGCCGTAAACCTCGGCAGCGGAAGCTATCTTGAGGGCGTTTGTTATGCCGGCGCACTTCATGAGCTTTATGTTCACCATGTCCGCCGCGCCCATCTGCATTATCTTCAGCGCATCAGCGGGGCTGAATACGCTCTCGTCCGCCAATACCGGCACATAGCTGCGCTCGGTAACGTACTTCATGCCGTCGAAGTCCAGCGCCTTTACCGGCTGCTCAACAAATTCTATGTCAAGGCCGCGGTCCTGCATGTTGTTCAGTATGCGCACGGCCTGCTTGGGCGTCCAGCCCTGGTTGGCGTCTATGCGGATGCAGATATCCTTGGGCACAACTTCGCGTATGGCGCTCAGGCGCGCAACGTCCAGCGAAGGATCGCTGCCGACCTTTACCTTAAGGCAGTCATAGCCGCGCTCCACGGCGTTTATAGCGTCGCGCTGCATTTCCTCAGGCTTGTTCACACTTATGGTGATATCGGTCACTATGCTGCTGCGTCCGCCGCCAAGCAGCTTGTACACGGGGATGTTGTGCAGCTGGCCGTAAAGATCCCACAGCGCCATGTCTGCTGCCGCGCGGGCGGAGGTGTTATGCACTATGCAGCCGTTGAGCGCCTTGGTAACGCTTTCAAAATCGTCCACATCGCGGCCGACAAGGGTCTTTATAATGTGGTCCTTCATGGCGCCGATTATTGCGCCGGTGGTATCGCCGGTTATAACGCCGGTGGGTGGTGCTTCGCCGTAGCCGACGGCTCCGGTATCGGTGTGTATTTCTACCACCACATCCTCTACGCTGTTTACGGAGCGCAGAGCGGTCTTGAAGGGAACGCGCAGCGGCACGGATATCATGCCGAGACGGACTTCTGTGATTTTCATGAGAATCTCCTTTAACAAAGTGGATTGATTGGATTATAGCACGCTTTGATACCTTTTTTCAACGGCAGTATATATTATTTTGCTACGGCTGCGCATTTGTGCTATAATAATCCCGCTTATAAAGGAAAAACAGGAGGAAAAACTTATGAGCGCATATGAAAGCATAAATGCTCAGGCTAACGCCGCGATAGACGAACTGCTTGAGGCTGCGGATACGCTTAAAACGGGCGATATATTGGTTATAGGCTGCTCGACAAGCGAAGTGATGGGCAAGCTTATAGGCACGGGCTCCAGCGTGGAAGCCGCGAAGGCCATAATGGACGCTGTGCTGCCCAAAATAAAGGAACACGGGCTGTATCTTGCGGTGCAGTGCTGCGAGCATCTTAACCGCTGCCTTGTTGTGGAGCGTGAATGCATGGAAAAATATCACCTTCAGCAGGTTTGGGTAAAGCCGCAGCTGCATGCAGGCGGCGCATTTTCAATGGAGGCGGTGGCGCGCTTTGACGACCATGTTATGGTGGAGGATTTGCGCGGCAGGGCAAGCGCCGGCATGGACATAGGCGGCACGTTCATAGGCATGCATATGCATCCGGTAGTGGTGCCTGTTCACGCAAAAACGCGCCATATAGGCGAAGCAAACGTTACCATGGCGCGCACACGGCCCAAATACGTTGGCGGCCCGCGCGCGGCGTATGACGAAATGCCCCACAGATAAGCAGAATATATTATTTTTCTGCGGCTTAAACTGCTTGCACTTTTTGGATGGGTGCAATATAATAGACAAAGTTATACCAACGCTTCGGGTCTGTGGTTGAAAGTCGATGCCAGTCGCAGGCGAAACGATCCACATAAGCGGGCCAAAGCGCCCGTGAGCATGGTGCGGCTTAGATGTAAGTCCGTCCGCGCATAACGCGCGAGAGGGCCGGTAGTGGGAGGCAATTACGCTCAGTAGCGGAAGCCCCGGGCGGCGAGTGTGGGGGCAAAGACCAGGTCAGCCGAAGTTTGGTACAGCCAAATAAATAATATTTACAAGGGGAAACACACACATGTTCCAGGACAAGACATTGGTATGCAAGGATTGCGGCGCTGAATTCGTATTCACGGCCGGTGAGCAGGAATTCTATGCCGAAAAAGGCTTCCAGAACGAGCCCATCCGTTGCAAGGCGTGCAGGAACGCTCGTAAGTCCCAGCGCTCCGGCGAGCGTGAGATGTACGACGCCGTTTGCGCGGCGTGCGGCGCGCCCACCAAGATTCCTTTCGTTCCCAAGAACGACAGGCCCATCTATTGCTCCGCCTGCTTCCAGGCGCGCAAGGGAAGGTAAGCTGACAGCTTAAAACCCACAAGCCTCCGTTTTTTGGCGGACGCAGAACGTCCCCCCACCTTTGGGGCTAATCCCCTTTGTTCCGCGCAGCGGTATATCGGTGAATTAGAAAAGGCAAAAATGAAGAACTCCGAAGCGATTCGGGGTTCTTTTTTATTCTGGCAGGCGAAAAACAGATATTTTGCAAATTTCATCTTGACATTAAACGCAAAATAAATATAATAAGATTAAGAACTGTTACTAATGTTGAAAGAGGAGGAAACCGCATGATCTATTCCCGGCAGAGGGAAATAATACTGAACACGCTCAGGACGAATCCTGTTCATCCCACGGCGGACGAGCTGCACGAGATGGTGAAGGGGCAGGACCCGAACATAAGCATAGCAACGATGTATCGTAATCTCAATCAGCTTGCGGCCGCGGGCAAGGTGCTCAAAATTTCCAATCCGAACGGGGCGGACAGGTTCGATGGCAACATTGTGCATCATAACCACGCCGTATGCTCCTGCTGCGGCAGAATGTTCGATATAATGGTGCCGCTGCCGGATGTTTGCGCGGCAGCCAATGCGCAGCGCGACATATATGTGGACGGCGTGAGCATGCTGTTTTCCGGAATATGCGCACGGTGCGGAAAATTGCGGCAGAATGGATACCACTGAAAAAGACATACTATAAAATAACAGTAAAAATTGAAGGGAGAAAATTAAAAATGGAACTCAAGGGAAGCAAGACCGAAGCGAATCTGATGGCTGCGTTTGCGGGCGAAAGCCAGGCCAGGAATAAGTATACCTACTATGCGTCCGCCGCCAAGAAGGAAGGCTATAACCAGATAGCAGCCATATTCGAAGAAACCGCCGGCAACGAAAAGGAACATGCAAAAATGTGGTTCAAGCTGCTGCACGACGGCAAGGTGCCTGATACGCTGACAAACCTGAAGGATGCTGCTGCGGGCGAAAACTATGAATGGACGGATATGTATGCCCAGTTTGCGGCCGTGGCCAAGGAAGAAGGCTTTGACCACATTGCGTATCTGTTCGAGGCGGTCGGCAAGATAGAGAAGGAACACGAAGAACGCTACAATAAGCTGATAGATAACATTGAAAACGGCAAGGTGTTCGAGCGGGATGGCATAGTTGTTTGGAAATGCAGCAACTGCGGCCATATACACATCGGCACCAAGGCGCCGGAGGTTTGCCCCGTGTGCGCGCACCCCAAGGCTTACTTTGAAATAAAGGCCGACAATTATTGATAAAACTGAACGTATGATTTGCTTTGCGGCGGCGACTCATGTTGCTGCCGCATTTTGTTTCGCTGTAAAAAAATAATGCATAATTATACCAAAATATAAAATGATTATGCTGTATACAAGGATACAAGAATACGGGAATCCGTGGAGCCGAAAATACTAAAATCCAGAGAAATAAGCTAAAATTATGCATTTGGCTAAAAACGCCGCCAGCTATCATGAATGAATAAAAATATAAAAAATTTGTAGACATTTTAACGGATATGCAGTACAATCATACATGGCGGAGTTGGTACTGTACGCTCTGCCCAAAATGATTGCAGAGGTTTGTATTGATGAACAGAATCGAAATCAACCGGAAATGGTGCAAGGGCTGCGGCATATGCGCGGCGTTCTGCCCCAAGAAGGTGCTTGGCCTTGACGAAGAAACGGAGAAGGCCACGGTGGTTAATCAGGATGAATGCATAGCCTGCTATATGTGTGAGCTGCGCTGCCCTGATTTGGCGATCAAAGTGATTAAGGAGGGCGACAAATGAGCAAGGCAATTCTGCTGCAGGGCAATGAAGCTTGCGTTATGGGCGCAATAAAGGCGGGCATGCGTCTTTTTGCGGGTTACCCCATAACCCCTTCCTCGGAAATAGCTGAGCAGTCCAGCATACTGCTCCCCAAAGTAGGCGGCAAGTTCCTCCAGATGGAGGACGAGATCGCATCCATAGCGGCCGTTTGCGGCGCAAGCCTGGCCGGCAAAAAGGCAATGACTGCCACCAGCGGCCCGGGCTTCTCCCTTAAGCAGGAGCTTATAGGCTACGCTGCCATGGCGGAGCTGCCCATAGTTGTTGCCATGATAATGCGCGCAGGTCCCTCCACCGGCCTTCCCACCTCCCCCGCTCAGGGCGACGTGATGCAGGCCCGCTGGGGTACGCACGGCGACCATCCCATGATAACCCTTTGCCCCAGCTCCGTTAAGGAAATGTATGAGCTGACCATAAAGGCATTCAACTTTGCGGAAATGTACCGCACACCCGTGCTGCTGATGACGGATGAAGTCATTGCGCACATGCGTGAAGGCGTTGCGCTGGAAGACGATTACGAAGTTGTTGACCGCGTGCATCCCGCCGAAGCGCCCAGCAAGGACTATCTGCCCTACAAGGTTGAAGAAGGCAGCATGGTTCCCCCGATGGCAGCCTACGGCGAAGGCTATCACTTCCACGTGACCGGCCTTTCCCATGGCGAGACCGGCTTCCCCACCAACACCCCCGCTGTGCATGAAAAGCTGATGGCGCGCATAAACGGCAAGGTGAAGGAGAACGATCCCAACTTCGCCATAAACGAAAAGTACATGACCGACGATGCAGAGCATATATTCGTGGCGTACGGTTCCGTGGCCAGGACTTCCATGAACATAGTCAAGCGGCTGCGCAGCGAAGGCATCAAGGCGGGTCTTTTCACCGTGAAGATGCTTTGGCCGTTCCCCAAGACGGAATATCAGTCCCTGCTTAACGAGAACGTGAAGAACATAATCGTTCCCGAAATGAACCTTGGCCAGTATGTGGGCGAGGTTGAACGCTACACCGAAGGCAAGGCCAAGGTCAGCCTGATAGCCAAGGCTTCCGGCGAGCTGTTCAAGACCGAAGAACTTTACAACGATGTAATGGCGGTGATTTCAAAATGACGAACGTACAAGATTACCTCAGAGAGTCCCATATGCCCCATATCTGGTGCCCCGGCTGCGGCAACGGCATCGTGATGGGGAACATAATCCGCGCCATAGATGAGCTGGGCCTTGACCGCGACAAGACCGTTATAGTCTCCGGTATAGGCTGCTCCTCCCGCGCACCCGGATACATGGATTTCGATACCCTGCACACTGCGCACGGCCGCGCGCTCCCGTTTGCTACCGGCATAAAGATGGCTAACCCCGATCTTCATGTCATAGTGATCTCCGGCGACGGCGACGCCACAGCAATAGGCGGCAACCACTTTATCCATGCCTGCCGCAGGAATGTTGACATAACGCTTGTGGTTGTCAACAACTGCATCTACGGCATGACCAGCGGTCAGTTCTCGCCCATGACTCCTACCGGCAAGTTCGCCACCACCGCCGTTTACGGCAATATCGACCGCCCGTTCGATCTGGTGAATCTGGCAGGCGGCGCAGGCGCGACCTATGTTGCCCGCGGCAGCGTGTATCATGCGATGCAGACCAAGAATTATATAAAGCATGCAATAGAGCATAAGGGCTTCTCCGTTGTTGAGTGCCTGTCCACCTGCCCCACCTATTACGGCCGCAGGAACAAGATTGGCGATGCGGTCTCCATGATGGAAAGGCTGCGCGACGACTGCACCATGCTCAAGCCCGGCGTAACGGAATACGACAAGCCGTTCGTTATAGGCGAATTTGTTAACAGGGAGGCCAAGGAATATACCGAGGCTTATGATGAAGTAATTATGAAGGCCGGAGGAAAGAAATAATGGGTAAGCGTATTGAGTTTCGTTTCAGCGGTTCCGGCGGACAGGGCATAATCTCTGCCGGTATAATATTGGCCGCTGCCGCCGTGCATGACGGCAAATATGCCATACAGAGCCAGAGCTACGGTCCCGAGGCACGCGGCGGCTCCTCCAAGGCGGAGGTTGTTATAAGCGACGAGCCTATCGATTATCCCAAGGCTACTACGCCGGACTATCTGCTTTGCCTTACGGACGATGCATTCAATACCTATGGCATAAATGCGGACGATAAGACCACCATATTCGTGGATTCCTCCATGCATACCGACAGCATAGGCAAGGGCAGCTGCAAGAACGTTATAAAAGTTCCCATACTGCATGCCGCGCATGAGATAAATCCGCAGGGCGCAAACGTTATAGCCGTATCCTTCTTGGTTGGCTATACCGGCCTTGTAAGGCGCGAGAGCGCGCTTGAATCGCTCAAGGAGCAGTTCCCCCGCTTCATAGAAAAGAACATGAAGTGCGCGGAAGCCGGCTTCAGGTTTGCAGACGAGCTGCTTAACAAGTAAAATTATCATATCCCACCTGTTGAAAAATCGACAGGTGGGATATGTATACCCAAACGAAGAAAAATAGTGTAGAATTATAGTATATATATATTCTGCTTTAACGCATAGAAAGGACGGTACAGTATGGAACCACTCAGGATCGACCATGTAGGTATAGCGGTAAACAGCCTTGACGAAATGAGGCCGTTTTATGAGGCGCTCGGCCTTAAGAGCACCGGCATAGAGGAAGTTAAGGAGCAGCAGGTGCGCGTGGAGTTCTATCCCTGCGGAGACAGCGAGCTGGAGCTGCTTGAAAGCACCACCGAGGACGGCCCAATAGCTAAGTTCATAGAAAAGAAGGGCACCGGCATACAGCATATTGCTATCCGCGTTCCCGATATAAAGGCTGCCATAGCCGAAATGCAGGAAAAGGGCTTCCGCATGATAGACAATGCTCCCCGCTACGGCGCGGGCGGCGCAAGCATAGCGTTTATGCACCCCAAGGCGTCCGCGGGCGTGCTGCTGGAGCTTACCGAAAGAAAATAAAAAATTACAGGTACAACATAAATTAAGGAGAAAAACAGATGGGAAACAAGATAGATCTGCTTTACGAGAAGAAGGACAGGATCGCTGCCGGCGGCGGGGAAAAGCGCATAGCCAAGCAGCATGATTCCGGCAAGCTGACCGCCCGCGAAAGGCTGAACTACCTGCTGGATCAGGGCAGCTTTGTTGAGCTTGACGCATTCGTTGAAAGCCGCTACGATGCCAAGGCTCCCGGCGACGGCGTGGTTACCGGCTACGGCATGATAGACGGCAGGCTCGTGTATGTTTTCGCGCAGGACTTTACCGTTGTGGGCGGTTCGCTGGGCGAAATGCATGCAAAGAAGATATGCAAGGTGCTCGACCTTGCGCTGAAGATGGGCGCACCCGTTATAGGCCTTAACGACAGCGGCGGAGCAAGGATACCCGAAGCCGTTGACGCGCTTTCCGGTTACGGCAACATATTCTTCCGCAATACCGTAGCTTCCGGCGTAGTGCCGCAGATTTCGGCCATAATGGGCCCCTGCGCGGGCGGCGCGGTGTATTCCCCCGCACTTACGGACTTCATATTCATGTCCGATAAGACCTCTTACATGTTCATAACCGGCCCGCAGGTAATAAAGACCGTTACCCGCGAGGAAGTCACCAGCGAAGCCCTCGGCGGTGCAATGGTGCATAACCAGAAGTCCGGCGTGGCGCACTTTGTATATCCCGACGAGTATCAGACGCTTGAGGGTATAAGGCGCCTTGTAAGCTTCCTGCCTTCTTCCAACCGCGAGAGCGCCCCCGTAAGGTACTCCGGAGATGATGTGAACAGGGTATGCGAAAACCTGAACGAGATAATGCCCGAAAGCAGCAACAAGGCTTACGAAATGAAGACTGTTATAAAGAGCGTTGTTGACGACGGCGACTTCTTCGAGGTGCAGCCCTACTACGCAAAGAACATGATAACCGGCTTTGGCCGCGTTGGCGGAAAGAGCGTTGGCATACTGGCCAACGAGCCTACCGTTATGGCCGGCAGCTTGGATATAAACGCATCTGATAAGGCCGCAAGGTTCATCTCCTTCTGCGACAGCTTCAATATACCGCTCATCACCTTCGTTGACGTTCCCGGCTTCCTGCCCGGCGTGAACCAGGAATACGGCGGAATAATTCGCCACGGCGCGAAGATGCTTTATGCCTATTCCGAGGCCACCTGCCCCAAGATAACCGTTGTTACCCGCAAGGCCTACGGCGGAGCGTATCTTGCAATGTGCTCCAAGGACCTTGGCGCGGACATGGTGTTCGCATGGCCCACGGCGGAAATAGCCGTTATGGGCCCGGACGGCGCGGCCAATATAGTTTACCGCAAGGAAATAGAGGCCAGCGAGAACCCGCAGGAGACCCGCAAGCAGATGATAGAGGAATACCGCAAGAACTTTGCCAATCCTTATCAGGCTGCCTCCCGCGGCTTTGTGGACGACGTTATAGAGCCCGCGCTTACCCGCGTGCATATAGCCAGCGCCCTTGCCATGCTTGAAAGCAAAAAGGAAACCCGTCCCGAAAAGAAGCACGGCAACTTCCCCGTTTAAGCCAAGGAGGTTATTTATACAATGGCAAACGAAGAAAACCTGTTCACCAGGCCGTCTCTTGACGAATTCCCCGTGCCTACCTATGACGAATGGAAGGCCGCGGCGATAGAATCGCTCAAGGGTGCGGATTTTGATAAAAAGCTGCTCACCAAAACATATGAGGGCATAACCCTTAAGCCCATATATACCGATGCGGATTATTCCGCTAACCCCGAGCGCCCCGGCGAGGGCGACTATCTGCGCGGCACCGACCCCGCGGGCTATATGGATCACCCGTGGGCGATAGCACAGGAAGTGAACGCCGTTGATCCGGCGCAGGCCAATAAGCAGATACTGCATGAGCTTGACCGCGGCGCTACCGCCGTTAACGTTAAGCTGTGCGGCGGCGTAAAGGTAGAAAACGAAGCGGACATGGCAAAGCTGTTTGAAGGCGTTGTGCTGCCCGCGGCCGGCCTACACGTAACCGCAGGCGGCTCCGCCATAAGCAAGCTGAAGCTTGCCAAGGCCGCCGTTAAGGACTTTGATAAGGCGGAAGGCTGCTTCGGCGCGGACCCCATCGGCATGATAGCGCTGCGCGGCGGCATAGGCAAAACGCTTGAAAAGGCGTATGATGATATGGCGGAATCCGTAAAGTTCGCCAAGGAGAATGCACCCAAGCTGCGCACCGTTATAGCGGACGGCAACGTATACGCCAACGGCGGCGCTACTGCCGTGCAGGAAGCGGCTTATGTTATAGCTACCGCCAGCGATTATATCGCCGCCATGATGGAGCGCGGCATAAGCGCGGACGATGCGGCCGGCAGCATTCGCCTTTCCGTATCCCTCGGTTCCAACTTCTTCATGGAAATAGCCAAGCTTAGGGCAATGCGCGTTGTGTTCGCGCGCATGGCGCGTGCGTACGGCGCGGGTGACGAGGCCGCCAAGGCGGACGTTTACGCCCGCACTTCCGCGTTCACCAAAACGGTGTTCGATCCCTATGTAAATATTCTGCGTACCACCACGGAAGCTTTCTCCGGCGTTGTTGGCGGAATAAACGCCATGAGCGTTTCCCCGCTTGATGAAGCCATCGGCGAAAGCGATGAAACCAGCAAGAGGATAGCGCGCAATCTGCAGCTTATGCTGCGCGAGGAATTCGACCTGCTGCATCCTGTGGATCCCGCAGGCGGAAGCTGGTATGTTGAAACCCTTACAGGCGAACTGATAAAGGCGATATCCGATAAGTTTAAGGACATAGAGGCCAACGGCGGCATGTATGCCATGCTTGAAAAGGGCGAAATACAGGCCGAAGTTAAAAAGGTGCTCAACGAGCGCTTTAAGAAGCTGGCTACCCGTGCGGACAGGGCCGTGGGCACCAATATGTATGCCAACATGACCGAAAAGCCGCTCGAAAGGGCTGCGAAGCCCGCTGGACAGCCCTGCTGCGGCGGCAGCATGGCCATGCACGTTGAACCCATTGAACAGCACCGCTGGACGGAGCAGTTTGAAGCGCTGCGCAAGGCTACCGACGATGCGGCGGAAAAGACCGGCAAGCGCCTGAGCGCGTTCCTTGTGAACATGGGGCCGATCCCCCAGCATAAGGCCAGGGCGGATTTCTCGCGCGGGTTCCTTGAAGTGGGCGGCATAAACGTTATTGGCAACGACGGCTTTGAATGCCCCAACTGCGCCGTTAAGGCGGCGGTGGAAAGCGGCGCGGACGTGGCCGTTATCTGCTCCACCGATGATACTTATCCGGAACTTGTTCCCGCCATTGCAAAGGGCATAAAGGAAAAGGTGCCGAATATGCTGGTTATGCTTGCGGGCGCGCCTGCGGCCGAGTTCAAGCCCAGCTATGACGAGGCGGGCGTGGATGAATACATTCACGTTAAAGCAAACTGCCTTGAGATACTTAAAAAGATACAGTCCGAGAGGGGGATAGGCTAACATGAGCACAAGACCCGATTTTTCGAAAGTAGATTTTACCGCTCCCTGCCTTGAAAAGGAAACCAAGGAGCAGTGGGCTGCGCGCGTTAAGGCCGAAACCGGCATGAGCGTTGAAGAACTGGTCACCCATACCATGGAGCAGATAGACGTTCAGCCCAACTATACCCGTGCGGACATTAAGGATGCCGTACACACCGGTTACACCGCCGGTCTGCCGCCTTTCCTCCGCGGGCCGTATCCCACAATGTACGTCACCCGTCCGTGGACCGTTCGCCAGTACGCCGGTTTCTCCACCGCGGAAGAATCCAATGCGTTTTACAGGCGTAACCTTGCCGCCGGTCAGAAGGGCCTTTCAATAGCGTTTGACCTTGCTACCCACCGCGGCTACGATTCCGATCATCCCAGGGTGGTTGGCGACGTTGGTAAGGCCGGCGTTGCCGTTGATTCCATACTGGATATGGAAATACTGTTCAAGGGCATTCCGCTTGACCAGATGTCCGTTTCCATGACCATGAACGGCGCGGTGCTGCCCATAATGGCGTTCTACATTCTGGCTGCCGAAGAGCAGGGCGTTGATAAGTCCAAGCTGGCCGGCACTATACAGAACGACATTCTCAAGGAGTTCATGGTGAGGAATACTTACATCTATCCTCCAAAGACCTCCATGCGCATAATAGGCGATATTTTTGCTTACACTGCGAAGTATATGCCAAAGTTCAACTCCATCTCCATCTCCGGCTACCATATTCAGGAGGCCGGCGCAACGGCGGATATAGAGCTTGGCTACACCCTTGCGGACGGCCTTGAATATATCCGCACGGGCATTGCCGCAGGGCTGAACATAGATGCGTTTGCGCCCCGTTTGTCCTTCTTCTGGGGCATGGGCAAGAATTACTTTATGGAGGTTGCCAAAATGCGCGCGGGTCGCGTGCTGTGGGCCAAGATAATAAAGGAATTCGGGCCGAAGCTTGATAAGTCCATGGCGCTGAGGACGCATTGCCAGACCTCCGGCTGGAGCCTTACCGCGCAGGATCCGTTCAACAACGTTGGCCGTACCTGCATGGAAGCCATGGCTGCCGCGCTCGGCCATACGCAGAGCCTGCATACCAACGCCCTTGACGAAGCCATTGCCCTGCCAACGGACTTCTCTGCGCGCATAGCAAGAAATACTCAGCTTTATATTCAGGACGAGACTCGCGTTTGCAAGGTGGTTGATCCTTGGGGCGGTTCATACTATGTTGAAGCCCTGACCGATGAGCTGATAAAGCGCGCCTGGGGCCATATACAGGAGGTTGAAAAGCTGGGCGGCATGGCCAAGGCAATAGAAACCGGCCTGCCCAAGATGAGAATAGAAGAAGCCGCCGCGCGCCGTCAGGCCCGCATAGACTCCGGCCGCGAGAACATAGTCGGCCTGAACTATATGCAGCTTGAGCACGAGGATGCAATAGACATTCTTGAAGTTGACAACACCGCCGTGCGCGAGGCACAGATAGCAAGGCTGAATAAGCTGCGCGCCAATCGCGACAATGAAAGGGTTCAGCAGTGCCTTGACGCGATCACCAAGTCCGTTGAAACGGGAGAAGGCAACCTGCTTGAGCTGGCCGTTGAGGCCGCCCGAGCGCGCGCAAGCCTGGGAGAGATATCTATGGCAGTAGAAAAGGTCTGCGGTCGCCATAAGGCCGTTATACGCTCCATTTCCGGCGTATATTCCAAGGAATCCTCCGATACCGCCGCGATAGAACGCGTAAGGAAGATGACAGATGAATTTGAAAAGCGCGAAGGCCGCCGCCCCCGCATAATGGTCGCCAAGATGGGGCAGGATGGTCATGACCGCGGCGCGAAGGTAGTCGCTACCGCTTATGCGGACATGGGCTTTGACGTGGACGTAGGTCCCCTGTTCCAGACCCCTGCCGAGACCGCGCGCGACGCCGTGGATAACGACGTGCATATCGTTGGCATGAGTTCCCTTGCCGCCGGACACAAGACGCTGCTGCCGCAGCTGATGGAAGAGCTGAAGAAGCTTGGCCGCGAGGACATAATGGTAATAGCGGGCGGCGTTATCCCGCCGCAGGATTATGATTTCCTGTATAAGGCCGGCGCGGCTTGCATATTCGGGCCCGGCACCCGCATACCCGAGGCCGCGGAAGAAATGCTCAATAAGCTTAACGAGCGCCTTGGCTACACCAAATAAAAATGGCAGAGAACAAGGAAAACTATAAACCCGAATGGACTCCGGACGGTGCGGGGAGCGAATTCGCTTCCAGCGTTATGCCGGGGATAGAAGGCAGCGGAGTGCAGGAAACTGCGCCCCGCCCCTTTTCGCGTAAACAGATGAGCGTGGAGGAATATGTTCATGGCGTGCTCAGCGGCAACCGCCGCATTTTGGCGCAGGCCATAACCATTGTGGAAAGCAATTCCGAAAAGCATTTCGCATTGGGGCAGGAAATAATCCGTCGCATTCTGCCCTATACCGGTAACAGCGTACGCGTTGGCATAACGGGCGTGCCCGGGGCTGGTAAAAGCACGTTTATAGAGTGCTTCGGCAATATGCTTTGCGATAAGGGGAGGAAGGTTGCTGTGCTTGCCGTGGACCCGACAAGCAGCATCTCACGCGGCAGCATACTGGGCGACAAAACGCGCATGGAACGCCTTTCAAGAAGGAACGAAGCGTTCATACGTCCGTCTCCTTCCGGCGGAACATTGGGCGGGGTAACGCGCAAAAGCCGCGAAACCATGCTCCTTTGCGAAGCGGCCGGATTCGATACCATTCTTGTTGAAACCGTGGGCGTGGGCCAGAACGAAACCTCAGTGCGCGCAATGGTGGACTTTTTCCTTGTTATAACCATTGCAGGCGCGGGGGACGACCTTCAGGGCATAAAGAAAGGCGTTATAGAAACGGCGGATGCTATTTTGGTCAATAAGGCCGACGGGGACAATAAAACCCGCGCACAGGCCGCCAGGGCCGAATATGAGCAGGTGCTAAGATATCTGCGCCCTGCGACCGAAGGCTGGACCACGGGAGCATACACATGCTCCGCCATAACGGGCGAAGGCGTTGAGGGCATATGGAACGTTATACTCGGCTTTATCAAGCAGACGCGCCGCACGGGCGTGCTTGAATCCCGCCGCGGGTCGCAGACCATGGAATGGGTAAAGAGCATGACTGATGATTATATCCGCACAATGATCTATTCAAATCCGCGCGTGCAGAAATGCATGGACGAACTGAGCGGGCAGGTAATGAGCGGGGAAATGCCGCCAACGCTTGCCGCCAAGGAATTGATAGACACCATCGAAGCAGCGCTCAAAGCCTGAAACGCATAATTAAACATAAAAAGAGACAGTCATGCTGAACTGCACCCCATTTGTTAG
>MSGS01000074.1 GCA_001940855.1 Christensenellaceae bacterium Phil1 | reverse complement strand
GTGTCAAGAGTCACATAGTTTACAGATTGTGCAATCACATGGTTTACACATTGAGCCTAATCCAGCCTGGGGTCATTGTCCAGGAGATAGCACTTTTTGAGTGTGTAAACTCGCTTGTCCAAGTCGATGCGGCCGATTCGGAACTGTCTGAACACCAATGTGATTTGCCCCGGGAGCGCCGACTCGCGAACGGCGATGCTTTTCCCACGAAACCCTTCGCTTAGAAAATATCGGTGCCCTCCGTAGCTGAAATAACCCGTTTCTGACACTTTACACCGCTGATACTCAGGGCCGTATTCCCAATCAATGACCTTTTCGGGAAATGGGTGTTCGCTCTTTTGAAAGACAGCCGACGGAACGTTCAAATCCAACGCGCAGTGCGGGCGTATGTTGTTGTAGAAGCTGCGGTATGCGTCAAACTTAAGCTGTGCATCCGCAATGTCAAGAAACGAGTTTACGTTCAGACACTCTCGCGTAAAGGAGCGATTGTATCGTTCGTCTTTCCCTTGGGTCTGCGGGTGGAGCGGTCGTCCGTGGATCGTGAGAACGCCCAACTCCATAAGCCACACTTCAAACGCCGTATAGCCCATGCTCTGAGAGGTTCCCCACGGGTTTCCGTTGTCGCAAAGCAAACTGAACGGAAGCCCGTATTCCCTAAAAAGCCGCTGAAATACCGGCTTTACCTCACCTAAAGTTTCGTTTCTCAATGCGTCTGAGCAAAGGCAGAACCGACTGCAATCGTCCAGAATATTAAGCGGATAGCATCTCTCGCCATTCTGCATTTGAAAGTGTCCCTTGAAATCGGCCTGCCACATGTCATTAGGCCGTACCTTTTCAAACCGTTTGTAGTGTGCGGCAGCCTGACTGGCAGCCTTGCTTATGAGATTGTTCCTGTGAAAGATATTATTGATTGTTCGGGCGCTGGGAAGGTTTGGATAGCCATCGTTATCCATGATCTTTCGAATCTTCACTGCTCCCAAAGCAGGATATTTCTGCCTCATGCGTACAATGTCCGCTTCCATTGCCGCCGAGACTCGTCTTGCTTGAATTTGGGGCGCCCGGCTTTGATTTGACATGGGCTCCCCCGCCAGAAATCTACTGATCCACTTATCGCCTGTCGGACGGCTGATACCGTATTCACGGCACAGAGCAGCTTTACTCTTCTCCATGCTCAGTGCACGCTTTACAAATTCTTCTCGCATTATTTCCACAGTCCTTTCCTGCCAAGCCATCTCCATCGTTTCCTTTTCTTTTGAGATGCCTTGAGTATATCAAAACTGTAAACCATGTGATTGCACAATCTGTAAACTATCTTACTGCACTTTACAGGGGGCCAGCACCTATGTTTCCGAGGAGGCGGACATCCGGGGAGCCGAGGCCGCCTACTGCACCTTGGAGGCCGAACTGCAAAACTACCTCGACACCTACGAGAGCACCCACGATTATGACGAGTACCATTTTGACCTCGATGACATTGAACATGATCCCTATGTGCTGATCTCCATGATCTCCGCACTCCACGAGGGAGCGTGGACGCTGGCCGAGGTGCAGGGTACGCTCCAGACCCTTTTTGATAAACAGTACATTCTCACGGAGGAGGTGGTGGTGGAGGTTCGGTATCGGACGGAAACCGACACTTGGACGGATGAGGAAGGCAACACCCACACGGACACCTATCAAGTGCCATACAACTACTATATTTGTACCGTCACGCTGGAAAACTTCAATCTCTCCCATGTGCCTGTCTACATGATGAGCGAGGAACAGCTTTCCCGGTATGCCCTCTATATGTCCACCCTCGGCAACCGGCCCGACCTGTTCCCGTCCTCGCCCTATGTGGCAAAGTATGTCACGGGCGGCCCCACGGAGTACGAAGTCCCCGAAGGCCATCTGGCCGATGAAACCTTTGCCGCCATTCTTGCCGAGGCGGAGAAATATGTGAGCTTTCCCTATGTGTGGGGCGGCTCCAACCCGAACACCTCTTTTGACTGCTCGGGCTTTGTGTCCTATGTTTACAATCAATGCGGCTGGGACTTCGGGCGGCTGGGGGCGCAGGGGCTTTATAACATCTCCACTCGCACAAACAGCCCCAAGCCCGGTGATCTTGTGTTCTTCACGGGGACTTATGACACGCCGGGAGTGTCCCATTGCGGCATCTATGTGGGGGACGGCTGGATGCTCCATTGTGGCGATCCCATCGGGTACGCCAACTTAAACAGCAGTTATTGGCAATCCCACTTTTACGCCTACGGAAAACTATATTGACAAGGAGGATTTTGAATTATGGCAATCAGCAAAAGCGCAAAAATCGAGGCGGAGATCGAAAAGGTCAAGGCCAAAATTTCCGAACAGCAGGCCCGTCTGAAGGAGCTGGAACAGAAAAAGCACGAGGCGGAAAACAGCGAGATCGTGGACATCGTGCGTGGCATGAGCATTTCCCTCTCCGATCTGCCCCTGCTGCTCCAGTCCATCCAGAAGGACGGGGCCACTTCGGGACAAAGTGTCCCGAAGTCCGGGGCCGAAAACAAGGAGGTTAGCGAATGAAACGAACATTTAGGATGATGGCGGCGGCGCTCTGCGCCGTCGTTCTTTTATGCGGCGTTTCCGTCACGGCCTACGCCGGGGGCGGCGAGGAATACGAGTATGTGGAGCCGGTGGCAACGCCCGAGCCTGACCCGGAGCCCGAGCCCACCATAGAGCCGGGGGAAGGCTTTACCAAGGAAGGCAATCTTGCCACCCGTGACCTGCTCTATGACAAGCACACCAACAAGCAGTTTATCACGGTGGAAACCAAAGGCGGGAACACCTTTTACATTGTCATCGACTATGACAAGCCTGTGGACGAGGAGGGCGAGCAGTATCACACCTATTTCCTTAACATGGTGGACGAGGCCGATCTTTTGGCCGCATTGGAGGCCGCTGGCGGGGAGTTGCCCGTCTGTGACTGTACGGAGCATTGTGAGGCCGGATCTGTCAACATCGATTGCCCGGTATGCGCCACCAACCTGACCGAGTGCGTGGGCGTTGTCCCGGAGCCCGAGCCTGTGGAGGAGCCGGGGCCCACCGAGCCCGAGCCCGAAAAGGGCGGCGGGGCCGGGACGCTCCTGTTGGCCTTGGCCGTCATCGCTATCGGTGGCGGGGCCGGGTGGTATTTCAAGATTTACCGTCCCAAACAGCAACAGGCCAACGAGCCCGAGGAGGACTACGCCGAGGAAATGGACGATTACGGCGGGTATGACGATGGCCCTCCGTGGGACGAGGAAGATCCCGGAGAGGAGGACGAGGCATGAACTTTACCAAAAGCCCCTATGAGGCCATGATGAAGAAACCCGGCCACATCCAGCCCCCAGCTCCCACGCAGGCACCAAAGGGCTCCCGCTGTCATGGATGCCCCTACTGGCGGGGGATCATCTGCCTGTCCTGTTACCGGGACTTGCTGAAACCTCCCCGCAAAAGCGGGAGGTGATGCGGTGGAGCGTGAGCTGACCCGTGAGGAAAAGGCGACCATCCGCAAGCTGGTGACAAAATGGTGCGCCAACTACGATAAAGAATATGGCTGCCTGCCCCTTGACTGCGCCTGCTATATGCTGGGAAAATGCTGGACGGGTGCCTATTGCCGCTACTTCCGGGAGGCTGTTCTCCCCCTCGATCCCGTGCTGGAGGCGGCGCTGACCGCAGAGGGTCTTGCCCCCAAGACCCGGCCCTGCCCGGTATGCGGCAGGGCTATACTTGCGGACGGACGGATGCGCTACTGCTCCCCAGCCTGTGCCGGGGCCGCCCTGCGGAAACAGAAACGGGACTATATGCGAAAAAAGCGGGGGTGATGTGTGGAAAATTAGCACCTTAAAAACCCGCTGATAGCAAGGCTTTCCGGGGCCGCTTTTGGGGTGGGCCGTATGTTTCCCTTGCCTACCCCTGTTTTCGCAAAATACTTTCCACATCTTTATGCCGTACTTTGGGACACTTTGTCCCGAAGTGGGGCTGTCCAAAAGGAGGTGTCTATGGACAAAAATCAAGGCTATGCCATCCGAAAGGCCGTCATGCTGGAAAACGGCAGGGGCTTTGCGCTGGGGGAGCATCCCACGGCCCCGTCCCCTTATGTCACATGGGCCTGTTACGATGACAAGAACGGCCAGCGCCAGTATGAATGGGGCCATTACGGAAACAATCTGGCCGCCATGGAAAAGGACTTTACTGACCGGGTAACGGACTATCAGCGGCTTTACAAGGTGGGGATCGTCCAGAGAGAGGCTCCCGGCCTTTATAAGTATTATTCCACCCAGCGGCCTGTGGACATCGGCACATTCCCCAAGCCGCCCCATAATGCCCCGGATGAGATCGTCAACTATGATCAGCGCATCCCCGTGGAGGGCGGGGCATTTCGGGCTTGGGGCCATCTGACCTACACCAAGCCGCTGACGGAGCGGGCGGCGTCTGACTACGAGCTGCGCCCCGCCCCCGACAATCCCGACAGGCCCCGGCCCATTGCCCAGCAGATGAAGGCGGCCGCAAGGCGCTCCAATGCTGACCGGGAGGAACACACGCCAAAAAAGAAAGCCCCTGACCGGGGCGAGCGATAAGGAGGATGACCATGCCCGAAACCTACAACCCCATGAAAAGTGCGGAGATTGCCGCCGAGCAGAATTACAACATGATCGATGGTATGCTGAACAACCAGCTCCCCGCCCAGCCCCCGGAACGGGAGAAAGAGCTGGATAAGGTCAAGGAGCCGCCCAACAAACGCCGCAGCCGGGAACGGGAGGAGCGATGACAAAAAAGCGCCGCCGCCCCATCCATCTCCATGTGATGGTGTCCGAAGAGGAGCTGGCACTCATTCAAGAGCGCATGGCCGAGGCCGGGATCATCAACATGGGGGCCTATGTCCGCAAGATGGCCCTCAATGGGTATGTGCTCCATGTTGACCTCTCGGACATCCGGGAGCTGGTGTCCCTGCAACGGCGCTGTGCGAACAACTTAAACCAAGTGGCAATCCAGGCGAATACCTACGGGGGCATCTACCCCGAGGAGATTGCCATGCTCCAGAAAGACTATGCGGCCCTGTGGGAGCCGCTGTCCGACCTGCTCAAAAAGTTATCCGCTGTGGTGGAGCTCTGACGATCCGGGGGATGGCCTTGTGCCGTCCCCCGGCTTTTCCTACTTCGGGACAAAGTGTCCCGAAGTGGGGGCAGTCAAAGGCATCCTTGTTGTCCCATTTTTGCGGAGTTATAATGGTATTGTAAGGGATAACCACAACTTTTTAAGGAGGTTTACGCCATGAAGTTTGTACTGAAAATCTTTGCCGCACCCTTTGTTTTGGTGCTGACCCTCGCAGTCGGGATGCTGTCTTTCCTCTTTTCGCTGGCATCTTGGGCGTTTGGAGTCCTGTCCTCCCTCTGTGTGGTATGCGGCCTGTTCAACCTGTTCCGGGGGAACGGCCCGCAGGGGCTTTATTGGCTGGTAGTGACTTTTATCATTTCCCCATTTGGACTGCCCGCCGTGGCGGACTGGCTGATCGGCAAGCTGGACGGGCTCAATTATTCCTTGAAGTGCTTTATTACGGACTGACAACCTTGGGACACTTTGTCCCGAAGTGGTGAGGCGGCGGCTGTGTTAGCCGCCGCTTTTCTCATGGGAAGGAGGGATTGCTACGGCCACCACTTACCTAAAAACCCACCATATCAGCAAGGGGGAAAGCATAGCGCAGTCCCTCAAAGACCGTTTCGATTACGGGCAAAACCCGGACAAGACCGAGGGCGGGGAGCTCATTTCCTCCTATGAGTGCGACCACATGACAGCCGATGCGGAGTTCCTGTTATCCAAGGCAAAGTACACGGCCACCACGGGCCGGGAACAGCGGCGGGATGCGGATGTGCTCTGCTATCAGATCCGCCAGTCTTTCAAGCCCGGTGAGATTACCCCCGAGGAGGCAAACCGCATCGGCTATGAAACGGCCCTACGCTGGACGAAGGGCCGACACGCCTTTTTCGTTGCCACCCACACGGACAAGGCCCATATCCACAACCACATTTATTACAATCCCATCACGCTGGACTACACCCGGAAGTTCCGGGATTTCTTTCGCTCTGCCAGCGCCCTGCGGCGGCTCTCTGACCGGGTATGTCTGGAGCATGACCTGTCCGTGATCGTCAATCCCAAGCTCCACAGCAAGGGCCGCTTTCTCCATTACGGCCAATGGATCGGGGAGCGTCCCCCGTCTGCCCAGCAGCGGCTCCGGGCCGCCATCGTGGATGCGCTGGCAAAAAAGCCCGCTGACTTCGAGGCGTTTTTGCGGCTGATGGACGAGGCCGGGTATGAGGTGAAATATGGGCGGGGCGGCGTGATCTCATTCCTTGTGCCGGGGCAGGAAAAACCCACCCGGCTCCGGGCGGCCACGCTGGGGGAGGGCTACGATCCCGAGGACATCCGGGCCGTGATTGCCGGGAAACGCCCCGCCCCTGCGTTCGGTGAGGAGGCCCCGCCGCCCCAGCGCATCAGTCTCATTATTGACATAGAGGAGCGTTTGCGGGAGGGCAAAGGCCCCGGATATGAACGCTGGGCCAAGGTCTATAACCTCAAACAGATGGCCGCCGCCCTGCAATATCTCCGGGAGCATGAGCTGGGGGACTATGCCACGCTGGAGGCCGCCACCGCTGGGGCCGTGGATCGCTTTCACGCTCTGGCCGGGGAGCTGCGGGAAACGGAGGCGGCCCTTTCAAAGTCCACCGAGCTCATGGCCGCCGTGGTGGACTATGCCAAGACCCGCCCCGTGTTCGATGGGTACAAGGCAGCCCGATACAGTAAAAAATATCTTGCCGAGCACGAGTCCGAGCTTGCCACCTACCGGGCGGCAAAGGCCGCCATGAATGACCTGCTGGCCGGGGGCAAGCTCCCCAAGATGGACACCCTCAAAAAATCCCGCCGTGAACTGGCCGAAAAGAAAAAGGCCCTTTACGGGGAATACAGAAAGGCCCAGCGGGAAATGCGGGAGGCCGTGGCTATCAAGACCAACATCGACCACCTGCTGGGCGTGACGGGCGGACGTGAAAATAAGGCACAGGAGCGTTAGCACCGTGCCGCAGACATAAGGCGCAGAGCGCCGCCACTTCGGGACACTTTGTCCCGAAGTTCGCCGGGTTTGGGGAGGCTCCCCAACAAGCATTTTCGCAGGGCCAACGGCGCAAGAAAATGGCAGGTGTGGCCACATCTGCCCTGCTTGCCGTTTCGTGCAAGCCCGAAAAGAGCGCAAAAAACGGAGGTCACGCTTTCTTACGCTCCCTCCGTTTCTCTTGCTCTTTTTATCCCCTCTGCTGTGGCCTCCATAATGGCCAGTTCTTTTTGATCCATTGAGTTCAACATACGGTTAATATGTTGGCGGCAGTCGCTCTCGCCATTCTGCCTGTCGGGATAAAAGAACTGGTCAACAGAAATATCCAGCAAAGTGACAATTTGATAAAAAGTATTTAGGCTTGGATGCTGGCCCCTGTTCTCAAAATACATGATAGAACGAGGGGTACGGTCTACAAGCTGTGCGAGGTATTCCTGTGTCCAGCCTTTTGCCTCTCTTTTGCGCTTGATTTCCCGGCCTAAGGCGTGGAAGTCAAGCCGTCTTTCATCTTGGTACATTCTCATATCACCCAAATATTATTTTACATTTCGGGTTTAATTATGAGAACGAAATAATATTTTATATTTCAGTAGTATTTATTTTCGCATCGCATGGTTGCAGATCTGGCCATACTAAGTTAAAATAAAAATGTTACACGAAGTTGCGAAATTGTAAAGTTAATGATGTAGCCCAGAGCTGCATTTACAGGTATAATTTATACATACCAAGGGGGAGTAACACTATGAAATTTTCCGAAAAATTGTTTCAGCTTAGAAAAAAAGCTGGAATGTCACAAGAAAGTTTAGCTGAACAGCTCGGAGTGTCAAGACAAGCAATTTCAAGATGGGAAATGGGTACAGCTATGCCTGATGCTCCTAACCTTTTACAGATTTCCATTTTGTTCGGAATATCTGTTGATTACTTGCTACATGATGATTATGAAAGTGATGACGATATTCCAAGTGTAAAAGAAGTAAAATCTGAAATGCGAAAAGAGGGTATAAAGAATAATAAATCAAACCTTGTTACATCTATATTGATGTATTTTGCGGCAACTGCCTTTTGTATAGCCTTTATCTTTAGCGATAACAACTATATGTTTTTGGGTGCCGGGATTTTGTATTTAATCTCAGCCAGCGGTTTTCTTTATACCTATTTCAAAGGCAAGTCAAATAATAAGAGCTAAAAGCACTTGGGAGGAGTGAAATCTTATGAAAAGGTACGAATATGTGCGGATAAAAGGGAGTAAATTTGCTGGCGCAAAATTTGAAGATCATAGAGCAATAATCGATCAATATGCAAGCAAAGGTTTTTCTTATATTGGATACATACCTGTTGTCATCGCCGAATATGGAAAATTTAAGGAAATAGATTTGATATTTGAAATAGATAAGTAAATTTTATAAGAATTAAGCTGGCCAGACGGTTAAATAAAAAAAACCGTTGTTTCGGCGGCTGTATTACCACGCCAAAACAGAATATAAAAGCCTTACGGCGGTTTTGAAATAACAGTTTCAAGCCGCCGTTTTCTTTTTGAAAAATGAAAATACGGGGGGTGTGATAAAGTCGCCCATTTTTAAGGACACGGCGGTTTCCGGGAGGGATCGTCGTGTTCATTTTGCTTTTTCATAGTGCCCATGATTTACACCAGCTAAAAAAAGCGCAGCTCCCCCTCCGGGATCGTCTGGCTTTCAAGGCGAAATAAATCAGTACATTACCTATAATTTCATTTCGTGCGTCTGCGTAGCTTTATGCTGTGCGGGCGCATTTGTTATTTATCCGGGCCACTTCGAGACATTTTGTCCCAAAGTCCGGCCCCGCTGCCGATCCCCGCCATCCCCCGTTCAGATTGCTACCCATCACAAAAATCTGAACGGAGGAAAATATAATGACTACCATCAATCTGAAAGACTTTTACCCTTGGTACATGGCCGATGAATATATCGAAGTTTCCGATGAAGTGGCCGCCGAGCTCCGGGCCAGCAAGCTGGCCGAGGCCGCTTATGCCGAGCGTGTCCGCTATAACAAGGCATACTATTCCCTCGACTGTGACGATGGGATCGAGTATTCTGCCTGTGTGCATGAGCCCTCCCCGCAGGAGCTCCTTGACCGCAAGGAACAGTTTTTCCACCTGTGGAACGCCCTCAACTCTCTGCCGGAGATCCAGGGCCGCCGGGTGGACGCCCATCTCATTCTCGGCAAGACCTACCGGGAGATCGCCCATGAGGAAGGAACGGATAAGAGCGTTGTGCGCCGTTCTGTCCTGCGTGGGCTGGAAACTATGAAAAAATATCTGAGAAAAAATCTGTAATGTGGGGCTCCATTTTGATGTTTTTTCTGGTGGTATATGAGAGGAGGTTTTCTTCCTCTCCATAACGGAACAATAGGCGACCCCGAGCAGAGTGCGGGGAGCCGGGCGGCGGGTGCGCTGTGACTTCCTCCACGGGAACGAGCGAACAACACCTGCGCCGCAAATGGGACTGGCCGCCCCACGGCCACGATCCGCCGAAGGACAGGCTGGCCGCCTGTCCCGACCGGCCGCCGCTTTCCGTTATGTGGGAGCGCCGAGCCGAGTATCGCTGTCTTATGACGGGCCAAGGAAATGAGCTCGGCGCCCCCAATCCTTAAATCGAACTTCGAGACAGATTGTCCCGAGGTGGAGAAAGACGAAGGGCCAGCACTTTTCGGGTGCTGGCCCTTCCTGTTTCCCCACAGAAAACGGGGAGCGAAAATAACATGAGGAGGTTTTACCGTGAGGCTTACAACACAGGAACTTGATAAAATGCGGAGCGTTGATATTGGCGCTGTGAGCGCCGACACGCTGCCCGATATGAGCGGTATGGCCTTTCATAAGGGCCTTACCCGTGAGGAACGCATCGCCCGGTTTATGCAGGGAGCGCAAAATCTCTACTGCTTTTGCATCGGCGGCGTTGGCGTGAAAATTGAATTTTCAGAAGGCGGCCCGTCCTTACAGGACACGCTGGGAGACTTTCTGATCCGAGCAAAAAGCGGGTTATAACTTCGGTTATAGCCCGTTTCTGACTTCGAGACAAAGTGTCCCGAGGCTGGGGCGTTCAAAGGCATCCTTGTTGTCCCACCGGGACAGAGTTATAATATAGGTGTAATGTGATAGGGAAGGAGGACAAATGGCACGAGCAAAAAACAGAGGGTATCAGCAATCTTATTCCCCCTCATACACCACCCGGCGCTGGAAAATGGGCGGCTACATTCGCCTTTCCAAAGAGGATTTGAAAAAGGCCCGGGAGGGCAAGGACGATAGCAACAGCGTGAAAAATCAGCGTGACCTGCTCAACGATTTTTACCGCAAGCACATTGACGAATTTGAAAGCATGGCCGAGTATGTGGATGACGGTCACACCGGGACGGACGCAGACCGTGAGAGCTTTCAGCGGCTACTGGCCGATGTAATGAGCGGTAGAATTAACTGCGTGATCGTCAAAGACCTTTCCCGCTTTGCAAGAAATTATAGTGATGCGGGAAGTCTGATTGATAACCTGTTTGTGCAGATGGGCGTCCGCTTTATCAGCCTTGCCGAGAATGTGGACAGCTACCGTGACCCGGACAGCGTTTCAAGTATCATCGTTCCGATCACAAATGTTATGAACGATCAATACTGCTATCAGACCTCAAAGAAAATCCGACAGGTCTTTGACTACAAGCGGCGCAGCGGCCAGTATATCGGCTCCTTTGCTCCCTATGGCTATATCAAAGACCCCAACGATAAACACCAGCTTATTGTGGACGAGGAGGCCGCTGAAATCGTCAAGCAGATTTATTCCCTGTGTCTGCAAGGGACAACGAAACGGCACATTTCTTTTTACCTCAACGAACACGGCGTACCCAGCCCCACGGCATACAGACGGGCCAAGGGCTTGCCTGTTTCCTCAACCGCCGATGACCCTATGTGGGGGGATCGGGTGATTTGGAACATCCTCACTAACCCCATTTACACCGGGGATTTGGTGCAGGGCCGCCGCCGTGTGAAAAGCTACAAGGTACACGAGATCGAGGCCGTCCCCGAGGAGGAATGGGTGGTGGTTCCCGATACCCACGAGGCCATCATCGACAAGGAGTCCTTTGAAAAGGTGCAGGGGCTTTTGAAACGGGATACCCGTTCAGCGCCCCGGAGCCGGGAGCTCCACCTGTTCAGCGGTTTTCTTCGGTGCGCCGACTGCGGCAAGGCCATCACCCGGAGCCAGAGCGGAAAGAATGTTTATTACGCCTGCTCCACCTATAAAAACCGTTCCCGGCTGGCGTGTTCCATGCACTCTATCAAGCACAGCCGACTGGAGGCCGCCGTCCTGTTCGCCATTCAGCAACAAGTACATTTAGCGGTTTCCTACTCGGAGCTTGTGGCCCGTATCAACTCGGCCCCAATCAAAAAAAGCCAGTCTTTCCGACTGGACGATCTGATAGCGGCCAAGGAGCGTGAGCTGGCGAAAGTCACCCGGTATAAGCAGTCTCTTTATCAAGACTGGAAAGACGGGGAAATTACCCAGCAGGAATACCGCACAATGAAAGCCGACTATGAGCAACAGGCAGAGCGTCTTTCCGATATTCTGGAGCGACTGACCGCTGAACGGGCGGAGCTGGCAAACGGCGTTGACAAGGAACATCCGGCGCTGGTGGCGTTTATGAGGTTTGAGAATATTGATAGCCTGTCCCGTGAAATCCTTATTGAGCTGATCGACCACATCAAGGTTTACGAAAACGGAAATATCAGCGTCCGTTTCAAGTTTGCCGACGAGTTCCGCAAGATTGCGGAATATATTGAAATCAACACCACGATTGACCCCGCCGTAGCGGGCTAACACCCGCTACACACCCCTTTAACAGTGTGTTTTCCTAATTGGAAACAAGCATATGCTTGCTATTCTTCTGTTTGCTTTCTTCCACGCTAAAAACGAGGAAATGCCAAAACCTAACGCAGAAAAGAAAAAACACCGCAATTTGCGGCGTTCCCAATGGTTGTATGCACGAAAAAACGGGGGATTTTATTCCCCCACAGTTTCATTTTTGACTTCCTGTATTGCTTTCGCTGTGGCGGTGATAACCGTCAAATCCTTGTTGTCCATGCTGTCAAGCAATGTTTCAAGCTGCCGCCGTTGTGTGGACTTATCTGTTTCCTTGTTTGGAAAAAAGAATTGGTCTACTGAAACATCTAAAAGCGTAACAAGCTCATAAAAGATTTGCAGGCTTGGGTGCTGTCCGCTATTCTCAATGGACGCGATATAGCGGGGAGCGATGTTCATCTTATCCGCTAACTGATTGCGTGATATGCCCTTTGCCTTTCTTGCTGCTTTTATGGCTTGACCGAAAGCCTTAAAATCAAATCTTGCGACTTCTCTTTTCATCTCATTTCACCCTACTACATTTTACTGTTCACCTTTCGATTTCGATATGAGTACACATATCATAGACTTGACCGAAATAAAGCATATAATTCACAGATAGTCCCTTGATTTTTGTTCGGCTGTCCGTATATAATTATACTTGTAGAATTATGTGAAAGGGTGTATGAAACATGGAATATATGTCTTGTCCGCAAGCGGCAAAGAAATGGAGCATATCAGAGCGGCGCGTACAGAAGCTATGCGAGGAAAACCGCATACCCGGCGTTTCAAAAATCGGCTATATGTGGCTCATTCCAATAGATGCGGAAAAGCCCGTTGACGGACGGCGAAAAGAAAATCGCAAATCGACCTAAAAATGCTACATCATAAAGAAACCAAAATAGGATTTATAGTTAAAACTCAACGAAAAATCGAGAATATTTGAAAAATCCCCTTGCGTGAGGTATTGCTTGTGACGCTGCGTAATGATGTAAAATAGGCAGTGTAAGGAGGTGAAAGCTATGTCAAAGTACACAACAGGAGAAATTGCAAAGCTCTGTGGCGTATCTGTCCGAACGGTACAGTATTATGATTCCAGAAATATTCTCATTCCCAGCGAATTGTCAGAGGGTGGACGTCGGCTATACTCTGAACAGGATTTGAAGCGAATGAAGATTATTTGCTTTCTTCGTGATGCAGGAATCTCAATTAACAGCATTGGTGAACTACTTTCTGAAGATAATCCGGGCAGTGTTATTTCTGTTTTACTTGAACAGCAAGAGCAGCTTCTGCAAGAAGAAGTCAGTGAGCGCAAAGCGAAGCTGGAAATGATCGACGGCATCAGACGAGAGCTAAAGAGTATGGAGAATTTCTCTGTTGAATCTATCGGTGATATAGCATATGCGATGGGAAACAAAAAGAAAATGAATCAGCTTCATGCCATTTTGTTAATTTCTGGTATTCCTATCGGCATAATTCAGTGGACATCAATTATTATGTGGATAGCTACAGGAATATGGTGGCCTATCATTGTTTGGGCTTTATTAGCGATTCCGTATGGAATCTGGGTATCCAACTTTTACTTCAAGCGAGTTGCGTATATCTGTCCACGGTGCCATGAAGTATTCAAACCAAATTTTAAGGAAGCATTTTGGGCAAGACATACACCGACACTCCGAAAGCTGACCTGTACTTGTTGTGGATATCACGGCTTCTGTGTAGAAACTTACGGAAAGGAGGAAAAGAAAAATGGATAAGGTTATGGAATTTCTTCCGTTTTTGATTCCGCTTGTAATTGCGGAATTTGCACTGTTGGGGTATACATTGCATCACATTTTGACCCATAACACCTATAAGCGTGGAAATCGTACTTTGTGGCTTATCATAACCATTGTACTGATGAACTTTGTTGGGCCGATCCTTTACTTTCTGTTCGGAAAGGAGGATGCGTAATGGATATGTTATACATCTCCGATCTGTACAAGCGTTTTAGTGATAAAAAGGTTTTGAATGGGCTGAATTTATCTGTACCAGAACATAGCATATTCGGATTTATAGGTAAAAACGGCGCAGGCAAAACAACGACGATGAAAATGGTACTCGGACTCTTAAAAGCGGATGCAGGTGAGATTATAGTAAACGGCGAAAAAGTGGTTTACGGACAAACAACAACTAATCGTTATATAGGTTATCTGCCCGACGTACCGGAGTTTTATCCATTTATGACGGCGGCAGAATATCTTCACTTTTGCGGCGAAATTACAGGAATGAAGCGAACAGAGAATGAAGAGCGTTGTAAGGATCTATTGGAGTTAGTTGGACTTGGGAATGAAACGTGCCACATAAAAGGTTTTTCAAGAGGTATGAAACAGCGTTTGGGTATTGCACAGGCTCTCTTAAATAGACCAAAGCTGTTGATCTGTGATGAACCCACTTCTGCGCTTGATCCCGTGGGAAGAAAAGAAATATTGGATATTCTTTTGGCTATCAGAGAACAGACGACGGTGTTGTTTTCCACGCATATCCTTTCAGACGTAGAGCGCATTTGTACCGACGTGGCCTTTCTTAATAACGGCGTGGTAGGTGTTCAAGGAAAACTTTCCGACATTAAAACGAGATACCGCAGTGAAGAATATCAGTTGGAAACGGGAAATGATACAGATATGCTCATTCTTCAGCAAACTTTTCCTAATATGCAACAGATCGGCAGAAATCAACTTGTTTTTTGCGAAGGCGATTACACCGCATTTGATATACTGCGCTTTATAGCGGATAGGCATATCGCACTTTTGAAATTGGAACGAGCAGAGCCAACGTTGGAGTCTTTGTTTATGGAGGTGGTTGAGAAATGAAATCCTTGCTTGCCTTTATAAAAAAAGAAACAATGGAACAGTTTCGCTCGGGCAGATTGATGATTCTCGGCATACTGTTTGTTCTGCTCGGCGTTATGAATCCGGCTGTTGCAAAAATAACACCTTGGCTGCTTGAGATATTGGCAGATTCCCTTGCGGAAAGCGGTATGACTGTAACGCCTGTAACTGTAAGCGCAATGGATTCTTGGGTGCAATTCTTTAAGAATATGCCACTTGGATTGATTGTCTTTGTTTTGCTTCAAAGCAGCATCTTCACCAAGGAATATCAATCGGGCACGTTGGTTCTGTCTTTAACCAAAGGGCTTGAACGCTTTAAGGTCGTTGTTTCTAAAACTGTTGTGCTTACTGTTCTTTGGACGGTTGGCTATTGGCTGTGCTTTGGGATCACATACGGATATAACGCATATTTCTGGGATAATTCGGTAGCACAAAACCTTATCCTTTCTGTGGTATGTTGGTGGCTGTTCGGTGTGTGTGTAATTTCGTTGATGATCTTATTCTCTACGATTGCAAATTCAAACACAGGTGTGCTTGTCGGAACGGGTAGCGTTGTCCTTGCGTCTTATCTGCTCGGCTTGCTTCCTAAAATAAGTAAATATTTGCCGACCTTATTAGCCAACGGAAACCCTTTGATTTACGGTGTTGCAGAAGCAAAAACATACATCGTAGCTATTTTAATTACAGTGGTTGCAAGTTTGATATGCTTTGCCGTAAGTATACCTATATTTAACAAAAAGCAACTGTAATTTTGAAATTAAAACAATGAAACAAACAGATTTTATATTGTGTCCGATCTGTAACAGCAAAACGCGGATTAAGATACGAAGCGATACGGTGCTTGAAAACTTCCCGCTATTTTGCCCAAAGTGTAAACAGGAAACGCTAATCAATGTAAAACAATTAAATATGTCAGTTATCAAAGAGCCAGACGCAAAGACGCAGAGCCGATAACACGCAGATTTTAGTTTGCGGTTATCGGCTCTTTTCTTTGACAACTACATTCTGCCTATACGATTGCTGACAGATTACAGCTTATAAACCGTTGCTGTCAGCTAATTGAGGTTACAGTTTAAGCGGCGGTTTTGAAATAACAATCAAAGCCGCCTTTTTCCTTTTGAAAAATGGAAATACGGAGGGTGTATTAAAGTCGCCCATTTTTAAGGATATGGCGGTATCAAGGAGGTATCGTCATGTTCATTTTTGTTTGTACTACCCCGCCAAATAGCCTACGCTCAAAAAAAGCCTTTACCCACCGTCGGGATATTTCGCCCATGAGTATGAACTGTCAATACATCTAAATACTGCTGACAAATCCCTTGCGCCCGGTTGCATTTTGCAGTCGGGCGCATTTTGCTTCTCCAAAAGTTTTTTTGAAAAAGATTTCTTTTTCGGTTGGCATATTCACGGCTTCGCCGTGGAGGGTTGCCGAAAGGGGATAAATACTAACCCGCCCCCGGGACGAAAGGGGGTGAGAACATGGATTACCCTAATCGGCTGGAATGGCAAACGAGATGTGAGTTTAATGCGTACTGCAAACGCACTTTACGAAATGAACTGATTGACGCTTGCCGAGAGCGAAAGCGTAGGCAACTCCGCGAAGTGATCTTTTCAGACCTGACCCCGCAGGAAGAAAGGCAGCTTTACACCGTTGACAAGTATTTTCAAGACTGCAACGAGGAAGCCTTTTGCGCAGGAGGCTTGAAGATTACTGCAAAACTGCTTGCCGAAGCTCTGCACACCCTGCCGGACGAAAAAAGACAAGCCGTATTGCTGTACTACTTTTTCAACATGACCGACGTTGAAATTGCGGAAGCGATGAAGATCCCCCGCAGCACAGTACAGTATCGGCGCACAAGCTCTTTTGAACTGCTGAAACGATATTTGGAGGAACGAGCCGATGAATGGAACGATTAGCAACAATTCCGATGAACGCGGCTTATTACCTTACCCGGTCATTTTAGCCGCGACGAAGGGCGACCCCGACGCTATGAAACTTGTCTTGCAGCATTACCAAAGCTACATAGCCCACCTGTCTATGCAGAAAATCCGCGACGAAAGCGGCAATACCTATTGGGGCATAGATGAGGACTTGCGGGAGCGTCTGCAAGCAAAGCTCATGCGGGCTGTCCTTAACTTCAAGGCAGATTAACGCAAAATGCAAAGCGTCCCCCTTTCCGCTTTGCGCGTTCAATCTGACCTTGACCCTGCTCCTTGACAAAGAAAGCGACGCAAGATAACGGCGACGCAGTATAGGGCAAATCGGATACGTTCCTTTTGCGCCGAGCCATACGGCGGGTGCGCCATGACTTCCCCATCGGAGAACGAGCGACTAACACCGACGCCGCAAAGCGAGCTGGCAGCTTGTGGGCAATGACGCGCAGAATACATAATGATACTCCCTTACAGCCACAGTCCGAGCGTTCAAAGCGTCGCAGGCAATGGGTAGGGCTGCATGAGAACCATGCAGGGGTGAAACTCCCGTGAGGTTGTGCTAACAACCGTCCGATTAAAGCCCCATTTATAAATCAAGACCTTTTAGCCATTACCACGAAAGGGGGTTATCTCATTGGCAAAAAAGGAAACATCAAATCCCACTGTGCCTGTGCTTCCCATGCTCAAAACGGTTGAGCAGATGAGCCGGATCAGCGGCATAGGGGAAAACAAGCTGCGCGAGCTGATGGACTGCGGCGAGCTTGAATATATACAAAACGGAAACCGCCGTTTGCTTGCCGACGCTGCTATTTGGGACTGGTACGAGAGGGCAAAGCGAAAGGTAGCTCCCCAAAGCCAGGAGGGAGGTAAGTAGCTATGGCGGTATCATCAAGAAAAGTTCAGAATAAGCGCGACAGCAACGGTGTTTTGACTGGAAAGGCAGGTACCGTCTATGACGTAAACATTAAATACACCGGGCAGGACGGGAAAAAGAAATCCTACGCAAAAAAGGGCTTTGCAACCAAAAAAGAAGCGACGCAGCATGAAGCTGAAATGAAAGCAAAGCTCGCCAATCCTGTTTACAGCCCGGTCGTTGCTTCACAAGGCAAGCAGACCGTCAAAGAGTATTTGGAGGAATGGGTAGAAAACCACGGCAAGGCTAACTTGCGTCCAAGCACCTTTGCGGGATATAAGAGCCATATTCGCAATCATATCGTGCCATATATCGGTCATGTGCAGCTTAACCAACTGACCCCGGCAATGCTTGATAATATGTTTCAGCAGTTATTTGACAAGGGCTTATCCAATAGCACCGTTCGATACGCGCAGCGCATATTGAGCGTGTCAATGGAACACGCCCGGAAGTACCGATATATTGAACATAACCCCGCCCGCGACATTATAACAAAGTTCGGCAAGCAAGCGAAAACGCCTGATCCGTACACCATTGAGCAAATGCAGACCTTTATGAGCAATGTGATAGGTACGGAATGGGAAATGCCTGTTGTGCTTGCCGGAATGTACGGGCTTCGCATGAGCGAGATTATCGGATTGAGGACAACAAACATTGACCTTGAAAAAATGCAGTTTGGCGTTGTAGAACAAATGCCCTTCAAGGTGCCGCCGGGAACAAAGACCATTACGGAAATGGCACCGACAAAATCCAATGATCGTATTTTGCCGATTACCGAAGAAGCATTGCCGTACTTCCTGCGGCAATTTGATTTGATTGCACGGCAAAAGGCTTTGACCGAGGCGGGCGGTGGGGTGTACTATGATAATAAGCTCTTTATTGCAAAGCCTGACGGTTCGCCGCAGCGCAGAGATAGAATGTCGGCAAACTTCGGACAGCTTATCCGACACCTTGAAATGCCGCATATCCGCTTTCACGATTTACGTCATACGGCAGCTACCAATATGCACCAACTGACAGGCGACTTCTACACCGTTGGCGAGATTTTGGGGCATACATTAAAGGGCATTGGTATATCCCTTGGTATTTCCACAAACCTTGAAGCGGTAACGGCACAGTATGTTGATGTGCGGCTTGAAAGAAAACAAAGCGTACTGCAAACCTATCATAAAGCACTGCAACCGAAAACAACCGTTACAGGAAAAGAAGCAGGGCAAGAAACATCGAAGAAAGCGAAAAAGAAAAGCAGCGAAATGGAGCTATAACGGCAATATCTTTTTATAGCTCCGCGCTGCTTTCCATAGCTTTTTAGCAGTTCCGGGCACCATTGGGGCACCACAGTATACATCTTTCTTGTATAGTGTGTATGATGTGGAATGAGCCGGGCACCACAAAGCGGGGCACCAAGGGCACCATTTGAATTGTTTTCCCCAAAATAGATGCTGCCCGAACAAAGAAAAAGCCTTGAAAACATAGAGTTTTCAAGGCTTTGATGGCGGAAGCGGTGGGATTCGAACCCACGTGCCCTTGCGGACAACTGCATTTCGAGTGCAGCTCGTTACAACCACTTCGATACGCTTCCGTATATAAATATTCACTTTCGGGGACTAATCACATGATTTCGAGTCAGTCCCGTTATGACCACTTCGATATCGCTCCGTGTCTATTTCCGCCCGCTATTCTCGTCGTTTCCAAAGCACTCAAAAATCCTTTGGAGAGAAAAGCAGGAGAGAAAACATAAAAGTATTCGATTTGGAATTTTGAAAACCCGGAATTAGCAGGGGTTTTCGGGGGGACGAAATTCCCAGATCCCGCCGAAATTTCGAGTCAGCCCCGTTATGACCTCTTCGATACCGCTCCGTGTTGACAAATGGTCATTATGACCATTTATCATTATACTATCGGGCGGCCAAATGAGCAAGAGTAAATTTATTCGTGTTCTGCTTCGCCAAATACTGCGCTTATGCTGCAGCCGTTCACCGCCGCGGCGTTGGTTGCCGATGTTTTTATGCACTGCATTGCGTCTGCGAAAAGTTCCACTGAGTTGCAGCCGTATTCGCCATTCAGCACAGCGTTTCCAGCAAGTATGTTCAGCTTCGCACCCGCATTAAACCCATTCACGGTTATGGTTAGCGCATCAAGCGGGTCGTTTTGGCGGCTTACTATGTATCCAAGCGCCGCTATGGCATCCGCCGCGGCAAGTGCGGCGTCGTGCCCATCCTGCGGTGCGGAGCCATGCGCAGCCTTACCCGCTATCTCCATTGTAAACCGTCCGCGATACCTTGGCAGTCCCGATTGAGTATCGCCATCAAACGGCAGCAGCAACTCCGCGTCCTTATGCGGCTTGTCCATGCGCATAACGGGTACATACTCATGCTCACCGACCGCACTTATGAACGTCCCGTTCGCCGTCTGCTCAAGATAATCAAACGCAAACTGGGCGTATTCCGCCGCACCAATGTGCAGTATGTCCTCATTTATTCTGAATTTTTCATTATGCACGGGATGCGTGCAGCCCACCTTTTCATTCCTGCACCCTAAAAATACGAACAGCGACGATGGTATTCTTTCCATGATATATGCAAAGTCCTCGCTCCCCATCGCCTTTGCTGTCGTTTGTAGCACATCCCCACCGAAAAGCTTCCGCGCCGCGTCGCGTGCAAGCGCATTGAGCGCAGTATCGCGGTTATTCACGGCGTAGCCTGAAAACGTATGCTCAAATTCCGCCGTGCAGCCGTATATCGCTGCTGCTGAATCGGCTATATGCTCTATCATCTCAAGCGCAAGCCTTTGGCTCCGTATGTCAAACGCGCGGAACGTGCCTTCCATGCTTACGCGCTCACATATCCTGCCGTCCACTCTTTCACTTTCGACTGTGCCTATGCTTATTATCAGCGGACTGTCCGGCTTATTCATGCGCGCCGCTATTGTCTGCACTTCCCTTATGACTGCCGCTGCCGCCGCAACAGCATCCCTGCCAAGCTGCGGCGTCATGCTATGCGCTCCGCGCCCGCGCACGGTTATGCGGAAATTGTCGCAGCTTGCCATAAGGTAACCGTCCATTATGGCCATGCGGCCTGATTCCACCGTGGGCCAAACATGCATGCCAATTGCCGCATCTATGCCGCCAAGGTAGCCGTTGTCCCAATAATAGTGACTTCCTACGAAGCATTCCTCTGCCGCCTGGAACAGCAGCTTCACCGTGCCGCGAAGCTTGTCCTTGTGCTCGCTCAGCAGCTTTGCCGCGCCAAGCAGCATCGCCGTATGGCAATCGTGCCCGCAGGCATGCATAACGCCATCGTTCTCGCTTTCGAATTCAACCCCGCTGCATTCTTTTATCGGCAGTGCGTCTATATCCGCCCGCAGCAGCACGGTCTTTCCCCCGTTCCTGCCGCGTATGGTGCCTACGCAGCCCGTATAGTCGTCAAAGCGTTGCACTTCTACGTCCATTTCCTCCAGCTTATCGGCTATATACGCCGTGGTCTTGCGTTCATTGAAGGATAGCTCCGGGTGCGCATGTATATGCCGCCTTATGTTTATTATGTATTCGTTTATCTCGCCCGCACGGTAGGCAAAGTTCATCGTTTTCCCGCTCCCTTTCAGGTTTTGTATATTTTATCATTGCTCCCGCCCCATGGCAACAGTGCATAATCGCTGCATAATGCCACACTTTTTACGTATAATTTCCGTGCCATTAGGGGTTCCATTTCCGATTGCAATGGTATATAATATACCATCATTAAAAGCTACTAACGGGAGGACAGCAAGGCAACCTATGCGCACAAATATGCACAACTGCATACGTTATAGTGCCGATGCACTCAGGTGCATCTGTACACGGCCCTATGAAGGGGCTGGTTTTCGTCGGCTTTTTCAGGGGCCTGAAAACATCGCGGCGTTGCTGTGCTGTGCTTATGGCGTTGGTTTGCCTAAAATGGTTTAATCCTATTCGGCGGCATATTCATGCATAAAAATTAAACGGCAATTCGTGGGCGGTGTCACTTTATCAATATTGACTGCTGCCTTTTATTTGATTATAATGTCATAGGAAGCGGCTGTGGTGGAACGGCATACACAGCGGACTTAAAATCCGCCGGCGAAAGCTTGCGAGTTCAAATCTCGCCAGCCGCACCAGGTCGCAGAAAAGCAGCAGATATCGGCTGCTTTTTTGCGTATTTACAGCTTATTTGCAGCCGCAGCATCCATTATGTAAACTAATTTTTTAAGGAGATAAACACAATGTCAATCATTTATACTTCAGCAGAACAGCTTATAGGCAATACCCCGCTTGTTGAGCTTACGCAAATAGAAAAGGAACTTGGCCTGAAGGCGAAGCTCATAGCCAAGCTGGAGCTTTTCAACCCCGCCGGCTCAGTCAAAGACCGCGTTGCGCTGGCAATGATAAACGATGCCGAAAAACGCGGCGTGCTTAATAAGGACTCCGTGATAATCGAACCCACCTCCGGCAATACGGGCATCGGTCTTGCCTCCGTTGCGGCAGCGCGCGGATATAAGCTGATAATCGTTATGCCGGACAGCATGAGCGTTGAACGCAGGCAGATAATGAAGGCCTACGGCGCCCAGCTTGTGCTCAGCCCCGGCGCAAAGGGCATGCCCGGCGCGATAGAGCTTGCCAATCAGTTTGCCGCCTCAACGCCGAACAGCTTCATTGCAGGCCAGTTCGTGAACCCCGCAAACGTTATGGCGCACTATACCACAACGGGGCCGGAGATTTATTCCGCGACCGACGGCAAGGTGGATATATTCGTGGCCGGCGTAGGCACGGGCGGCACAATAACCGGTACCGGTAAATATCTTAAAGAGCAGAACAGCAAAATAAAGGTCGTAGCCGTTGAGCCCGCCACCTCGCCCGTGCTTTCAAAGGGCGTAAAGGGGCCGCACGGCATTCAGGGCATAGGCGCAGGCTTCGTGCCGGATATATTGGATACGGGCATATATGATGAAATAATACCCGTTAAGGATGAGGATGCCTTTACATACGGCCGCCTTATGGGCAAAAAGGAAGGCGTGCTTGTTGGCATATCCTCCGGCGCTGCACTTGCGGCTGCGGTGGAGCTTGCAAAGCGCGAAGAAAACGCAGGCAAGCAAATAGTGGTGCTGATGCCGGATACCGGCGACAGATATCTTTCCACCAAGCTTTTTGCCGCAGACGAGGATTGATATGCCGCAGAGCGCAAGAACTTACGCAACGCTGAAAAGCGACATGGCGGAATTTATCAATCTTTCAAGGATAGTACTGTATCCGGAGGTTTTTTCTCTCAATCCCGATGAATTCCGCGAACAGGCCAGCATGTATCGCATGCGGGCGCTGCTTATGGACATACTCAGCAGCATATACGGCGGCGGCGCTGAATGCGAAAAGGCTGCCGACGGGCTGTTTGCAAAGCTTGGCGACATAAGGGCTACGCTTGAAACGGATATACAGGCCGCGTATGAAGGCGATCCAGCCGCAAAAAGCCGCGAGGAAATAATGCTGGCCTACCCCGCGTTTGAGGCCATAAGCACGTTCCGCGTAGCGCATGAACTATACACGCTGGGCGTGCCGCTGCTGCCGCGCATGATGACGGAGCATGCCCATTCGCTCACCGGAATAGATATTCACCCCGGCGCAACGATAGGCCGCTATTTCTTCATAGACCACGGCACGGGCGTGGTAATAGGCGAAACCACCGTTATAGGCGAGCATGTTAAGCTTTATCAGGGCGTAACTCTGGGCGCAAGAAGCTTTGAAGTTGGGCGCGACGGCGCATTGGTAAAGGGCAATAAGCGCCATCCGAACATAGGCAACAACGTTGTTATATACGCCGGCGCAACAATACTGGGCGGGGGCGTTTATATTGGCGACAACTGCGTGATAGGCGGCAACGTATGGCTCACGCAGTCCGTCGAGGCCGGCAAAACCGTTGTGGCCGCCCATGCGGAGATCACCACAAGGTAAAACAATAATCCGTATATTGCAAAAGCGCATGCTATCGAACATGCGCTTTTTTGCGTGCCTCCCCTCCCGCCAAAAGCAGCCGTCCGCAGCACAGCGGGCGTCTTTTTGCACCCATTATTACCGCAATGCATATGCTGTAACAAAGGGGCGCGGCGCGCCCTAAAACCCATCAAGGAGGAACAGAACAGTGTTATGTAACCAATGCGCCGGCTGCGCCTTAGCCGTGACCACCGCCGCGGCCGATACGGCCGAATGCAGCGGCGGCGTTATAGCCGCGGGAACGGTATGCACCAGCGAGATTTGCGGCACGTTTGACGCGCAGGCCGAATCCAGTCTTGCACGCATCAGTTTTCCCATTCAGCAATACAGCGAAGGCTTCTGCCCGTGCGAAGCTTTTGAGCAGGGGACGATGTTTCCCGAGCTTGTGCAGTGAAAGGAGGAACATGAATGGATACCGCCCAGACCAACCTTTTTTACCGTATCTGTCAATATCGCTTCATGTGCGTGGAGCTTAATCTTTATCTTGACACGCATCCTCATGACGAAAACGCCCGCGCGGATTATCAATGCTATGCGCGCAGGCTTACCCGGCTTGTTGAGCAATATGAAAGCGAATACGGCCCGCTGCTCAATTTCGGCCAGTCCCCAACGGAAGTGGGCTGCTACGTAATGTCCCAATGGCCCTGGGAATAAGGAGGAAAGAATATGTGGATATATACAAAACAGCTTGAATACCCCGTAAACATAACCAATCCCGACCCGCGCATGGCAAAGCTGCTGATGGCGCTGTATGGTGGGCCGGACAGCGAGCTTGCCTCCGGACTGAGATACCTTACCCAGCGCTTCACCATGCCGGACGACCGCTGCCGTGCCACGCTTAACGACATAGGCACAGAGGAATTGGCCCATTGGGAAATGCTCGGCACCATGATTTATCAGTGCATGCGCGGCGCAAGCTATGCCCAAATAGATGAAGCCGGTATGGCCGGTTATTACACCATGCATAGCCGCGGCGTTTTCCCCGCAGACCCCAACGGCGTGCCTTTCACAACGGCATACATCGCCTGCACCGGCGACCCGGTAGCGGATTTGCATGAGGATCTTGCGTCGGAGCAAAAAGCCCGTGCCACTTACGAGCACCTTATGACCCTTACCGATGACAAGAGCATTCTCGACCCACTCAATTTCCTTCGTGAGCGCGAAATAGTGCATTATCAGCGCTTCGGCGAGTGCCTCGAAATAGTTCAGGGCATACAGTCCGGCTCCACCCGCCGCGTTTACAGCGCATCAATGCGCAGCGGCCGCTAAGCTTTAATTGACATACCCTCCCGCGCGCTGTATAATATTATTCAGATAGTTATGCGCGGAGGTACATATGAAGCATATCACAACCATAAAGACCCGTAATCTTTGCGAAAGCGCCAAGAATGGCGGCTGCGGCGAATGCCAGACTTCTTGCCAGTCCGCTTGCAAGACCAGCTGCGGTATTGCCAACCAGGCCTGCGAGAATAAGGAAACCAAATAATTCCGGGTATAGGAAACTAACTATGCCGCCCAATTACGGGCGGCATTTTTAGCACGAAGGAGAGAATATGATCCATCAATATAAACTTGGCGGTTACAATATAGTGCTTGATGTATGCTCCGGCGCGGTGCACGCCGTGGATGACGTGGCGTACGACATGATTGCCGCGTTTGAATCGGCGGACAGGGCGGACGTTATATCCGCCATAGCCGAAAAATATCCCAACGAAACCGCCGAGGACATTGCCGAGTGCTATGACCAGATAGCCGAACTGAAGGCCGCGGGCGAGCTTTTTGCCCCGGATACGTTTGAGCCTATGGCGGGCGCGCTCAAGGCCAAAACAGCGGGCGTTATAAAGGCGCTGTGCCTGCACGTTGCGCATACATGCAACCTTAGCTGCTCCTATTGCTTTGCAAGTCAGGGTAAATATCATGGCGAACGGGCCATAATGAGCTACGAGGTCGGCAAGCGCGCGCTTGACTTCCTTGTTGAAAACTCCGGCACGCGGCACAATCTTGAAGTGGACTTCTTCGGCGGCGAGCCGCTGATGAATTTCGATGTTGTGAAGCAGCTTGTAGCCTATGCGCGCAGCATAGAAAAAGAGAAGGGCAAGAATTTCCGTTTCACGCTTACCACGAACGGCGTGCTTATTGACGATGACGTTATAGATTTTGCCAATAAGGAAATGAGCAACGTTGTATTGAGCCTTGATGGGCGCAAGGAGATACATGACCGTTTCCGTGTGGACTATGCCGGCAACGGCAGCTGGGAAAAGATAGTGCCGAAGTTCCAGCGGCTGGTCAACGCCCGCGGAAGAAAAGGCTATTACATGCGCGGCACGTTTACCCACGCCAACCCCGATTTTCTTGAAGATATACGCACCATGCTTGACCTTGGGTTCACGGAGCTTAGCATGGAGCCCGTTGTTACCGCGCCCAACGACCCTTCCGCCCTTACCGAAGCGGACAGGCGCATAGTCATGGAGCAATACGAAAAGCTGGCCGAGCTTATGCTCAAGCGCGACGCCGAGGGCAAGCCCTTCACATTCTATCATTACATGATAGACCTTAAAGGCGGGCCGTGCATATACAAGCGCATATCCGGCTGCGGCTCCGGAACGGAATACATGGCCGTTACGCCGTGGGGCGATCTTTACCCCTGCCACCAGTTCGTGGGCGATGAAAAGTTCAGACTGGGCGACATTTGGCACGGCGTAAGCAACACCGCAATACAGAATGAATTTGCGTCCTGCAACGTATATGCCCGCGAAGAATGCCGCGATTGCTGGGCAAGGCTTTACTGCTCCGGCGGATGCGCCGCAAACGCATACCACGCCACGGGTTCGGTACGCGGAGTATACAAGGAAGGCTGTGAGCTTTTCAAAAAGCGCATGGAGTGCGCCATTATGGTTGCCGCCGCACGCGAGCTCGGTAGCGAAGAATGAGCACGCCCATATGCGACTTTGTAAATAAATACATTGCGTCCTCCCCTGTGCGTATGCACATGCCCGGGCATAAGGGCAAAGCCATGCTTGGCTTTGAGCCATATGACCTTACGGAGATAGACGGCGCGGATGATCTGATGGCCCCAGACGGCATAATTGCCCAAAGCGAGGCCGAGGCAAGCCGTCTTTTCGGCGCACGCACGTTTTATTCCTGCGGCGGGTCAACGCTTTGCATACAGGTGATGCTGCACCTTATCAGCCTATATGCGGCACAATGCGGCAAAAAGCCCGTTGTATTGGCCGGACGCAACGCGCACAAGGCATTCGTAAACGCATGCGCGCTACTTGATATAGGCATAGAATGGATATATCCTGACGATGAGCAGAGCTACATTGCCTGTAACATAACCGCGCAGCAAATATCCGAAAGGCTTGCGGGGCAGAACGGGCGCATCACAGCCGTGTATATAACAAGTCCCGATTACCTTGGCAACATGCAGGACATAGCCGCCATAGCCCGCGCCTGCCACGAAAGCGGCGCGCTGCTCTCAGTAGACAACGCACACGGGGCATATCTTAAATTCATGCCCACACCGGCGCACCCTATGGACCTTGGCGCGGACATATGCTGCGACTCCGCGCATAAAACGCTCGGCGTCATAACGGGCGGAGCGTATCTGCACATTTCCGTTTCCGCCCCTGCCGTGCTTGCGGAGCGCGCAAAGGCAAGCTTTTCCGTTTTCGGTACAAGCAGCCCATCTTATCTTATACTGCAATCGCTCGACGCCGCCAACGGCACAACGGAAGCCTTCCGCAATGAACTGCGCACGTTTCTGCCGGCAGCAGATTCGCTGAAGGCAAAGCTTGCCGCGCACGGTTTTGAACTTGCCGGAAGTGAAGCGCTGAAGCTTACGCTAAAGCCCAAATCGTTCGGATACAGCGGGCAGGATATAGCCGCGACGCTTGAAGCAGCGAATATATATCCGGAGTTTTATGATCCGGACTACATTGTGCTTATGCTTTCGCCTTGGCACAGCGAATGTGAACTCAATGCCGTAAGCCGCACGCTCCGCTCCCTGCCGCGCCGCGTACCTATAGTCTCCGCTCCGCCGCGTATGCCTCGCCCAGAGCGGGCGATATCCCCGCGCGAAGCTTTGCTTGCCGCTGCGGAGAAAGTGTCTCTGCCGCGCTGTTTGGGGCGCATATCGGCAGCATCCGCAATAGGCTGCCCACCAGCGATACCGATCGTTATAATGGGTGAGCGAATAAATTTCGCGGCAATAGCCTGCCTTGAATATTACGGAATAGAAAGCTGCATGGTGGTAAAATAAAATATGCCCTTCGCATTCACATTCGAATTGCGAAGGGCTTTTTTGCACCGGTTTGCAAACATAAAAATCAGGCAGCCTTGCGGCTGCCCGATAAAAATGCTTAGTTTTTAATAGCTTACTCCTCGTCCTTCTTCTCGGCGTTGGCCATGGCCGCGGCAAAGAGGCCGGCAAGGGAAGTAGTGGACTGCTCCACGGGGGGCAGATCGTATGCATCCTCGTCGCGGCGGGGACGCTCACGGCGCTCGCTGCGCTCGGGCCTGTCGCCCTGCTGCTGACGGCGCTCGCTGCTATTGCGGCGATTCTCGCGCTCCTGCTGGCGCTGCGCATCCTGCTGCGCGCGCTGCTGGGCACGCTCGGCGGCCACGCGCTCACGCTCGGCCTTTTCCTTGGCTATCTCCTCAGCTATCTCGGGGTTCTCCTCAATGAGGGCCTCGCGGCGGCTCAGGCTTATGCGCTTAGCCTCGGTATTAACATCCAGAACCTTGCAGCGGACAACATCGCCCACATGCAGTTCGTCCTCAACGTTGGCAACGCGCTTTACGCCAAGCTGAGAAATGTGAATAAGTCCATCGATAGTGGGCTCAAGCGCTACGAACGCGCCGAAGGGCACTATGCGAACAACCTTGCCTTCTACTATGGAGCCAACGGGATAACGCTGATCCGCGGTAACCCAAGGCTTGGGCTGAAGCTGCTTATAGCCCAGAGATACGCGCTGCTTTTCAACGTCAACATCCCTGATAAGAACTTCAACTTCCTGGCCAACGCTGAGAACCTCGCTGGGCTTCTTCACGCGGCTCCAGGAAACGTCGGTAATGTGGATAAGTCCGTCAATACCGCCGCCAATGTCAACAAACGCGCCGAAATCGGCCAGCCTGCGTACAACGCCCTTTACCTTGGAGCCAACTTCCAGCTCCGCCCAGCGCTGCTTGCGGGCCTGCTCGGCTTCTTCCATCATAACGGCCTTGTGGGACGCTACGATGCGCTTACGGCTCTTGTCTACCTCGATAACCTTAAGGGTTATGGGCTTGCCGACCATGTCCTCTATCTTCTCAACGTACTTGGTGGAAAGCTGAGAAGCGGGAACGAACGCGCGCACGCCTTCGATGGTGGCGATGAGGCCGCCCTTAACAACTTCCTTACCTACGCCTTCGAACACCTTTTCGGAAATGTGCTCGTCCTGGGTAAGAGTATCCCACATCTTCTTGCTCTCTACGTTCTTGTGAGAAAGCAGTACGTTGCCTTCGCCGTCGTTGACCTTTATGACCTCTACCTCGATAGGATCACCAATCTTGACTACATCGGCAGGATTCACGTCCGCATCAGAGGAGAACTCGTTGCGGGGAATGAACCCATCGGATTTGTAGCCAATGTTCACACAAACCTCGCCGTCCACTATCTGCACGACGGAACCGGTCAAAATCTGGCCGTTGCGGATACGCACGAGGGTCTTTTCAAAGGCCGCGGCGAAATCGGTGTCGCCATCGCCCTTATCCTCGGCGGGTTCTTCCGCTTTGGGTTCTTCGGTCTGTTCGGCATTGCACGCGCAGGCGCACTCTGCCTCGTTCTTGCAGTCACACTCCGCTACAATGGGCTCTTCAACGGCAGCGGCAGCTCCCGTTTCGACTCCATCGTTTTCTACGGGGTTTCCAGCCATCGTCTTTTCCATTTCGCTCATCCTGGTAATAACCTCCCTAATTTTCCAATCCGGCGCAGAAGCGCCTGACACAATCCCTATTATATCATTATGAGCGATTTTTTCAAGAGAAAGTTCGCTTTCTTTTGATACATAATGTACATGTTTACAGTATTTTTTGCAAACGGAGGCAAGTTTGGCCGTATTGGAGCTGGTTTTGTCGCCTATGACGAGCATTTGTGAACATTTTTTGCTCAGCTCCTCCGCCTCTTTTTGCCGCGCCGCGGTGGTCGGGCAAAGCGTTTTTTCTATCACCGCATCTAAAAAATGCTCCCGTACCGCTTCCGCCACCTTTTCAAAGCCTTCCACCTCCGCCGTGGTCTGCGAAACAAGGCATACTTTAAGTTCAGCGTCAAGCACGGCTATATCCTCCGCTGTATGCACGAATATGCCGCGGTCCTCGCAGCAGCCGTTTACGCCTATGCATTCGGGGTGATTGTCTTTGCCGTATATAAGTATTGTTCTGCCTGCTGAATACTGTTTGCTCACTATCGAATGTATCTTTTCAACAAAGGGGCACGTGGCATTCTTCACGTTGAGCGAGCGCGCTGCGCAATCCTTTATCACCTTCGGCGGCACCCCGTGAGAACGGATAAGCACCGTTTCGCCCGTAGGAACTTCTTCTATGCTGTTCACGGTTACCGCGCCCAGCGCTTCAAGCCGCTGTATGACAGATGCATTATGTATCAGTTCGCCGAGTATATACAGCGAGCCCCGCTCCTTCAATATGCCCTCCGCCATGTCTATCGCGCGCCTTACGCCGAAGCAGAAGCCTATGCTTTGCGCCTGTATCAGTTGCAATATATCTCCTCCAGCTCCGTACCGAGCGCCGCCACGGCGTCCGCCAGTTCGTCCGTAACAACGTCTATAAGCGTACTCTTCTGCGCGTTGGCAGCAATCTCGCTCACGTCTATGGCTTTGCCGACCATTATTACCGGCCTCAGCCTGCGCTGCGAATCGGGGTGAATATATATGGGTATTACCGGCGCGCCCGAGCGTATTGCAAAGAACGCCGTGCCTTTTTCAAATTCGTCCAGCGAATCGCTCACTTCGCGCTTGCCTTCGGGGAAAAGGCCGAATATCTTACCATCGTTTAGCACCTTCAGCGCATTTTTAAGCGACATAAGGTCAACGTTTTTCCTGTTCACAGGGAATGCCCCCAGCGAGCGGAAGAATATGTTGCCTATCTTTGATTCAAATATTTCCTTCTTTGCCATGAAATGCACCATTCTGGGCGTGCATATGGCAATTATAACGGGGTCCCACATGGAACGGTGGTTGCAGATGAATATGGCCTTGCCCTTAACGCGCAAATTCTGCTTGCCGTAAACTATGGGGCGCAGTATCAAAAGCAGCAACGGCCCCAGCAGAATTTTCAGCAGCATATACAGCATCAGTCTTTTCCTCCCGCTTCATTATAATACACGGCCTTTACCCTGTCCGTCACGGTCTTGACCGCCTGCTCTATTGTCATATCGGTCGTATCCACAAGTATTGCGTCGCTAACCCTTGTAAGCGGAGCGAACTCACGATGGCTGTCCGTATAATCCCGCGCTTCTATCTCCGCTTTAAGCTGCTCAAGCGTTTTGCCTTCGTCCCTGCCGCTTGCCTCAAGCTCCTTAAGCCTTCTTGCGGCGCGCTCATCGCTGGACGCGGTAATATAAAATTTGCACGGCGAAGCGGGTATAACGCACGAGCCTATGTCCCGCCCTTCCATAACAAGATCGGTATTTTGGGCTATCCTCTGCTGCTCTCGCACCAGCATCTGCCTCACTTCAAGTATAACGCCTATATCCGACGCGCCTTTGGACACCTGCTGCGTCCTTATAAGGCCGGACACATCCTCCCCGTCAAGCAGCGTCCTCTGCGCACCGCCGTCGTTTTCAACGCTTATGTGCGTATTCTTCAGCATCGGCCGCACGCGCTCAGCGTCGTTTGGGTTAATTCCCAACCTTATCGCCTTCAACGCCACCGCGCGGTACATTGCGCCCGTATCAAGGTAAAGTATCCCCAGCTCCTTTGCCGCGGCCTTGGCAACGGTACTTTTGCCCGCGCCGGCCGGCCCGTCTATAGCCACGTTTATATGCGTCATATTATGCTCCTTCCCGCAAGCACGCCCGTTGAGCAGGCTATTTGAATATTGAATCCGCCCGTATATGCGTCCACGTCTATAACCTCGCCTGCAAAGTACAGCCCGCTCACAAGCTTTGATTCCATTGTGGACGGGTCTATTTCCTTCACGTTTATACCGCCGCGCGTAATTATTGCCTGATCTATCGGCATGGCGGCCTTAACCGTTATCGGTACGCATTTTATAAGCGCGGCAAACGCATGCCGCTGCTCCCGCGTTACGGAATTGGTTTCCGTGTCTGCAGCTATGCCCGAAAGCTGTACCATAACCGGTATCATCCTGCGCGGAAAAAGCCCGTCCAGCGCATTCTGGAAGCTTTTGCGGCTGTTCTGCTGAAAATCGCGCACAAGGCGGCGGTCAAGCTCATCTATATCAAGCCCGGGCTTTAGGTCTATCGTCAGCCGCGCGCCTGCGGGATCATCCGCAATGCGGCTGGATGCGCTCAGCACCAGCGGGCCGGACACTCCAAAGTGAGTGAACAGCATTTCGCCAAGCTCGCTGTAAACAAGCTTTTTCTTTTTGTTATATGCGTTGAGCGTAACGTTTTTGAGTGAAAGGCCCATCAGCTCCTTGGGCCATTCCTCCTCCGTTTCAAGCGAGATGAGGCTGGGCACTATCGGCGTTACGCTGTGGCCAAAGGCTTTGGCGAATGCATAGCCGTCGCCCGTGGAGCCGGTGGACGTGTAGCTTGCGCCGCCCGTTGCGAGCACCACTGCGTCGTAACGCTCCTTTTTCCCGCCAAGGTCTATAATAAAACCGGCTTCGTCCTTTGTTATGGCCTTTACGCGGCTGTTCAGCCGAATATCCACGCCCGCTTTTTTCACGCGGTTTGCCATTGCGCGGAGTATGTCGCTTGATTTATCGGACTGGGGAAATATCCTGCCGCCGCGTTCCACCTTCGTCGGCACACCTTCAGCATTTATTGCGGCAACAAGTTCATCGTTTGTGAAGCCGTAAAGCGCGCTGTAAAGGAAGCGCGGATTGCGCGGTATGTTTTCAAAAAAATCCTTTATATCGGCGGAATTTGTCAAATTGCAGCGGCCCTTGCCCGTTATGAAGAGCTTTTTGCCCAGCTTTTCGTTGCGCTCATACAGCGTTACGCTGTGGCCGTTATGCGCGGCTTCGCTTGCGCACATCATGCCCGCGGGACCGCCGCCTATTATTGCTACGCGGCTCATATAAGCCCCTTTCTCATCAAAAAGCCTCTCTCGTTCCAGGTTATAAGCTTGCTTTGTTCGCCCTTATGCAGTTCAATTTCGCATACGCCGCAGTTATCCACCTTCACCTGCCGCATATTCTCAAGCGGAATGCCAACCGCATCCGCCATCAGCAGCTTTATGGGCATAGTATGGCTTACTATCGCAACCGTTGCGTCCGCCGCATTTTCCTCCATAACGGCGCCCACGGCGCGCTTTGCCCGGGCAAGTATAGAATATGCAGATTCGGCCCGCATCATGGCGCTTTTCTCTTCGTCCAAGTGCCATGACCAGTCCACCCAAAATTCCGGAAACTCCTTTGAAAGCTCGCGCGAGGTTTTGCCCTCCCAAAGGCCAAAGTCAATTTCTATCATTTCACCAAGCAGCTTTACGCAAACGCCTTGCCTGTCCGCAATGGCCTTCGCGGTATCGTGCGCGCGCATAAGCGGGGATGCATACACCGCGTCTATTTTCCTGCCGCTCAGCCATTCGCCCACGGCTTCCGCCTGCGCCATTCCCCGCGCGTTCAGGGGAATATCCGTTCTGCCCTGCACGCGGCCTTCGCTGTTCCATTTCGTTTGCCCATGGCGTACCAATATTATTCTCATTCCCTGCCGCTCTCCTTGGTAACATAAACGCCGTGGCTGCCCCATATGCCTTCAAGCTGGCTTAGGGTATTGGATACCTGCTCCCTGCGTCTTAGGCTGCACGCCACAATTATCGCATTTATAAGGCTGAGCGGTGCAACAAGCGAATCCGCAAAGCCCGCCATATCGCTGCGGGCGATCAGCGCATGCTCCGCCTTTTCGGCTATGGGGGAAGATACGCTGTCAGTTATTGCGATTATGGTCGCGCCCTTTCCGCGGGCAAAATCCAGCGCGTCAATTGTGCGGTTTGAATAGCGCGGGAAGCTTATGCCTATGCATACGTCCTCGCTGCTTATGCGGAACAGATCCTCATATATATTGCCCATCGCGCCGGACACCATCACCACGTTGTCCATAACAAAGCCAAGATAATACGCCAAAAACTGCGCAAGCGGCGCCGCGCTCATAAGACCGACTATGTATACCTTTTTAGCTTCGAGCAGCGCGTTTATTGCGGCATTGAAGGAGGCATTGTCTATTGAATCTATCGTTGCGCGGATATTGGACACATCTGACTTCAGCACGGATCTTAGCACATCGTTGGGCTGAAGGTCGCCTGTCAGCTGAATGCGCTGCACGCTGGTAAGCTTGTTCCTTATCAGCTCCTGCAATGATTTTTGCAGTTCCGGATATCCGTCATACCCCAGCGCATACGCAAAGCGCACAACCGTGGATTCGCTCACGCCAACTATGCGCCCCATCTTAGAAGCGGTTATGAACGCCGCGCGGTCGTAGTTTTCCGTTATGTATGCCGCAAGCTGCTTCTGCCCCTTGCTCAGCGTTTTATAGTTTTTGTTCAGCCTTACAAGCAGGTCGCTGCCTTCGGTCTTTTCCGCATCCTTACGCATTTATTCGCGCCAGCCTTTCTTTAATAATGCAAGCATATTTTCGTCCGTAAAGCTCATTTGCAGCGGGGTTATTGAAACATAGCCCTTTTGCAGCCATCTGTCATCCACGTCGTCGTTTTCCCGACTCATGTACACTATGCCGCGGCGCGAATAGAACATTTCCTCTCCGTTTTCATTTGGCATCAAATCATATTCGGTGGGGTATTTATGGAAGCCGAGCGGGGTTAGCTTCACGCCCTTGCAATCCTCCCGCGCTCCGTCCGGAGCGTTTACATTCAGCAGCATAAGTTCATTATGTTCTTCCATCAGCTGCATGGCCCTTTCAAGACCGTATATACACATATCAAAATTTTCCGGTTCAAATGCATAGTTGGATACGGCAATGGCCTTTACGCCGTATATAGCCGCCTCCATGGCCGCGCCTACGGTGCCGGAATACAGCGTATCCGTGCCAAGGTTACTGCCGTGGTTTATGCCGGACACTACAAGATCCGGCCATTCACCCATAAGCTGCATGCCAAGCTTTGCGCAGTCCGAAGGCGTGCCGCTTATTGCATACGCCGTAACATCTTCAAGCCCTTCAAGCGTTACGCGCTCCGCACTCAGCCCAAATTCGCTGCACGTGAAGGAATGGCTTGCGCCGCTGCGCTGCACGCTGGGCGCGGCAATGGCAACTTCGTGTTCTCCATGCAGGGCAACGGCCAGCGCGCGTATGCCCGCAGCGTAGACCCCATCGTCGTTTGTTAAAAGAATCCTCATGATCTCGTCCTTTTCGCTTTCATTTCAATTCAATTCTTTCATATTTTATCAGAAATCGACCATTATAGCAACAAGAATGCGAAAATGATGCAGGAATTGCACCAATGCAATGCAACAAAAAGAGCCGGACAAGGAACAATCCTCATCCGGCTCATTTGTTTCTTTTAAGCTATACCCAAAAGCTTACCGCTAAAAGCAAATTAATACTTGCGCTTACGGGCAGCTTCGGCTTTCTTCTTGCGCTTTACGCTGGGCTTCTCATAATGCTCACGCCTACGGACCTCAGCGAGGACGCCAGAGCGCGCGCACTTACGTTTGAACCGTTTCAGGGCACTCTCCAGGGACTCGTTTTCGCCTACACGAATTTCCATTTCTTTATCCCTCCCCTCTGATGCAACATAGCGGTATTCCATATTAAAAACATGGGCTATATCCGCAAACAAAAAATATTATAAGTGAACATCCGCCCAAAGTCAACCCAAATACGCTAATTTTCCTTCCGAACATAAATTATCCGCCCAAAGAGTGGCTCCTCAGGCGGATAAGCTCATGCCTTTTCGGCCGAATATCAGTTGTTTTCGAGCTGCTTGCGGTATTCTGCCAATTCTTCCTGGTTAGCCATTATGAAGTGGCCCGGCTCAATCTCCGTCCAAACGGGCTTATCGGTTTCATAATGATGGCAGGAAGGATCGTATACTTCCAGCACCTTTTCGCGTTCGCTTTCGGGATCCGGCATAGGTATGGCGGAAAGCAGCGCGCGCGTATAAGGATGCAGCGGGTGTGCGAACAGCTTTTCGGTTTCGGAAAGCTCCACTATAACGCCCTTGTGTATAACGGCTATCCTGTCGCAGATAAAGCGCATAACGCTCAAATCGTGCGCTATGAACAGATAGGTCAGCCCGCGCTCCTTCTGCAGCTTGCTCATCAGGTTCAGCACCTGCGCACGGATGGATACGTCCAGCGCGCTTATAGGTTCGTCCGCAATTATGAATTCCGGCTCCATTATAAGGCTTCTGGCTATGCCGATACGCTGACGCTGACCGCCGGAGAACTCGTGCGGGAAGCGGCTTGCAAACTCCGGCAGCAGACCAACGTCCGAAAGCGCCTTGCTGACGGCGGCTTCCCTTTCTTCCTTTGAAATATTGGGATGCACGTTTATCAGGCCTTCGCTCACTATGTAGTCCACCTTGGCGCGTTCATTAAGGCTGGCCATAGGATCCTGGAATATCATCTGTATCTTCTGGGTCACCTGCTTATCAAGCTGGCGGCTTATTTTGCCGCTTATGCGCTGGCCCTTGAAGGTGACTTCGCCGGCAGATATAGGATTGATGCGGATTATGGCGCGGCCTATGGTGGTTTTACCGGAACCGGATTCGCCGACCAGGCCGAACGTTTCGCCCTTATAAATATCGAAGGTAACACCCTTTACGGCAACGAACTTCTTTTTGCCCTTGCCGAAGGTGACTTCCATGTCGCGCACCTGAAGCAGAGGTTCTTTATTCATATCAGCCATTGTTCTTTCCTCCGTTACTGCGCAAGTTTCTCATGTTCCTTATGTTCTTTATGCTTGCGGGCGGTTCCACATGCGGCGCGCGGGGATCCAGCAGCCAAGTGCGAGCCTTATGCGTGGGCGATACCTCGAAATAAGGCGGCCTGTGCTGGAAGTCTATCTTCAGCGCCTGCGGGTTACGCGCGGCAAACGCATCGCCGCGGATAGGATGGAACAGGTTCGGAGGGGTACCCTTTATGGAATACAGATCCTCGCCCTTAACGCCAAGCTGCGGCAGGGAGCTGAGCAGCGCCCAAGTATAAGGATGCTTGGGATCATAGAACACCTCGTCCGTGGTGCCTATTTCAACTATGTCGCCCGCGTACATAACGGCAATGCGGTCCGCAACGTTTGCAACAACGCCAAGGTCATGCGTTATGTAAATGGTAGTCAGCTCATATTTGTCCTTAAGCTGCTTTATCAGGTTCAGTATCTGCGCCTGAATGGTAACGTCCAGCGCAGTAGTGGGCTCGTCGCAAATAAGTATGCGCGGGTTGCAGGCCATCGCTATGGCTATAACGACCCTTTGCCTCATGCCGCCGGAGAACTCGTGCGGATACTGCGCGTATCTGCGCTCTGGTTCGAGTATGCCAACGTCCGCCAGTATTTCTATGGCCTTCTGCTTGGCTTCCTCGCCATGCAGATTCTGGTGCAGTTTAAGCGCTTCGCCTATCTGCCAGCCGATGGTCTTAAGCGGGTTAAGGCTGGTCATCGGGTCCTGCATTACCATTGCAACTTCCTTACCGCGTATGCCGAACCAATCCTGCTCGGTCTTCAGCTTTGCAAGGTCAATGGGATGTTCGGGGTCGCGACCGTAATAAAGTATTTCGCCGGAATCCACCCAACCGTTCTTGTCCAGAAGGCCAATGAAGTTTTTAGTGAATACGCTCTTACCGGAGCCGGACTCGCCGACTATGGCAAGGCTTTCGCCCTTATACAGGTCAAGGCTTATGCCGCGAATGGCATGCAGCACCTTGCCGCGCAGGCTGAATTTAACGTTGAGATCCTTTACGGAAAGGATTACCTCTTTGTTTTCCATTGTCAGCCCTCCTTAAACGTGATTCTTGGGATCGGCAGCGTCGCTGAACGCATTACCTACCAAGTAGAAGCACACGGTGATTATGGAAAGAATTACCGCGGGGATTATCAGCTGATACCTGAGGCTGGGCGCCATCATAAGGCTGCGGCCCTTGTTTACCAGGTTGCCCAGGGACGGTATGCTTATGGGCAGGCCAAGGCCGATATACGCCAGGAACACTTCCGAACCGATAGCACCGGGGATGGCAAGCGACATGCGCAGCATGACAACGGAAACCATCTGGGGCAGCAGGTTCTTCATGATAACGCGGCGGGTGGGTGTGCCAAGGCAGCGGGACGCCAGGTTAAAGTCGCGGTCGCGGATGATTATGACCTGGTTGCGGATAAAACGCGCAAGGCCTATCCAGCCGGTCAGGCTCATCGCGATTATTATCGTCTGCACGCTGGGCCTCATAACATAGGATGCAAGTATGAGGATTATGGTAGACGGTATGTTGTTTATAACGTTGTATATTTCGGTGAACAGGAAGTCCAGCTTGCGGACATAACCCCACAGCAGACCAACCAGTATGCCGACCACGGCCTCGATAGCCGCAACGACTATACCTATGAACAGACTGGTGCGCGTGCCGCTCCACATCCTGCTCCACAGATCCTGACCGATATCGTTCGTGCCGAACCAATACACTTCGTTAGGACGCTGATTGCTTATGAAACCGACCTGCGGGGTGATTTCGGTAGGATCGGTAACGCGGGCAACGCCCTTGTTCATGCCCTTATATTCGCCATTCTCGCTGGTTATTTCAAGCATCATCTGCTCGCTGTTAACGAACGCGTAGTACCAGCCCTCGTTACCTTCACCTTCAAGGGGAGTGAACTCAACTTCGCTCGTTTCGCTGCCGCGCATGATGCCGCCTGCCATTACCTTGGGTGTACCCCAATTTTCGGGAACGTACAGGTAAGTAAGCACGCAGCCTTCGGGCACGTCGGCTATAAGCTCGCCCGAGGTCTGCTTGGAGGAGGATGAAGTTACGCCGGTGGTTTCCTCGTCAACGGTTATCCAGCACGCTTCAAAGTAGGTGGTCTTTTCGCCGTCCTCACTCGTAACGTACATATAGGGCTTTTCGGCGCTTATCACGGCATAATACCAGCCGGGATTCTCGCTGTCGGCAGTAGCTGCTATCTCTTCGGCAACGCCGCCCTTTTCCTGCACATAAAGCTTTATGTTGCCCCAGTCTTCGGGAGCCTGAACATAGGCAAGGGTGGTGTTCCTGCCGTCAGTTTCGGCGGCATAGTCGCCCTTGGTATACTTGATACCGCTCAGCTTAGCCTTGCCGTCCTCGTCAACTATTAGCCACACGGCCTTTTCGTCGAACTTGTTTACAAGGTTGGGATCAAACTGGTTAGGAAGCAGGGGCTGCAGGAAAGTGAACAGCACCAGCACCAGCATTATTACCAAATTGGTAACGGCAACCTTGTTTTTGAAGAACACCCTTATGGTGCTGCGCCAATATGAATAGTTAGAATAGCCCGCGCGCTCGGCAGCAGTTTCATCATATTCGGCAAAGTCAAATTCCTCAGGAGTAAGCTTGGCTATCTCATCCGGGGTAAGGTCGTCCTTCTCGGTAAGAGGAGCATTGGTTTGGGCAATGCTGTCCTCAAGCTTTTTGCTTATTTTGTCCTTAGCAGAGTACTTGCTCATCGTGACCCCTCCTTCTTAGTGAAGCTGATACGCGGGTCAACAACAGCCATCAGCAGGTCGCCCAGCAGCAGGCCCAGTATGCTCATCACCGCGAATATCACGACCAGCGCAAGCACCATGTTGTTATCCTGCCTCTTTATAACGTCCACCAGCAATCCGCCCATGCCGGGTATGGAGTACAAAGACTCAACATATATTGAACCCGATATGGTCAAAAGTATTGAACCGGGGATCAGATTGACCATAGGCACCACGGAATTGCGGAAAACATGGCGGAACCATATGGTGCTGTTCGGCACGCCCTTTGCGCGGGCCAATTTGATGTAGTCCTTATTCGTTTCGTCCACCATGTAACGCCTGAGCCACATTGCGTAGCTGGATATGGAGGGCAGAGCCAGCGAAATTACCGGCAGAATAAGACTTGTCCATTCCGTTTCCTTATACAGCATGCTTACGCGGAACAGGTCGGAACCATAAAGCTGAATGAATATGAAGTAAACGGCATTAGGCACGGCCTGTATAAACACTATATAGGCGTTGCCCAGCTTATCGGCAAAGCCGCCCTTGCTGCGGGCCATCAAGATGCCCAGCGCCATGCCCAGCGGCAGGCTTACGACCATTGATATAAGACCGACCTTCATGGATATGCCGATCTTACTGCTGATAATGTCCGTTATTTTCGCATTGATACGGTAGCGGTAGGATATGCCAAGGTCGCCGCGAAGCGCATTGTATAAAAACTTACCTACCTGCACATACAATGGATCTTTCAATCCCATCTTGCGCAGACCGACTTCGATCTGCTGCGGGCTCATCTTTTCATAATTGCTGAAGTATCCTTCTTCAGGCATTGCGCGTACAAGGATGAACACGATAGTTATCAATATAACCAAAGTTATCAAAGCTCTTCCAAGTCGCTTTAATGAATATACTAACACTGTTTAGTTTCTCCTTCAGGTCCCTTGCTGCGGTTTATTGCGCGGGACTTTGTTTGTATAGAAAGATTATAAAAGGTCTTGTGGGGCGCGCGAACCGGCCCCGTTTAGGAGAATAAGAAAGCGGCCCTGCCCCGCAGTATACAGAGCAGAGCCGCATTTTTCTGTTTTAGGAATCGTTTCCTGTGTTAGGAATTAGCCTTCCATGGCAGCAGTCCACTCGGCATACTGAGCGTCGAACATATCCTGGCTCATAGCGGTCTTGTAGACGTGCTGTCCCTTATAACGGCTGGAGGACTGACCCATCATGGCGTACTGGCCTTCGAAGCCATTGAGCTTGGTGGCGCTGTAGGAACCGCCGGAGATGAAGCCGGGGACTACGATGGCATGCTCAATGTAGAAGCTTTCGGCCGCGGCAAACGCCTCGTAACGGGCATCCATGTCGCTGGTTTCTTCACGGGCTGCGTCAACCAGTTCAAAGTACTGGTCGATGAGGGCAGCGGTTTCTTCGGTCTTGGAATACTGGTTGATACCATTCTGCTCGAGGGTCTCGTTGCAGAAGAAGTTGTAGCTGTTCTCACGATCGAACGGATCGGCCCAGGTTTCGGGATCCATGAAGTCGGCGCCCCAGTTCAGTTCCTGTATGGCGTAGTTACCGTTGCGGCGGGTTTCCTTAAGGAAGGAGCTGCCGGAGTACGGTACAACGATGATGTCGATGAAGTCTGCGCCAAGCAGTTCTTCAAGCTGCTGTTCCAGAACCACTGTGCAGTTTGCCCAAGTGGTGGAGGAAGTGTTGTAGTTGACGGGGACCTTGATGGGGAACTTGCAGCCGGCGGCTTCCAGTTCGGCCTTAGCAGCGTCGCGATACTGAACGGCGAGTTCAGGATTGAAGCTTTCGGTCTCGGTGAACTTGGCCAGGTCGCCATAGAAGACGTAGTCCTTACCGTTGTTTACGGAGAATCCCTTCGGGGTCACGGTGTTGATCTTATGGATGGACGGATCGTCGCCGGGGTACTTGGCAGACAGATATTCGTCACGGTTGATGCCATGGAACACGGCCTTACGGAAGTTTTCGTTGTTGACGGCGATGGCCCAGTTCTCGGGTTCATACTCAGCATCGAACTTGGGTTCGAAGTTGAAACCGAAGAAGTAGGAGTAGGCGCCTATAACGCGGGAGCTGGATATCATCTGGCTCTTTTCGGGATCGCTCAGCCAATCGGCAACGATATCGGAACCGATGTCAGCATAATCGATTTCGCCGCGGAGGAACAGTTCGGGAGCAAGGGTGGTAGCTTCGGTGTTGCAGGTCTGCTCGATGCGCTCGATGTAAACATGCTCAGCGTCCCAGTTGTTCTCGTTCTTGGTGTAAGTGCGCTTTTCATTGGGCTTGAACTCGGAAAGGAGGTAAGCGCCATTGAACCACATGGAGTAATTGTCAAGGCCGTAGGCATCGCCAAGCTCAGCAAGGAGGGAGGCGGGGGCGGGCCAATAGGTACCGAACTGCAGAGCGGTCAGGAAGTAGGGGCGAGCCTTTACCAGGTGGTAAACAAGGGTCAGGTCATCAACGGCTTCAACGCCAAGCTCTTCGGGAGTGACAGCGGGGATCTCGGTCCAGGTGTCATACTTTTCGGTTTCTTCGTTCCACTCAGAACCTTCGTAGATGATGCCGTTGGCGTCAACAACGAGATCCTGGTCCTTGCCGACTTCAGTGCCCTGCTCTATGGGGTTGGCCAGCAGAGCGGCGGTGTAGGTCAGCAGTTCGGAAGCGTTTACGATCCAGCCGTCCATCAGGTAGCTGTTAGCGCAGTCCATAGCGGAATCGCAGACGTAACGGGCAGCGGCCACGTAGTCGTTAGCGGTTACGGGGTCCTTCTGGTTGCCGTCCGCATCGTACCAATACTGGCCGGCGCGCAGATGGAAGGTCCAGGTCAGGCCGTCTTCGCTTACTTCCCAGGATTCGGCGCCGCAGGGCAGTATGTTGCCGTAGGTGTCGTTCTCAACAAGGGAATCGATGGTGTTAGCGCCGACTACGAGCTCGTAGGTGGTGCCGCTTACCAGGTAGTTCATGGTGTTAACTTCGCTGGAGTACAGCGTGCGGTATACCTGCTCGTCAGCATACTCACGGCCGTCGGGACCAATGTTGGATTCCGGTTCGGGCTCAACGGGAGCCTCGGTGGGCTGAGTGCTTTCGGTAGGCTGCTGGGTTTCGGTTCCGCTGGGCTGATCAGTATTGGCAGGAGTATTGCCCTGGCAGCCGGCGAAGCACGCTACTATCATCATGACAGCAAGCAGCATAGCAAGCGTTTTCTTCATTGTGTTCTCTCCTTTTATTTTTAATCGCCTGCGGCTAAATGCGCAGGAAACTTAAAAATCAATTTAATCGCGTTCCCATTAGTTTGCCGTATATCTTTTATAAGACATAACGTATTATATAATACACAAATATATTTATCAACTACAAATTTCTGTATACTGTATCAATTCGCTCATGTATACCCAAATTCATGTATACCGTGAATTTGCAAAATGCATACATTTTTATATGAAGAAACCTCCAATTATTATATCAGGCCGCGCCGTTTTATTGCATCCATTACCATTTTTGCAATGTCGTCTATGCTTTTCAGCCTGCCCTCTTCCATACAATATATTATATCTGCGTCATCCATATCCGCCGCAATTTCAATATATTTTTCCATTGCGCGCTGCTGTATGCCGTGGTCGGCTTCATATACGTCTTTGCCTTCGCCAACGTATCCGCGGTAGCCTTTTTTGGCAACGTTCTCCTCCGCCGCCTTGGGCAGGATAGAAAAAACTATGTTAAGATCGGGCTTCGGCAGGCCAAAGTGGCCGTATTCCAAGTCCATGACCCAGTTTACAATGTCCGGCTTGCCCAAATCAATATCGCGTATGCTCTGATACACGGCGTTGGACAGCACAAATCTGTTTATAATAAGGAAGTCAGTCTCCCCGTCGCGGTAGTCCTTAAAGCTTTCCCATCTGTCCAGCGCGAACCACAGCGCCATGCTTTTGCCGTCTATCTCATCCGCGCGCACTCCGTCCGCTCCGCTCAGCAGCCTGCCTACCTGTGCGCCGAAATATGTGTCATACATCGGGTAGTCGCGCCCGGCTACGGTATAGCCAAGCTTTTGCAGGTTTTCTTTAAGCGCGCGCACCTGCACGCCCTTTCCCCCGCCGTCTATGCCTTCTATTGCGATTATCTTTGTTTTGCGCATATGCCGTCTCCCCCGCGTTTTTTGCCTTTGTATTCTATCACATTTGTTCTTTTTAGGAAAGTGGCCTTGACATTGCACTTCGCTCAAATGCTATAAATACATCGTCGGCACCATTCAGCACAAAATAATATTATTTATTTTGCAATAAGGTGTTGACACGCTATATTATACACTGTATAATATCATCGTCGAAAGGAGGTACGCGACATGGTGTTTCAATTAGGATCGGCGCTGCTGGATGCATGCGTGCTGGCGGTGCTCGATAGTCAGGATGCATACGGCTACGTGCTTACGCAAAGCGTAAAGCAAGTTATGGATATATCCGAGTCCACGCTCTATCCCGTGCTCAGAAGGTTGCAAAAGGATGGGCTGCTTTCAACATATGATCAGCCCTTCTCCGGAAGGCTCAGGCGCTATTACGCGCTTACTGACGCAGGACGCGACAAGCTGAACGAATACAGGGCCGAATGGAAGGCATACACGTTAAGGGTAAATTCACTATTGTACGGAGGGAATAACAATGATGCATTATAATAACAGCACCCACCGCGGCGGCATAAGCCCCGCCACTGAAAGGCGCAGCATAATAGCAAAGGAAGGCTGCCGCGAGGAAGTTATTAAGGAGTTCCATAGGGAGCTTAACGAGCTGCGCACCAGCATAGCGCGCATTATATAAGGAGGATACCGCAATGACCACAAACGAATACCTTGCAAGGCTTAAAAGCTGCCTTGAATGCATAGACGCGAGCGAGCGCGAAGCCGCCGTGCAGTTCTATACCGAATATTTTGAAGATGCCGGCGAAGAAAACGCCGAAAAGGTAATGGCGGAGCTCGGCTCCCCCGAAAAGCTTGCGCGGGACATAATCAAGCAGAGCACGGGCAGCGCCCCCACCTCCCCCGCCGCCGAAACGGCAGCCTGCGGCGAAGCGTTTACCGGCATACATGCCGAAACCATAAGCGCAAGGCTTATACTGCTGCGCGGCAATGAATACCGCGTGGATCTGGATTTCCCGGAAGGGCTTAAGAAGCCTGCCGTCTCCATACGCGACGGCGTGCTCAGAATAGAAGAAAAGCCCACTCCCAAGCATTTCACCAGCATATTTGACGGCAGCTTCTGGAGCGGCGCCTTCGGCGGCCGCAATGCATGGCGCCAGTCCGTGATAGCCATAACCGTGCCGGATGTTCAGTTCGAAGACTTTTGGCTTGAGACCGTGAACGGCACGATAGATATTACCAAGTCCGCGTCCGGTGATGCTGCCGCCCTGCCCGCGCTGCGCCTGTCCTCGCTCAAATGCGAAGCCGTGAACGGCACAATAAACGTTGAAAGCATCGCGGCGGGCAAGATACATCTTGAAAACGTGAACGGCTCAACCAACGCAACCAACTGCACCGCCACCGCAGGCTGCCATTGCGAAACCGTAAACGGCTCCGTAAAGCTTACGGGCGGCGTGCGCGGCAATGTACATCTTGAAAGCGTTAACGGCTCCGTAGCGTTCAACACAACAGAAAAGCTGGAGCAGTTCAACTGCGAATTCGATACCATGTCCGGCTCCGTATATATAAACGGCGAAAAGCAGAGCCGCAAGCATACCACCGTTATAAGCAACGCGGCCGAAAGCAAGCTGAAGGCCGAAACCATGAACGGCTCCATCCGCGCCAATTTCGCCGTATAACGCGGCTTTTTCCCTGCCGAGCCGGCGGCATTCCTCCGGTTCGGCCGTTATGATGTTAAAAAAAGGAGTGATATACGCCAATGGAAAAGAAGCCCACGCTATGGACAAAGAATTTTACTATACTATCGTTAGGCACGGTCGTCAGCACGCTGGGCAACGCCGTGTCAGGCTTTGCAATATGCCTGCTGGTGCTGGACTATACAGGCTCCACGCTGCTTTACGCGGTATTCAACGTAGTGTACAATCTGCCCAAGGTGATTATGCCGTTCCTTGCAGGGCCGTATCTTGACCGTTTTTCCCGCGCAAAAGCAATATATACGCTGGATTTCATATCGGCAGCGCTGTATCTTGTCATATTCGTTGTGCTGAAGCTTGATATATTCAACTATGCAACCATGCTTATACTTTGCCTTATAATCGGCTCTGTGGACAGCATATATCAGGTGGCATACGACAGCCTGTATCCAATGCTTATAACGCCCGGCTTTTCCACCAAGGCATATTCCGTATCCAGCATGATATTCCCGCTGGCGTCGGTTATGGTGCTTGCGGCGGCGTGGTGCTATGAGCATACGGGGCTTGAAATACTGTTTTTGTTCAACGCGGTAACGTTCCTTATCGCCGCCTCCTTTGAAACGCAGATAAAGGTGGATGAATCGCAGATGCAGAACGTTGGTGAGCAATACAACCTGAAAAAATATGTATCCGACTTTAAGGACGGCATACGCTATATGCGCGGCGAAGCGGGGCTTATGGCAATAGCGGCGTATTTCACGGTTATGTCGTTTTCGGATAGCGCAAGCAACACGCTCCTGCTGCCGTTTTTTAAGAATACCGAAGGCTTGGGCGTTGAAAAATACATATTTGTCATGGGCTTTGCCGTATTGGGCCGCGTGCTTGGCGGGTTAAGGCTTTATAAGCATAAATTCGACCCGAAAAAGAAATTCGCCATTGCGCTTATGGTGTATTTTGCCATAAATATACTTGCAGGTTCTCTGCTTTATGCGCCGCTGTACGTAATGTTTGCAATGATGCTTATAACCGGGCTTCTCGGCGTTACAAGCTATAATATACGCATATCCTCCACCCAAAGCTACGTCCCCAACGAAATGCGCGGCCGTTTCACGGGCGCGTTCCAAATGCTTACCACGATAGGCAACATGGCGGGCGCGCTTGTTGCCGGGGCGCTGGCCGAGTTTTTGCCGATACGCGAGCTTAACGCAGGCTTCTACGCAATAGCCGTAGTCGCCGTGTTCCTAACCGTGTACAGGAAGCGCAGCGAGGTTAAAAAGATATACTGCGTGGATATATAAAATAATACCCCGGCATGTGCTTTTGCACCGCTGCCGGGGCTGTTTGTTTATTTCCATCGTTTGAGCTCCAGTACCATGTCTCCCGTATCATTTATGCTCATGCGCATCGGGCGGATATATTGCGCAATGAATCTTTTCCTCTCCTCCGTGCCCATCTCCACCCGGGCCGAGCGCAGCGCCTCGTTCAGCATATCGTTTATGTTCAGCCTTACGGTTTTTTCTATATACCTATTCAGCTCCTTAAATATTGCCCCAAGCTTTATGTCCTCGGCATTGCCGGAATAAAAATCATCTATATAGCAGTAAAAAACGCCCGCACCCGTAAGCGCCTTTTTAAGATCAGGCCCGCAATGCGCCCTTTCTATCATCACAAGGAAGCGTGCGTCCGGCAACGACGATATCATGCCCCAGTAGTCCGAATCGCTCGATACCAGTATGAAGGAATCCACATTGTTTCTGTAATGCTCCAGACACGTGCGTGATATCAGCATAACGTCCACCAATGATTTGTCCTGCTTCACGCGCTCCGTCATCATGTGCTCCACAGGTATGCTCGTAAAGCTCTCCAGCACTTGCCATGTCTCCACGGTATTCACGTCATCCACAAGGATTATGGACGATATCTTTTTAGTATGTTCGTGATCCAAGTTTTTCAGCGTGGCGCACAGCTTATACGGATCCGAGTTTTCACAGTCCACCAAAACGACCACCTTTTCGCTGCTGCCTATAAAGTCATATATGCTGCCCTTTATGTAGCTGCCGGCATCGGATACCTTGTTGTATTCCGTAAAGAAGTCGTTATGCTGTTCATACAGCACCGTTATGAACTTTTTGTCGTTAAACAGAATGTTCCCGGCGCTTTTGGGCCGCCAGTTTATGTACATTTTATATGGATAATATGCTTTTCCCGAATAATATCTTTCCGCCGCCGCCTTGGTGCCGCTTTCCTTCAGCCCGTCCGGCATTATAAACAATTCCCTTATATAGCTCCACTTGAGCCACAGCGGAAAAAACTTTTTACAGTTATTTATTCTGTCGGATATTATTTTGTTTATCTCTATTATGTATTGAAACAGCTTCGTATTCGTCCGCCTTGTAAAGTTTATTCCGTCAAAGCTCAGCTCCGTAATGCTTTGCTGCGGAATATATTCGGGCATGTTCATTATCGATGCGTAATCAAAGCGCATTTTTTCGCTTATGTTCTTAAAATTGCGTTCTATCGCCGTTCTTACTATGCAAAGGTTACGTATTATGCGCGCGTTTTTATCAGCATTGAGCAAATCGTATATTTCCTGCTTGGGCGGCTCGTGCTCATTCGCAAAAATGTGTTTGGGCACGCCAATAAGATAGGCTATCTTGGATACAACTTCATGTGTGCTGTCTTTATACTTCTTTTCTTCCGCCTGCGCCGCTTCGTCAACCACGCTGCCGTCGTCCGAAACATTATCATATTCATACATATACTCATTTTCCGTAAATGCAAAACCTTCCGGCATGTCCAGTCCTTCAAAGATACAATAGGTTAACTCATTCCTTTTTGGGTTCGCTTCCACTTTTTCATTCCTCCTTTATTCCGTTTTTTCAGGTTCGCCCGCCATATTGCTATAATGCGGCGGTTTGCCCGTTTCTGCGGGCCGTCTCGTGATCTTAGCAAATGAGTAAGTGAATATGTTGTGTTTCTTCGGTAGTTTTATTGTACGGTATCGTCTAATTTGTGTCAAGTGATTGTTTACTCTTATTTTCCGCTGCGTTCAAAAAATTATCCCTTTAGCATAAAATAACGGTTGACAAGCGCGCCGCATGTTCTTATACTTTAGGGCAAAGTTGGTTTTGCGATATAAGGAGAACGAACCGATGATTAAGGCTATCGCTTTTGCATACTATTATTACTTTACTATGACTGCATAGTAGGGGTAATTTGTGTGCAAAGGATAAGCTCTTTTTGAAGGGACACGCTCAAGCGGCACAGGTTACACCGGTGCCGCTTTTTTATTGCAGAGCTGCAAACGAATACGAAATAAATTTTTTGGAGGATATATACCATGATTGTTGTACTTAAGCACGGGGCGGACAAGGAAAAGCAGGATCAGCTCATCGATTGGCTGAAGGGTCAGGGACTGGGTATACACATTTCCGAAGGCCAGTTCCAAACGGTTCTTGGCCTGATAGGCGACACGGGCCGCATAGACATGGACCTTATAGCCAGCCTTGGCATAGTGGATTCCGTAAAGCGCGTGACCGAGCCGTTCAAGTGCTGCAACAGGAAGTTCCATCCGGACGACATGGTCGTAAACGTTGGCGACGTTAAGGTCGGCGGCGGCAACTTCTGCATGATAGCGGGCCCCTGCTCCGTTGAAAACGAGGAGCAGATACTTGCCGTTGCCCGCGCGGTAAAGGCCAGCGGCGCGAATATGCTGCGCGGCGGCGCGTTCAAGCCGCGTACCTCTCCCTATGACTTCCAGGGGCTTAAGGCCACGGGCATAGAGCTTTTGAAGCTGGCCCGTAAGGAGACCGGACTTCCCATAGTTACGGAAATAATGAGCGTTAACCACCTGCCGCTGTTCGAGGACGTTGATTTGATACAGGTCGGCGCAAGGAATATGCAGAACTTTGAACTGCTCAAGGAGCTCGGCAAGCTGGACAAGCCCATTCTGCTCAAGCGCGGCCTTGCAAACACGCTTAAAGAGCTGCTGATGAGCGCGGAATACATAATGGCCGGCGGCAACGAGCGCGTTATACTTTGCGAACGCGGTATACGCACATTCGATGATTACACCCGAAACACCCTTGACCTTGCGGCGGTGCCCATGCTCAAGGAGCTTACGCACCTGCCCATAATAGTTGACCCCAGCCACGCCACCGGCATAGCAAGGCTTGTGCCGCCCATGGCGCTTGCGGCGGCGGCCTGCGGAGCGGACGGGCTGATAATAGAGGTGCATAACGACCCCATGAAGGCATTGTGCGACGGCGCGCAGTCCCTGCGTCCCGAACAATACGACGAGCTTGCCAAGAAGGTGCGGCGCGTGAGGGAGGTCGTAAACGAATGACGGCGGGAATAGTCGGCCTTGGGCTTATAGGCGGCTCTTTGGCCAAAGCATACCATGAGGCGGGCGAAGCCGTGCTCGCCTTCGATACGGACAGGAGCATACTCGATTTTGCAATGATGAGCGGCGCGGTGGACGGCGTGCTTGATGAGGAGAGCATAAAGCGCTGCGACATAGTGCTTATCGCCGTATACCCCGCGGCGTGCATAGAATACTTCACGCGCATGGCGGATTATATAAGCAAGGACACCGTTGTGCTGGACTGCTGCGGCACTAAGCGCACCGTGTGCGAAGGGTGCTTCCCCGTGGCAAAGGCGCACGGCATAGCGTTTGCAGGCGGTCACCCGATGGCGGGCACGCATAATTCCGGCTTCAAATATGCCCGCGCGAATCTGTTCCACGGCGCGCCGATGGTCATAGTCCCAATGGACTTTGATAACATTGCGCTGCTGAGCAGAATAGAAAAGCTGCTTGCCCCGGCGGGCTTCGGCTCGTTTTCCGTCACCACCGCCGCCGAGCACGACCGCATGATCGCCTTCACGTCCCAGCTGGCGCACGTTGCTTCCAACGCATATATAAAAAGCCCTACAGCTAAGCTGCACAAGGGCTTTTCCGCAGGAAGCTACAAGGATATGACCCGCGTGGCATGGCTGAACCCCACAATGTGGGCGGAGCTTTTCATGGAAAACAGGGATTATTTGCTTAATGAGCTGGACGCATACATAGCATCCCTTAACGAATACAAAACCGCCCTTGAGCAGGGCGACACAGCCGCGCTTACAAAGCTGCTTGACGATGGGCGCAGGCTGAAGGAGGAGGTTGACGGCAGATGAAGTGCATTCGCGTTAACGCATCACGCCAATACAACATTGAAATTCAGCACGGCGCGCTTGCAATAGCGGGCGAAGAAACGCTCAAGGCGACCCACGCCATAGGCAAGACCCTGATAGTATCGGACGAAAATGTGTTCCCTCTTTACGGCGAAACCGTTGCAGAGTCTCTCAGGGCGACGGGTTACGGCGTGCATACATTTGTGTTCAAGGGTGGTGAGGACACAAAAAGCATAAAAACATACGAGGCTATCATAGCCGCGCTCAGCGAAAACCGCTTCACCCGCAGCGATGTGCTTGTTGCCCTTGGCGGCGGCATAGTGGGCGACGTGGGCGGCTTTGCCGCGGCAACGTACCAGCGGGGCATAAAGCTGGTGCAGCTGCCCACAACGCTGCTTGCGGACGTTGATTCATCAGTCGGCGGCAAAACTGCGGTAAATCTGCCAACGGGCAAAAACCAGCTTGGCTGCTTCTATCAGCCGTCGCTTGTGCTGTGCGATACGGATGCGCTCAATACCCTGCCGGAAGCGGAATACAAAAACGGCTGCGGCGAAATAATCAAATACGCCGTGCTTGCGGGCGGAGAGCTTTTCAGCATGATAGAAAATGCGGACATACGCACGCAGTATGCGGACGTTATAGCCCGCTGCGTTACCATAAAGCGGGACATCGTGGGAGAAGATGAGTTCGACACGGGCCGCCGCCGTCTGCTCAACCTTGGGCATACCTTCGGCCATGCGATTGAAAAGTGCAGCGGCTACTCAATCCCCCACGGCGCCGCGGTTGGCATTGGCCTTGCAATGATGTGCCGCGCCGCGCATAAGCGCGGATACTGCGCATCAGACGTGCCGGAGAAGGTGGAAAAGCTGCTTGCCAAATACGGCATGAGCGATGCTGCGGACTTCACCGCGCAGGAGCTTTACAACGCCGCCCTTTCGGACAAAAAGATTGCCGGCGGCAGCGTAAGCCTTGTTATACCCGAAAAAATAGGCTGCTGCCATGTGCTCACGGTATCGTGCGGCGATATGCTTGGCTGGCTGAAGGATGGTGGCGCGCGATGACACGCACCGTTAAGCACGGCGCGCGCACGGGCAGCGTGGACATAATATCGTCCAAGTCATATGCGCACAGGCTTATAATACTGGCCTCGCTTGCAAAAAGCGCAAGCAACATAGAGTGCCGCGGCACATCAAAGGATATTGAAGCCACAATAAGCTGCATGAACGCCCTTGGCGCTAACATAGCGCGCACGGGCGACACGATACACATTGAGCCGATAACCGCCGCGCCCGAAGGCGTATGCGAGCTGCGTTGCGGCGAATCCGGCTCCACGCTGCGCTTCCTTCTGCCGATAGTTGGGGCGCTTGGGGCGGAAGCGGTATTTATAATGGAGGGGAGGCTTGGCGAAAGGCCGCTTGCCCCGCTTGACGCTGTGCTCGGCGCACACGGCATGGCAATACAAAAGCAGGGCGCACGGCTCTGCTGCAAGGGGCGGCTTGTCCCCGGCGAATACGCGATAGACGGCGGGGTATCGAGCCAATATATATCTGGCCTTCTCATGGCGCTGCCCAAGCTTGATGCGGACAGCACGCTTACCGTAACAGGCCGGTTTGAATCGGGCGCATATGTTGACATAACGCTCGATACGCTGAAAACCGCCCATGCCGCCATTGCATACGGCGAGGATAAGCGGCATTACGCCATACGCGGCGGCTGCGGATACAATATGCCCTCATTCTGCCGCGCGGAAGGGGACTGGTCAAACGCGGCGTTCTTCCTTTGCATGGGGGCGCTGAGCCGCGGCGGCATAACCGTGAACGGGCTTAACGCGGCCTCCTGCCAGGGGGACAAGCAAATAACCGCAATACTGCGCCAAATGGGCGCGGATGTGCGCACGGAGGGCGAAAGCGTTGCCGTAAGGCGCAATAAGCTTATGCCGGCAACGGTGGACGCTTCCCCCATACCCGACCTTATCCCGACCATATGCGCGCTTGCGGCGGCGGCGGAGGGAGACACGCGCATAGTAAACGCGGCGCGGCTGAGGCTGAAGGAATCGGACAGGCTGAAAAGCACGGCAAACATGCTCTCCTCGCTCGGCGTTGGCGTTACGGAGCTTGCAGACGGGCTTATTGTACACGGCACGGGCCGCATAGCGGGCGGAACGGTGCAAAGCTTTAACGACCACAGGATAGCCATGGCGGCGGCTGTTGCGGCATGCGCAGCCGAAAGCAGCGTGAGCATAGAGGGCAGCGAATGCGTGAGCAAATCATACCCCGCGTTTTTCACTGCGCTCGATACGCTCGATACGGAAGGAGAAAACGCATGAGCAGCATTTACGGCGAAAACATACACATATCCATATTCGGCCAATCCCACAGCGCGGCAATTGGCGTTGCGATTGACGGCATACCCGCAGGCCTTGCAATAGATACGGATGCGCTTAACGCCTTCATGCGCCGCCGCGCACCGGGACAGAACGAATATTCAACCGCAAGGCGCGAAGCGGACGAGCCGGAGTTCCTTTCCGGCATTGCGGACGGGCATACCTGCGGCGCGCCGATAGCGGCAATAATACGCAATACGGATACGCGCAGCCGCGATTACGACCCCTTCCGCTTCACCCCGCGGCCGGGACACGCGGACTACACGGCGGATATAAAATACCGCGGCTTTGAGGACAGCGCGGGCGGCGGGCATTTTTCCGGCAGGCTTACCGCGCCGCTTTGCATAGCGGGCGGAATATGCATACAGCTTTTGCAGCAGCATGGCATAAGCATAATGAGCCGCATAGCGTCCATAGGGAACGTACATGACGCGGGCGAGCTTATTGAGCCGACGGCGGATAAGCCTTTTCCCACCGTGAGCGATGCGGCGGGAGAGGCCATGCGGCGGGAAATAGCCGCGGCAAAGGCGGAGGGCGACAGCGTTGGCGGCACGATAGAATGCCGCATAACGGGGCTTGAAGCCGGGCTTGGCGGGCCGCTTTTCGGCGGGATGGAGGGGCGCATTGCCAAGGCCGTTTTCGCCGTGCCCGCGATAAAGGGAATTGAGTTCGGCGCGGGCTTTGCGGCGGCAGAAATGCGCGGGAGCGAGAATAATGACCCGTTCCTGATGGAAAACGGGCGCGTTATAACAAAAACGAACAACTGCGGCGGCATACTTGGCGGGATAACAACCGCCATGCCGCTCACGTTCCGCGTTGCGGTAAAGCCAACGCCCTCCATAGCGCGGGAGCAAATTACGCTGAACACAAAAACGCAGCAGGCCGAGCCGCTTGTAATAGGCGGCAGGCACGATCCATGCATAGTGCCGCGGGCGGTGCCGTGCATTGAGGCGGCGGCGGCAATAGCCGTATACGATGCGCTGCTGGACAGGCGCAAGGAGCAGATTTAGCGAAAGGATGTGACTATACCGATGGAGCTTTCCGATTACAGGGAAAAGATAGATTCAATAGATAAAGAGCTTGTGAAGCTTTTTGCCGAGCGCATGGACACGGCGGCGGAAATTGCCCGATACAAAAAGGAACACGGCATGAAGGTGCTCGATTCCACGCGGGAACGCGCAAAGCTGAACGATATTGCAAGCATGGTGCCGGAGGAGCTGAGCGAATACGCGATTTCGCTTTATTCGCTCATATTCGAGCTTAGCCGCAGCAGCCAGAACCGCATAATAGGCGCAAGCACTCCCCTTACGGAGGAGATTGCAAGGGCCGTTAAGGATACCCCTCCCCTGTTTCCCCAGCGCGCGGCGGTAGCGTGCCAGGGCGTGGAGGGCGCATATTCCCAAATGGCATGCGACAGGCTGTTCAAGCGGGCAAACGTGCTTTATTTTTCAACGTTTGAGGCCGTGTTCTCCGCAATAGAGAAGGGCCTGTGCCAATACGGCGTTATACCCGTTGAAAACAGCACGGCGGGCAGCGTGAACGCTGTATACGACCTGATGATGAAGCACGATTTCAAGATTGTGCGCAGCGTGCGCCTGAAGGTTGACCACAATTTGCTGGTTAACCACGGCACGAAGCTTGAGGACATAAAGGAGATATATTCGCACGAGCAGGCCATAAGCCAATGCAGCGAGTTCCTTGCAACGCTCAAGGGCGTTAAGATTATCCCCTGCGAAAACACCGCCGCCGCGGCAAAAAAGGTTGCCGAATCCGGCCGCGGCGATGTTGCCGCCCTTTCAAGCAGGGCATGCATTGAGCTTTACGGGCTTGACTGCCTTAAATACAGCGTGCAGAACATGGGGAACAATTATACCCGCTTCATATGCATATCAAAGCAGCTTGAAATTTACCCCGGCGCGGACCGCACAAGCCTTATGATGGTGCTGCCGCACAAGCCCGGCTCGCTTTACATGGTACTGAGCCGCTTCTATGCGCAGGGCATAAACCTGAACAAGCTGGAGAGTAGGCCGCTTCCCGAGCGCAACTTTGAATTCATGTTCTATTTTGATATTGAAACGCCCGTATACTCGCCGGAGTTCATGCAGCTTATGGGCGAGCTTTCAAGCGGCTGCGAAAGGTTTGCTTACCTTGGCAGCTACAGCGAAACCATATGAGGTGAAGCCTATGCGGTGCGGATTGCTGGGCGAAAAGCTGGGCCACAGCTATTCAAAGGCCATACACGAACGCCTTGGCGGATACAGCTACGAGCTTATCGAATGCCCAAGGGCGGAGCTTGACGCGTTCATGAAGGGCGGCTCTTTTGACGCAATAAACGTTACCATTCCCTATAAAAAGGCGGTAATACCCTATTGCGCCGCGCTTTCGCTCATTGCGGAAAGGATAGGCAGCGTGAACGCAGTCATACGGAAGCGCGACGGCAGCCTTTACGGCGACAATACGGATGCATACGGCTTCATGAGCATGGTAAAAAAGAGCGGCGTTGACATTGCGGGCAAAAAGGCGATAGTGCTGGGCAGCGGCGGAGCATCGGCCACGATATGCGCCGTGCTGGGTGAACTTAACGCAAAAAGCGTTGCGGTAATATCCCGAAGCGGGCAGGACAACTACGAAAACATACAAAAGCATGCGGACGCGGAGATAATTGTAAACACAACGCCCGTGGGCATGTATCCGAACACAGGCGTAAGCCCCGTTGACCTGAGCGTTTTCAAGGGCTGCAAGGGTGTGCTGGACATAGTATACAACCCGCACCGCACGGCGCTTTTGATGCAGGCGGAGGAGCTTGGCATACCCTGCATGGGCGGGCTTAACATGCTTGTTGCGCAGGCAAAGCGCGCGGCGGAGCTTTTCACTGGCACCTCAATACCCGACAGCCGCACGGACGAAATAGAGCGCGAATTAAGCCTGAATATGCAAAACATTGTGCTTATAGGCATGCCGGGCTGCGGCAAGAGCACAATAGCCGCGGCGCTTGGCAAAAGGCTTAACCGCGCCGTGCGCGACAGCGACGAAGCGACAGAGGCTCAGGCGGGCATGAGCATACCCCAAATATTCGCCCTGCATGGGGAGGATGCGTTCCGCAGAAGCGAAACCGAGGCCCTTTCAAAGCTCGGCAGGCAGAGCGGGCTTATAATCTCCACCGGCGGCGGCTGCGTTACGCGGCAGGAAAACTATCCCCTGCTGCACCAGAACGGCATTATAATATGGCTCACGCGCAGCATAGACGCGCTGCCCACAGACGGGCGGCCAATATCCCAAAGGAGCGACATGCATGCGCTCTACGCCGCAAGAAAGCCGCTGTACGAGCGTTTTTGCGACATTATTACAGACAACAACGGTTCTGTTGAAAGCACCGTGGAAAGCATTATGGAGGCGCTGAAATGAAGCTGCTTATAATAAACGGGCCCAATCTTAACATGCTTGGGCTGAGGGAGCCGGAAATTTACGGCAAAAGGACATACGCCGACTTAGTTGAATACATACAGGGCGTATGCCGCCAAACGGGCATAGAGGCCGAGGTTTTTCAGTCCAATCACGAGGGCGCGATAGTGGACAAGATTCAATCCGCCTACGGCACGGCGGACGGAATAGTTATAAACCCCGCCGCCTACACGCACACAAGCGTTGCCATACTCGATGCACTGAAGGCCGTGAACCTCCCCGCGGTGGAGGTACACATATCCGACGTAAACAGCCGCGAGGCCTTCCGCCATGTTTCCTATGCCGGAATAGCCTGCATTGCCACATATGCGGGCTACGGCTTTGAAGGATATAAAATGGCGATAGAGAGGCTGGCAGGGGCGAAGTAACTGCGCCACCCTCCCCCCTGCACACTATCGTCACTTGCGTCACTATCGTCGAAACAGGCTAAATGTCTGACTTTTTGCTCCGACGCAGCTTCGACGATGAATTTCTGCGTCGAAGCACGGGGCTTGCGCAAGCAGTGAAATCCGTTCTTCATAAGGCTCCCCTTTACGGGAAGCTGTCGGCGTAGCCGACTGAGGGGTTGACGTAAACAACAGCAGCCTCGCTGCAACCCCTCCGGCTTTCGCTACGCGAAACCCACAACGCTGGTTGGAATATGGTCGTCTTGCTACGCTGCCGCTTGCAATACTCCCTATTCCGCCCGATTCTCCCCTCGCTGCATCGCCCACTGGGCGCGCTCGGCTCGAATCCCCTTTCAGGGCAGGCTTAATATGTAAGCTTCTAAAGCGCACCAAAAGGCTCCCTGTCGAGGGAGCTGTCGAGCCGTAGGCGAGACTGAGGGAGTAAAAAGGCGTGTCACCACGCTCAGGTGAAAGCTACCGCCTTCGCTATATACTACTTCTATATACCTCTCTTTGTTAATCTTTAGTCACTACTGTACATAAGACAGCAGAGCTGTAACAGATGATTCGACCTTTCAGCCCTCATGTGATGCCTGCGGCATAAAGGCGCCCCTTTACGGGGAGCTGTCGAACCGAAGGTTTGACTGAGGGGTTGAGATAAAAAGCGAAGCCACGGGCGGGCCGCCAATGACGGCCCCTACAACGCCTAAGCGCAATTACACTGCTTGCGCAACCCTCATTCTTCGACGCAGAATTTCATCGTCGAAGCTGCGTCGGAGCAAAAAAGCCAGACATTTAGCCTGTTTCGACGATAGTGACGCAAGTGACGATAGTGTGCAGGGCCATTAGAGCGACTTAACCCATCCTGTAGGGGCGGTCACTGGTCGCCCGCCGTGTTTGTGTATAAAAGAATACGGGCGGCCGATAGCCGCCCCTACAACGTTTTCTATATACTCTTGATAAAACAAAACAGGGGACGGTTTGCCGTCCCCATATTCTTATAAGCTTTTGCTGTTTACTTTGCCATCTTCTCCGCTGCGGCGAGCTTTATGCAGGCGCACAGCACCTCCATGGCCTGCTTAACGTCCTCCACGGGGGGCAGGCTGGGGGCGATACGAAGGTTCTTGTCTTCCGGATCCTTGCCGTAGGGGAAGGTTGCACCGGGGCCGGTCATAACAACGCCCGCTTCCTTCATAAGCTGATGCACGCGCTTTGCGCAGCCGTTCATCACGTTAAGGCTTACGAAATAGCCTCCCTTGGGGCGGTTGTAGCTGGCTATGCCGTAGGGCGCAAGGGTATCGAGCGCGGCTATCACGGCATCGAACTTGGGCTTCATTATTGCGGCATGCTTCTTCATGTGCGCAAGCACGCCCGCCTTGTCCTTGAGGAACAGCACATGGCGAAGCTGGTTCATTTTGTCAAAGCTTATCACCTGCGCATTGAGCAGCTTTTTCATATACGCCATGTTGTCGCGGCTGGTGGCGAAGCAGGCTACGCCCGCGCCGGGGAAGGTTATCTTGGAGGTTGAGGCGAACTCGAACACCATGTCCGGATTGCCCGCCTCGCGGCAGTATTCCAAAATATTGGGGAAGGGGACGTATTCGCCGTCGAACTCATGCACGCAGTATGCATTGTCCCACATAAGCACAAAGTCGCTTGCAGCGGGCTTCATGGCGGCTATGCGGCGGATGGTGGCTTCGCTGTAAATTATGCCCTCGGGGTTTGAATACTTGGGCACGCACCACATGCCCTTTACGTCCTTATCCTTTATAAGCTCCTCCACCATATCCATATCGGGGCCTTCGGCGGTCATGGGAACGTTTATCATCTCTATGCCGAAGCTTTCGCATATTGTAAAATGCCTGTCGTAACCCGGCACGGGGCAAAGGAACTTTACCTTATCAAGTTTGGCCCAGGGCTTTTCGCTGTGCAGCAGGCCGTGGGTGACCGCCTTTGCAATTGTGTCATACATCAGGGTAAGGCTGGCGCTGCCCGCAGCGAAAACCTCCTCCATATCAACGCCCAGTATATCCGCAAACATCCTGCGGCAGCTGGGCAGACCCTCAAGCGTGCCGTAATTGCGGGCGTCTATGCCGTCAACGATGCAGTTATCGCCCTTCAATATGGTCAAAAGCTCATTGGACAGCTCCAGCTGCGCCGCGCTGGGCTTGCCGCGCGCCATGTTGAGCGAAAGACCCTTGGCCTTGCAGGCCTCGTACTCTTTCTTTGCCGCGGCGTAGAATTCGTTCAGCTCGCTTTGATTCATTTCACAAACACGCTTCATGCAAATACCTCCACAATGAATGAATTTATGCGTTTGATAGCCCTATTGTACTCCTAAACCCATATTAAGTAAAGAGTTATGAAGGATTTCCTGCATGGTTTGTTATATTGAGACTAATCTGGTATAATGATTTAACTCATTCAGCGCACAGGAGGCGGAACGATGGACATTACAGCGAAGATAGAAACGCTTAAAGATATGATTATGAGCAGCAAAAGAATAGCCTTCCTTGGCGGGGCGGGCGTATCCACCGAAAGCGGAATACCGGATTTCCGCAGCGAGAACGGCTATTTCGAAGCCATACGCCGCTTCGGCTATCCGCCGGAGGAATTGCTGAGCCACACGTTCTTTATGCGCCATACGGACGTATTCTATAAGTATTACAGGAGCGCGCTCATGGTTACGGGCATAAAGCCCAACCGTGCGCATTACGCGCTTGCGAAGCTGGAACGCGCGCTCAGGCTGACCGCCGTTGTTACGCAGAATATAGATGGGCTGCATCAGCTTGCTGGCAGCAGGAACGTATATGAGCTGCACGGCAGCATATACCGTAACCACTGCATGGAATGCGGCAAAAGCTACACCGTGGAGCAGCTGAAGGATATGCCCAACGTGCCCATATGCAGCTGCGGCGGGGTAATAAAGCCGGACGTGGTGCTGTATGAAGAAGGGCTGGACGCGGACACGCTGCGCGCCGCCATAACGCATATTACCCGCGCGGATATGCTTATAGTGGGCGGCACAAGCCTTAACGTATACCCCGCAAGCGGGCTTATAGATTACTACAAGGGCAATAAGCTTGCGCTTATAAACAAGAGCGAAACGCCCTATGACTACCGCGCGGACCTTATTATAAACGATTCGATAGGTATGGCGCTTGATAAAGCGACGGAGGGACTTGAATGAGCGAAGGTATACTGAAGCTGTTCGTAAAGGATTATAAGCAGACGGATAACCCCGCCGTGCGCTCAAAATGCGCCGTTGCGGCGGGCTGGGTATGCATAGCGTGCAATGTGCTGCTTTGCGCGGCAAAGTTCGTAATAGGCGTTATCAGCCGCTCCATAGCCATTCAGGCGGACGCGGTGAACAATTTGAGCGACGTTGGCTCCTCCGCGGGCATGATATTCGGCGCGAAGGCCGCGGCAAAGCCTGCCGACAGGGAGCATCCCTACGGCCATGCGCGGCTTGAATACATAGTGTCCCTTGCGATAGCGTTCATAATACTTATGGTTGGCGTAACGCTTGCGCGGGAGGCGATAGATAAGATAATTTCACCGGAAAGCGTGGATTACAGCATTGCCATGCTGATTGTGCTTATAATATCCATGCTGGTCAAGCTGTGGATGGGCTTCTTCACGGCGGACGTAGGCAAGCGCATAGGCTCCTCCACGATGAGCGCTGCCGCGGCGGACAGCATAAGCGACGTGGCTGCCACGGGGGCGATATTCATATCCAGCGTACTGGGATATTTCTTTGATATAAACATAGATGGCTACATATCCCTTGCGGCGGCCTTATTCGTGCTGTACTCCGGCATAGGCATAATACGGGACGTTATGGGCCCATTGCTCGGTGAAGCGCCGAACAAGGAAACGGTGGATGAGCTGAGCACGCTCCTTTTGAGCTACGACGGCATAATCGGCCTGCACGATATACTTATCCATTCCTACGGCCCGGGCAAGACAATAGCAAGCGCGCACGCGGAGGTTAGGGCGGACTGCGACCTGCTTCATACGCACGAGATGATAGACCGCGCGGAGCGGGAGGTGGGCGAAAAGCTGGGCATGCTGCTTACGCTGCACATGGACCCAATAGAAACGGACAACACAAAGCTTACCGCCACGCGGGAACGGATTGCCAAGGCAATAGAGGGCATAGACAGCGCGGTGCATTTTCACGATTTCCGCATGGTCAGCGGGGAGAAAAACACCAATCTTATATTCGATATAGTTGTGCCGTCCGGCATGGACGAGGCGGACGCGGAGGGCATAAAGCTGCGCATTGCCAAGGCCGCGCACGATATAGACCCCACCTTCCGCTGCGTAATAACAATAGACCGCGACTATACCGGCTGCATGGGCGGTTGAAATATGTAAAAAACTATTGTATAATCAAGCAAAAGTACATACGGAGGTATTGTTTGCAATGGAATATATCAAGCAGCAGCTTAAAAATCTGCTCTCCATCCCCAGCCCCTCGGGCTTCACGCGCAAGGCTGCGGATTACATAATGGATGAACTTAAAACGCTGGGCTACGAGCCTTATATGACCACAAAGGGCTGCGTGGGCGTATGCCTGGGCGGCGAAGGGAACCCCATTCTGCTTGGCGCGCATGTGGATACGCTGGGCGGCATGGTTGCGGAAATAAAGGGCAGCGGCGCGCTGAGGATAACCAACATAGGCGGCCTTAACGCAAACAATGTGGAGGCGGAGAACTGCACCATTTTCACCCGCGACGGCAGGAGCTACACCGGCGTTTGCCAGCTTATTGACGCAAGCATTCACGTAAACAAGGAATACAGCGACACAAAGCGCACCTTCAACACGGTTGAAGTGCTTATTGACGAAATAGTTGAAAGCAAGGACGATGTTAAGAAGCTTGGCATAAGCGTTGGGGACTATGTATGCTTTGACCCGCGCACGACCATTACCGAATCCGGCTTCATAAAGAGCCGCTTCCTTGACGATAAGCTTTCGGCGGCCATACTGCTTGGCTATGCAAAGCGCCTGAAGGACGCAAACAAGGCCCCTGCGCGCAGGGTATATCTTTACTTCACCGTATATGAAGAGGTGGGCCACGGCGGCGCAAGCGGCATGCCTGAGGGCCTGAACGAAATAATAGCCGTGGACATGGGCTGCGTAGGCAACGGGCTTGAATGCAAGGAGACGCAGGTGAGCATCTGCGCCAAGGATTCCTCCGGCCCCAGCGACTATGCGCTGACCACCCGCCTTATAAACGCCGCAAAGGCCGCGGGCGTGGACTACGCCGTGGATATCTATCCCTCCTACGGCTCGGACATGGACGTTGCGCTTCGCAGCGGCATAGATGCCGCGCATTGCGTTATAGGCAGCGGCGTTTATGCCTCCCATGGCTACGAGCGCACGCACATGAACGGCGTTATAGGCACGCTGAAGCTTATTGAGGAGTATATAGGATAAAGCATGCCTGCGCATGCGGTGAAATTGCGCTTATGCCGTTCACAACCACTCAGCCTCACTTCGTTCGCCAGCTCCCCGTAAAGGGGAGCCTTTTTATACAGCGCAGTTAAATTGTCTCAACTTCTATACACGTTTTTGCGCCACCTGCGCCACCCAATGCCGAAAAAGCCCTAAACGACTGGATTTTTCGGGTGGCGCAAGGGAGCGGCGATGGGGTGGCGATAAAATTCTGCGCCACTAAGCGCACTTACGTGCTACCGCTAACCAAAAGCTGTCCCCGTTTACGGGGAAAGTGGACACGAATGGAGTGAGTGGCCGAAAGGGGAATGGCAAGAAGTCGCTACAAGCTGTTTTACTGTTCCCCCTCAGACAATCCGCCTAAATTGAGCCCAGGTTGGAACAAGGTCGCCTTACTCACATTCGTTCGT
>MSGS01000073.1 GCA_001940855.1 Christensenellaceae bacterium Phil1 | reverse complement strand
CTCCCTCTTAGGGGTTCGGAGTTGAGCGCCGCCTGTGGCGGATGGAGCGAAACGGAGAACGGGCAGGAACAGGGAGAATTACGAACGGCAGTGAGTAAGGCGACCTTGTTCCAACCTGGGCTCGGTTTAGCTATTGACTGAGGGGTTGAAATTAGGAGAAAATCAAATATGCCGCCCGGCATCTGCCGGGCGGCATGGTCTATCGTATTCCGAACGGCCGGAGGGGGGAATGACCGCGTGGAATACGGGGGAGGGATGACAATATCGGGTTTAGTTTTCAAAATAATCCTTGACCACGGCCGCGCCGCCGTCAACAAACAGCTTGCCGCGGGCAAACAGTCTGTCCACGCGGTAATCGCCGCCAAGCACCATTATGTCCGCATCGGCGCCCGCACGGATAACGCCCTTTTTGCCGGCAAAGCCCGCCACGCGCGCCGGATTTTCCGTGAAGAATGCAAGCGCCGTTTCAAAGGGAACGTTGTATATCTCTTTCAGTCGCCTAAGCTCGCACAGCAGCGTTTCGGGCGTTGTGTATGTTATGCCGATGCAGTTGCCGTTTGCGTCGAACTTGGGCTGGCTGCCGCATGCATCGCTGCTCATGGTTATGCGCGCGGGGTCCGCGCCCTGCTGCAGCGCGGAGTATACCGCCGCCGCCGTTCCGTTTTCGCTTTCAACGGTGTCCGCCGTAAAGTCCGCCGTGCCGCCCATTTTGTTGAACTTCACCGCGTCGCTTATCAGCGCGGCCGTGCGGCAGCAATGCGTTGGCAGGAACGTATCCGGCGGCAGTTCGGAGTTCTCCACCGCGTCAAAAAGCGGCTTCAGCCTGTCCTTTCCGCTGCCTACATGTATTATGACGTATCCTTTTTTGCCGCTTAGCATGCTGCTCACGCGCACCTCCGTGCCAAGGCGCGCCAATTCCCGCCATGTCACGTTTGAGCCGCGGTGGTCCGATATGGCTATCTTCACGCCTATCATTTCGCCTATCAGCGCTATGTCCCGCGCAACGTCTCCCGTCAGGGTTGGCGAAGGATAGCGATAATTTCCGGTAACTATTCGGCAGGTCAGCCCGTAATGCTCCAGCGCGCGGCATTTGAAAAGCAGGTTTTCAAGGCTTCTTGATATTCCGTCCGTACCGAGAGGGCTTACCACGGTGGTAACGCCGTTTAGCGTCAGCTCGCTCAGCCTTATTTCGGGCGTGCGGGAAACGGGGCCCTGTTCACCGCCGCCGCCGGTTATGTGCACATGCGTATCCACTATGCCCGGGCATACGGCCGCGCCGTTTATGTCGTATACTTCAATTTCGGGCGCCGCCTGCCACGCGGAAAGATCGTCCGCAACGGCGTGTATCCTTTCGCCCATTATCAATATGTCCTTTTTGCCGGCGTACTTCGGCGCATATACGCTGCAATTCTTCAGTAGTTTAAGCATAGTGCCTCCCAAACCAGATTTTATGTCAATTCTCCGCTTTTTCCGCGTAGTTAAAACTGTCCAAAAAGTCCATAACGTCCTGCTCGTTCGCCAGTATTTCGTCGAATCCGCTGCCCATCTGTATGGCTATGCAGGAGGTGAGTATATTTATAAATGAAAGCGTTGCCACCTGCGAATTGTAAAAATACCGCGCGCCCGTGCGGCAAAGGAAAACGCTGTCCGCACCTGCGGCTGCGGGGGAATCCATGCTGTCTGTCACGGCTATTAGCGGAATGTTCTTATAGCGGCAGTAGCTTGCGGCGTTTGCGCAGGGCTCATAATGCGGCGGGAAGGAGAACAATATTGCCGTGTCCCCATCCTGCATGGCGGCAAGTATTGTGGACACGGTGTTGCTTTCGCCAAGCTGCACCGCCGTGGCCTGTATGCGCAAAAAGTTGAGCCGATAGCAAAGATAATCCGCAAACACATAGGATCTGTCGTGCGCAAATACGAATACGCGCTCCGATTTAAGCAGCCTGTGTGCGCAATTTACAAGCATTTCAGCATCCAGCTGCGCTATGGTGGCGTTAAGGTTGTTCTGCTCGTCTGCGCAAACCTTGTTCAGCAGCTCCTCTGCCGTGCCTATGCGGTTATCCGGGTGCAGGCTCGGCGCGCTGAGCGTTGCCGCGCGGAATGCGCCCTGAGTATGCTGCTTGAGCGCATCCTTGAGCGAAACGAAGCTATCGTACCCCAGCGCCCTGCAAAGCCGCAGTACCGATACTTCAGAGCTCCCCGTGCGCACGCTCAGCTCCTTGAGCGATAAATAGGAAGCTTCGTCCGGATTATCCATTATATACTGCGCTATGGACTTCTGCTTGCTTGTTAGGCCGGCCATGGCTTCACGGATGGACTCTGTTACGGACATACTTCCTCCCCAAAAACTGGAATCTTAAAGCGTTTACTTTATTATATGCCAATAAAATCAAAAAATCAAGCATGATTATGCCCGAAATAATATTTTTTGGGCAAAAATGTTGAGCTTTTACTTTACAATTGCATCTGTTTATGTTAGGATACATGCAAGGTAAGCCGAAAGGTATAAACGAACGGCTTATACCATATCAAATCTTTAAGGAGAATAGGCATGAAAAAGACGATCGCTTTGTTATTGACGCTTGTGATGCTCTCTTGTATTGTTGCAGGATGCAGCGGCAACCAGAACAACAATGCGCCGCAGGATAACGATCCGGCAAACACCGCTGCGCCCGCGCAGACAGATGAGCCGCAGGTGGTTTACGAAAAGACCTATAAGTCAACTTTTTCCACCTCCATAACCTCCATGAACCCGTACTGCACGGAGTTCACGTCGGACTACAACTTTATTTCCAATATTGCGGAGGGCCTTGTTGAAACCGACATATACGGCCGCCCCTCCCCCTGCATGGCGGAAAGCTGGGAGCATAACGATGATTTTTCCGTTTGGACGTTCCATATCCGCCCCGATGTATATTGGGTGGACTGCAGCGGCAGCAAGACCGAATATAAGGTAACTGCGGACGATTTTGTTGCAGGCATACGCTATATTGCCGATCCTGCCAACAACGCCAGCGGCATCAGCACAATAAGGAACGTTATAGCGGGCCTGTATGATTATTACTACGCGCTTGTGGATATAGACGACGGCACGGACATAGGCAAAACCCGCGACGAAGTGGTCGCCTCCTTTGACGAAACCGTGGGCGTGAAGGCTGTTGACGAATACACCGTTGAATACACCCTTTCCGGCCCCTGCCCGTATTTCCTTTCCTATGCGCAGCTTGATATGACGCTGCCCGTGGAGCAGGCGTTCCTTGACAGCGTGGGCGAGGATTTCGGCACCAGCAAGGAAACCATGCTTTATAACGGCGGTTACTATATCTCCGCTTGGGATCTTGATAAGCAGTTTGTGCTCACCAAGAACGAAAACTACTGGGATCTTGACAAGCTTACGCTCGATACGCTGCAGTGGGAATATGTTTCCGACAGCATTTCAAGCCTTGAAATGTTCCAGCGCGGCAACATAACCGGCACGTCCCTCACCTCCGAAGAAGTTGCCAGCATACGCGGCGGCGAATGGGAGGACTATGTATACCTTTCCGAAAAGACCGTTACCACCTATTGGTACAGCTGGAACTTCCAAACCAAGAACCCCGAAATGGCGGCCGCAGTGCAGAACGAAAACTTCCGCAAGGCTGTATTCAGCGCGATAGACGCAATAACCCTTTCCGCCATATGGGAGCCGAATGACCCCGAATTCTTCTGCCGCTATACGCTGCTGCCCGAAAACGCCATATTTGACGACGACGGCAAGGATTATACCGATTACGGCAACCTGCCCGCCTATCGCGATACCGATCCGTATGACGTTGAAAAGGCGCAGGAATACCTGAAGGCCGCAATAGCCGAGCTGTGCGAGGCGGACGGAGTGACGCTCAAGGGCGTAACGCCGGGCCATGTTGACATGCTGCCGCTTACCGAGTTCGACTGCGACGGCAAGCTGCCCATAGACATAGTGTATTCCTCCAGCTCCTCCGACAGCGACATGAAGAAGGCTACCCTTGTGAAGAACATGCTGGAAGCCTACCTTGGCAAGGAATACGTCAACGTTATCCTTGCATATTCGTCCAACAGCTTCTCCGCCGAGGTGCTCGATCTTGGCAACTGGGATTTGGTGGACGACAGCTACGGCCTTCGCTATGCCGATCCTTCCGCCAACCTTAACCGCTGCACCAGCGATTATGACATAACCGATTCCGGTTATTCCATACCCGAGTTTGACGCGATGATAGAAAAGGCCGGCGCAACATATGACCTGAGCGAGCGCTACGCCGCCTATGCGGACGCGGAATGCTATCTGCTGGAGCATGCGTACCTCAAGCCCTATATGTCCGGCGGCGGTTCATATAACATGACGCGCCTTGTGCCCTATACCGTACCCGGCGGCTACTTCGGGCTGAGCCGTTACAAGATGAAGGGCGCGCTGATACAGAGCGAACCCGTTACAAAGGCGCAGCACGAGCAGCTGAAGGAAAAGTACGAGGCCGAAAAGGCTGCCCTTGCCAACAACTGATAAACCGATCGTACTTTAGCTCAACAAAAAAAAATCCATTTGCGGGGGTGGGGCAGCCCACCTCCGCGCGTATAATTGCCGGGCAATGCGCCCGAACGGAATAAAAAACACCCAAACGAGGTTTTACCATGACAAGATATCTGCTTTCCAAATTGGGGCAAGCTATCGTAACGATAGTGCTTGTTGTGCTGGTGGTATTTGCTCTGCTTCGCTTTATGCCCACCGCGGGCTATTTTTCCAAGGAACAGTATAAGGAAATGAGCGACGCCGAAAAGAACGCATATCTGCGCAATATGGGCGTGCTTGACCCCCTTCCTACTCAGCTTTATAACTTTGTTTCCGGCCTTTTCAAAGGCGATCTCGGCCGCAGCATAACGCTGTATCCCAACATGCCCATTTCAACCGTTTTGGGCGAAAAAATACCCTATTCACTCCTGCTCAATTTTATAAGCTGGTTCGTTTCGGCCATAATAGGCATACCTCTCGGCATGGCCATGGCCGGCAACAAGAGCGGCATAGTGGATGGCTTGGGCACGCTGTATGTGGTTATAATCCGCGCCGTGCCAAGCATTATTATCCATTTCTTCATTCAGGTGTTCCTTTCCCGCTGGTTCGATCTGCCCATGCTTTTCTATATGGATCAGCCGGTTTCGTGGATACTGCCCGTCGTTTCCATGTCCATCGGCAGCATTGCCGGCTACGCCACATGGCTCAGGCGCTATGTTGTGGATGAAGAAAACAAGGATTACATCAAGTTCGCAACCGTTAAGGGCCTGCCCAAGCGTTTCATAATGTGGCGCCACATTTTCCGCAACGCTATCGTGCCCATTGCAATAAATATCCCTTCGGACTTCCTGCTGATGCTTTCAGGCTCCCTTGTTATTGAAAGCATGTATGCCATCCCCGGCACGGGCGGATTGCTCATCAAGTCCATCACGGCCATGGATAACCCGCTTGTGCAGATACTTGTGCTGCTTTACGGCGCGCTCAGCGTGCTGGGCGTTTTCCTGGGGGACATAGTGGTGTCCTTCGTGGACCCGAGAATAAAGCTTGTCGGCGGGAACGACGATTGACGCGGAGGAAAAGAACATGGAATCAAACGCAAAAAACAATCCCACGCCCAATATAAACGATATTCCGGACGCGCTTTTTACCCGCGCGGAGTTTCATGAAGAGCTAAGCGAGGAAGCCGGCTTTTCCAATTATTCATATTGGCGCAGCACCATACGCACGTTTTTCAAAAGCACCGTTGTAAAGGTCATAGTGGCGCTGCTGATAGCGCTTGTGGCATACACGGTCATATACCCAATGATAACCGACCGCGATCCTTACGCCGTTGCGCTTTCGGCGCGGGAATGGAACCTGCCGCCCTCTGCCGAGCATCCCTTCGGTACGGATGGCGTTGGGCGCGATATATGGGCGCGGGTGTGGTTCGGCACGCGCACGTCGCTGCTGCTTTCGCTTGCGGTTGCCATCTTTGAGGTTGGCCTTGGCGTTATTATCGGCGCAATATGGGGCTTTTACAGGAAGCTGGATACCCTTATGTTCGCTATATATAATACCCTTACCAACGTGCCAAGCACCATTTACCTTGTGCTTATAGCTTACATTATGAAGCCCAGCATATTCACCATTATGATAGCCCTTGTGGCAACGGGCTGGATAAGCGAGGCGCGCTGGTTTCGCAGCCGCATACTGGCCCTGCGCGAGGCGGACTACAACATTGCCTCCATATGCCTTAAAACCCCGCCCAAGCGCATAATAAGCCGCAACGTGGTGCCCTATCTTGTAAGCCTTATAATAATGGACGTGGCGCTCACCATACCCTCCTCAATAGGGTCGGAGGTGTTTTTGAGCTTTATAGGCGTCGGGCTGCCGGCGGATTTGTGTACGCTGGGCAATTTGGTCAATCAGGGCAGGAGCGCGTTTTTGGTGTATCCTTATCAGATGATATGCCCCACGCTCATACTGTGCTTCATCACCATTTCGTTCTATATAATCGGCAACAAGTTTGCGGATGCATCCGACCCGCGCAACCATGTTTAAGGAGGGGCGCAGCATGAGGGAAAAGATATTTGAAGCAAAAGACGTAGTTATAAAGTTCAATCTGCGCGGCCATACGCTAACCGCCATCCGCGGCGCGTCGATAGACCTTTACGACGGCGAAACGCTGGCGATAGTTGGCGAATCCGGCTCCGGAAAAAGCGTATTTACAAAGTCCTTCATAGGCATGCTTGATACCAACGGCTGGGTTGAGCAGGGCGAAATGCTGCTGGACGGCGTGAACATAGCAAAATATAAAACCGAAAAGGAATGGCTGAAGGTGCGCGGCAAAAAGATTGCCATGGTGTTCCAGGACCCCATGACCAGCCTTAACCCCGTTAAAACCATAGGCGAGCAGATACGCGAGGTAATAACATATCAGTTCGGCACCGATAAGGCGCAGGCCAAGAAGGAAGCAATAGAGCTTTTAAGGCAGGTTGGCATAAACGACCCCGAATTAAGATATAAGCAGTATCCGCACGAATTCAGCGGCGGCATGCGCCAAAGGGTTGTAATAGCCACGGCCATAGCCTGCCGGCCCAAAATACTAATCTGCGACGAGCCCACCACCGCGCTGGACGTTACCGTGCAGGCGCAGATACTGGACCTTATCAAGCGGCTGCAAAAGGAAATGGATATGTCCGTAATATATATCACGCATGATCTTGGCGTGGTGGCAAACGTTGCGGACAGGGTTGCCGTTATGTATGCCGGTCAGATAGTTGAACACGGCCTTGCAAACGAAATATTCAAAGATGCGCGCCATCCGTATACAAAGGCGCTGCTCATGTCCCTGCCCCAGCTTGGCGTAAAAGGGCACGAGCTGCACTCCATAAAGGGTACCCCGCCCAACCTTTATAAGGAAATAAAGGGCGACGCCTTCGCCCCGCGCAATCCGGACGCGATGAAGGTGGATTACGAATACGAACCGCCTTTCTTCAAAGTATCGGATACGCATTATGCCAAAACGTGGCTGATGAGCGACAAGGCGGCAAATTACCGCGCGGAGCTTGCAAAGGCGCATGAGCAGACGGAGAAGATAGAGCCCCTGCCGCCCAAGGATTACTCAAACGGCAAAAAGCTTGTGTCCGTGCGCAATCTTTACGTTAATTTCAAGCTGAATCGCAAGGAGTTCAGCGCGGTTAAGGACGTTAGCTTCGATATATACGAAGGGGAAACGTTCTCCCTCGTTGGCGAATCGGGCAGCGGCAAAACCACCACCGGCAAAGCCATAATGAAAATTTGCCATACCTCCTCCGGCGATATTTATTACGACGGCATGAAGGTAAACGGCAAAATGAACAACCATGAGCTTACGGAGTTCCGCAAAAACGTGCAGATGATATTCCAGGACCCCATGGCCAGCCTTAACGAACGCGCCAAGGTGGACTATATCATTTCCGAAGGCCTATATAACTTCCACCTTTTCAAAAACGAAAAGGAGCGCAAGCAAAAGGTTATAGATGCAATGCACAGCGTTGGCCTTATGGAGGAATACGCAACGCGCTTCCCGCACGAGTTTAGCGGCGGCCAGCGCCAGCGCATAGGCATAGCAAGGGCGCTTGCCGTGGAGCCGCGCTTCATAATAGCGGATGAACCCATAAGCGCGCTGGACGTTTCCATACGCGCGCAGGTAATAAACCTTTTGAATAGGCTCAAGGCCGAAAAGGGCTTCACATATATGTTCATTGCGCATGATCTAAGCGTTGTCCGCTTCATATCGGACAGAATTGCCGTTATGTACAAGGGCAGGATTGTGGAGCTTGCGGAAAGCGAGGAGCTGTTCCTTAACCCCCTGCACCCGTACACCAACGCCCTGCTTCAGGCTGCTCCCGTGCCGGATCCGGACATTGAGCGCGGCAAAAAGCTGGTTGTATATAACCCCGCAATGCATGATTACGCGACCGATAAGCCCGCGTGGACTGAAATAAAGAAGGGTCACTTCGTTTGGGCAAACGAGCGCGAGGCGGACGAATACCGCAAAATACTTAAATAAACGGAGGCTATGCATATGGAAGGAACGCTTTTTATAGTTGGCGGCGGCCTGATACAGAGCGCGGACGAGGTATTTGCCGAGCTTATACGGCGCGCCGGCGGCGCAAACGGAAGGTTTGCGTTTATCGTGTCCGCTTCCGGCATGGATCCGGACGATACTTTCCGCTCATATAGGGACGATTTCGTGCGCCTTGGCGCAAGGGAGGAAAACTGCGTGCTTGTGCCGCTGTATGCTCCCCATGTGCGCGATGAGCGCGGCTACAATGCCTTAACCGGCGATGCGGAAGGGCTATTGAAGCTTATGGAGGGCGTTACGGGCGTTTGGTTCACGGGCGGAGATCAGTATTTTACCGCCAAGTGCTTCATACGAGAGGACGGCACGGATACCAAACTGCTTACAAGGCTTAGGGAGATATATGCATCCGGCGGCGTTATAGGCGGCTCCAGCGCGGGCGCGGCAATAATGAGCCGCGTTATGATAGGCTCCGGCAACGATCGCGGCGTGCTCAGCCGGGATATAATGTACGGCTATGATAAATACGACGAGCAGTGCGAAAAGGACGATCCCTGCGACCCGCTTACCATAACGCAGGGCCTTGGCTTCTTCCCCCACGGCGTGGTGGATCAGCACTTTAATAAACGCCCGCGCCTGATAAGGCTTATTGAAACCTGCCTTAAAAACCGCGAAGGCGCGCGCATAGGCTACGCCGTAAGCGAGGATACCGCGCTTGTGTACCACGCGGGCAAATTCAGCGTGCTCGGCAGCGCAAACGTGTTCATAGTGGACTGCACAAACGCCGAAAAAACCGCAAACGGCTGCTACCGCGGAGTTAAGCTTTCATCCGTGCAAAAGGGAGACACGTTTGATATAATGAATCAACAGGCCGCGTTTGCGCCGGATGCTCAGCTTTGCAAAGAGGAGGACGGCTTCTACCGCGACTATGTAACCAACCTCATCACCAACAGCCCCACGTTCGACGCAATGATGGAAAAATACTATCTTTGCGGGCTTAGGGACGATATGTACCGCGACGAAAAGGGCAGCCACATAAAGGGCGCCGTTGCCTACGAGGCCGACGGCGATACATATATTGTTGTGCCCAAATATTATAAGACCGATGCTTCCCGCGGCTACGCGGGGGCGCATGTGTCGCTTGAAAACGTGGGCTTGGATATCGATACGGTTAAAATACGGCTGTAAGGCCGATACAAAGGGGAAACAATGCTTGGCTACGCGCTGAAAAAGCTTATGTACAATCTTTCGCTGTGCCTTGCGGCATACATGCTGATATTCTTTTTTTCGCGGTATCAGCGCGTGTATGCGGGCTGGTTTGCGGGCGCGGCGGGCATGATGTATCTGCTTGCGGCATGGATATATTACCTTAAAAGCAAGGGTACGGACATAACGAAGCTTTTGAAGCGCAAAAAGCCGCAGGAGGTGCCGTATTACCTTAAATCCCCCGCCGAAAAGCGCAGAAAGCCGCGCATAGGGCTTAATGCCCCGCGGCATAATACGGACGACGATTTGGACGAAACGGCTGAGCAGGCCGAAACCGAAAGCCTGAGCGCAAAGCAGGGCTTTGCCGCCCGCGCGGCGGTATATCTTGCAGCGGGCATGGTTATGCTGGTGCTCAGCGCAATTTGACAGGAGGACGCATGAAAACAGTCACCATAGAAGAATACGGGGTAAATACCCAATATGATGTATACACATTCGGCAGCGGAGAACCGCATATAACATTCACCGCCGGCATACACGGCAACGAGGTGAGCGGCATTTACGTTGCGCAGCGGCTTATAGGCCATTTTATAAAGAATCCGCCCGTGAAGGGCACGGTAAAGATAATACCCACCGTGAACGCGGCGGCAATGCGCTGCATGCAGCGCAGGAGCCCGTTTGACGCGGTTGATCTGAACCGCGTTTTCCCCGGCAGCGAAAGTGGAAGCATATCCCATAAGCTTGCCGCTTCCATATACAGCGAAACGGCCGACGCGGACATATTGGTGGACCTTCATTGCTGCGGGCAGCACGGATTGCCGTATATACTTTCGGTATACAGCGAATCTGCCAAGGTGCGCAATCTGGTCAACCGCATAACAATGCCCATAGCCGTCCATTCGGAGGGCCTTGGCGGGCAGCTTTTCACGGAATCCTGCCGCAAGCGTGCCCAAGCCGCCTGCATAATAGAAATACCCTCCGGCGCGGGAGACGGCGCGGTCAACCTGAAATTTGCCGACGTATGCTTTAACGGCCTTATGGATATGCTGAAAAGCGAAGGCGTTGCTGCGGGCAAGGTTGAAGGCCATGCGCCCACGTTCTATGGCAAGCTTATCGACATAAACGCCACGCATGCGGGCCTGTGGCAGCCCGAAAAGGAGATAGGCGCGGCGATACGCGCGGGCGAGCGCATAGGCCGCATGGATGCAACGGACGTATATGCCCCCGCGGACGGCATGCTGATAGCCTGCCTGCCCTGCGGCTACTATCTTGACGATAAGCCGTACATAGGCATGTATGTGCAGAAAGCGTAGCGCGCTTTCGCGCGCGGTGAAATCCGTTCTTGCGAACGGGTGAAATTGCGCTGAAGCGTTGTAGGGGCCGTCATTGGCGGCCCGCCGAGATTATGCAGGAGTATGTGAAACGCACCAAAAGGCTCCCCGGCCGGGGAGCTGTCGAACCGAAGGTTTGACTGAGGGGTTGACGTAAATAAGTGAAACATCTTTCTTTTTCAACCCCTCCGTCCATTCGCTGACGCTCATGTCCACCTCCCCTTTCAGGGCAGGCTTAACGTAAGAGCCTATACTGGACCAAAAATGCCGCCTTGCGGCGGCATTCCCCCTCCCGAGGGGGACAGTTAGCTCCTGCTCTGGTAAATAGGACATTTTTTGTATTCGTCGCCATATTCGGCGTTGCAGGTGTATTTCACCTGCGGACTGTCGCTGTCCATGCGCTTGCCGCACAGCTTGCAAATGTGGTTGCCGGACAGCCAACCGGTGCTTTCGTAGTCAAGGTAGTAACATCTTGCCATCTTTTTATCCTCCTTGTGGATTATATATTGAAATTGTAGCGAAGGTTTCTGCCGTCATTCGCCCAACTTCTGAGTTCTTCGTCGGATATGCTGTACCCACTTTCTCTGGCCTTTGCCGGCGCGTCCATATTATAGTCGCTGTCGGCATAATATGCCACAACATATGAATATGCCGCCCGTTTTGGGTTATAGTATGGGTTGTCCACCGATGTCGGAAGGCCATTAACATTGATTAACTTCTTGGGCGTAAGATACTCGTTGCCCAAAGCTGATGCAGCTATTGCAAAATAATAATTATCGTTTGTTTTTAGCGCTTTTTTATAACATCCTATGGCTTTGCCATGGTCACAATAAGATTTGAGAGGATTCGAGTAATAATCTCCCAAACTTTTGTTGGCTTCAGGATGGCCTGTATCCGCAGCGCGCTTCATAAGCTCGAAAGCCTTATCTTCATCTGCTTCTACACCTTTGCCGAGCGAATACGCATAGCTGAGGCTCATCATTGCGCTTGCAGAACCGGCATCGGCAGCCCGCCGGTACCAGAAAATTGACAGCGCACTGTTAGGCAATATGCCGTATTTGGCACCGGATTGTGCATCACTGCTATAGTAAAGGGCGAGCGTTTCCATGCAATATATATCGCCTGCTTCTGCCCCCTTGCGCAGTATTTTACGGGCAAGGTCATTTTGATTATTGCGTGCCGCTTCGATAAAACGCTCTTCCCAGCTTTTGTTTGAAGTTGGTGTACTTTCACTTTGAGAAGAAGTTGGTGTACTTTCACTTTGAGAAGACGGATTGAGATTCTTGATTGCGATTACAATAATCACGGATACAGCTACGATAAAAATAAATGCTAACATATTTCCCCTCCGTTTTGCGTATAATAGAATCTACAAAACAATTTTAGCGAAATATTCGCTAAAAGTCAATAGCGAAAAAATCGCTAAGTAGAATAGACTCATTCTGAAGTGATGAGGTTATTTTTATGGTATACAAGCGCATCCGCGACCTGAGAGAGGATAAGGATATGACGCAGACACAAATAAGCCAAATACTGCATTGCAGCCAAAGAATATACAGCAATTACGAGCGTGGGGATGTGGACATCCCCACTTCTGTGTTGATACGGCTTGCGGATTTCCATAACGTATCGGTTGATTACATACTCAATCGCACCGATAACCCGAACATGATGAAGTAAAAACTAAATAGAGCCAAAAGGCGCCCCGGACGGGGTTCGGAGTTGAGCGCGTCCTGTGGACGAGTAAGCGAAACGGAGAACGGGCAGGAACAGGGAG
>MSGS01000072.1 GCA_001940855.1 Christensenellaceae bacterium Phil1 | reverse complement strand
CATCAGCAGCTTCTTTCCGGCAAGGCCGGAGCCGATCAGCCGGAGCATGAGACAGAACCGGTTCAAAAGCGTAGCTGGTTTAGTAGGTTCTTTGGGGACTAAACAGAACGACAAATCGGGAGTTGACAAGGAGTTTTGATAGCGTGAAAAAAATATTTCTTAAAATTGTGATAGGGGTTGTTCTTGCTTGTATTTTATTTGTTTGTTTTCTTTATACGAACAATGAGATCGGCGTGACTTCATCTAAGCTGGAGGCAGATATTCGTTCGTCGCAGAAGATTAAGGATGATTGGACGGTCGATGGAAGCGTTTCCAGCACGATGGCTGCATATATTTCTTACCCTCAGGATTTGAGTGACCATTCTTTTTCCGTCTATGTCAACCGTCCTGGTCTTTCCTTTGGATACTTTTTCCGTGGGGGTGGAAACCTTTCGGGGGTTCAAAGAGGAATTGCCGAGTACACCGTAGAAGGATATAATGAGCGAGCATTTATTTCTATGAATCAGCAACAGGTAACACAGCTTGAAATAGATGACGGCAACACAATTCAAGTGCTTGACATTGACAGCAATAAACCTTTTGCGATTGTTTTGCCTATAAGTGCGGGAACCATTACATTCTATGATGTGAATGGCAATACTGTGGAATACTGGAACAATTCTCTTTGACAACTTCCAGTTTATCGGTGGGATGAAGTTCGGGGAGCCGTCCGCAGACGGCAGGGGCAGCGCCCCTCCAGAGCTGGTAGAGCAGCAGGCACGAGCCGGCAGTGAAGCAGCTCCGGCAACCCCTCCCCTTTAGGGGCGCAAAGCACTTTCACACCGCTGCACCGATGGGGCGGCGGTGTGAAAGTGCTTTTGCGTTACTTTCTCACCAGAAAGTAACAAAGAGGTTGTTTTCAGCGGAAATTTATGATAAAATAGAGGACGGAAGAATAAGCGGAAAGGGGGCGATTTTATGGGAGTTACGATTTCGGGCATGACAGGTGCAGGGAGCATCCGGCACAACAACCGCAGCTTTTCTGCGGCGAATGTAGACCGGAGCCGGACGGAGCAGAACATTGTTTTCTGCAACGAGGATCTGAAGCAGGTCTATCATATGGTCTTTGATGAAGCTCTCGCAGCCTACAACGCAAAGAAAACCAAAACGAGAGATAAGATACCGGACTACTATGAGCATATCCGGCAGAGTAAACAGGAAAAGCTGTTCCATGAAGCGATCTTCCAGATCGGCAACATGAGCGACTGTGGGTGCGGTACGCCGGACGGAGAACGGGCGGCGGCAGCTCTGAAAGATTTTGCGGAGTCTTTTGCAGAACGCAACCCCCATCTGCGGGTGTTCAATATGGTGCTGCACATGGACGAGGCAACGCCCCATCTCCATGTCGATTTTATCCCTGTGGCAACGGAGCAGTCAAGAGGACTTTCTACAAGGGTATCTATGAAACAGGCATTGAAGCAGCAGGGGTTTGTCGGTGTCGGCAGAAAGCAGACCGAATGGGCGGCGTGGATGGAACGGGAGAAAGAAGCTCTGAC
>MSGS01000071.1 GCA_001940855.1 Christensenellaceae bacterium Phil1 | reverse complement strand
ACGGCCAAAATGATATAGTGGGCCTTATGGACGAAAACGGCATGCGTATTGTAGAATGATGCACCAATAGCCGAGACAGATACTTATCTGCCTCGGCTATATTAAAATTTGCTGCGGTGCTATTTAAGCATCGGCAGGGATAATGTCGGCGGTATTGTTGTCAGGAGTGCTTTTCAGCGCATCTATTTCGCACATGCAGTTCAATATACGCTTTATCGCACGGGCTTGTATGCGCTTTAGCGTGCGCTCGGCCCGGCCGTTCATAATGCCCCATCTTTCATTGTATTCAACTATTACCTTTGCCCAGTCAAGCCCCTGTATCAGGTGCTTTTGAACAAGAAAACGCTCGTCGTCCGGCAGCAGCTCCAGCCAGCATTCTATAATGCCCTTCATAAACACCAAATTGCAGTATTCTTTTTCCAAAGCATTCCGCTCAAAACAGGCGTATTCCGTGTTCTCCTGCATCAGCAGCGTAAGCATGGACGCTTTCGCACAGATTCCGCGGTAATCACACAGCGTATTCATTATGGTCAGATTAGTAAATTCCATTGTACCCTCCTGCGTAGAGTATGCTACTATCTTATACGCATAACATAGGCCCTAAAGGGACAAATAACGGCAAAATTATTTGCGGCAGACGGCGTCATGCGCTACCTCACCATCATCATCCTTGCAAACTTACCGACCGCAATAACTGTGAACGCCGTAGCGCGCCTTCATTCTTCCTTGACTTGCTTTTCACCCAACAAGCCGCGCAATAACCATATACTTGCCCGGCGCATGTCCCGAGTATCTGAACGGGTGGCAGGTTACAAGCACAAGCGTGCTTCCGTCAAGCGTTGGGAGCCGCCAGTCCGATGTGCTTTCGTATATGGCAACATCTGAAACGGCATATGTGTAGGCTATGCCGTCTTTTGTTGCTGTAATGGTGTCGCCTACGGTGACTTTTTCGAGTATCTTCAAATGATTCCGGTTGCGATGGCCATAGATAACGCACATACCATTTTCGCCGGGCAACACGGAAGTCGTAAGCCAGCCGGGAGTTTTCTTGAGTGTTGATTCTTCCACACCGTATGCCACGGATATGGTATCGTTGAGAATACTGAGCGTGAAGAAAGTCTTGCCGCCTTGCACAGGAGCGGGAGTCGCTGTAGGCGTGTAAACCGGCTGCAATGTTACTTCCGGCGTTGGTGATGATTGTAGCACAGCAGCAGGAGAGGGCAGGGGAGTTGATGAAATCATATTGGTTGCTTTTGGCGTAGGCATGGGCTTGATTTCAACAAAAACATCACCGTTCTCATGCTGCATAGATAAGGCAATGCCTATTATGGCAGCTAAAATAGAAAGAGCGGCAATGAGCGCCGCCCTCTTGGTAGTTTGACTTTTCATTATGATTCCTTTCTTTCAGCTTGTTGGCCTGCCGAAGCAGACCCATTCCCATTCGGAGCCGCTTCTTCCCCAATGCTTGCGTATCTGTACGGAGTTATTACCGCCGGTGCTGTCAATCAGAAATTCGCCGTTGATGTATATGGCAACATGGTGTATCTGCAACCAGCGTTTGCATTTGCCTGTTCCGCAGCGCCGGGTGTCCGTGCAATAACCTTCGCCGCGGGAAGCGTCCTTGCGGGCAAAAAAGATGAGGTCGCCTGCCTGAAGCTTGGAAGCGTCAGTAAACAGCACATTCATGTCGCGGCACTTTTGCGCCATGCCTGTGGACGTTAACCCGTTCAGAGAGGATAAGCCACAGTCGCGGTATGCAGCCCGCACTAAGCCGGAACAATCCATGCTGGAATAACTGCGGCCTATGTACTTCTTGGCAGCCGCAACGATTTGCGCACCAAGTTCAGTCGATGGAAGATCCGGATTGATGTCTAAACCCAAGCCGTATGTTCCGCCGTCGCCCACGGCATCGCCAAGCAGCTCTGCAAAAAGCGGGTAGTAGTCAGGCTGCATAAGCTCGGTAAGCATTTCGTTCTGGTCAGCGCTGAATCGGTACATATCCGCGCCGTCGCGGTAATCCATGCTCAACACATTGACGTATATGAACAGCGTTGTCTTGCGCTCAGTAATCGGCTTCCCGTTCTTATCAAGAGCAATA
>MSGS01000070.1:5065-8829 GCA_001940855.1 Christensenellaceae bacterium Phil1 | reverse complement strand
TTATGAAATCTCTATTTGAGAAAATGGGCGGCACTTACCGTCAGGAGGGTGATTATCTTATCCCGAACCTTGCGCTGCCGGACGAACCAGAATACCAGATCGGCAAGTACGGGCGTATGCGCCGCAGCTATCTGAAAGAACATCGTCCGGTTCTCTATGCAAGCCTGCTCACAAGCGGAACGCTGCATCGGCACCTTGCCGAGATCGACCAAGCCTGTAACGAGCGTATGGCAATCATCGTTTCCGATATGGCAAGGCAGGAAGATGTGACCGAAGCGCTCAAAGCCGCCGACCAAATGGAATGGGTGCGCCGCATGAACAACATCCGCAGCCGCGCGGAGGAAATCGTTTTGACCGAGCTTGTATATGAATGACAAATGCCCGTTATTGGCTGCAATGGCCGATAACGGGCATTTCTGCGTTTTAATCCTTTTCCTCGGTGCTGGCTACAAGTCGGTCAAAATCGCTCTGATACTGCCGATCCTGAATGACACGGTATTTCTCAAACTCACTCTCGGCAAAGGCTTTTGCAATGGCTGCTGTCACTTTTCCTTTATGATGCAGCACTTCTTCCTCGTTAAACTGCAAAAACGCATCCAGCCGTGCGACCCAATCCTTCATATACATGATGTTTCCACGGCGTGCCTGCCGCTCGGCATAATCCAGATACATTGTGACGATTTCGTTCAGGCTTCCCATCTCAGTTTCATCCAGATAGTTCTTTGCTATCACAACATCAGATTTTCGGATTCTGCCGCTCGGTGCATTTTTCCATGTTGTCAGGCCCATATTCGGTTTCGTGCTGTCTGCCCGGTCATAGATGATCTCCGCTGCGGTGTGCTTTGTAATGGCGTAATGCAGTTTGTTTTGTACGGTGGCGAAAAACTCTTTTGTAACAGGACTGTCCACATCATAGTCTGCGCTGCACTGGGAGTATATGTCCGTGATTTTCTGATAAAAGCGCCGTTCACTGGCACGAATGTCACGGATGCGCTCCAGCTGTTCTTCAAAATAATCCTTCCCGAAGAAGTTCTGCGGCTCTTTCAGGCGCTCATCGTCCATGACATAGCCCTTGATGATGTACTCCTTCAGTATCCTGTTCGCCCAGATGCGGAACATGGTGGCCTTTTTGGAGTTCACCCGATAGCCGACCGCAATGATCGCGTCCAGATTATAGTACCGTGTGGGATAGTTTTTCCCATCTGCCGCAGTTGTTTCCAAAACGGAAACAACTGAATCCTCCATCAATTCACCAGAGGTAAAGATATTCTTCAGGTGCTTTGAGATGGCAGCTTTCTGCACCTCAAACAGCTCCGCCATCTTTGCCTGCGTCAGCCATAAATTTTCCTGATATAGCAGGATTTCAACCTTAACGTCGCCGTTATCGGTCTTATAAAACAAAATTTCTCTTGTCTCGTGTGGGGTAAGTGCCATATTCTCATCCATTCTCTTTATCCTCCCGGCTCTTAGCCCGTGTTTTATAGACATTATACTGATTCTTGCACCGGGCGCTGCAAAATGCGGAATTGGCCCGGCTGCCGAGGAATACCTTCTGGCAGTGCTTGCACAGCCGCAGGGGCTTTGCATCGTCCACCAGCATGAAACTGAACATCATCTGGATGCCCAGCAGCAGCGAATGAAAGTCCCAATAGATGGTCGGTTTCTCCAGCAGTTCGATATGATAGGTAGGCGCAATGCCGCCGAAGGCAGCCATGGCCTTGCGGTAAAGATTTCTTGTATCCTCGTCAATGCTGTCGTAGTCATTGTAGTACAAAATAGAGGTAGTCAGCGTGAACGCCCAATCCTTGAACTGCTGTGCTACCCAGTCATAGGCTTCAGCATACTCTCGCTGGAAGCTCATGTTCTTCGCCATTGGCTCCTCCATGAAGGTCATCGTCAGAGCAATCATCATATTATCCCCGGAAACATTCCAACTGGATTCCACACCCTTTTTCACCACATTCAATTTATCGAAGGGATAGAACAGAGCAAGATAATCCTCTGCCGCCATGCTTTCTTCCTTGATGAAGTGATTCTTCGGCAGATAGACTGCCTCATAGTCCATAAATGACGGCGTGGTGGGCAGTGCCGTCATCAGCCCCAACAGACCGTAGTGGGTCACAAAAGCCAGAATTGCCTTTTCCACCTCGTCCTCCGGACTGCGGTTCATCATCAGCATCCCCACATTCAGTGCCTCCAGCACCATCTCGGAGGACTCCTTCAGCGGGTTATAGATGTCGGGCTTTGCCGTCTTTTCCGGTGTGATATAGCGTTTTCCGTCCTTGCCGGTCTTGATCTCATAGCGGTCATACCGCACCCAATGGGAACGGGACTGTGCAAACAGATTGTTCATGACGCTGTTCCTCTCAAATCGTAATCTATCTATATATTAACCATATTACCATTGTATCAACCGTCCTTGGTATCGTCAAGGACGGCTTTCTTTTTTCTCGGCTTGGTTTTGTTCTCTCGGCGGATCACGGCATCTTTGCCCATGGTTTGCAGCAGCGCTTCATATTCCTCTACGAACTCGCGCTCCCGCAGGGTAAGGCCATGATCGTTTTCCAGCTTTTCGCTCAGATGCTCATACATCCGCCTTTGCAGCTTTTTCTGAATGGTCATCCGCAGCTTTCGGATATTCCGGTCGGACTGCCCGCGGAGGGTAGCAAGCCGTGCGGTGCTGTATTGCTTGACAAACAGGTAGTACAGCACCTCCTTCTGCTCATCACTGAGGGTGAAAAAGAGCTTGGAGAGAAAACTGTTTGCTGTCAGCTCATGCAGCTCGTAGGGACAGGAGAAGATGATGTCAAGAAAATTTCCCTGACAGAGCTGACGGAACCTCGGCAGATTCATCCAGAGGGGAGCAATCTTCGGATCAGGCACAGCCTGAAACTCCAACGGAACATCCCCGCGCAGGTTTTCGTGGTCACGCTCTCGGCGTTCCCGATTTCTGTCCAGCTTGTTCCACTCGTCTACCACAGTCAGAAAATCGGATTCCGTCCGGGCGGCTTCCTCCAGCCGCCGCAGAGCCTCTGCCCGAATTTCCCGCTTGAGCCGCTTCTCGCTGGTGGGTGCGGCTTCCTCTTCCTCGTCCTCCAGCTCGGCATGATAGTCTCTGGGGTGCTCGTCTTGCTCCAGCTCGCTTTCCAGCTCCAAAGCGCGCTCCTCTGCAAGTGCTTCCTCCAGCGTCTCGTCCTCCGGCGCACCGTCAGAGGAATCCTCCCAATCGGCAAAGCCGTCCGCATCCATTTCAAGACTGGTTTTCTCTATTTGCTCCTCGGCATCTTCTTCCTCGGAAAAATCATCATCCAGCAGCAGTTCATCCTCCCATGATTCCACGACAGCTTCACCTCCCCGAAAAAATATTTTTATTTTTTTCAAAAACAGTTCCGATTTACACCCCGTATTTCTCCTATTAGTAGAGGAAGTAATCTTAGCGCAAGTTACACAGGTTACTTTCCGAGCCATCAGCGAAGAAAAGGAGGATATGGAGCATGGAAAACCAACAGAAAGCCACAGTTAGCTTACAGCCAACGGAACCAAACACATTATATCAAAAACCAACCAATCACGCAAGGAGGGACAGTATGGAGCAGAAAAAACGAGAACAGTTTATCATTCGCCGGATCGGCGGCACTACCTATAAGGTCAGAGTCGTGTTCAACGAAAGCGGCGGCGAGACCATGGAGGATAAAATTTTGCGGATTGTACGCAATGATATGGTTACAAACGACGGAACCTATGGTATAATGGAGGCACCACAA
>MSGS01000070.1:0-4971 GCA_001940855.1 Christensenellaceae bacterium Phil1 | reverse complement strand
TCCATCGTGAATCAGAAAAAATACCTCGAAAGCTATGCCCAGCAGAGAGGCTACACCAACTGTCGGCACTATACGGACGACGGCTGGAGCGGCGGCAATTTTGAGCGGCCTGCATGGAAGCAGCTCATTGCAGATATTGAGGCGGGCAAGGTTGCCCATGTGATCGTCAAGGATATGAGCCGGGCGGGGCGTGACTATCTGCAAACCGGATTTTACACGGAGGTATTCTTCCGGCAGCACGGCGTTCACTTTGTCGCCATCGCCAACAGCGTGGACAGTGACGATCAGAACAGCAACGAGTTTGCCCCCTTCCTCAACATTATGAACGAGTGGTATCTGCGCGACCTGAGCCGCAAGCAGAAAACCGCCATCCGCGTCAAGGGAGAATCCGGCAAACCCACCACCAACTGCGCCATCTATGGCTATAAGAAAGATCCTGAGAACAAGTATCACTGGCTGATCGACGAGGAAGCTGCCGCCGTGGTGCGGCGCATTTTCCGATTGACCATCAAGGGCAAAGGACCCTACGATATTGCCCGTATTCTCTTTGAGGATAAGGTGGAAACGCCTGCTGTGTACTTCGGTAAGCAGGGCAAGGGTATCTGGAAAAGCAAAGAGGAATTTTCCAATCCTTATAACTGGAGCGGCTATGTCGTGGGACAGATCCTCTCCAAGCCGGAGTATATGGGGCATACGGTGAATTTCCGCTCCCACAAGCAGTCCTACAAGGATAAAAATGCCGTAATGAATCCCAAGGAGGATTGGCTGATCTTTGAGGATACCCACGAGGCCATCGTGGACAGGGAAACATGGGAGCTTGCGCAAAAGCTCCGCAAGACGCCCAAGCGCATCGACACGCTGGGTGAAGCGAATCCGCTGACCGGCCTTTTGTACTGCGCCGACTGCGGCGAGAAGATGTATAATCACCGCTCCAAAGGCGGCACGGAGAATAATCCCTATCCCTCTGATTTCTTCGATTGTTCCTCCTATACCCTCGCCCGCCAGAAAAGAACTGCCGCCTGCTGCGGCCATTATATCACGACCAAGGCCCTGCGCACCCTGATTCTGGACACCATCCGCACGGTCAGCACCTTTGCAATTTCCAATCAGATGGCGTTTATGGAAAAGGTGCGCTCCGCCTCCCAGCTCCGGCAGTCGGAAGCGGCCAAGGATGCCAAGCGAAAGCTGAGCAAGGACAAAAAGCGCATTGCCGAGTTGGACACCATCATCAAGAAGCTCTATGAATCCTTTGCCGTCGGGCGTATCACCGATGAGCGCTTTGACAGTCTGCTGGCAGATTACGAAGCCGAGCAAAAAACGCTGCAAGCCTCTGTCACAGAAGTGGAAGAAAGGCTGTCTGCTTTCGCAGAGGACACCGCCCGTGTGGAGCAGTTTCTGGAGCTGGCAAGGAAGTACACCGATTTTTCCGAGCTGACCACGCCCATGATCAACGAGTTTATTGAGAAAATCATTGTCCATGCCCCGGAGCGTATCGACGGCGACCGGGTGCAGGAGGTGGAAATCCACCTTCGGTTTATCGGGCAGTTTGAGCTTCCCGCGCCAGAGCTGACCGAGGAAGAAATCAAGCGGCAGGAGTTTTTGAAGAAAGAACGCATCCGCAGCCGGGAGCGCTATCAGAAGCTGAAATCCGGGGAACGCACCGTGGGCGTCCCGGTTACGCTGACCTGCAAGTGCTGCGGGCAGGAATTTGAATCTAAGCGGACAAACGCCCTGTTCTGTGGCCCCAACTGCCGGGCAAAATTCTACCGGCAGGAGGCGGCAGAAAGCCGCAGTCGGGCGTGTACCTGCGAAAACTGCGGTAAGGTGTTTACCACAACAAGGTCAGACGTGAAATATTGCAGTGACGATTGCAGGTATGAGGGGCATCTCAAGGGACAGCGAATGCGAAATGCCGCCCGGAGAGGCAAGGACACTACACCGGCTGTGCCAGAGAAAGAAACGAAAACAGCATAAGAAAAGACGCAGACGGCGGCTTGCCCCAGATCGGGCAGGCCGCCGTTTTTGCGCAGAAATGGAGGTATCATGCGTATTTTTGAAATCGTAAAAGAAAATGTCAATCTACGGGAGGCGGCAGAACTGTATGGGATCGATGTGAACCGATACGGCAAAGCCCTCTGCCCCTTTCACAACGACCGGAACCCCAGCCTGTATGTGGCGGACGATCACTATTATTGCTTCGCCTGTGGGGAGCACGGAGACGTAATCGACTTTGTGGGCAAGCTGTTTCAGCTTTCGCCCTATGATGCGGCGCGGAAGCTGATGGCAGATTTTCATCTCAGCCCGGACAAGCCGCCCAGCGCAGCAGCACTCCACGCAAAGCGCATCCGAACAGAAGCACAGCAGCTCATGGAAAACGAGCGGCTGTGCTTTTCTGTTCTGTCAGATTACGCCCGTGTGCTGCGGGATTGGAAGGTGCGGTATGCGCCGCAATCTCCTGACGCGCCTGTTCACGCACGGTTCATGAAAGCCTGTCACAAGCTCGACGAAACGGAATACTATCTGGATATTCTGTGCGTCGGGGATTCCCACGAACGCGCCGAAGTCGTGCAGCAGCAGATGGTGGACGGAAAGCTGGACAGGCTGCGACGGAGATTAGAGAAAATTCACAAGGAGGAATTGGAAGATGGATATGACACCGCAGGCGTGGCCTGACTGGTACGACGGCAGACACATCAATGAAGTGCTGTTCTGCCAGCAGTTTTTGGACAAGCACCCCATGAAATGTGTGCGCGGGCGGCTGTTCACGGTTGACGGTCTCATCGAGGACGAAGGGCAGATCGGTAATCTCATTCTGGAGGAAATCTCCGGAGTTCTGACCTCCGGACTGTCCAAAGTTGTGACAAATCTGCTGGCCAGCATCAAGCTGCAAGCGTATTCGCCGCCGCTGCCCATTGAGACGGACCGCATCCATGTTGCCAACGGAACGTATTTCATGGACGGCAGCTTTACCGCCGACAAGAGCTACTGCAACAACCGGCTGACCGTCATTTATAATCCAGACGCACCCACTCCGAAAAAGTGGCTGCAATTCCTGTCCGAGCTGCTGCAACCGGAGGATATTCCCACCTTGCAGGAGTTCCTTGGTTACTGCCTGCTGCCAACCACCAAGGGGCAGAAGATGCTCATGCTTATCGGCAAGGGCGGCGAGGGCAAGAGCCGCATCGGGCTGGTTATGCGATCGCTGTTGGGCGACAGTATGAATACCACCAGCATCCAGAAGGTGGAGAGCAACCGGTTCAGCCGCGCGGACTTGGAGAACAAGCTCCTGATGGTGGACGATGATATGGACATGAGCGCCTTGCCCAAGACCAATTATATCAAATCCATCGTCACATCTGAGTGCAAAATGGACATGGAGCGCAAGGGCGTCCAGAGTTACCAGAGCCAGCTCTATGTCCGCTTCCTCTGCTTCGGCAACGGTGCGCTGACCGCCTTGCACGATAAGTCCGACGGCTTCTTTCGCCGCCAGATCGTGCTGACCACCAAAGACCGGCCCGCAGGCAGAGCAGATGATCCGTTTTTGGTGGACAAGCTGCTGCGGGAGAAAGAAGGTATCTTTCTCTGGTGTCTGGAGGGGCTGCACCGGTTGATCGGGAACAATTATCAGTTCAGCATTTCGGGCAAAGCCAAAGAAAATATGGAGACGGTCAAGCGCAACAGCAACAATGTGATCGAGTTTCTGCAATCCGAGGGCTATATCCGCTTTCGGGCAGACAGCGAGGCCAGCTCCAAGGCGATCTATGAAGCCTACACAAGATGGTGCGACGACAACGCGCAGAAGCCCATGTCCGCCAACCGGGTCAGCTCCGAGCTTGTACAAAATGAGCGGCTTTACAATGTAGAGGCCACCAACAATGTCCATGTCGGCGGTAAGCGGGTGCGGGGGTTTGTGGGCATTGAGGTGGTCAATCCGCCGCCGTATTAAAAATGAGGAATGGACTGCAAAATTGCCGTACACGCCGTACACCCTGTACGGCTGTTTTTGATTCCATTCTCAAAAACCGTCTTTGCTTGTGCGCACCGTGAAGCATTTCACGGTAGAGTGTAAAACCTGCCGTCGAATCGGCGGCTGGCACGCAAAACAGGCGTACAGCAACGTACAGAAGGCGGGCTTGCCGTACCAAGCCGTACACCGACGGCTCGATTTTGCTGTTCCAAAATCAATGCTTGTGAAATCCGTGAAGATTTTTGCCGCAGGTCGAACGCACTGCACCATCCGGTGATTTACCGAAGCGTGAAGCTGCTGCACCGGATTGCGGCATATTCTGCCGCTTCGTATGTTCTCACACAGAACGATGAAGCCGATAGGGTGTTGTTATGAACAGGGCATCACGGACGGAAATCTGAGTGGATTTGCGGAACGGCAGATTTTTCACCGCAAAGCGTACACAGTTCACTTACTCAAAAACCAATATCACGAAAATATGGAGGTAAAAAGTTGATGAAATCCAATCTGAGAAATGAGATCAAGTCGTACATCGTCCGTCAGGGAATGACCATGCAGGAGGTGGTCGATCTGCTGCGGGACGAACACGGCTGGTCTGACAGCGTTTCCAACCTTTCAAACAAGCTCCAGCGGGAGTCCCTGCGCTATGTCGAAGCTGTCCAGCTTGCCGACGCGCTGGGCTATGAGATCGTCTGGCAGAGGCGGAAGTGAGGAGGATGTTCACATGACAGATGCAGAAAAGAAGCTGTTGCAGGCGCAGCACCGACTGGAGGAAGCACAGGCGCGGGATCGCGTCAAGGAGCGAAAAGCCCGCACTCGCAGGCTAATTCAGGAGGGTGCGATTTTGGAGAAAGTGCTGCCGGAGGCACGGACGATGGAGCTGCCTGCGCTGGAGGGGTATCTTTCACGGAAGCTGGGAAAACAAATCTAAATTTCAGATGGGAGGTCTCCGGGAAACCGGGGGCCGCCCTCTTTTTCCCCCGAAGGGCGCACTTACTCACCAC
>MSGS01000069.1:3783-4530 GCA_001940855.1 Christensenellaceae bacterium Phil1 | reverse complement strand
ATGATGGGAGCAAGGTTTCGCCCCGGCGGCTGTTCCTCCGGCTCGGCGGTTTTCTCTGGGGGCGCTTCGGTTGCCGTATCCGAGTCGGTTTCTTTCGGCTCGGTTTCGCTCGGTTCGGCGGTTTCGCTTACCTGTGCGGCAAGCTCGTCAAGGGCATGGCGGTCGGCGTTCTGTCCGGCGTACTGCACCCATGCCATTGTCAGCGAGAAGAGGCACAGCGCCGACAGCAGAAGACAAAGAATGATGCGTTTAGTCCTCCGTTTCTTCATCGTCTACCTCATAGAACTGTTCGCCATCGGTATCGGGCATCTGCTCACCGTTCATGCTGGCCTCAAAGTACAGGGCAAGGAAGCGTTTTATATCCGCTTTTTTCATCCGCTGCACCTCAAAGCCCTGCTCGGAGATGGTTTTCTCGATACGGTTCGCCGCTTCAAAGGTCTGCTTATCCTTTGTGTTCTTGAGCCGGGCGATAAACAAAAACTGCCTTGCGGTCGCCATCTCCATTTGGACATGGTCGAGAAAATCGATATCCTTTTTGATGATTTTCCGCACCTTCGGATTCTGCTCCGCTGACAGCCGGTCATGCAGATACGATTTGTTATCGTCAAAGCACTCGGACGAGTCGGTGCAGGTAATCTCAATATCGGGCAGAGCCGACAGCACCATCATCAGATGGCGGATTTTGATTTCGATATTAGTGTGGGACAGCACCGAGATATTGGTGGGCGCAACGAGATAGAACAGCAG
>MSGS01000069.1:2716-3658 GCA_001940855.1 Christensenellaceae bacterium Phil1 | reverse complement strand
GTGTCATCCATGCGGATGGTTAAAAAGCCGTAGCACAAGGTGGCGGCTGCCGGGATAAAAAAGCCAAACTGCACGAGGCATACAACGGACAGCAGCGCCGCTATGCCGAGTATGGCAAAATCCCGAAGCCCCCACAGCCACAGGTTCGCCGTGGCCTTGAGGTTCTGCGGATAGAGATATTGCGTCATTTACATTCCTCCCATCGTAACGCCTTCATCGGGTTCGCTTGATTGATCCTGCGGCGCATAGGCAATACCGCGACCGGCGAGTTCCACCGTGAAGCCCTTGTCGCAGAGGTCATTCAGTACCCTGCGAAGCGTGTTGTCATCACCGGCAATGTCCCGATGATCCTCGACAACGATTTTGAATATCCCCCGGCTTTGGCAGTACTCGACCATGCTTCTGTAATTTTCACCCGCCATGCTCATGGGGAGTGATACGGTTGTGCCGCCGCCTTTGAGATAGCCGTGTTCATCCATATATGCCCTGATACGGCTTTGCTGTTCGCCGCAGCGTTTTACCGTGAAGTTTTTCGTGTTCTTGTACACATATACTTCCTCGGCTTGGCCTGCGGCCGATTCGCAGAACTCCTTGGGCGTCTGCTTGTGGAGCAGGCGGATTTTCTCAGCAATCATCTCCTTGATGAGCTGCGCCTCGCCCGGCGTCGGCGTATAGTCGAAGTATTCGGACGGCTCTCGGTCATGGCTTACCTCGCACTCTATGAGGAGGGTGTCCTCATATGGATTGTATTTGCCGTACATATTCAGCCATGTGCCGTCATCGTCTGCGGTGTGCGTACCGAACTTTTTGTCCACATCAAACCATGTTTCGATATATACGGTGATCTGCCGGCCGATGTCGCAGTCCACCTCCATGTCGTTTTCGATGGCGATGTCGCTTTGTTCTAATTCTTTGTTTTCTTTCATGCGGTTCTCCTAAACA
>MSGS01000069.1:1165-2650 GCA_001940855.1 Christensenellaceae bacterium Phil1 | reverse complement strand
ATTTCTGGCGCAGGTAATCTGCGTGTTCCGGCGTAATGACGCCATCGCTGATCTCTGCCATGTTGATGCTTCCGTAAAGCTCTCCCCACAGGCAGTCCAGCAGGTTCGATTTGGTTTGCAAGCCCGTTTTGTAGGCGTCAAGGTCGTGCTGCAAATAATCGGGCAAGCCGTATTCATACGCCTGCTCCCGCGCTGTTTGGCGCATCCCGTCCTCGGCTAAAAATTCCATAGATACGCCGAGTACCTTCGCCAGCTTATACACCGTTTCAGCGGAGCATTTTTCGAGCTTTGTTTTTCCGCTGCAAATATCACTCAGCGTTGCATGAGGGATACCGGCTTCTTCGGCAAGCCGATATTTGGTCATGCCGCGCTGCTTCAACAAGCTTTCCACGATCACAGTCATCACCTCTTGCCGCCATTATATCGGCATACCGAAATAATATCAAGGGGTTTTGAGGATAATTCAAAAAAAGTTTTCTTTCTGCCGTTCTCTTTGCTTTACGCCTGCAAGGGAGCGAGTGAGACTGACCGCCGCGGCGGTGCGTACCGTCTTATTGCATCGTCAATCCGAAATCCTGCGCTTCGTCCTCGTCAGCGGATAATAAATCCGCCTGTGAAATCGTATAGGTTTCTTCGCCTACGAGTCTTTCGCCGCCGTTATGCAAGGCCGTCTTGCAAAGCAGGGTGAATTCATCCTCACTCACATCCCGGTGTACAGCGCCGCTGCCATATTCATAGTGTCCTATTTTCACCGTTATTGCCTTGCCGCCTCGATCCTTCATGATCTCTTTTGTAAAATCATCGGCAAGCAGCCCGTCATAGGTTTGGTGACCCTTGTACCATCCCGCGCCTGCGAATTTGCCGTCCTCAAAAAACGCTGTATGCGTGAAGCGGATCGTGGCGTTGTCCTGCGGTTGATAGGGGGACATGGATTTCGGAAAAAAAGGCTCATATGCGTTGGCGTACTCGTCCGCGTCCATTTGTGATGCGCGCTTTCTTTGCGCCGCGCTCTCGCAGAATTCCTCCGGCGTCATTCGGTAATTATCCTTAATGGCTTCAATGACAAGCATTTTGACAAGCTTAAGCTCGCAGTCCGGGGCGTCATAGTCGAAGGTCTTTCCCGGTCTGCCGTCCTCGGCGTCGATTTCGCCCTCGATACGCAAGGTATCTTCGTAGGGATTGTATTTGGCATACAGGTGCAGGGAGACGCCGTTTTCTCTGTCGGCTTTCACGCCGAATTTTCCACTCATATCCTCCCATGCGCCGATATATGCCGTTATCTCCCTGCCGGCGTCCGAATCCACCTCCATATAATACGGAATGAGCAGATCGCCCTGTTCCCATTCATAATTATCTTTCATATTCTCATTTAACCTCCTGTTATTTGCCTGCCGCCCTTGCGACAGAGCGCGTAAGGTTGACCGCCGTTGTGGTGGCATGGACAACGCTCATCATATTGACTCTGACCGAACTGTCCAGACCGAA
>MSGS01000069.1:0-1046 GCA_001940855.1 Christensenellaceae bacterium Phil1 | reverse complement strand
GTGAGGCAGATTGCCGCCACCTGCTTCATCCATTGGTTGAAGCCGTCCGAATAGCCCCTCGGCACGGAGAACATATACAAAGCGCCCACCGCCATCTGCACAAGCAGGATTCCGCCGCGCTTGATATTTTGAAAGAATATCTTGACTACGCAGTAGGCGAAGGCGATAAGGGCAAGGATATTGAACAGATTAAACTGTATATTGGCGGAAACTGCAAAACTGCCCTGCAGCACGCTTGTGCTTGTGCCTGCAAGGTCAATGGACTGACCTCCTGCGAAAATTGCGGACAGGTCGTGGGAAAAGGTGTTTTGCAGCGATATGCAGAACTTGTAAAGCTCCACAGGCACGACTCCGATGAGGGAGCAGGCAAAAAAGCCTTTTAGAATATTAATGGATGCGCTTTTGATGTCTGCGCGGCCGTGCTGGTATTCGATTGCCACATCGAAGATTGCCACCACTACACCGGCCGCAAACAGCGACCACCCAAACAGCGTAAAGAGCCGGATGGTGGCCTGCACCCATGAGAGGCCGAAGATATCCGCACCCATGTTGCCCATCAGCGTGAAGAAATCTGCCACGGCATTATAGATGGTTTCATAGAACCATTTGAGCATGGTGTTCCAAATGGTATTGGATATCTGTGTTCCCAAAAATGAGAAGGCTTCCCGTATGGCTTCGCCAACGGCGTCTATAAGGTCGCCAATCCAGTCGAACATAGGATATCACCTCCTGATTGCAGCGGCAGGGACAGAAGCCCTATCCCTGCCGCCGATTTTCTGTTATTGAAATTGCATACCGAGAGCATATTTGCTGTCCTGATACATCTCGGCATAATCAAGCACCGCCGAGGCAATCTCCTGCTTTTGGGCGCTGCTCAAAGGGGTGTACCATTCCGGCTTGCCGTTGTACTCCCACATATGCGGTTCAATCTTTTCAAGTCCGTTTCCCCGGCTGTACATACCCACGACATCGGAGAAACGGATGGTTTCCTTGTCGAGAACACCTTCGTTTTTACCGATGACAGACACCAATATAGAATCGTAGTG
>MSGS01000068.1 GCA_001940855.1 Christensenellaceae bacterium Phil1 | reverse complement strand
CGTGACCTCCCGCTACACGATGGATAAACAGTCTCCCGAAGTCCGCAGGTACATCGCGCAGCGGGCGGAGCTGCTGGGCGCGATCCGTCTGCCCAACAATGCGTTCCGCGCCAACGCCGGTACGGATGTTGTTTCAGATATCATCTTCCTGCAACGCAGAGACCGTCCCGTTGAGATCGACGAGGACTGGATTCACCTCGGCCAGTCTGAAAACGGCTTTGCCATCAACAGCTACTTCGCAGAGCATCCGGAAATGGTGCTCGGAACCCCATCTTCGGAGAGCACGCAGTACGGCAAGCAGGATTATACCGTCAACCCCATAGAAGGTGCAGATTTGGGAACGCTGCTCCATGAAGCAGTGCAGAAAATCGGTGGTAAATATCAGGAGGCAGAGCTGCCAGACCTCGGTGAGAATGAGAAGATAGATACGTCCATTCCCGCAGACCCCAATGTAAAAAATTACACCTATACCGTTGTAGACGGCGAGGTATATTACCGCAAGAACAGCGTCATGGTCAAGCCTGACCTGAACGCAACGGCAAAAGAGCGCGTCAAGGGCATGGTGCAGCTCCGGGACTGTGTACAGAAGTTCATCGGGCAGCAGATGGACGGCTTCGTCTCCGATGAAGCGATCCAGCAGACACAGCGGGAGCTGGATACCCTCTATGATTCTTTCACGGTGAAATACGGCCTTATCAACGCTCGCGCCAACAATCTGGCATTTTCGGATGACAGCTCATACTTCCTGCTCTGCTCTCTGGAGGTGCTGGATGAAGAAAACAACCTCAAGCGCAAGGCAGACATTTTTACAAAGCGCACGATCCGTCCCCATGAGGCCATCACGTCCGTGGATACGGCATCGGAAGCGCTGGCGCTGTCCATCTCGGAAAAAGCCTGCGTGGACATGGACTATATGGCTCAGCTCTCCGGCAAAAGTCAGGACAAGCTGGTCAATGAGCTGACCGGCGTTATCTTCTTTGACCCCGTGGAGCGTGAATGGCAGACAGCGGATGAATATCTCTCCGGCGATGTCCGTGAGAAGCTGCGCATTGCCCGCAGCTACGCCGCGCCCGGATTCCCCAAAGACGGCCTTGCGAACTACGCCGCCAATGCTGCGGCTTTGGAACAGGCGCAGCCCAAGGATCTGGATGCTTCGGAAATTGAAGTACGCCTCGGCGCAACGTGGATCGACAAAGAGTATATCAGGCAGTTCATGTTTGAGCTGTTGGAGCCTGCTTTCTATGTGCGCCGGAGCATTGATGTCAACTACTCAGATTTCAGCGCAGAATGGAATATCACCGGCAAGAGCGTCGTAGGCCGCAGCGACATCAACGCCAATATGACCTACGGCACAGAACGCGCCAATGCCTACAAGATTCTGGAGGACACGCTGAATCTGCGCGACGTGCGCATTTATGACACCATTGAGGATGCGGATGGCAGAGAGAAGCGCGTGCTCAACTCCAAGGAGACCACGCTTGCCCAGCAGAAGCAGCAGGCCATCAAGGACGCTTTCCAGGAATGGATATGGAAAGACCCGACGCGGCGGCACGATCTGGTTCAGAAGTACAACGAGCTTTTCAATTCCACACGTCCGCGCGAGTACAACGGACAGCATATTACGTTTTCCGGCATGAATCCGGAGATACAGCTTCGGGAACATCAGCTAAATGCCGTTGCTCACATTCTGTATGGCGGCAACACGCTCCTTGCGCACGAAGTCGGCGCGGGCAAGACCTTCGAGATGGTCGCGGCAGCGATGGAGAGCAAGCGCCTCGGTCTTTGCCACAAGCCCATGTTTGTGGTGCCCAATCACCTGATCGAGCAGTGGGCGTCGGAGTTCCTGCGTCTGTACCCCTCTGCCAATATCCTCGCCGTTACCAAAAAGGACTTTGAGCCGAGAAACCGCAAAAAGTTCTGCGCCCGCATCGCCACCGGCGATTATGATGCCGTCATCATCGGACACAGCCAGTTTGAGCGTATTCCGGTCTCCAGAGAACGGCAGGAGCGGATGCTGCAAGAGCAGATTTATGAAATTGAAGACGGCCTGATGGAGCTAAGGGCAAACAACGCCGAGCGTTTCACCATCAAGAGTCTGGAAAAAACGAAAAAGAGTCTTGAAGTGAAGCTCAAGAAATTGCAGGACACCGGCCGCAAGGATGATGTTATCACCTTCGAGCAGCTTGGCGTAGACCGGCTCTATGTGGACGAAGCCCACGCGTTCAAGAATCTGTTCCTCTATACAAAAATGCGCAATGTTGCCGGTCTTTCCACCTCCGATGCGCAGAAGTCTTCGGATATGCTTCTGAAATGCCGGTATATTGATGAGATCACCGGCAACAAGGGTATTGTGTTTGCGACCGGCACGCCGGTGTCAAACTCCATGACGGAACTGTACACCATGATGCGCTATCTCCAGCACGACATGCTCCAGAGAAAACACCTGACGCATTTTGACTGCTGGGCTTCTACCTTTGGTGAGACTGCGACGGCCATTGAGCTTGCCCCGGAGGGCACCGGCTACCGGGCGCGTACCCGGTTTTCAAAATTCTTTAACCTCCCGGAGCTGATGCAGCTATTCAAGGAAGCTGCCGACATCAAGACGGCGGATCAGCTTCATCTGCCCACGCCGACGCCCATCTATCACAACGTCGTGGCACAGCCGACAGAGATTCAGAAAGGCATGGTGCAGGAGCTTTCCGAGCGTGCCGCTAAAGTCCACGCGGGAATCGTAGATGCAAGCACCGACAACATGCTCAAGATCACCTCGGACGGGCGTAAGCTGGGGCTTGACCAGCGCGTCATCAATCCCGACCTGCCCGATGAGGCAGGCAGTAAGGTCAATCTGTGTGTGGACAATATCTATTCCGTCTGGCAGGATGGGCAGGCAGACAAGCTCACCCAACTTGTCTTCTGCGACCTCTCTACGCCAAAAGCTGCTGTACCTGCCTCCAGAGCTGCAAAGGCCGCAGGCGGGAATCTCGACAGGCCGGAGCTTCACGCGCTGGAAGCCGCCATTGGGCAGGATACAGCCGAAGAATCGGCGTTCACGATTTATGACGACATCCGGGAAAAGCTCGTCGCCCGTGGTATTCCCCGTGAGCAGATTGCGTTCATCCATGAAGCCAATACCGAGGTGCGAAAGAAAGAGCTGTTTGCAAAGGTACGCGCCGGTCAGGTGCGCGTCCTCATGGGCAGCACCTTCAAAATGGGGGCCGGTATGAACGTACAGGATCGTCTTGTGGCACTCCACGATCTTGACTGCCCGTGGCGTCCGGGTGACCTGGAACAGCGCAGCGGACGCATCATCCGTCAGGGCAACCGCAATAAAGAGGTCCATATCTACCGCTATGTCACAGAGTCCACATTTGATGCATATCTCTGGCAGACGGTGGAGAATAAGCAGAAATTCATATCCCAGATCATGACCTCCAAATCGCCGGTGCGCTCCTGCGAGGATATCGACGAAACGGCCCTTTCCTATGCAGAAATCAAAGCGTTGTGTGCCGGTGACGAGCGCATCAAGGAGAAGATGGATTTGGACGTGGACGTTGCCCGCCTGAAGCTGATGAAGGCCAACCACCAGAGCCAGCAGTACAAGCTGGAGGACAGCCTTTTGAAGCGATTCCCAGAGGAAATTGAAAAATCTAATGGCTTTATTTCCGGTCTGGAAGCGGATATGAAAACGCTGGCTGCGCATCCGCACCCGGAGGACGGCTTCGCCGGTATGACAGTCAAGAGCGACAATCTCACCGACAAGGATAACGCCGGTGCGGCGCTGCTGGAGGCGTTCAAGGATGTGCGCGGCATGGAGCCTGTGTCCATCGGCACTTACCGCGGATTTCAGATGTCTCTTACGTTGGAGGATTTCGGCAAGGACTATATTCTGACGCTCAAAGGCCAGATGACCCATCGCGTGACACTGGGCAAGGATGCCCGTGGAAACCTCACTCGCATCGACAATGTTTTGAACGCCATGCCGGACAGAGTGCAAAACGTCAGAAACATGCTAAACGAACTCACCGCGCAGATGGAAGCTGCCAAGGCGGAGCTTGGCAAGCCCTTTCCGCAGGAGGAAGAACTGCGCATAAAATCTGCGCGGCTTGCAGAGCTCAACGCGGAATTGAACATCGATGACCGCACGCCCATAGAACGGCTGGCGGATGATGCTGCGATCTCCGCAAAAGCAGAGCGTCCCTCCGTGCTGGCTCGGCTGAAAAACGCACCGGTGCATCAGACGCAGGACACGCGCACAAAGCTGCGAGAGCAGAAAAGCAGATAGCAAAACAGCTCCGGCAAGGGCCAGTGCTTCTTGCCGGAGCGCTTCTGTGTCTGCACCATTTCATCATCACCATTTTCCTTATCGCATGAAAAGAGTAAGCGAAAATCAAGATTACAGGGAGGACAATTATGGAACGTAATAAAGAAATTTCTTCTGAAGCTGCAACGATTCCCGTCTATAAACAGAGCGCAGAATATGCCATTGAGCATGACGAGCTGCCTATTTATCGGGAATCTTTTCGCGTAAATATGGCCTGCCGGGATGCGCTGGAAAACGCGATTCATGAAAGCTACCACGACAACCGGCTTGACACCGTCAATGCATCCGCGCAGGTTGCGGAACAGTTTGGTATGGAGCGTATGGCGTATGTGCTTGCCAATACTGTGCGTGCGTTTGAGCATGACGGGCGAATCAGCCACGACAATAAAGCGTGGGCACAGACGGTTCCGGTCTGTGCCGATACCGATGAATGGGGACATGACCGCAGCCGGTATTTTCTCGTGTCGCAAGTCAATCCCGGTCTTGTCGATCTGCTTGTCTCTCGTGTGCGCGAGGAACTGGCAAAAGAAAAACACGCACCGGCAAAACGTCCCTCCGTGCTGGAGAAGATTCAGAAAAACAAAACGGCGATTCAGACAAAGACCGCAGAGAAAAAGCTGCCGGGACAGGAGCGATGACCATGGCCAGAAACAGAAATGTGCAGATTATCTTCTGGGTATCCGAAGCGGAAAAGCGCATGATCGAAGAAAAAATGACGCAGGCGGGCATGACCAATCTCAGCGCCTATCTGCGCCGCATTGCCATTGACGGCATGATCGTCCGGTTGGAGCTGCCGGAGCTGAAAGAAATGGTATCACTTCTTCGCTATGCCAGCAACAACATCAATCAGATTGCGCGGCGGATGAATGAATCCGGGCGCATCTACGATACAGATTTGGAGCAGGTCGTCCAAAATCAGGAGCAGCTTTGGGATATGGCGAATGGGATACTGGTAAAGCTTGCAGGCATCAAATAATGGAGCTGCGCCTCCAATGCCATCCCTCTCCGCGGCATCCTTGCCTCCGTCCCTATTAAATTGTAATATGTAGGCGAAGGAGTTGATGAAAACATGAAATTTGTTCTGAAAATCCTGCTGGCTCCGGTTATGATTATTCTCGCGTTCCTGATCTGGGTCTGCACGTTGACCCTGCATATTTCCTCCGTGCTGCTGAATGTTCTGTCTGTGCTTCTCGTCCTTGTGAGCATTTTCAGTTTTATCGACCACAATGTAAAAACCGGCCTGGTTGAGTTGGCGGCGGCGTTCGTGCTTTCACCCTACGGTCTGCCGATGCTGGGCGCGTGGCTTGTCGCACAGCTCCATCTGCTGCGGGACTGGATGAAAGAAAAAGTATATTGGTAACGCAAGCGCGGGAGCGTAAAAGCTTCCGCGCTACTTTTTTTCAAAGGAGGTCTTGCCCATGGCGACCACGCGAATCATTCCCATGCACGTCAACAAGGGCAAGACCATTGCCCAATGCCTGACGGAACGGACGGACTACGCAAAGAATCCGGATAAGACGGAAGACGGCGAATATATTTCGGCCTATGCCTGTGATGCAAAGACAGCGGACAGCGAGTTTCTTCTATCCAAGCGTCAGTACCGCCAGCTCACCGGCCGGGAGCAGGCCAGCGATGTGATCGCGTATCAGATTCGCCAGTCGTTCAAGCCGGGTGAGGTCACTCCGGAGGAAGCCAACCGGCTCGGCTATGAATTTGCCAAACGCTTCACCAAAGGCAGCCACGCATTTATTGTCTGTACCCATACCGACAAGCAGCACATCCATAACCATATCATCTGGAACTCTACCACACTGGACTGTACGCGGAAATTTCGCAACTTCTGGGGCAGCACTGAAGCTGTCCGAAAGCTCAGTGATCTTGTCTGCATGGAGCACCGGTTGTCTGTGATTGAAAATCCGAAGCCGCACGGCAAGAGTTACAACAAGTGGATGGGCGGCAATGCAAAGCCCTGTCAGCGCGATCTGCTGCGTGCCGCCATTGACGCGGCACTTGCGAAGAAGCCGAAAGATTTTGAGGCGTTTCTGAAGCTGGTGGAAGCGGCCGGCTACACTGTGAAGCGAGGCAAGCACACTACCTTCATGCGAGATGGACAGCCGCAGAATATCCGACTCCGGTCGCTGGGCGAAGGTTATTCGGAAGAAGCGCTGCGGGCTGTGATTCTCGGTACGCGGATGCATACGCCACGCAGGAAAAAGTCGTATCCTTCCAAGGCATCGAGGCCAACGCTGATTTCGCAAATCGAAGCCAGAATTGGCAGCGGCAAAGGTACGGCATACGATCAGAAGCTGAAAGTCGTGAAGCTGAAAAGTATGGCCGAAACGTTGCTGTTCATCCAGAAGCATGACTTCGTGGATTTCGATGCGCTGGCCGATTATGCGGACGCTGCAAGCGGCAGAACAAAGGAATTGACGGCGAAAATAAAGGCGGCAGAGAGCCGCATGGCGGAGATCGCCGTGCTGAAAACGCACATCATCAACTATGCCAAGACCAGAGACACCTATACCGCCTATCGCAAGGCTGGATATTCCAAGAAATACTACGATGCGCATGAGAGCGACATCATCATCCACAAGGCAGCGAAGAAAGCGTTTGATGATCTGGCTCTGAAAAAATTGCCCACAGTCAAGAGCCTGCAAGCGGAGTATTCTAATTTACTCGTGCAGAAGAAGCTCGATTATGCAGCGCTTTCCAAGGCACGCGACGAGGCAAAACAGCTCCAGATTTATAAGGCCAACGCCGAGATGCTCCTGCGCATGGATGCCGATGACAAGCAGCGCGCCAGAGAGCATCAACAGGAAAAATAGCACTGCAACGCAGGGCGCAGCCGAACGGAAACCGTTCGATCCATCAGGGGGTTGGGGAGTTTCACCCCAACAAGCAGCAGGGAGATTTCCACCATCGGAAATCTCCCTGTTCGTCAAGTTTGTATAAACGCAGGCATTGCTTGCCAAGTGTAACGTCTCAAGCGCGGCTTCTTATTTCGTGGAGTTCATCACTCCATGACCCTTACGCCCTATAATATTCATACCAGATTATAGCACTAAGCTCGGTAAAAATCAATAGGAAGAGGTGAATTCGCGGCAGTTTTTGAAAAAAGAAATCGGGGCACGGGTGTGAACCTGCAAATATGTGCCCGATTCCTGCTGCTGACACGTTCGACTGACGGTTTATCGCAGTCAAATGCGCAGTCTGGAACAGCTTGGTGCTGTTGGTAGAATGTGTGTTGCCACAACGTTTTCAAAAAATTAGGAGGTTCTCAAGATGGCAAAAGGCGAAAACATTTTCAAACGCAAGGACGGCAGATGGGAAGCACGCTATATCAAAGGATACGAGCTTTCCGGCAAAATCAAGTACGGCTTCTGCTATGGCAAGACTTATCGGGAGGCCAAGGAAAAAGTGACCAAGTGCAAAGCGGCGCTGGTCAATGGGAAGCCAATTCCCAGCACGAACTCCCGGCATCGCTTTTCGTTCTACTGTGACGAATGGCTGCGTATGCGAAAGCCCAAAGTGAAGGAGTCTACCTATATTAAATATGATACCGCTCTGCGGAAGCACATCAAGCCGAAGCTCGGCGGCTGCTTCCCCATGGACATGACGACCGGCCTGATCGACGACTTCACAGAGGAGCTGCTTTTCGAGGATGAGCTGGCTCCGAAGACCGTGCATGATGTGCTTGTCGTTCTGCACAGTATCCTGAAATACACAGCAACATTTTTCACCGGAGGATTCCCGGCTATCGAGATCAATTACCCCAAGCCGGGGAAAAAGGAAATGCGAGTGCTGTCCCGCGAAGAGCAGACGCGTTTCGTTTCTTATCTTCTGGATGATATGGACACCTGCAAGTTTGGCGTGCTGCTGACGCTGTTCACAGGCGTTCGGATCGGAGAGCTTTGTGCGCTGCAATGGGGCAATATATCCTTAAAAGAACAGACGATCCGTATCGACGCCACGCTTCAACGGCTGCGCGATACCAGCGCCGCCGGCAGCACACGGACAAGGATCGTGATCGGTACACCCAAAAGCGATACTTCCATCAGGACGATTCCCATAACAGACTACACGGCTGAGCTTTGCGGGAAGATGAATCCCCACAGTTCAGCCGCTTACGTTTTAACCGGCACGGAAAATTATATGGAGCCGCGTGCTTTGCAGTACAGAATGGAGAAATATACCCGCGAATGTGGCCTGGAGGGCGTTCATTTTCACACGCTTCGTCACACGTTTGCGACGCGTGCTGTCGAGGTTGGATTTGAGATCAAGTCGCTTTCGGAGGTGCTGGGACACGCGACAACGACTATCACGCTTGATCGGTATGTCCACTCTTCTCTGATTTTGAAGCGGGACAATATGAAGAAATTGAACGCCGTAGGGTTCTGAAATGCGCAGTCAAGCTTTTGTGTCATGCGCCCGAAAAAAAGCACAGGTATTCCAGTGTTTTGCCGCCTTGGATGGAGTGATTTGATGGAGTGATGAACTCCACGAAGCACCGAGTCCCAAGGCTTTTTTGATATGAAGGAGGTTTGACGTGAAGATTCTGATCGTGGATTGAATGTCCGTCTGTCCGTCGAGTGATGAACTCCACGATGATTTTTCGCCAAAACCAGCAGATCAATCGGCGCGTGCCGATGCTCTGCTTTTTTTCCCAGGCAGGATAAGTACCCGCTTGTTTTCCAGAAAGAGGTGTGCAGTTGGAAGTACAAGAGATGCGGCAGGTCTTCATCGACAGCGCAGTTCGCGTCGTAGCGCGGGATGGCATGGAGAAAACCACCACCAAAGCCATTGCATCCGAAGCGAAGCTGAACGAGGCATATATTTATAAGTGTTTCTCCGGCAAAGATGATCTGCTCAGCGCCGCGCTTCACATGGAGGACATGAGGTTTGCCGAATTGCTGCAAAAGACGCTTCCCGTTATGCATATGCCGGGGCTTTCGTGGAAAGAGCGGGCGTATATCCTCTGGAAAAAGAGCTGGGAGCTTGTCTTGAGTAAGCCAGCCGATTGTATCTTCTACATTAGGTACTATTATTCCGCAAGCTGCCGCGCACATGCATATGAAACACATCTTGCGTGTTTCCAGCCGCTGATCGAAAAAGCAAGCAAGTCTTTCAAGCCCGGCACATACATGGACATGCTCGTTCATCAGATCTTCTCCACAATGATGTTCTTTGCCTCCAGAGTTATGAACGGCGAGATGGAAAACAGCGAGGAAACGACCACATGGGCTTTTGAACAGATTTATAGCTTTGTCGTGCCGAATGTCAGAGCCGAAGTTTTAGAGGAAGAGGATAAGTAAGAAGCTTTATGAACAAATCGCTCAAGAAAATCTGGAACGTGATCAGCAGCATCCTGGTCGCGCTGGTGGTGCTTCTGGCGCTCCTGCTGGTTGGCGCAAGGGTCGTTGGATTGCAGGTATTCACCGTGCTGTCCGGCTCTATGGAGCCGACCTATCACACCGGTTCGCTGATCTATGTAAAGAAGGTAGACCCCTACACCATAAAAGAAGGACAGCCCATCACGTTTATGCTGGACGAGAACACGGTGGCCACGCACCGCGTCGTGGGTATTGTCCCGGACGAGGAAGACCCTACCGTGATCCGCTTCCGCACAAAGGGCGATGCCAACGAGGCCGAGGACGGTTCCCTCGTACATTATAAAAATGTAATTGGCACGCCGATCTTCTCTATTCCGTATCTCGGCTATGTTGCGGATTATATCCAGCACCCGCCCGGAATGTACATTGCCATATCGGCGGGCGCTGTCCTGCTGCTGCTTGTGTTCATCCCCGACATTTTTGCAGACGACAAAGACAAGGACGAGAACAAAAAGAAAAAGTCTTCCCGACGCAAGAAAGGCGCTCATGCCGCGGCGCACAAGGCCGCTGCGGTCGATGCCGCCCCAGAAGAACCTGCCGGTGAAAGCCTGACCGACGAGATTCGTCGGAAAACCGATAACCTGCTCACAGACGACGAGGTGGAGACCATTCGTCAGACCGTCGAGGCAGGGCGCTTTGACAAAGCTGCCGCCGATGCGCTCCGGCAGGAGCTGATAAAGCGGGAAGCAGAACGGGACGCGCAGTAAGCGCTTCACATTTATTTAAGGGCAATGCCGCAAGGCTCCCTATATAACAAATTTTTAGGAGGTTTTCGTGATGAAAACAAGAAGTAAGGCTCTGCTCCTGACCCTCTGTGCGGTGTTGCTTGTTACCGCCTCAGTGCTGGGAACAATGGCGTTCCTGACCTCGACCGCGTCGGTCGAAAACACATTTACCGTCGGCTCCGTAGCAATCAAGCTGGACGAGGCCAAGGCGAATACTGACGGCTCTCTGGTTGAAGGCGCTGATCGTGTCAAGGCCAATAACTACAAGCTGCTGCCCGGCCACACCTACAACAAAGACCCCATGGTCACCGTTCTGAACGGCAGCGAAAGCAGCTACATCAAGATGACGGTCACCTTCTCCAAGGCTAAAGAGCTGGATGCCATCTTTGACCCCAATGGTGCAACCCTGACCAACATTTTCAACGGCTATGACGCTGCGAACTGGATCTACAAGAGCAACACCAAGGATGATACCGCGAACACTCGTACCTACGAGTTCTGGTACAAGGAGACCGTCGGTGCTCCCACCGCTGATGTTGCGCTGGACGCTCTGTTTGATTCCATCACCGTTCCCGGCACCATCACGAATGAGCAGCTTGCAACCATCGAGGGCATGACCATCACCGTCAATGCTTACGCCATTCAGGCTGACGGCTTCGCCAACGCAGAAGCTGCCTGGGCTGCTTTCAACTAATTTCTTATGATTCCAACAGATGCATCAAACATCTGTTGGAATAAAACCCCATCGCAAAAACCATAGGAAAGGAGGAAAACGACGTGAAGAAGAAAGGTTTGGCACTGGTGCTGGCACTGACTCTGCTTGTTGTCTGTGTTGTCGCCGGTACACTGGCCTGGCTGACCGCGAAGTCTGATGTGGTAACGAATACCTTTACCACCAGCGACATCAAGGTCGAGCTGAAAGAGACCACCGGCACGGAGTACAAAATGATTCCAGGCTACACCATCAGCAAGAACCCCAAGGCGACTGTCCTGGCTGGCTCCGAAGAGTGCTACCTGTTTGTGAAGCTGGATAAGTCCGCAGATTTCGATACCTACCTTGAGTATGTTATCGCTGACGGATGGACGAAGCTCGATGGTGTTACCGAAACGGTCTACTACCGTGTTGTTGATGGCACCACCAATCAGATCGGCACAGCTTACAGCGTCCTGAAGGACGATCAGGTCACTGTTAAGGGTTCTGTTACCAAGGAGCAGATGAACGCTCTGGATGCAGAAGGCGCTGTAAAGCCCACCCTGACGATCACGGCCTACGCCTCTCAGCTCCATAAGAACGCTACTGAGACTTTTAGTGCTTCTGAGGCTTGGAACAACATCGCAAACAAGTAACCCTCTGCGCGCGGGCGCAGACAAGATACCAAATACTTATTTAAGGAGACCGAGTACATGAAAAAGAAACTGACCGCGATTTTCCTGTGCGTAGCGCTGGTCGCTATCGCTATCGTGGGCGCATCTCTGGCCTATTTCACCGACACTGACAATGCCACCAACACATTTGCAGTCGGAAACGTCACGATCAAATTGATCGAGGAAGAGCGTGACGGCAATGGCGGCAAGAAGGACTTCACCCAGGACAAGAAGCTGTACCCCATCGTCGGCTCCGCGCAGGGCGAGAAGGATGCCCTCGGTATGCCCACCGCGAAGAACTATGTTGACAAGATGGTCACCATCGAGAACACCGGTTCTGAAAAGGCTTACATCCGCGCTTACTTTGCCATTCCCTCCGCTCTGGACGATGGCTATGAGACCTTCAATGCTGGCCTGAACGTCCTGCATTTCAACTTTGGCAACAAAGTTGGTGAAGATGGCACCGTTACCTCTACTTACGGCGTTGAGTGGAACTGGAAGCATGGCGACAAGTGGAACTACTTTGAGACCACTATTGACGGCATTGCCTACAACGTTTACTTTGCCGACTACTATCAGGCTGTTGAAGCCGGTGCTACCACCGAGCAGCTCGTTAGTGGTGTGTATCTGGACAAGTCTTTCGATATGAAGGATGGCAAGTGCTATGCGTTTGGCCAGGAAGTCACTCTCGATGAAGGCTGGAACTGGAACAGCGTTTCCTGCCCGGTGTTCGCCGTTGCCTGCCAGGCCGAGGGCTTTGACAATGCTACCGCCGCCATGGAGGCTGCATTTGGCGCTCAGTACAACCCCTGGGGCACTACTGCTTCCAACTGGCAGTAATTCCAAAAATCTTTATATGGTCTGCATCCTTCGGGGTGCAGGCCATATGAGAGCACCCGGCAAGACCGGATGTTCTCATATGGTCTGACACGATCATAGAAACCTGCTTTCATATCCCTTATGGGTGATATGGCAAAAACCAGCTTGAGAGGAGCTAAGGACTATGAAGCGAAAACTCTTGATCCTGTCGGTGCTGGCGATCTGCATCGCCACGCTTGCCGCAGGAACCCTTGCGTACTTCACCTCCGAGGGGAAGGCGCATAATGTCATCACCACCGGCGGCGTGGAAATCGCCGTGCAGGAATGGGCGGACATGGAGAAAACCAAGCCCTTTGAAAACCTGACCGGCGTGATGCCCAATGCCGCCGTCACCAAGATCGCGGAGGTGAAAAACACCGGTGCATCTGACGCATGGATACGGGTAAAGGTCGAAAAGAACATCAAGCTTCAGGGCGAGGGTACGCCGGATACCAGTCTGGTGGAGCTGACGCTCAACACCGCCGACTGGACGGAAAAGGACGGCTACTATTATTATTCCAAGCCCCTGAAACCCGGAGAAGTCACCGCGCCCATCTTCACCGCTGTAACATTTAAGCCCGACATGGGCAACGAGTACCAGAACGCCACGGCAACGGTGGATATTTCCGCCCAGGCCGTGCAGACCGCCAACAACGGCGATACCGTTATGGACGCCAAGGGATGGCCCAATTCGTAAGGAGGCAGCGCTATGAAGAACAAAAAAGGATTCGCACTGATTATCAGCCTTGTGCTGGTTATCGGAGTAGTGCTTCCCGGCACGCTGGCGCTTTCTACCGATCAGACCGCTACAAACGGCGAGCTTACGGTCGCGGAAGAAACCCCGACTCCCACGCCGGAGGTAACGGAAACGCCCGCGCCCACGGAGGAGCCCAAGCCGACGGAGACTCCCGTGCCCTCCGAAACCGAGAAGCCTTCCGAGACGGAAAAGCCTGCGGAAACGGAGAAGCCTGCCGAGACTGAGGCTCCCAAGGAATGCACCTGCGGCGCAGCCGAGGGCAAGGCGCATAAGGAGGGCTGCCCGCTGTATGTGAAGCCCGTATCTAATGCTTCCAAGCATATCGATACCTGCACAGAGGGCTGCACCGGCGAGGATTGCAAATGTCCCTGCCACCTGTTTGACCGGCTTATGGCCTGCCAGACGCTGGAGGAGATCGAGGCTATTATCAAGGCAACCCCGGAGGATGTACTGAAGTCTTTGTCGGAGGAGCAGGTCGCACAGGTGGAGGCGTACATGGATAAGCTGATGCCCGCGCCCTTGCCCGCCATCGTTATTGAAGAATCCGAACCTCCCGTGGAGAGTGAGATTTACCGTCCTACGGTGAACTATACCAATGTTGCGCCCTTTGGCGAACCCGTCACCGGCGGCAATTAAGGAGGCAGAGAATGAAAAAGACGAAGATTCTATCGCTGCTTTTGTGCCTGTCTCTTTTCTGCGCGCTGATCGTGCCCAGCACAAGAGCCTATGCGGACAATGAGCCCGACAGTGGCATGAAGATCAGCAAGACGGCGACAGCCAACGATGACGGTTCCTACACCATCATGCTGGAAGCCTTCGCCACCGGCTCTAAGGTCATTACGGAGCAGAAAACGGATATCCCCACTGATATTGTTCTTGTTATCGACCAGTCCGGCTCGATGAAAGAGCCGATAGGTGGCTATACATACACGGCATACCGAACCGGAGGATATAACAGTCGCAACTATCATAATGACGAGTATTATCCGCTCAGGCACAATGGTGGCAGCGAGAACCTGTGGCACAAGCTGAATAATAACGAGTATATTGCCGTTTCCGTAGAACAGAAGATGGTATATACCGCTATTTCCGGCTGGGACAACAGGAAATACTATGATAATCAAAACAGCCTGTACTGTCTGGTTTCAGGAGAGTATAAGTCCGTCGCAGTGAGTAGAAAAGGACATGTCTTTTCCGCTGATGAATACTGGTACACGGTGGATGGTCAGCAAATTCTCTATACGACCGGAGACAGTAGCATTCCAAACTTTGGGCAATATGCTCCTCTCTATCAGTCCG
>MSGS01000067.1 GCA_001940855.1 Christensenellaceae bacterium Phil1 | reverse complement strand
GTTCGATGTGGTGCTGATATGGAAGCTCGACCGCTTTTCCCGTGACCGCTACGACAGCGCCCACTACAAGCGGATTCTGAAGAAGAACGGCGTGAAGGTCGTATCCGTCAAGGAGAATATCTCCGACGGGCCGGAGGGCATCATCCTTGAATCCATGCTGGAGGGCTACGCCGAATATTACTCCGCTGAGCTGTCCGAGAAGGTCATTCGCGGCATGACGGACAACGCCCTCAAGTGTAAATTCAACGGCGGCATGATGCCCATTGGCTATGTGATCGACGCAGAACAGCACTTTCAGATCGACCCGCTGACCGCGCCGTTCGTGTTGGAAGCCTTCAAGCGATATGACGGCGGAGAAACCATTTCCTCCATTATGAATTGGCTGAACGAGCAGGGGCTTACCAACACGCGGGGGCAGAAAATGACCTTCAACAGCGTGGGGCATATACTCCACAACCGGCGCTATATCGGGGAGTTCCGATACCGCGATGTGATCGTGCCGGACGGCATCCCCGCCATCGTACCGCAAGACCTCTTTGACCGGGTGCAGGAGAAGCTGGCGAAGAACAAAAAGGCCCCGGCGCGTCACAAGGCCGAGGACGATTATCTGCTGACAACCAAGCTGTTCTGCGGCTACTGCGGGGCGTATCTCTGCGGCGAGAGCGGCACAAGCCGCACGGGAAAGGTGCATCACTACTACAAGTGCGTTTCCGTCAAAAAGAAGCGCACCGAGTGCCACAAGAAGCCTGTCAGGAAGGAATGGATCGAGGATTTGGTGGTCGGTGAAACCATGAAAATGGTCATGGACGACAAAGCGATAGAAGCCATCGTATCCATGCTCATGGACTTGCAGGACAGGGACAATGTGAACGTGCCGCTGTATGAGCAGCAGCTCCGTGAAGCGGAAACCGCCATCAGCAATCTACTCAACGCCATCCAGCAGGGCGTCCTGACGCGCTCCACAAAGGAGCGGCTGGAGGAGCTGGAAAACCGCCGCGACGAGCTTGAAAACAGGCTTGCCTGCGAAAAGCTGGCAAAGCCCAAGGTCAGCGCGGAGTTTATGACCTTCTGGCTCCACCGCTTCCGCAAGCTGGACGTGCGGCAACAGAGTCATCGCAAGATGCTCATAGACACCTTCATCAATGCGATTTTCCTGTACGATGATAAAATGGTGATCACCTTCAACTACAAGGAGGGCACGAAAACCATCACCTTCGCGGAATTGCAGGAAGCTATCAGCAACAAAAACGGTTCGGATTTGGATTGCCTTGTTGCACCAGATACGGAGTTCGTGTTCAGCCACGGACTCTTTTTTGATGTTGATAAGAGATAAGCGGGACTCGAAGGGAACGTCCCGAAGGGCAAAAAGTATCCAGTGAATACTTTTTGAGTTCCCCGGGTTGGCGGCGATACTGCCCCAGTATCGCCGAACGACTCCCACTTCCGGCACCAAATAAAGATCCCCCCCAGCTATGCGGGGGGATCTTTATTATATTTGCCCAATTACGTCCATATAACATTGGCAAAATAAATATCAGAATTTATTAAAATGGCGGGAATATAATAAAGATTGGCATTGCTAACAATAAATAATGTTGATATAATAACAATATAACACAGGCACAGTATTTGAACTCTAAGGCACAGTTGAACAAGCGGAGCATGGCCGCATAGGCCGGGAGATAACAGCATATGGACGAAACGGTATTCTTGGCGCATATTGCGGAAGACGGAAGAAAACAAACGGTTGATGAACATGAGCGCGGCACGGCGGAACTGTGCGCAAAGTTTGCGGCGCAGTTTGGCGCGGAAGAACACGCCAAGCTTGAAGCGATGCGGCATGATGACGGCAAAAACACTCAGGGCTTTCAGCGAAGGCTGCGCGGCGGGCCGGCAGTTGACCATTCAACGGCGGGCGCATTTGAATGCTTCAGGGCTAACGCCGTGCACGAAGCGATATGCATTGCGGGGCATCACGGCGGATTACCGGACGTGGGTAATGCTAAAATGGACACGCCGGAGGACAGCACATTCTTCGGCAGGATGAAAAAGGCAATAAACGGCGGTATAGAAGAGCCACGCGGCATGGATAGGCCGATAACAGCCCCACAAAGGCCGAATTTCTACGGGGACAGGTTTTATGAATCCATTTGGATAAGAATGCTATACTCATGCCTTGTTGATGCGGACTATTTGGATACGGAAAACTTCATGTCCGGCGGGAGGGCTGCACGCGAAGAATACGATGATATGGCAACGCTGTTGGCATATTTTGAAAAGCATATTGCTCCGTGGGCTAACCCGCAGAGTGAGCTGAACAAAAAACGCTGGGAAATACTTTCTGCATGTCTTGCTGCGGGCGAAGGTCCAAAGGGAATATACACGCTGAGCGCACCAACCGGCAGCGGCAAAACCACGGCGTCGCTCGCGTTTGCGCTGAAGCATGCAGTGAAACATAACATGCAGCGCATAATATACGTAATTCCATACACCTCCATAATAGACCAAAATGCCAAGGTGTTCAGGGAAATACTGCATGATAAAAACGTGCTGGAGCATCACAGCGGCATAGTATTCGATAAGGAAGATAAAAGCTTCGATTCGGCTGACTACAAAAGCGCGCTTGCGGCGGAAAACTGGGATGCGCCGGTGGTGGTGACCACGGCGGTGCAGTTCTTTGAATCGTTTTATGCCAACCGCTCCTCAAAATGTCGAAAGCTGCACAATGTAACAAACAGCGTAATTATATTTGACGAAGCGCAGATGATGCCAAGCGAAAATCTGCTGCCTTGCGTTGCGGCAATAAGCACGCTGTGTGCGCATTTCAACTCCACCGCCGTGTTATGCACGGCAACACAGCCGGTGGTGGACGATTATATTGTAAAATACGCGCCAAACATAGCGATAAAAGAGATATGTCCGGAAGTTAGGCGGACATATGAGCAGTTCAAACGGGTCACATTTGAACAGGCAGGTGAGCTGGATGATGTGGCGCTGGCGGCGCGGCTTGGCGGGCATGAGCAGGTGCTATGCATAGTCAATTCGCGCAAGGCGGCGCAGGCCGTGTTTAATAAGCTGCCCAAGGAAGGCAGGTTTCATCTGTCCACGCTGATGTACCCCGAACACAGGCAAAAAACCATAGACATTATCAGGCAAAGGCTGACAGACGGCGAGGTATGCAGGGTTGTTTCAACGTCGCTTATAGAGGCGGGCGTGGACATAGACTTCCCGACGGTATATAGGGAAATGGCCGGGCTTGACTCCATACTTCAGGCGGCGGGGCGATGCAACCGCGAAGGCAAGCGTAACCGCGAGGAGAGCATGGTTACCGTATTTACGGGCGAACACCGTGCGCCGAGAATGCTTAAGACAAACATATCCGCAGCTAACAGCGCCATGCGCAGGGAGGAGGACATAGATTCGCCGGAGGTTGTGCGCAAGTATTTCAATACGTATAGGGCTTATCTCGGCGACGGGACGGACAAGGCGCGTGTGGTGGAGGCGTTTGAAAAGGACAAGGTTTACGGCATGATGCCGTTCAAAACGGTTGCCGAGAAGTTCCGCATAATTGACCAGAACACGCGGACGGTATACATACCGCTTGGCAAAGGCGTGGAGAGCATTGCGCGGCTGAGAAGCGGCGAAAAGTCCCGTAAGCTATTCAGGGAGGCGGGCCGCTACGGAGTGACTATATACGAAAACCAGTTTGAAACGCTCTATTATTCGGGCTGCGTAGAAATGATAGACGATGAAAACGCCGTGCTGATAAACACGGGCATTTATGATGAAAAAATGGGGCTGAGGATAGAGGAGAGCAGCGACGCAAATTTTATGATATAAGCCAATGGCGCAAGAAAACTTGCGCCATTGACCCTGTTGCTAAAACATAAAGACAAATGTTTCAATCCCCGAGGCAAAACTCGACAACACAGTATAGCATGGATGCTGTGCGAATACAAACGTAAATTCAAATGAATTAAAACATAAAGACAAATGAAGTTGACAAATCGCAACGGCGATGGTAATATATGGTTAACATGACGATGATAAACAGCGAAAGGAGTGATATCTTGTCTGTAAGGATAGAAGTATGGGGCGACTACGCCTGCTTCAGCAGACCCGAGCTTAAAACGGAGCGCGTGAGTTACGACGTGATGACTCCGTCGGCGGCGCGGGGAATAGTTGAAGCAATACTGTGGCACCCGGGGCTGAGATGGCACATAGACAAAATCTATGTGCGTGCGCCTATACGCTTTACAAATATAAGGCGTAACGAGGTCAAGGACGTTGTGAGCGGCCGCAAGCTTAAAACAATAATGGAAAAAGGCAGCGGCGAAGCGTACATTGCAACGCCCGAAAGCATACAGCAGCGCGCGGCGATGGTGCTGAAGGATGTGCACTATGTGATAGAGGCGCATTTTGACATGACCGAGCAGACCAGCGCAAGCGATAATCCTGCAAAGTTTCAGCAGATGGTAAAGCGGCGCGCGGAGAAAGGCCAGTGCTATCATCAGCCGTATTTGGGTACGCGGGAATTTCCGGCGAGGTTTGGTCTTTGCGAGGAGATGCCGTCTTGCCCCGATGAGCTGAAAGGCGAAAGAGACCTTGGCTGGATGCTGCTGGATATGGATTATTCAAACGATGACGGAATCAGGCCGATGTTCTTCAGGGCGAGCATGAAGGACGGGGTCATAACCGTTCCGCCGATAGGCAGCGAGGGGGTGAAGTCATGATACTTCAGGCGCTGACTAAATTATATGAAGATTTGGCGGAGCAGGGCAAAATAGCGCGCGAAGGCTGGAACGCAGTGAAGATAAGCTATCTGCTGGAGATTGACGAGGACGGCACGCTGCTTGGCTTTATCCCTCAGTTCAAGGAGATTATTTCCGGCAAAAAGACGCAATCCGTGCCTATGGAGAAAATATTGCCCGCGGCTGTGAAACGTTCCTCCGGCATTGCGTCGAATTTTCTTTGGGATAATTCCGCATATATGCTGGGTATAGACGGCAAGGGTAAACCTGAACGCGCTAAGGAATGCTTTGAAGCATGCAAAGGCTTTCACCGTGAGCTGCTTGACGGTATAGACACCGCGGCGGCAAGGGCGATACTTAACTTCTTTGATGGGTGGGAGCCCGCGTTGGCTGCCGAGCATCCGCTGATAGTCGAAAATCTGAATGAATTGTACAAAGGTGGCAATGTAACGTTCTATGTAAACGGTCGCCTTGCTGCCGAGGACGCGGAGATAAAGGCCGCATGGCAGAAATATTATGACAGCAGCGACGGAGAACGGATGCAATGCCTTGTTACGGGGAAAGATGACGTTATTGTACCAACTCATCCGGCAATAAAAGGCGTTGCGGATGCGCAGTCGAGCGGCGCGGCGCTGGTATCGTTCAATGCGTCCGCATTCTGCTCATACGGGAAGGAGCAGAACTACAATGCGCCTGTCGGCAAGTACGCGGCGTTTGCGTACACATCCGCGCTGAATTATCTGCTGTCCGATAAGGAAAACGTGCACCGCATAGGCGATACTACCGTTGTATGCTGGGCTGAAGGAGCGGAGGAACAGTATAACGGGCTGACCAATATGTGGATGTTCGGGGACGATAACAACACCGGACTGAGCGACGCCGACCTTTACGCGGCGGTAAAGCGAATAACGGAAGGCAAGTATTGCAATGAACTGAAAATAGACCCGAAACGGCCGTATTATGTGCTTGGAATTGCTCCGAACGCAGCGCGGCTATCGGTAAGCTTTTTCCTGCGCAACGAATTCGGCAGCTTTATACGCAACGTGAACGAGCATTACGAGCGCATGGAGATAGTTAAAAGCAAGTTCGATAAATTCGACACCCTGCCCATATGGGCCATGCTGAATGAAACCGTGAACCCGAAATCCCAGGATAAAAAACCAAGCTCCGTGCTTGCGAAGTCCACGGCGCGGGCGATATTCGCAGGCACGGCATATCCGGCGGCGCTTTTGAACGGGGCAATGCTGCGCATAAGGGCCGAACGGAACATAACCCGCGGCCGCGCGGCGATAATCAAGGCATATTATCTGAAAAACACAAATAAGGGCTGTCCAAAGGAGGTATTGACGGTGAGCCTTAATGAACAAAGCACAAACATACCATATACGCTCGGAAGGCTGTTTGCCTATTATGAAAAGGTGCAGAAGGAGGTCAACCCGGAAATAAATGCCACGATTGTGGATAAATATTATATTTCCGCCATGTCTACTCCGGCACGGACATTCAAACTGCTGAATGGGCTGTATCAAAGCCATCTTCGCAAACTCTACAGACTTAATAAAGATAGAGCAAGGTGGTTCGACATGGAAGTTGGTAAACTAAAAGATGTATTTGACGAAACGTACCCGATAAAGCATACATCGCAGGAACAATGCTCGTTCGATCTTGGCTATTATCATCAAAAACAATGGTTTTATACTAAAAAGGAGTACAGGTAACAATGGAAGCTATTAAGAACCGCTACGATTTCGTGATACTGTTTGACGTGGAGAACGGCAATCCCAACGGCGATCCCGATTCCGGAAACATGCCGCGCATAGATCCGGAAACCGGCTACGGGCTGGTTACGGACGTTTGCCTGAAGCGCAAAATACGCAACTATGTGGAAACGATAAAGGAAGGCGAAAGCGGCTACCGCATATATATAAAGGATAACGTGCCGCTGAACAGGAGCGACCGCGAAGCATACGACTATCTTGGAATAGAGCCGGCAAAGGTTGCGGACGCGAAGAAAAAGAAAGAGAATCTGGACATTGAAATACGGGACTTCATGTGCAAAAACTTCTATGATATCCGTACGTTCGGCGCCGTGATGACAACATTTGTGAAGGACAAGCTAAACTGCGGCCAGGTGCGCGGCCCCGTGCAGCTAAGCTTTGCAAAAAGCGTTGACCCGATAATGCCGCAGGAAGTGACAATAACCCGCGTTGCCATAACAACGGAGGCGGACGCCGAAAAGAAGGGCACGGAGATGGGCCGCAAATATATTGTTCCTTATGCGCTATATAGGGCGGAAGGCTACGTTTCTGCCAACCTTGCGCGCAAGACCACCGGATTTTCGGAGGAGGATCTTGAACTGCTGTGGCAGGCGATAATGAATATGTTTGAAGTTGACCATGCAGCCGCGCGCGGGAAAATGGCCACAAGGGAACTTATTGTGTTCAAGCATGATTCGGAGCTTGGCAACGCGCCGGCATATAAGCTTTTCGATTTGGTAAAGGCTGAGCGCAGAGAAGGAGTGGATACGCCGCGCGCGTATTCGGATTACAATGTTTCGGTTGATGAAGCAGCGCTCCCCTCGGGCGTTGAATGCATAAGAATATAACCGACTATCGTGAGGAGGATTACCTCCAGATATCGGGGCTACAGCATTTCAGGTTCTGCCGAAGGCAATGGGCGCTGATACACATAGAAAAGCTGTGGGCGGAGAACTACCGCACGGTGGACGGCGAACTGATGCACGAACATGTGCATGACGCGGAATTTAACGAAAGCCGCGGCGATGTTATTATACGGCGCGGTGTATATGTGCACTCGGCAGAACTTGGCATATCCGGTCAATGCGACGCATTGGAATTCCATAAAGGCAGCATCGGAGTACCAATGCGCGGTAAAGAAGGGCTGTGGCAGCCGTATCCCGTGGAATACAAGCGCGGCGAATTCAGGACGGACACGGGGGACACATTACAGCTTTGCGCGCAGGCTATGTGCCTTGAGCATATGCTGTGCTGTAAAATAGAGCGCGGTGCATTGTTTTACGGCATGCCGAGGCGGCGCATGGAAATAACCTTCACGGACGAACTGCGCAAGGAGGTGCTTGAGGCGATAGCCGAAATGCACGATATGTATAGCCGCGGCTATACGCCGAAGGTAAAGCCGACAAAGTCCTGCGCGGCATGTTCGCTGAATGAACTGTGCTTGCCTTCGCTCATGAAAAAGCGCTCTGTCGGCGCGTACATAAGGGCGGCGATGGAGGAGATCACATGAAAAGGTTCCTTAATACGTTTTATGTGCTTTCGGAGGACATATACCTGTCGCTTGAAGGTGAAAACGTGGTTGCAATGCGGGACAAGCAGGAGGTTGCCAGATATCCGCTGCACACATTGCAGGGCATAGTATCGTTTTCATATGCCGGCGCATCACCAGCGCTTATGGGTGCATGCGCCAAGCGCGGTGTGGGGTTCGCACTCTGCACGCCGAACGGGCGGTTCCTTGCGCAGGTATCCGGCGAAATAAGCGGGAATGTGCTGCTGCGGCGCACTCAATACAGAACGGCGGACGATATGCACGCAAGCTGCAAAATTGCGCGGACGATGATATTTGCAAAGCTGTATAACTCAAGGTGGAGCATAGAGCGCACGCGCAGAGACCACGGCATGCGCGTTGACGATACGAAGCTGGCGGAGGCATCGCAGAGCATAAAGGCACTCCTGCCGCAGGCGATTTCGGCGGAAAATATGGAAAGTCTGCGCGGAATAGAGGGCAACGGTGCGAATACATACTTCGGCGCGTTTGGCGAAATGATACTCAACGCGAAGGATGTGTTTTATTTCAATTCAAGGAGCAGACGGCCTCCGCTTGATCGGGTGAACGCAATGCTGTCCTTTGCATACAGCCTGCTTGCGCACGATTGTGCATCGGCGCTTGAAAGCAGCGGACTTGACGCATACGTTGGCTTTTTGCACAGGGACAGGCCGGGGCGGGAATCACTTGCGCTTGACTTGATGGAAGAACTGCGGCCGTGCATGGCGGACAGATTTGTGCTGAAGCTGATAAACAACCGCATGGTGAAAAAGACGGATTTTGTGATGCAGGACAGCGGCGCGGTGTTGCTTACCGATGAGGGCAGAAGAAGCTTCATAAAGGCTTGGCAGGATAAGAAAAGGGAAGAACTGAAGCATCCGTACCTTGGTGAAAAGCTTAAATGGGGCCTGATACCGTATATTCAGGCGCAGCTGCTCGGACGTTATCTTCGCGGCGACTTGGACGACTATCCGCCGTTTCTGTGGAAATAAAGCTACGGGGGAGTGAAAATGCTTGTGCTGATAACATATGATGTTAATACAGAAGATGCCGACGGCAAGCGGAGGCTGCGCCAGATAGCCAAGCAATGCGTAGACTACGGTCAGCGCGTGCAGAATTCGGTGTTTGAATGTATGCTCGATTCCGCACAATGCCGTATGCTAAAAGCACGATTGTGTGCCATAATGGATAAAGAGAAAGATAGTCTAAGGTTCTATTATCTCGGAAAGAATTTCGAGAATAAGATAGAGCACTTTGGCGCGAAAAGCTCATATTTACCCACGGACACCTTTATTCTTTAGTGCGAAGCATAAGCGTACATAAAAACACCGCTTCTTCGCACCGAAAAAAGCCTGAATAATGCAATCCTGCGGCGCGATACAGCGCGCGTCACCGTGCCGCAATGGATAATATTCAGCAAATTCGCGGAAATGCTGTATACAAATGCACTTTTCCGCTGTCGCTCCCCCTCGTGGGGAGCGTGGATTGAAATTCAACAAGATTTTCGAGCCGTTGTGGAAAAAGAGTCGCTCCCCCTCGTGGGGAGCGTGGATTGAAATATCCCCGGCGCGAAACCGGCTGAAACGACCTTCAAGTCGCTCCCCCTCGTGGGGAGCGTGGATTGAAATCCGAACAGCGGCGACACAGAGAAGACCTACCGCAAGGTCGCTCCCCCTCGTGGGGAGCGTGGATTGAAATCCGTTAAGCTGACGGACAAGACCTATATGTTTAGTCGCTCCCCCTCGTGGGGAGCGTGGATTGAAATTATTCGCTTGGCCTTTTCTGCGTCGGCGGTGATGAGTCGCTCCCCCTCGTGGGGAGCGTGGATTGAAATTTCAATCGTAGTAATACCGAGGGCGCGAAGAATTGGTCGCTCCCCCTCGTGGGGAGCGTGGATTGAAATTTGGTTACACGGTTTGGCATTGCATGAGTCATAGTCGCTCCCCCTCGTGGGGAGCGTGGATTGAAATGTATGCATGAGATATAGCAGTTCTCGCCAATCGCGTCGCTCCCCCTCGTGGGGAGCGTGGATTGAAATGCCCATTACATAGCCTACATTGTGCGCCTCTTGGGGTCGCTCCCCCTCGTGGGGAGCGTGGATTGAAATCCGCCGTTACCGGAGCAGACGGAATGGCGGTTTTGTCGCTCCCCCTCGTGGGGAGCGTGGATTGAAATTGTAGTCCTTTATAGCATCGCTCATTATCAGCTCGGTCGCTCCCCCTCGTGGGGAGCGTGGATTGAAATACAAATTCTTCGCGGCTGAAGCCGTCCCTTATAATAGTCGCTCCCCCTCGTGGGGAGCGTGGATTGAAATCGCAAATCCTCTGCGCCGCCGCCTGTGTATGTCCATGTCGCTCCCCCTCGTGGGGAGCGTGGATTGAAATCACACTTGGTCGTGTATTACCAGCATCTCCAGTTTGCCGCTTACGGCTGCGTTGAGCGGCATTTATAGGTTTTCTAAAATAAAACGCTCAAAATCAAATTATATATTTTACAAATTCGGTCTGGTGTGATATTATAAGCATGAATTTTCGCTATATAAACCGTCGTGATATCGTTTAGTTGCTTTTTGTTAAGTTGAGCGGGTGATCGCGGGCGCATATGCATCCGCAAAAATGAAAAGGCGTTAGCCTAAGGCAAAGTGAATATTATTATCCGTAAGGAGGATAGTATATGAAGGGTCTAAACCTATACCTGAGCATGATGCGCAGAAGATGGCTGGGCAATTCGTTGATAGTGCTGCTTATCGCCGTTACGTCGGTATTCATGCTGCTCTACCCCGGACTTATTGCGGATTCAGAGGAGGAGCTGGAGGCCGCGTATAAATCCATAGAGGTGTCCGGCTGGCTTGTTAATGCCAGCGGATATGATGATCCTCAGATCCCGCTGGATATTTATGATGCGATAGTCGATTCGGGCTTTCTTAAAGAATATTATGCGTATTCGTATTGCCCGGTTATGCCTGTGGATGTGGCTATAAGGGAGCAATGCAATGCTGATCCCACATTTGTTGATTACTCATACGAAAAACAATGCGAGCAGATAACCGGCCCGCTGCTGAAAAAGCTTGAATGGGGAAGCTACAGCACCATAAACATGTATGGCGTGAACGACCTTTATGCCGATTCGCTGCTTTCGCGTTTAAGCGAGTCGATAACATGGCTGGATGGGTACGATGCGGACGCACTGCGCGGGGAAGAAATGGTCTGCATAGTACCTGAGGACAGCGGCGCTGCACTTGGGGACGAGGTGCAGATGATACTGCGCCGCCTTTGGCCGGAAGGGACATATAAATCGGGCGACAAGGCCCGTGTCGTGGCAGCATTTAAGGTAATAGGCACGCATACGCTTACATCGGGTATACAGTACGGCAGTATATATGGCTCGAATTATTATGCGTATTGCCCGCTTGCGGCCATGCGCAGGGCGCTTGAAGGGGATAAAACGTTCAACTTTACCGTGCGTAACCTTTCATTTACAATAGGCCAGTGCGACAGAATAGATGAATTCAAGCAGCTGCTTGTTGACCTTCAGCTTAATGTGAACACAACCGGCGTGCGCGCCGCCGTGGACGACAGGATAATGATAGGCACGGTGTCGCCGATACAGAAGAACATAGCACTCCTTAAAGGATTGCATGTTTTCCTGTATGCGCTGGTGGTGCTGATGGGCTTCCTGCTTTGCTTCCTTACGGCGCGCGGCAGGAAGCAAGAGTACGCTGTTATGCGCTTGCTTGGTGAAAGCCGTGCCGCAGTCACAATGAAGGCAATAGTGGAGCAGATAATACTGTGCGCAATAGGCATTGAAATTGGCATAGTGGCAATGCTCATAATCCCGTATAAGCGGGCGGATTGGTTCAGCGCGGATGCTGTTATACTGGTTGCGGCGTGCTATCTTGTGGGCGCAGCATCGGCCGCGCTGATGAGCGTTCGCGTGGACGTTATGAGCATACTGCGGGACAAAGAATAACAATAATTGGAGGAGGAAACGACAAATGGCAATACTTAGTGCAAACGAAGTGCATTATTCCTATAAGAGCAAATATCAAACCGTCCATGCCGTGCGCGGCGTGACATATAGTTTCGAAAGCGGTAAGTTTTACGCAATAGTAGGCAAAAGCGGCTGCGGCAAAACCACGTTCCTGTCAATGCTTGCGGGGCTTGATCTGCCAAGTGACGGCACGGTTGAGTTCGGCGGAAAGACTACGGCGGAGCTGAACCGCGATAAATACCGCATGGACGACGTGGCGCTGATATGCCAAAGCTTCAATCTTTTCCCGCTGCTGACCGTGCTTGAAAACGTTATGTACCCCATGACGCTTCGCGGAATATCCGCGCATAAGGCCAAGGAGACCGCCAAGGAAAAGCTTGCCGCGGTTGGGCTGGACGAAACATATTACAAGCGCCTTCCGGATATGCTTTCCGGCGGAGAGCAGCAGCGCGTGGCCATAGCGCGCGCCCTTGCAAGCGACGCTAAGGTGCTGCTTGCGGACGAACCCACGGGCAACCTTGATACCGAAAACGGGAAAAACATAATAGACATTCTTAAAACGCTTGCCAGAGAGCAGGGATATTGCGTAATAGTAGTTACGCATGACCTTGGCATAGCCGCCGAGGCGGATGAAGTGCTGCACCTGAGCGATGGCATGGTTAAGGCCGAATAAGTCTTTTCATTAGTGGCGGCGGAGGGTTTTGCTTTTATTTTACCTCCGCCTGTACCTCCTTTCTGAGCGGGCAGACCGATAAGCGATCTGCCCGCAAGCTTTATATCCAAATCAAAACTTCATTTGAGCATGCATAAGCGCAAATTGACAAAATGTACGTAGTCAAAGTATCATATCAATATCATCACATAAAAGGGGAAACAAACCTTGCAGACGCTATTTGAAATATGCTGCGGCAGCGTGGAGGACGCAATTCTTGCATACCGTGCGGGGGCAAACAGGGTGGAGCTTAACAGCGATCTTTTTCACGGAGGCTTAACTCCAACGCTTGGCAGCCTTATCGCCGTTAAGAAAGCAGCGCCCGCGCTTGAAATAATGGGCATGGTGCGCCCCCGTGAAGGCGGCTTTTGCTATACGGATACGGAGTATGCCGTTATGAAGGAGGATGCGCGGCTTATGCTTGAGCATGGCACGGACGGCATAGTTTTCGGCTTTCTGCATGAAAACGGTACTGTGGATGCTGAGCGCACAAGCGAATTTGCGGCAATGGCAAAAGACTACGGCAAGCAAAGCGTGTTCAGCCGAGCAATAGATGTTACGCCGGACTGGCGTGCGGCGCTGGACATATTGATAGAATCCGGCGTTACGCGCGTGCTAACAAGCGGGCAGCGGCCAACGGCCATGGAGGGGGCGGGAGTGATAGCCGCAATGGTCCGCTATGCGGCGGGAAGAATAGAGATTCTGCCAGGCTCCGGCATACGCGCGAATAATTTGAGCCTTGTTCTGGAGCGCACAGGCTGTACGCAGCTACACATGAGCGCACATATGATAGCACATGATATGTCCGCCGCGAACAGCAACGGAATATGCTTCACAGCCAGCGAAATACCGAAAGAGGGCTGCTACAAGCTGATAGATCCAAATAAGGTTGAAGAAATAGCGCGAATGCTGAAAGGAGACGCAAATGTACAGCTTTGACCGCAATGAATACGAATGCCGCATGAAATGGTTTCTTGAGGCGCGCTTCGGCATGTTTATCCATTGGGGGCTTTACGCCATACCCGCGCGCGGCGAATGGGTGCGCAGTACGGAGCAAATGGAAGAAGCCGACTATATGCGCTATTTTTACGAATTTGACCCAAGGCTTTACGACCCTTCCACATGGGTGCGCGCGGCGAAACGCGCCGGTATGAAATATATAATACTCACGGCGAAGCATCACGACGGCTTTTGCCTTTTTGATACCGCAACGACCGGTTTTAAGTCCACCGATACAAAGCTTGGGCGGGACATAGTGAAGGATTTTACCTATGCCGCCCGCGCTGAGGGGCTGCATGTTGGGCTGTATTATTCGCTGATAGATTGGCACCACAAGGACTTTCCGCATTACGGGGACAGGCAGCATCCCATGCGCAACAGGCCCGAATACGCGAACGAAGGCCGCGATTTTGAACGCTACCTTGACTATATGCATGCTCAGGTGCGCGAGCTTTGCACCAACTACGGCAAGATAGACATAATGTGGTTCGATTTTTCGTATGACGATATGCGTGGTGAAAAGTGGCGCGCGAGCGAGCTTGTGAACATGGTGCGCACGCTTCAGCCGAGCATAATATTGAATAACCGCCTTGAGTGCAGCGGCGAAGGCTTCGGCTCGCTTGCTCAGGGGCATCCAACTCCGTACCACGGCGACTTTGTAAGTCCGGAAAAGATAATTCCTCCGCGCGGCATATTCGACCCCGCGGATGATCCGGTATACTGGGAAGTATGCGCCACTATGAACCAGAACTGGGGCTACTGCGGCACGGATAATTATTATAAAAGCGCGGATATGCTTATAAAAAAGCTGGTTGAATGCGTAAGCAAGGGCGGAAATTTCCTGCTGAACATAGGGCCGGATGCAAACGGAGTAATACCGCCGCGCGCCGCGGAAACGCTGGATGAGATAGGCCGTTTTATGCGCGCGAATGGACAAAGCATATACGGCTGCACCAAAAGCGCTATACCTAAACCCGAATGGGGCCGCATAACGCAAAAGGGGAACGAACTTTATCTTCATGTGTATGAAAATACACTTGGGCCGCTGCCTCTTTTCGGCATAAATGCGCAAAGCATAGAATCAATACGCCAGCTTTCGGACGGGCGGGAGATTCCGCTTTCGCACAGCTGGGTGCACAGCGATTATCCGGACATGGCCTTTGCCGATCTTGGGCCGGACCCAACGCTTGTTGACGGCACGGATACGGTACTGAAACTTACGCTGAAGGAGTAAACGGCATGTTTTCGGATAAATTCAGGCAGTATTCTTCGCGCAAGTACGCCGCGCGAAGGGAATATATAGCCAAAAATACGGCGGATATAATAGCCGCGCAGAAGGATGATATGCGTACTGCGCTTGAGTATCTTTACGGCACGCTGCCGCTTGACGATGTTCGCTTCACGCCGTTTGAATGGATGGAAGAAGCCTGCGCCGCCGCGCTTGCGACCCGTGCGGCAAATCAATACGGGGCTGATATACCGGAGGATATATTCGCGCAATATGTGCTTTGTCCCCGCGTTAATAACGAGCGTGCGCAAAGGCATAGGCGCTTTTTTGCGGAAAAGCTTAAAGCGCGCGTACAGGGCAAAAGCATAGCGGATGCGGCGCTGAGCGTGAACCTATGGTGCTGCGAACAAGTAACATACCATTCTTCGGACGATCGCACGGAGGGGCCTATTACCGCATATCTTTCGGGCATAGGCCGCTGCGGCGAAGAATCGGCATTCGCGGTATGCGCGTTACGCAGCGTAGGCATACCGGCGCGGCAGGTATACTCCCCATGGTGGAGCCATTGCGACGATAACCATGCATGGGTTGAAGTGTACACGGGCGACGGCTGGCATTACATGGGCGCGTGCGAACCGGAATATGAGCTTGACCGTGGGTGGTTCATGGCGGCATCGCGCAGGGCGATGCTTGTGCATTCGCGCGCGTTCAGCAGCTATACTGCGGAAGGCCTTGCAGGAGAAGAATTGATAGAAAAGCGCGGCGAGGCATACCTTTTTAACCAAACCGCGCGCTATGCGGACACGGTAGAACTGAATATAAGCGTAGTTTGCGGTAATGCGCCGGTTTGTGGCGCCAGGGTGCATATACAGCTATTAAACATGGCCGCGTATCGCGACATTGCCGTGCTGACGACAGACGGCGAAGGCCGCGCGCAGCTGCGCTGCGGTAAGGGCAGCATACATATATCTATTGAGCATAACGGTGCCTATTTTGAGCGCGACATAGACACATCAATTTGCACACAAGTAATGTGCGAACTGGGCGAATTTGTGCAGGGATATACTTCGGGCATATTCCGTGCGCCGCAAAGCGCGCCATCCAACCGTACTGCGGCGGATAAGGCAAAGCAGACCGAAATGAAAGCCGCCGTGGCTAACGCGGCAAGCACACGCGAAAGGCGTATAAACGCATATTATGATGAGTTTACGGCATCTCATAAATGCAGCGAAGTATGGCTGCCGTATATACGCGCCGCGCGCGGCAACGCGGATGAAATAGGTGCATTTTTGCTTTCACAGGGTGAAGCGGATATGCCGTATGCACTGAAGATGCTCCAAACCATAAGCGAAAAGGATATGCGCGATACCGATGCAGCAACGCTTATGTATCATATGAAGCGCGTGCTACCGAATAAGCATGGTATGGATGATAGCTTGTTTATAAATTATGTGCTGTGTCCGCACATAGGGATGGAACCTATATGCAAATGGGATGAAGAAGGGCTTAGTATGCTGGACGCAAACTCCGCCGCCATTGCAAAACTAAGGCTGAGCGGTATGCCCGCAAGGCTTTCACCAGTGACGGGCGCTGCGGAATACATGCAAAACGGAAGATGGACGCCGCTTAACGCCGTTCCGATGGGTAGACTTGAACTGGCCGGCGATGGGCTGAAACAGGGCGAAAGCTGGGCGCTGACGCGGCTTAAAGACGGCGAATATTTGCCGCTGAACATGGGCGAGTTACCGCTTTGCATGGATATTCCGGCGGGCAAATATGCGCTTATGGTAACGAACAGGCTGCCGAGCGGGGATCAGCAATATGTGGCCAACAGATTTGAATTGGCCGAGGGTGAACGGCTGGGCTTTACGCTTGTGCGGCCTAAGGCAGAACTTAGCGAACTGCTTGGGCATACGGCGCTGTGCGATGCGATTGTATATGATAAGCATGGACAGGCGTTCCCGCTTGCGTCTTTATGCGCGGGGAATGCGGCGCTGATAGCGTTTTTGCAGCCGGGAGGGGAGCCTACGGAGCATTTTTTGAACGAGCTTTATGATGCATATGAGAGGCTGAGCGCTGTTTGCCGAGTTGTTATAGTGCTGCCGAGCAGTGGTTCATCAAGTCCGGCATATGCCCGCTTTGCGGACAAATACGGCAGGATAGATACATATATAGATGCCGATGAGGTGCAGGAGCCGCTCGCCCGCGCGGCTTTCAAGGAACCGGGCGATTATCCGCTGCTGTTCCTTATGGGCGGTTATCCTGACTGCCGCTTTGCTTCGGCTGGGTATTCGGTAGGGTCGGTTGAACTGATAATAAAACTCGCCGCGCTAATATAGCAGGGCGCTATTCAGTGCCGTTAAATCGGAATACCTGTTGTAAAGGGGGGTTAATTTCATCTCGGTATCGGCCTGTAGCTGCTGCGCTTCACTTACATAACTCATTTTGTTCCTCCTGAAATATTATACAGCCATATGCTGACATATATAATATTTGCAGCCCATCCGGATTAAGAAAAAAAGACGCGGCCACAAGCAAACGCCAGAACGCTGCTCACAGAAATGCCACGTTTGAATATAATATGCCACAAAGCCCTGAGAATGTCAGGCTTTCTGCGAAAGATGGCAATGCAGATATCCGAGAAGTTGACCCGATGCGGCGTAAGGCAACGGACGGACGAGGCGAAAGGCTTCAGATATATTGTGCTGCTGTTCAAATCGCATTGCTTTTCAGGGGAATGGAGGTCTAAAAATCTGTAGCGGGTGGCCTTGTATTCCTGATTGTGGTATAATCTTACTTTCAAATAGATGAGTAACGGAGGGCAGAGTGAAGAAGCTTTGGAAATATATGCGGGACTACCGCAGGGAAGGTATACTGGCGCCGCTGTTCAAGCTGCTGGAAGCTTCGCTTGAGCTGCTTGTGCCGCTTGTTATGGCGCAGATAATAGATACAGGCATAGCCAACGGGGACCGCGGCTTTATACTTTCGCGCTGCGGAATACTTGCTGCGCTGGCGGCGGTAGGTCTGGTGTGCTCCATAACGGCGCAGTATTTTGCGGCTAAGGCATCGGTAGGCTTTGCGGCAAAGCTGAGGAGCACGCTTTTTAAGCATATACAATCGCTCAGCTATTCAAAGCTCGATACCCAGGGCACCGGCACGCTTATCGCCCGCATAACGGGGGATATAAATCAGGTGCAGTCCGGCATGAACCTTGCGCTTAGGCTTCTTTTGCGCTCGCCGTTCGTTGTGTTCGGCGCAATGATAATGGCCTTCACGATAGACGTTAAGGCGGCGCTTATGTTCGTGGTCACTATACCGCTTTTGTCCATAGTGGTGTTCGGCATAATGCTTTGGAGCATCCCGATGTATAAAAAGGTGCAGGCGCGGCTGGACAAGGTGCTTGGCATAACGAGGGAGAATCTTTCCGGCGTCCGCGTCATAAGGGCGTTTTGCAAGGAGGATGAGGAACGGCGGGAGTTTGGCGAGCGCAATGCAGCGCTCACAAAGCTGCAGCTTATAGTGGGCCGCGTCAGCGCGGCTATGAATCCGGCCACGTATATTATGATAAACCTTGGCATAGCGGTGCTTATATACGTTGGCGCGCTGAGGGTGGACAGCGGCATTTTGACTCAGGGACAGGTAGTGGCGCTGTATAACTACATGTCCCAAATACTGGTGGAGCTTGTTAAGCTTGCTTCGCTTATTATAACCATAACGAAGGCGCTTGCCTGCGCGGGCAGAGTAAGCGCGGCGCTTGACGTGGAAAGCGACATGCATGGCGCGGATACAATGCCCAAAGAGATCGATACGGACGAGGAAGTACGTTTTGAAAACGTTGAATTCGGCTATGCCACGGGCGGCGAACCTGCGCTGAGCGGCATAAGCTTCAGCGTGAAAAAGGGCGAAACAATGGGCATAATAGGCGGCACGGGCAGCGGCAAATCAAGCCTTGTCAGCCTTATACCCCGCTTTTATGACGCGACCGGCGGCCATGTTTACATAAAGGAAAATGATGTGAAAGATTATCCGCTCGGTGCGCTGAGGGAGATGGTAGGCATGGTGCCGCAGAAGGCCGTGCTGTTCAAGGGAACAATACGCGAAAACCTGCGCTGGGGCAACGCCGATGCCACCGAGGAAGAAATGGAGCGGGCGTTGAGCGATGCGCAGGCGCTTGAAATAGTTAAGGCTAAGCCCGAAGGGCTTGATTCACCCGTGGCGCAGAACGGAAAGAACCTTTCCGGTGGGCAGCGGCAGCGGCTCACCATAGCGCGGGCGCTTATAAAGAAGCCTGAAATACTGATATTGGACGACAGCGCAAGCGCGCTTGACTACGCAACGGATCTTGCGCTGCGGCGCTCGCTTGCTGCGCTTAGCTATAAGCCGACGGTGTTCATAGTGTCCCAGCGGGCAAGCTCGATACTGCATGCGGATAAGATAGCCGTGCTTGACGAAGGCAAAATGGTAGGGCTTGGCACGCATGATGAGCTTATGCAGACATGCCCCGTTTACAGGGAAATATACTATTCCCAGTATGAGCAGGAGGTGAAGCGCGATGCCTAAGCTGAAAGCAAACAACTCAACGCTTAAAAAGGTGCTTGGGCGCATAGCGCGTTACCGGCTGAACGCGGTGCTCAGCATACTGCTGAGCGCGGTATACGTTGGGCTTTCGCTGTATGTACCCATATTGGCCGGGCGGGCGATAGACAACGTAATTGCCCCGGGCAGCGTGGATTACGCCCAAATTATGCTGGAGCTGACCAAAATAGCCGTTGTTGCGGCCATAGCCGCGCTTGCGCAATGGCTGATGAACATAATAAACAACTCCATGACCTATAACGTTGTTAAGGACATGCGCACGGAAGCGTTCGACAGGCTGATGAAGCTGCCGCTCAGCTATATAGACGCACATCCTTACGGCGAGACGGTGAGCCGCATAATTGCGGACGTGGACCAGTTTGCGGACGGACTGCTGCTGGGCTTCAGCCAGCTTTTTACCGGAATACTTACCATAATAGGCACACTCATATTCATGCTCAGCGTGAATGCGCCCATAACGCTTGCCGTAGTGATACTCACGCCGCTTTCGCTTTTTGTTGCGCGCTTCATTGCCAGACGCACGCATTCCATGTTTGCGCGCCAGGGCGAGGACAGGGCGGAACAGACGGCGTTCGTTGAGGAAATGATAGGCAACCAGAAGGTTGTGCAGGCTTTTGCGCATGAGCAGGCGAACGAGGAACGCTTTGACGAAATAAATAAATGCCTCAGCGAAAGCTCCCTGCAGGCCATATTCTATTCTTCCATAACCAATCCCGCCACAAGGTTCATAAACAGCCTTGTTTACGCGGCGGTGGGCCTTACGGGCGCGTTCGCGGCAGTTGCGGGCAGCATAACGGTTGGCGGGCTTTCGGCTTTTTTAAGCTACGCTAACCAGTATACGAAGCCGTTTAACGAAATATCCGGCGTTATTACGGAATTCCAGAACGCATTGGTGTGCGCGGAGCGTATATTTGCGCTGATAGAAGAACCCACGGAAGAACCCGATGCGTCGGACGCGTGCGTGCTTGACCACGCGGAAGGAATAGTACGGGCGAACGCGGTGGCATTCTCATACGTTGCGGACAGGCCACTTATAAAGTGCCTTGATCTGGACGTGAAGAGCGGTGAGCGCGTGGCGATAGTGGGGCCCACGGGCTGCGGCAAAACAACGCTTATAAATCTGCTTATGCGCTTTTATGACGTGAACGCGGGCAGCATAAGCGTTGACGGGACGGATATACGCAATATTACGCGGCACAGCCTGCGGCGCAACTACGGCATGGTATTGCAGGAAACGTGGCTGAAGGAAGGTACCATACGCGACAATATAGTTATGGGCAAGCCGGACGCGACGGAGGAAGAAATTATTGCCGCAGCAAAGGCGGCGCATTCACACGGCTTCATAACGCGGCTGCCCAAAGGATACGATACCGTTATAGGCGAGGACGGCGGCAGCCTGTCGCAGGGGCAAAAACAGCTGTTGTGCATCACGCGCGTAATGCTCTGCCTGCCGCCAATGCTCATATTGGACGAAGCTACAAGCAGCATAGATACCCGCACGGAGCAGCATATTCAGCATGCGTTCGCGCAGCTTATGCAGGGCCGCACGAGCTTCATAGTGGCGCACAGACTGTCCACCATAAAGAACGCGGACATGATACTGGTTATGAAGGACGGCGACATAATAGAAAAAGGCAAGCATGACGAATTGGTGGCGCGCGGCGGATTCTATGCGGCGCTGTACAACAGCCAGTTTGCCCGGTAATGATAAATATTGATCGGAAATGGAGGAGCATATGTTTATGGACACACTAACCGCAATTTTTACCCGCAGGAGTACGCGGCATTTTGAGGACAGACCGATAGAGGATGATAAGCTGCGCACGATACTGGAAGCGGCGATGAGCGGGCCGAGCTGCGTAAATTCCAAGGATTGGGCATTTATAGTGGTGACGGAGCGCGAAACGCTGGACAAAATGGCGGAAGCGAACGGCAGACCGGCGCAGCCGCTGAAGGAAGCCGCGGCGGGCATACTGGTATGCGGCGATATGGAGCGCGCGTTTGAGCGGGCGAAGGATTATTGGATAATAGACGGGGCCATAGCGGCGGAGAACATAAGCATATGCGCGCAGGCGCTTGGTATAGGCGCGGTGTGGCTTGGAACATGGCCGCAGATGGAGCGCGTTGAAAAGCAAAAGGAACTTTTCAACCTGCCGGCGAGCATAGTGCCGCATTCAATAATCGCATTGGGATATCCTAAAGATGATATAACCGCGCCGCGTGAGAGCCGCTACGATGAAGGCCGGGTACATTGGAACAAATGGCAATAAAAAGAACGAAAACCATGTAAGCAAAAGTATTCTTTTCAAAAGACATAATGCCGGAATATGAAGAAAAGGCGGGGAGACCCGCCTTTATACTATTTCCGGCTTTGCGCCCTTCGGAATGGGGCAAACATAGCCTGCGCTTGAAGCGTGCTCAAATTCGGCGCGGATGGGAGGCAGCAGCGCCGGGTCGTCTATAATGTCTATTGCGGCGGCGGCAAGCACCTTTGCAGCGGTGAGCATACCTTTATGCGCAATGCCTGTTGTTCCGGCGGAAACCATCTGCCATGAGTGGCCGGGGACCATGCTGGGCGCTGTGACGCAGTTTATCTGCCCGGTTGGGGTTTGCCAGCTTACGTCGCCCACGTCGGTAGAGCCCGGCAGCGTGACGGAGGAATGATACAGCGGCATAAGAAAATCGTTCAGCGCACGTTTGCCGCCATCAGTAGCCTTGTCAACGGTTTGGGCTATATTCTCATCGAACTTGGCGGCATAACCTGGCAATCCTACGGATTCATAGGTATTCTTTAGCGCGGCGGCGTAGGCCCATTCTTCTTCGGTGTATTCGGGCAGGGCTACCTGAACAAAGTTTTTATACAGCAATTGCTCCATCGTTTTCAGCGGCAGGGGATTGGCCGTGCCGTCTATGAAGCGGGTAGAAAGCTGCGTTTCGGTCATCAGTGCTGCACCCTGGGCTATCTTATCTACACGCGCTTCAAGTTTGACTGCTTCCTGCACGGTGGCTTCGCGTATCATATAAAGCACCTTGGCCTTGGACTGCACAACGTTTGGCGATACTCCGCCCGCATCGGTAAAGGCATAATGCACGCTTGCGTTCTGGCCCATATGCTCACGCAGGAACTGCACGCCTATGTTCATCAGTTCTGCTGCATCCAGCGCACTGCGCCCCTGCTCCGGTGCGCCCGCCGCATGGGATGCTACACCGGAAAAGATGTATTCCTTTTGTATGCATGCCATACTGCTGCCGGTGACCACCTGATTTACGTCGTCGGGGTGCCATGTGAGCGCGGCGTCAAGCTTGGACCATTCGTTTTCGCGGGCGAAAAACGCCTTCGCTGCGCCGCCCTCTTCACCTGGGCAGCCATAGAATATTACTGTGCCGCTTTTGCCTGTGAATTTTAGATACTCTTTTATGGCTATTGCCGCGCCGAGCGCACCTGCGCCCAGCAGATTGTGCCCGCAGCCGTGCCCGTTCGGGTTGCCGGGGACGGGCTTTTCCACCGTTGCGCCGCCCTGCTGACTAAGGCCGGAGAGCGCATCGTATTCGGCAAGTATGCCTATTACGGGATGGCCGCTGCCATATGTGCCGGTGACGGCGGTTTCTATTGAGCAAAGGCCGTGCCGCACGCTGAAGCCTTCTTTTATAAGAAACTGTTCATATAGCTTCTCCGAACCGTATTCCTGCAGCGAAAGCTCCGCCAAGCCCCATATTTCATCTGAAGCGGCGCAGAGCATGCCCGCCTTGGCATCGATAATATTCAAAGCATCGTTCTTATTCATATCCAACGACCCCCTTCATAAATAAAAATACACCGCATAACGTGGCTGATAATGCGATTATAGTCCCGATTACGGCAAATGTAAATATATAAATTGAAATAATATGCATATAATGCGCATAATTATTTACGCGGCTTTTGAAGGGCACACCATTTTCGTGCGGTGGAGGCGAAATACGGGACAAAATGGGGATAAACCCAAATGTATATATGCATGCAGTATACATTTTTTCAGGGGGCTTAAACAAGACATATATAATAGCCGTGAGCGACAACGCCGCAGTAACGATAGAGAGCGGCTGCACATGGACGCTTAACGACAACTGCACAATATCGAGCCTTGCAAACAACTGCACAATCAATTTCAACGGCTATACCATAACACTTACAGACAGCACGGTGCTGAGCTGAGCGAAAAAGGCCGCAGGGGTTGATTTTTGTGTGCGCATAGCGTATAATTAAAAGCACCGGGCAACCGGCATAAAGTGAATAAATATCAGATGGGCTTTGCCGGAGATTTTCCGGCGGCGGAATGGGGTGAGATGCCCCGCGAGTCGGTCACTGTGATACTGTAAAAGGTTAAGTCAGATACGCTTTAAGCCCAAGGGTTCCTGCCGTCACCGGGAAGCTGCTTCTTTACGCAATATATTGTCTGTGCAGCTTCGGCATGCACAGACTTTTTATTTTACTTAGTGCGGCATGGAACCGATGAAAAGCAAGATGCCGAAAAACTTAAAATGATTGTTACAGAGTGAGTACGGTATACATAATGATGCGGTTTGAATAGACAGCAAGCCTATCTCCTTGGCGGCTGGCCGCATAGTTAGTTACAACCGCCCTTCGTATTGTACCGGCGAAGGGCGGCCTCCTGATAAGCGGGCGAATATGCCTTTACATAAGCACAGTACAACCTCACAAAAAGCATGGCCGGCAGAGCAGCCGGCTTTGCTTTTTATCCGCCCATAAAAAGTAAAAGTAAAGATAAAATGAGAAAATGTGATTTTTCTCATAAAAAAGTCCTTGAAATTTACTGGATACCGGCTTACAATTGGAGTGTACTCTATGAATGAAAGGAATGGAAGAATAATATGCCGAGAAGATATGATAGAGAGGAAGCCAAGAGAAGAATACTATCTGTATGCGTAAAGCTGTTTATTGAGAGGGGCTACGAAAAGACAACTACCGCCGAAATACTGGAAAAGGCGGACGTTACGAACGGCACGTTTTATAATATATTCAGCACGAAGAACGGCGTGCTGATAGAGCTGACAAACTTTGTATTCGGACATCAGTTTGAAATGGCGCGAAATGTTGTGGGCAAGGATGCGGATCCGGTGCTGCTTTATGCCGTTGAAACCGCGATACAGCTTACCATGACGGAGCTGAGCAACAACATGAGGGAGCTTTACGTTGAATCATATTCGTTCGCGGAAACTTCGGAATATATATATCAGCATACATCCACGGAATTGGCCAAGATGTTCGCCAAATATCTGCCGGATTATGAGGAGAGCGACTTTTACGAGCTGGAAATAGGTACGGCGGGCATAATGCGCGCATATATGGCGCGCCCGTGCGACAAGTATTTCAAGCTGGAAATGAAGCTTGAAAGATTCCTGAACATGGCGCTTTGCGCATACAAGGTGCCTGAAGAAGAGCGCAAGGCGGCGATAGAATACGTTGAATCGCTGGATATACGCGGCATTGCCAACGACGTTATGCAGCAGCTTTTCAAGATGCTCGCAGAGAAATATAACTTTACACTTGATTAGGTTTAAGCCCAAAATATGGCGCGGCGGCGTTCGCTTTAAGGCGGACACCGCCGCTTTTATTTGCATAAAAGCAAAAAATGCAGCTCAGAATTGTAAAATTGCAGCTTAAAGGCAGGGATTTTATATTTTATGTTGAAAAACAGCTAAAAGAGGTTATGCAGGAGGTGCGGCATGAAGGAAGAAATACTATCCGGTGCGCTTAGGATAAGGGCTGAAGAACTGGAAAAGCAGCTGCTGAGCCCATACGCAACGCTGTCCGTAAATACGCGCGGCAGGCAGTATCCGATGGAAAAATGCCCTATAAGAACGGAGTTTGTGCGCGACAGGGACAGGATAATACATTGCAAATCATTTCGCAGGCTGAAGCATAAAACACAGGTGTTCCTTTCGCCTGTTGGCGACCATTACCGCACGCGGCTGACGCACACGCTGGAGGTAAGCCAGATAGCGCGCACGATAGTGCGCGGACTTAGGCTGAACGAGGACCTGACAGAGGCCATAGCCATGGGGCATGACCTTGGGCACACTCCGTTCGGCCATGCGGGGGAGAAAGTGCTCAATTCGCTGGTAACCGGAGGATTCAGGCATAATGAACAAAGCCTTAGGGTAGTCGAAAAGCTTGAAAACGGGAAGGGGCTTAATCTTACGTTTGAGGTGCGCGATGGAATACTGAACCACCCGAGCGATTGCCGCGCGGCAACGCCGGAAGGGCGGATAGTAAGCCTGAGCGATAGAATAGCATATATAAACCACGACATTGACGACGCTGTACGCGCGGGTATATTGAACGAAAGCGATTTGCCCAAAAGCTGCGTGGAGCTGCTGGGCGCATCGCACGGAGAAAGGATAAATACACTTATACTGGACACCATCGCAAACAGCTTCGACAGCGCGGAAATACGCATGAGCAGCGAAGTCTGGGATGAATTCAAAAGGCTGCGCGACTTTATGTTTGAAAGAGTGTATTTGAATAAAAACGCAAAGCATGAGGAAACGAAGGGTATGCACGTTATTGCGGAGCTGTTCAAATACTATAAGGAGCATATAGACGAACTGCCGGAGGACTTTAAGAAAAACGTTGAGGAGGACGGCAAGGAGCGCGTTGCGGCGGACTGGATAGCCTGCATGAGCGACCGCTATGCCATATCCGATTACGAGAAAAAGTTCGTTCCGAAGGAATGGATGTGAAAATAAAAACAGGAGCAGGAAAAATGCCTTTTGCAGCGAAATATTATTTCGCAAAGAAAATGGGCGAATAAACAAGAAAGGGGCGATATTATGGCAGCATTTCCTGAGGAATGGCTGAATGAGCTTCTTTCAAAAACGGATATTGTGCGCGTTGTTGGCGACTATGTTTCCCTTACGCCCAAAGGCGGAAGATTCTGGGGCTGTTGCCCGTTTCATAATGAAAAAACGCCAAGCTTCAGCGTAACGCCTGAGAAGCAGATGTATTACTGCTTTGGCTGTCATGCGGGCGGCGGGGTTATACATTTTGTTATGGAGGCGGAGCGTGTAAGCTATGTTGAGGCAGTAAAGCTGCTGGCGCAGCGCGCGGGCATGGAACTGCCGGACGAGGTGAACGATGCACGGTTGCGTGCGGAACGGGCATATAAGGAGAGGCTGTACAACGCATGCAAGGAAGCGGCAATTTTTTATAACAAAAAGCTGCTGAGCGCGGAAGGCAAAGCGGCGCAGGAATACCTGAAGCGGCGCGGCATAGGCGGAAAGATGGCAGTGCGCTTCGGCCTTGGCTATGCACCAGAGGGCTGGCACAATCTGATGGACTATCTTGAACAAAAGGGATACAGCCGGAAGGAAATGGTTGACGCCGGCCTTGCGATAGCATCAAAAAAAGACGGCGGGGCATACGACGCATACCGCGGAAGGCTTATTTATCCTATAATATCGGCCACGGGCAGGGTGATGGCATTCGGTGCGCGGACGATGAAGAAGGACGACGAGCCAAAGTATATAAACACAGGCGATACGCCCATATACAACAAACGTTATAACCTATATGCATTGAATATGCAGCGGGCTAAGCGCGTAAGCGAGCTGATAATGGTTGAAGGGTACATGGACGTGATAAGTCTGTTCGCTGCGGGGATAGAGAATGCAGTGGCATCGCTCGGCACAGCAATGACGCAGCAGCAGGCGCGGCTGATAAAGCGCTATGCTGACAAAATGTATTTGTGCTACGATGGTGACAGCGCCGGACAAGCCGCAACGCTGAGAGGACTCGACATACTGTCTGCCGAGGGGATAGACCCGAAGGTGATAGTTATTCCGGGCAACATGGACCCGGACGATTATGTCAGAAAGTTCGGCAAAAACGGGTTCCTTGAACTGCGGGACAGCGCGCTGGACGCGAACACATTCCGCCTGACAAATCTGGCGGGAAAATACGACCTGAAAACACCGGACGGGCGGGAAGAATTTGCTAAGAAGGCATGTGCGTTCGTTGGATCGCTCCAGCCGGTGGAACGCGAGCGGCACATAGCCTTTATATCCAAACGGACGGGGCTTAGCGAAGCGGTGGTGAAAGCGCAATGCGGCCTGTTCGCAGCGGGAATTGAGAATATGCCTGCCAAAAGCAGGAATACTATGGGCAAAGCGCGAAAAGAGGCGGAGGACGAATGGGACAGCGCAGAGCTGACCATATTGAGCCTGATGCTTATGGACGCGGATACGGCGACATATACCGCGGCGGCAATGATGGAAAGCGGAGTTGAACTGCAAAACGAAGCGATAAAGTCCGCGGCGGAGGAACTGCTGATAAAATACGCGGGCGGCGAGAACATGAGCACAGCCGTGATGATAAGCGAACTGGAGCCAATGCAGGCGGAGGCCATAAGCGCGGCGGAAGCGCAGGCGGAAAAGATAAAGGGAGATGTCAGGCAGATTGCCGACGACTGCGTGAAGCGAATGCTTAAAGCGAAGTTGAGTGCAGAGTTGGAGGACGAATTCGCCAAGGCGAGCGGGCTTGAGGGCGAAGAGAGAAAACAGAGCCTTAACAAGGCGAACGAAATAGCAAAAAAGCTGAAGCTTTTAAGATAGTTTGAACACAAATTTTGCAAAGGGGTGGCTGGTTTTGGAAGCAAAGGAACCAAAGAAGAACAAAATCGATGAACTGATCGAGCATGGTAAAGCGAAGGGCGTACTGACCTATAAGGAGGTTATGGACGCGCTGAACGAAACGGACATGGACAGCGACCAGATAGAGAAGCTGTATGATAAGTTCGAATCCATGAACATTGACGTGGTCGATGAAGAATTGGAAGTGCCTGAAAACATAAACGAGGAAATAGCTGAGATTGAAAACGATGCTTCTCTTGGCGAAGGCATATCCATTGACGATCCGGTAAGAATGTATCTGAAGGAGATAGGCAAGGTTCCGCTGCTGAGCGCAACGGAAGAAATAGAACTGGCCAAGCGCATGGCAGATGGCGACCAAGAAGCGAAGAAAAAGCTTGCCGAGGCTAACCTGAGGCTTGTTGTCAGCGTTGCGAAGCGCTACGTAGGGCGCGGTATGCTGTTCCTTGACCTTATTCAGGAAGGTAATTTGGGCCTTATAAAGGCAGTTGAAAAATTTGACTACAGAAAGGGCTACAAATTTTCAACCTACGCAACATGGTGGATACGCCAAGCCATAACCAGAGCCATAGCCGATCAGGCGCGCACGATAAGGATACCCGTACATATGGTGGAAACCATAAACAAGCTTATCCGCGTGAACCGCCAGCTTTTGCAGGAATACGGCCGCGAACCGAGGCCGGACGAAATAGCCGCGGAAATGGGCATATCCGAAGAAAAGGTTCGCGAGATAATAAAGGTTGCGCAGGAGCCGGTTTCCCTTGAAACCCCTATCGGTGAGGAAGAGGACAGCCACCTTGGCGATTTTATAGCGGACGACGTTACCCCTGCGCCCGCGGACGTTGCGGCTTTTACGCTGCTTAAAGAACAGCTTATGGAAGTGCTGGATTCCCTTACCCCGAGGGAGAAGAAGGTGCTTAGGTTGCGCTTTGGCTTGGACGACGGCAAGGCAAGAACGCTTGAAGAAGTGGGCAAGGAATTTAACGTTACGCGTGAGCGCATACGCCAGATAGAGGCGAAGGCGCTGAGAAAGCTGAGGCATCCTTCCCGCAGCAAGAAACTGAAGGATTTCCTTGATTAAGTGAATAAGGGACTGCGCCGGTAAATACTGCCGGCGCGGTTTTTATAGGGAGAAGAAATGGAAAAGATATACTTTGCAAAGGTTAAACCGGGCGGACGCATACCGTCAAAACGCGAGGAGGACGCAGGGTATGACATATATGGACTGATAGACGAACCGTATATAGTGCTTGAGTCGCGCGAAACGTGCATGATACCGACGGGTATAGCATCGGCATGCCCGAAAGAATATTATTTTCAGCTGCATGAGCGTGGCTCGACGGGCACAAGAGGAATATCCCAACGCTGCGGAGTGATAGACAGCGGGTATCGCGGGGAGTGGTTCTTGCCAATAACAAATTTGAATGCAAAACCGCTATGCCTGAAAGCACCGGGGACGGAACTGCCGAAGAGTATTATTGACGGCGAGTATATTATTTACGACCTCACGAAAGCGCTGGCGCAGGCAGTGCTGCTTCCTGTTCCGAGGACGCAAGTGCATGAACTGAGCTACGAAGAACTGTGCAACATGAAGTCCGAACGGATGGACGGCAAAATGGGCAGCAGTGAAAAGTAGGCACGGTGAAGTGCTGATGAGAATAGTATATATTATTTGTTGACAGGGGGAGGCGATGATGTTATAATATGCAAGTCGCCAATAGGGGCATGATGTAATGGTAACATAGCGGTCTCCAAAACCGTTCTTGAGAGTTCGAGTCTTTCTGCCCCTGCCAAAAACCTCTTTTGACTATCATGTCGAGAGAGGTTTTTATTGTTTTCACAATTAAAATCATGGTATAATTGTTCCGATAAAAACCAAATGGAGGTGCGTATGCTGCTTTTCGGAAACGTTTGCGACAAAAACGGTAATCCTGTCAACGATGCGATAATCGAGGTTAAAAATGAGCAGTTTTCAACAGTTTATAATACCATGAGCGATGAAAACGGCTGCTATTCAATCGATTTGCCTGCCGGAAAATACCCGTTTATAACCGCCGTTAAGGATTACGGCGTGAATTTCCTTGAATTTTGGTGTCAAAATATAAATATCGGGCAAGATACCCAGCTTGACGTCCGGTTTGATACGCTTGAAATATACGGCCTGCATGTGTTCAGGGTAAAGGGTGCATTTCCGTCCTTAATGGTTTATTTCCGCCCGATGAGCTTGGGAAAATACAAGTCAGGTGAAACCGATATTTGTCCGGAGATAAAAAGTCTGCGCGTTTATATAAATGAAAAAGAGGTTCCCGTACTTAAACGGAACAGCGTATTGGAACATTGTGGGGACAGAGATTTGAGCGCCTATCTTATTCAGACTGCGCTGCCCGACGGCGTTGACGCATGGGAACGATTGGATATTGAGATAAAGGACGCGGATGACGCATTCGGAATGGCCACGATATTTGCCGAGCGATAATTGCCGGACATTATGGCTATGAATTCCTTCACCAAAAAGTTAGCAAAACGGGCATTTTAGCGCATGCTGGAGACAAAAATAAAAATTCATCCAAAATTTTTGCAAAAAAGGCGTTGACAA
>MSGS01000066.1 GCA_001940855.1 Christensenellaceae bacterium Phil1 | reverse complement strand
TCGGTGAAATGTCGTAGACAGGTGTGTCCATTCCGTCTTGCCGTTTCTTCCAGGTATGATTTTTGGTTCGATATGGAATTGCTCTCGCCCTGCTGGTCGTCGTCACGGCTCAATCGCTCGTAAAGAGCAGTGATTTTTTCGGTTTTTCTCATAGCTTGCGCTCCTTTCATGAGTGTTGGGGTTATATTGTAAGATACTTCTCAATCACCTGATAGACCGTGGAAATCAAGTTCTCAAAATGGGAACTTGATTTTGCTCTCCCCGGCAAATCCTGTGTGTTCTAAGAGACTTTCATTCGCTTTGATTAAGAAGTCTCTTAGAGCATACAACACCCGCCGCCAATTTGAAAATATGATATTGCTTAACGGCAAGGTGCTCCGGATCGCGCATAGCCAACCGCTCAAAGAGTTCATCGAGTACGGAAGCGTATTCTTCGTCATCTTCTCTCACTTCTGCGGCGTTTATCATTTCCATTACCATTGAGAAGTTCTGTTCTTCGGGCGGCGCTTCATTCACCAGATATAGGATAAGGGCTTCGAGCAGCGCTGTTTCCGCACGTTCCCAGAAAGGGTCGCTGCTCTGCGCGCCTTTGGGCGTGGTGTTGCGTATAAGGTTATTGACCAGCCGCAGAACGTCCTTATCGTCACGAAGATATACGAATGGGTTGAAGCCGTGGCTGCGCTCCGTATGTATCAGGTCAAGTACCTTTATGTTATATCCATGCCATTCAAGCAGATAGCCAATATCCCGCAGAATCTCGCCCTTGGGACGGCGATTGTCAAGACGTTTCCGAATAATACTTTCATCCGTCACAAATGTCGTTAAAGGGAAGGACCTTCAGGAGAGAAAAGCCTTGAAATATCAGGCTTTTTCGCAATTCTCTCCATGTCGCTTTGAAGGTCATTCATAATAATTTCTCTTTCAGGCCAGTCAGCATACCAAAGCTCATCAAGGTAATACTCGACCTGATCGATGCGGTGGGCGGCCTCAATGAAGCGGTCATCCCATTCCTCATCGGTGATCTTCGGAGCGTACTGTTCCTTCCATCGGTTCAGCAGATGAAGATATTCACAGTACAGCCTCCAACAGTCATTGAAGCGTTTTTCCAACTCTGCCTTGCCAGTCTTTACTACCGGCGCCGGTTCGATACGAGAACCTTCAAAGGGAGCATCGATACCGAAGTCGGCTGCCAGCTTTTCGGCAGCTTCCTTCAGATCGAGTCCAAAGAACTTTGCGGTGAAGTCGATCACATCGCCGTCCTCCGAACAGCCGAAGCAATGATATCGCCGGTCCACTTTCATTGAAGGTGTTCTCTCATGATGAAACGGACAGCAGGCAAAACCATGCCGGTTGACATGAATGCCATAGCTCTCAGCGGCCTGTCTGGTCGTTACCGCTTCTTTGACTCTGTCGAATGAGATCATGAGCACTTTCTTTCTTCATCGTTCAGGCTGACGATCATGGCCTGCTCGATGATCTTCCTGAGCTTGGTATCATAATTTTCTTTGGCATTCTCTGCCGGTCGTACTCGGACCGTATAGAGAACATTGCCGATTCTCTGAACCATAGTTCCTTCCATTGCATCCATCCTTTCCTTTGGGCAGCTCACCGTCTACCTCATCGTAATAAGTCTGTAATGCCGCAAGCAGCTTTCTGCCTTCCTCATCGGTCAGGGTAATGCCCTTGATGCCTCTGTCAGAGGGAGATCATTCTCTGATATCGAGCTTGGTCTCACGCTCATTCCATGAAACAAGATTGATCTGCTTGCTGTAACCGTTGTCCTTCTTGGACAGCACACCAATCTTCTTGGTGATGGTGCACTTGATTTCTTCTGCCATAATAAATCCTCCGTAAATTTCCGAAAAAAGATGAGGTCAAGAAGTCATAGTGTCTCATGTAAGGAGTCACTCATCTTCCTCATCTCTGTTTCTGTGATTTGGTTTTCTGATTTCCTGCTCCTGTTTCTGCTCCTTCGGCGGGAGAAGTTTCTCAATGAAAGACTTCACCACTTCAGGGAAACGCTGAACAGCTTCTACATACGGCCTTGTCATTTCAACCAGCCTTTCATACTTGGCCGTCATATCAGCAAGCTTTTCTTCCAAAGAGGAAACGCTTCGGGATAAGCTGCTGATTCTGCGCTGGTTTCTTGAAATGGTATCGTTCAGCCTGCTGATCTCGCCACGAGAAGCAACACCTTCCTTTGCCATAGCGATAAGGCCCTTGTAATCTTTCGGCTCAAGAGAATACTTGCCGGTGATACCTTTCTTGCCAAGCCCTTCAAGTTCACCGTAGGTCAGGTAAGCCTTGCGGTCCTGATCGTATCGGATCTGCACCTTCTGAGGCTTTGCTGTAGCTTCTTCAGTGGCCTGCTCGATTTCAGTGAGTCGTTCTTCACCGGCTGCAATCTTTTCTTCGCCCTGAGCTAAACGCTCCGCATCTTTCTTGATCTGAAAATCCAAGCTTTCAAGATGCTCTGCGGTACTGCCTCGTTCGCCACGCTGGAAGTCAGTGAAGCCAGCGGCAGTCATGTGTTCAAACAGCTGGTCCTGAAGGATGCTGTACGATTTCACATACTGAGGCTTGCCCTTTGAGCTGAGAACCGGCTGGCCCTGCTCATCAAGAACAGGACTGTTTTTCCATTTCTTTGAATGAGAAACCTGACGGATTACTCCCTTAACGGTTCCTCTCAGACTTTCGTCCTTACATCTTTTCGACCACAGGATTTCCTTTTCCACTGTCGGTATTGCGACTACATGAAGATGATAATGATAGACCGGTTTGCCCATTTCTTCAGACACAGCACTATTGATCTCATCTGCATGCATGACCGCTGATACGATCTGATCTTCACCGTAGATTTCACAGCAGAAGCGGTAAGCTTCCTCGTAGAATTCTTTGGAAAATTCGTACCCGCCATGCTCCTCAAAGTATGCCGTGTTGACATCGATGATCATCTCATTGAAGTAGGTCGCACCGTCCTTGAGACCTCTTGTCGAAATCTTTCCTTCGGCAACCAAGTGATCGAAATACTCATTGTAGGTCATGTCACCGGGAGACTTGAAGCTGACATTGAAGGGGATTCTTTCCGGCACGACATTCACGTTTTCATAGTTGGTATTCTTACGCTCGTTATGCCTTTCTGATTTTCCGACTCTCGCAGCATTCAGCTTTACGACTCTCGCAACTGACATATTTGGTTTTGCCATCTTTGCACCTCCTCAGGGACCGGGGGATAGCGTGTTACGCAACTTTTTCAAAGTGCGTAACCCACTATGACACTTTCAGCGATGCTGCAAAGATGTCGTGGGCAAGGCGTTCCCCCTTAACTCCCTTAATCCTCGTTCTCCGGCAGTCGCCAATACCACGAATAATGAGGCTTGGTTGAAACAACCCCCAATATTCGCTTGGCTTTCTTGGCCGTTGACTTGCTGATGCCGGCTTCATTCAGCCTGGCCTCACATTCCGAAGCTTCGTGTTCCTCACCATCGGAAAGCAAGTCACGAATGATCTCCATTGCCTCTTGCGTTTTCGTATCAGGCCTGCCGGTCTTATCCGAAGAACAGGCAAGGAGTTCATCTGCCGTCAACTCGGATTCCTTGATGAAGCTGATTCCATCTTCACCAACAGAGAAGACGATCGCTGCCCCGGTGGGAGCAAGGTTCGACTTCTGCTGAACCATGACTCGTTCGTCATCGTTCTCTTTGCTTCTGCCGATGAGCAGTGCGCTTCTTACAGCACCGACAATGTCAATAGAACCGGGAGTGCGGTAGATTGCTTTCGTGCCGAACATCTTATTCAGATGATTGACGATCACGATCGCTGCGTTGGTTTCCTTCGCAATTCGGATCAGGTGATTGAAGCGGGGCCTGACCTCATTCGCCGCATTGAGCTGGCAATCTCCGATATAAGAGGAGAGAGGATCAAGGATTAGAAGCTTCGCTCCTGTGGTCTTGATCGCTGCTTCAATTCTCGCATCATCGAAGGAGATAGGAGCTTCCTTCTCATTGATGAAAATCAATTTTTCACGGTCACCATTGGCTCGAATGAAGCGAGGAACGATGGTATCGTCCGCATCATCTTCCGTGGTCTGATAGATCACACACATCGGCTCAGGCGGAGTTTCCGGCTCCGTAAATGGAAGCGGATCACCCTTGGTTAGCATGGCTGCGATGGTCAACATAAAAGTGCTTTTACCATCACCGGGATCACCCTGAACGAGCGTGACCTTACCGTAAGGGATGAATGGATACCAGAGCCAATCGACCGATTTGGGATCGATCTCGGAGGCCCTGATCAGCTCCAGCTTCGGAGTCTGTTTCGTTTCTTCTGCCATATCTGCGTTTTCCTTTCTATAGATTTGGACTGTGTTCAGCAAGGCAGCTCCGTCCATCCGAACTGCCTTATCGCTATCAGCTGTGCATACGCACCACCTCCTTGGGGAATAAAAAAACATCCAAGCTGTTACACTTGAATGCCGGTTAATGGGCAAAACAAAAGCGACCAACTTTTCACGGTTGATCGCCTTTGGCTTGATCACTAAAAAAACCTGTTGGCGCAATGCCACTTATCATCTGTAGACTCATAGTCTGCTTTGACGTAAAATTTAATTTTAGGATAGGAGGTTTGTAACCATGGACATCATCAAGGTGTTTGGCACCAACCTAAAGAAAATGCGCCTTGAAAAAGGCCTCTCACAAGAAAGATTCGCTGAAATCTGTGGATTGCATAGAACATATATCAGCGACATTGAATGCTTCCAACGTAATGTGTCTTTGGAAACGGTTCAGAAGATAGCCGATGCGCTGGGCATTGATACATACAAATTGTTTATGGAGGAATAAAAAATGAATTACACCATTAAAAATGATGAAATTGCCGACTTCAACGAAAGCGAGGCTTTTGAGTTTCCTAAATACACATCACAATTAATTAACTGGGCAAATCAGAATGCGCAAGGAACACGTGCAAATGTTGTTGGACAAATGTCAGAGCTGTTTCCTCAGTTTATGGAAGAATGTGATGAGATTACCATCGAAAACTGGAAAGAATGGTATACCACGAAATACCCCAATGCATTCGCAACTGCAACGGAAAAAATATTCACTCAGGTGCAGAATCTTAAGAATGCAATTCCTCTGATTGATAAAGAAATGGTTGAACGTTGGGTAGAAGATCTTGTTATTCTGAAAACCTTTAACGGCCTCTATGTCCAGAAAGCTATCCTTGCTTTCCTTGCTAAAAAGCAAGGAAAATCTTATCGCCTTGCTACGCCTGATGAAGAATCCAAGGGAATCGACGGCTATGTTGGCAACACCCCTTACTCCGTAAAATCTACAACCTATAAAACAATGAAACGTCTATCTGAAGTCATTGACGTTAAAATGGTTTATTACGAAAAGACAAAAACCGGCTTGAAAATTGAGGTCGAGGATTAATATGGCATCTGAGAGAGTATTAAACAATTACTATAACATTGGTGGATATAATAACCCAGCAAGGATCGGTTACATGATGAGCATGATAAGGAATCTTAAGCCATTGACCGAAGACGAGTGGAAAATCTGGTACTTTGACAATGTTCATGACGAAAGCTATCTTTATGCATTGGCAACAGAAATGTTTCATAGTATTCCTGCCACCTATGCTGTTTCAATACAAGAGTGTAAGGACTACATCTACGATGTTATGTTCCGAAGAACATTTCAGGGCTATAACAAAGAAAAACTTGCTCTTCAATTATTGCGACGTGAAATATCTCCTTCGGTACAAGAAGCTCCTAAAGAATGGGATACAGACTATTTTATTGACTTTTATGTAAATGACCGAAATGGAAAACCAATAGGAATTCAGCTAAAACCCGAGTCATTTTACTATGGTCGTTATCAATATGTTGTTGATATCAAAGGAAAAATGAAAGCATTTTGCGATCTGTATCAAACATCAGCTTTCGTCTTACAATACTCTGTTGACAATCGAACAGATAATATATCCATTTTGAACCCAGCAATAATCGAAGAAATTCGCAGTATGATTTGATAAATAGAGAAGCGAGCACATTATAGTACTCGCTTCTCTATTTGCATATATTAATCCTTTATAAAACTAAGCTCATTTGCTCAGGCCGCTGAATGGGCTTGTATTTTTCATAATAGCATTCATATCCTGACTCTGTTCTTTCAATACTTTTCAGTTGCTCTATTTCGATCGCCGTTTCTTGTTTGGTTTTCACTCTAATACCATGCGGGCCATTATCATAACACTTGGCTTTTTTCTCATCCGGCAAAGCCGCTATAAACTCCAAATGACGCTTGATTCGACTGTCAATAATCGCGTTAGCAGCTTCAGTAGTGATACCCATGTTCTCTATTGCAAGCTTTACTATTTCAGGATCAATATCTATACCGATACTATTTCGATTTGAAATCATGCATGCAATGTTTGTCGTTCCCAACCCTGCAAATGGATCGAGGACGGTATCTCCTTCTGCTGAATACATATTGATTAGACGGTAAGGTATTTCGAACGGAAACGATGCATTGCGGTCTCGAGAAGCCTTTGTTTTCGCCATTAGCTGAGAGGTTCCCTTGATTTCCCATATGTCTGAGAACCATACATTTCTTTCTTCCCAAAAGAATGCACTTTTCTGCCTCAACTCTTTACCAGTCCCCTTAAAAACTCGTTTACCACCTTTTCTAAAGACTAATATATATTCATGCTCATATGTCACATACGCTCCAGCTGGATACATACCTGACCCCATAAACTTGTTAGGGGCATTTGACTGTTTACGCCAATGAATGTCTGGTAGAACACTATACCCCATCGCTAAGAATTGATTGATAACCTTAGTATGGTTCGAGTATAGCTGAAATTCTCCATCAATGGTTCTTGTAGCATCACCAATGTTAATACAAACAAATCCGTTATCATCGAGCACTCTATCGCATTCCTTCCAGACTGCGTTCAACACATCGTGCATTTTGTTAAAAGCGGCTATTCCATCTCCATTGGCCAAATCGGTACCTATCTCCGGGTTCTGTTCAGAAAACATCTCATCCCACATTTCAATCATAGGATATGGTGGAGAAGTGACCACCAAATTTACGCTCTTATCAGAGAGCTTTGATAAATTGCTGCTATTAGCAGCGATCATAGTATGATTAGTCATATCACTCTATCCTTTCACCATTTTCCATTTCGAAGTAGCTTCGATACTGTACATCGAGTGCTTTACAAATCAGTCCGATTTCTTCATCAGTAACAGTATTTCGTTTGAGCTTTGCATTCAGATTCTGCGAGCTTTCATTTATCATTCGAGCTAATGCAGCAATGCTAATGTTCTTTCGAACACACAGCACTTTGATTTGTTCTGATCTATTCATAGTATCACCTCGCCAACAGATATTATAAAACATTTGGTTGATAATTGCAATACTTCTGTTGATCACATTGAGCAGCAACTTCGCCTGTTTCATTATATATCGGCCAAAACATCCAGTCTACACTGGACATTCTGACCTTATCCTCAGCTTTGTGAGGACTTGTCTGCATTCAGCTGCTTGGCTCGTTCTCCGGCGGCCTTCTTACGCTCTTCAGAGTAAGGAGCTATCAGCCTGATGCTCACCCTGGCCTTGCTGAGCTCATAAGTTTCGCTGCCTTCCTTGGTAGAAGCGGTCAGCTTGCACTGGTCCGGGTACTGCCGGGCATAAGCGGCCAGCTTGCGTTTCAGACCGGGGTTGAAGGTGTAGATACTGTAGGTATTATCACCTTCACTGGTCAGCAGGATGGTTTCTTTCTCATACTTCGTCAGATGACTCATCGATGCTGTACACCTCATTTCTTACGCTGTACAGATAGGCCATATAGGTTTCATCATCCCTGAACATTGTCAGTCGCTGAATAACATTGAGGATGGCATCCTGCCGATCCTTATCCTCAGTCAGTAACAGATATTCGACCAGCAATGCCAGTGTTTCAAAGCGGTCCTCCTTACCGAAGAATGCAAGGGTTCTCTTTTCCATAGTATCCATAGTTACGCTACCTCCTTAAGTTCCATTTCCATAAGTTCCTTGGCGAAGTGCAACTTGCGCTTCATTCCATGCTCCAGCTGCAGACGGTTCTGATAGAACAGCTGCTCAAAGTGTTCCTGATCAGAGTGCAGGAACAGCTTTACGATTAGATCCTCGATATGCTCTTTGATATCAGGATCCACGGTGATGCTGCCGAGATCGGTCAGCCTCATCATAGTGACCTCATAGGAAGGACAGGCCCAACAGAAGAGAATGTCCTGATCGATGAAGTCCAGTGCTACATTTTCAGTAAGCTTCATGTGAATACCTCCATAAGTGTGTTTTGAAATAAAAATAGCGGTGTTGACCGATGATTATCAGAACAACAACCGCTATGGGTAACCTATTCAGTTGTAATGGTTTGCTTAGAAATCGGCCATCAAGACCGTATGAATTCTCCTAACAGATACCGAACCATGACAATTCTCTCAATAATCCAGTTGCCGATATGAGGGATGATAAAGATCACGAATGCGATGATCAGCATTCGGATCACCTCGCCGCCGGTACTGAGGCCGAAGGCAAGACTGGCGATAGCAGTCAGGGTACAGATGCCTGACAGAATACCGAAGATCACGCTCGATATGCTGTTCAGGAAGATGCCGATCCACTGGATCAGCACGACTGGAAGAAGCAACGGCAACGCAATGCACTTGAGTATAAACTTGATAATCATAATAAAACCTCCATCGGAAGAAGTCTGTTTGTGACCCCTTCTACGAGACACTATGACTTCTTAACCTCTTCTTTTACATTGCCGGTTTGATTGTTTCAGCTTCATTCTGAGCTTTCTGTTCGGCTCGCCAGTCACGTATCTTCTGAACGCCATGTTCATGGCTGCATTCTTCCGAGCAAGTCTTGGTATTCGGACCGGCAGGCCAAAACTCCTTACCGCAATGAATACATATTCTCTTGTTATAAGGATGGCCTTCCTTTTTCGTCGGATCGTGACCATAACGACTCATAAATAAGCTGTTCTTTTGGCAACCTTCAGAACAATAAAGCTGAGTAGGATGCTTCGGATAGAACATCTCACCACAGTACTTGCAAGGAATAGCCTCATACATATGGCCGCCTCGTTCAGCTATAACAGCTTCACGGAACTGGTCCCGCTTTTCCTTATCAAGTTCGGCCTGTCGTTTGTAAGCACATTCCTTGGAACAGCAGATCGTATTCGGACCTTCAGGCCAAAACTCTTTTCCGCAAACAGGACAGACCTTCTTGAAAAAGCGATGTCCTTCTTTGACTGCCGGATCGATGCCGGTATTCCTTAATTCAGATGCCTTGCTGGTACATGACTTACAGCAGAAACGCTGGTGATGCTTCTCCGGCCAAAACGGAGTACCGCAGTATTCGCATTCTCTTTGAGGATATGGATGACCATCATTCTCAGCCAAGGTCATCTCTCGAATTGCTTCACGCTTGGCCTTTTCCTTATCAGCAACAACCTTATGATAATATGCCAATTGCTTCTCATTGCGATGCTTATGCTTGCATTCTTCGGAACTCATGACTTCCTGACCATTCACCGGCCAGAATGGTTTACCGCAAACAATGCAATTCTTCTGTCTGAAGGTGTGATCGCCCTTTTCAGCATGACGCTGGGCCTTGACTCTTTCAGCCTTGGCTGCGTTCAGGCACTCTTTACAGCAGTATTTCTGCTTATTGCCATTGGGCCAAAATTCCTGACCGCAATGTTCACAGACACGCTTCGCAAACTTGTGACCCTCACGCTCGTCATAGCGTTCCTGCTTCTTGCGCTTGTTATACTGCTTCTGTACTTTCTTTTTATGAGCCTTCTTCTCACGGACTCGTTTAGCTTCCTGTTTTTTGGCGGCCTTGATCTCCTCAGGGGAGAAGGCAAGCTCAAACTGGCCGATGAAATTGAAGTACAGCTCGATTTCCTGTGTTCGGCTCTTGCCTCTGCCGTTAGGTTCATGGACAATCACCTTATCAACAAAGGCATGAAGCAGCTCCTCTGTCAGCGCTGTTGGTTCCTTGTACTTGTGGATCAACTTGATAAAACGATCAATCTGCATGGGCTTTCCCTGAATAAGGGCAAGTTCTTTTTTCAGCTCCTCGATACGTTCCTCGCAGGCCGTCTGCTCCTTGTCATACTGAGTCATGAGAGCTTTATACTGTCGTTCAAGAATGAGACCGGCAAAGAAGTTTTCATAGAGGGAACGGAGCTTCACATCCAGCTCCTCAAACTGCTTTTCCAAATCCGCAAGCTGTTGTTTCTTTTCGACCGGGACCGCATCGACCTTGGCCTGAGCCTTCTGTCGAAGCTGTTCGGCAAAGGCAGCTTCATCCTCAATGACAAACTTGGACAGTCTTTGAATACTTGAGAGGATAAGACCTTCTACGGCCTCAGCATTCACATAGTGGGCAGAGCATTCTGTTCCTCGCTGACCATAAGCACTGCAACGAAATGAATAGTAACGGTCCTCAGGATCGCCGTCCTTGCACTTCTTAGCAGACTGTAATGCCATTCTTGATCCGCAATCAGAGCAGAACAGATAACCGCTCAGCTTATGCTGCTGGTATGTTCCCGCCGGTGTTTTCCTTGGGGAACGGACTCTTTGCTTCTGAACGCTGTCCCAAAGCTCCTGACTGATGATGGCCTCATGAGTGAAGTAGAAGATATACTGTTCATCCTCACTGGTTGACCTTCTCTTGTCGGTCTTGAAGTTGGTGCTAACGGACTTTTTCAGGATCGTATGACCAAGGTATTCCTGACGGTCAAGGATTGCATTGACAGTGGTATTGCTCCATCCAAACGGATCAAAATATCGCTTGCCATTGTTCTGTTCAGGATGAAACTTGGCAGTATAGGCTGAGGGAATCAGCACTTGTTCCTCCTGAAGCTGATGTGCTATCTGAGTATGACTCATGCCGGTATCGGCCATATCAAAGATACGCTTGACCACCAACGAAGCGACCGGATCCACGATCAAGGTCTGCTTATCGCCGGGCTGACGATTGTAACCATACGGAATGCTTCCGCTGCATCGTTTGCCATCGGCCATGCGAGAATTGAAGATGGATTTGATCTTGTTGCTGGTATCCCTGGCATACCATTCATTCATGATATTCAGGAACGGTGTGAAGTCGTTGTCAGAGCTGTTCTCACTGTCAACACTGTTGTTGATCGCAATGAAGTGGATTTCTTTCTCCGGGAACAGGATTTCGGTATAGAACCCTACTTGCAGGTAGTTACGACCAAGTCGGCTCATATCCTTGACAATGATTACACCGACATTTCCGGCATGGACCTCAGCCAGTAGCTCTTGAAAGCCCGGTCGGTTAAAGTTTCTGCCGGTATAACCATCATCCGTAAAGTGACGGATATTGGTGAAGCCATTTCTCGTTGCGTAATCTTCGAGATATTTCTTCTGATTGGTGATACTGTTGGACTCGCCCTTCAGCTCATCGTCCTTTGATAGACGCTCATAAAGTGCTGTAATCAGCGGTTTTGTTATCTTCTTAGCCATATTTTGACTACCTCCTTCCTTATAGAGTTATGTACCGAATGAACACTGTATTGAGTTTCATCCTCCCAAATTGTACCCATTTGGGTCAAGCACCACAAAAGAGGTGTTGCATTGCATAGCGTTAGGCTTACAGAAAAAGCGTGTTTTGCCTGCACCAGAGCCGCCGCAGACTAAAATGTTGAGATTTCGGCGGTGCTTTTTCCCGTCCAGACCGATGCGGACATTCTGGGTCAGCAGCTTGTTCTCGGACGGGTCTTTATCCCGATACTTCTTGTTCAGCGCATCGGCGTTGCCCCATTTTGCAGAGCCGTGTTCCTCACGCCTGCGGTAGTTCCTTCGTGTGGAGAAGTAAATGCCGATAGCCATACCGTATGCGGCTAAAAAAATAAGGACAGTCTTTACGCTGTCCTCACATACGGTTATGGCAAAGGGACTTCCCATAGCATCGGTCAGTCCTCGGATGATTTCTACAATGCCGCCGCCCACATAAGGGGCGGTCAGCAGAGCAAGCCACACGACAGGAACGACGCCGCAGGCGGAAAGGATTAGGCTCGTCTTTTTGTCGTTATCGTTCCTCATTACACCTGCAATGCACGACCTTGAATTTCTTTGTCGGGGCGTGTGCTACCTTGCTAATCAGCTCGTCAACAGGCTCGGTGGGGCGTTCCTCCTGTAACTGCTGTGTACGCAGGGTGTTAAGCGCATTGATAACGATATTTTTATCGTACTTATCAAGTGCGATATGGTATCGTTCTTCTCTCATAGGCTGTACCTCCGTTTATCGTTCCTGTTCCTTGCTTTTGGCAGGCTTGTTTTTCTCCATACTCTTATACATTTCGCTCTGGATTTCACCCAGAACATCACGCATAGAGTCAAGTTCTCCCTTGAAAGCCTGTGTATCCGTTTCCGCAAGCTCTTTCGGAAGTCTGGAGAAATTAAAGCCTCTGGTGTCAACGCCGTAGCGGGAGCTTATCATATACGCCACGCAGTAGGATTTGAACTCGGACGCTTCTCGGCTTTCGTTATGCTTAAAGTCAAAGACCGCCGCTGATACTTCCTTTGCCATACTCACGAAAAGCTGTTCCTCGTTAAGACCCGTGCGGATAAAAATGCTCTGCTGTTCGCTGTCGTAGTAGGCAGGCATTTCAAGGTCTGCAACAGGTACAAAAGGCACGGGGCTTGCGTCAATGAGTGCCGATACAAGCTCACGCATAGATTTCTTTTCCTGTGCTTCCTGTCTGTCCTTTGCAGAGGTTTCGGAAATGTCATAGACCTCTTTGGCGTTGTAGCCAACCGCCTTAGAACCGTCATCACGGGTGTACTCCTTGCTCGGCTCAAGAATAACGACCTTCTGTGCGTCCTTGTTCACATAGACACGGCTCTGCTTCCAAGCGGCTTTTTCTTTGAGCTGCGTTGCTTCTGGCATTTGCGCAGATACCAGAATGGCATTGTTTACGGAATAGCGGTCAAATCGTCCCTGCACATCAAGATACTGACGGAAGCTGTCGCCGCTAATCATCATTTCGGAGCAGGTGTTGTCAATCAGCTCGTAGGCTTCTTTGCGCTGTGCCTGCTTCTGGGCAGCCCATTGCTCTTTGTCAAACGGTTTGCTGCCGCCGCTGAATACATCATAGATACTCATACTTGCTTACCTCGCTTCTTTGGATTTTTTGTGTTTCTTTTTTCTCTGGGGCTGTTTGTGTTCGGTCTTGCCGTTGGCACTCTTAGCCCTGTCGGAAGCTCCGCTTTTGCCCAGGGCGGAAGTGCCTTTGTCCGCTTCCTGTTCCTTGCGGCTCTCCTTGATTTTCCGCAGTTCCTCTTTGACAGAGGGTTTATCCTTAGTCATAGTAGCCCCCTCTGCGGATTTGCTTTGCTTCTCTGAGATAGGCTCGGACTGAGGGGATTTTTCGGTCTTTGCCACCGAGGGGTTTGGGGCGTTTCCCTCCTTGCCGACAGGCTTACCCATAAGCTCATCAAGCAGCTTGTCCTTTTCTGCTTTTTCGGGTGTTGTGATTTCTGGCTCTGGCTGTCCGTTCTTTTCGTCTTTGGATTTCTCCGCTTCGGTTACGATAGAAGCGGTGTCCACCGATGCAAGGTTGAAGCGCTCCACGATACGGCTGATTTTCGATGCGTCCTCCGCACGGGCGATAACATCGACCTCTGCATTAGGGTCGTTATTCTTGCGGTCTGCAAGGACGCAGTAAAGAACGCCGTACTTTTGGGCTTCCTGTGTGAATGTTTTGAGGTCGTCATTTTTCACGGTAAAGACCTTCAGCTCTTTTCCAGAGCGAAGCATTGAGGAAAGCCGTGCCTTGCCTTTGGTTTTCTTTTCTTCTTTCAGAATGGAATACAGCAGGATGGCGATGTTTTTCGCTCCTGCGCCTGTGATTTTTGCAGCGACTTCAAAGCCCTCCAAGCTCATTCGGACGATTTGTTCTGCCGCTTCGCCGCCTGTGTTCACTTTTCGTCAGCTCCTTTCTTTCCTGTTCTTGTTCATCTGCCCGTATAGCTGCGAGTTTTTCTTTAAGGGTGTCGCTACGGGCGGCGATACCCTCGCAAAGTTTAACCTCCTTTCGCAAAATACTAAGGCGTTTGGAAATATCGGATAGCTCCGCCTTGACCTGTGATTTTGTGTCCTCGTTCTTTGCGGAACGGGATTTGGAGTAAAGCTCCTTGCGCTTTTCAAGCAAGGCGGACATTTCCGTTTCCAACGAGCCTTTGTATGACAAAAGCTGCTGTGCCGTATCAATGTGATTCCGACAAAGCAGCCTTGTTTCTTTTGCTATGGCTTCCATTTTCATAAGGTCGTCCTTTAACAGATAATGAAGCCGAGCGTAATTCTGTTTTTTGTTCTTCGGCAGGATACCGAGCTTGTAGCAGTAATGGAGATAAAGTCCACGCAAGCCGCCGATTTTCTTTGCTCTCGAAAGTGACCCCTTGACCCGATAGACCTTGACCTGCTTCGGTGGGTCGGTAAATCGCTCAAACCTTACGGCATAAGAGTTCTGGCTGATACGCTCCGTTATTCTGTCGTTGGTATAATCCTCTCCGAGCTTATAGAGCCGCTTCGGTCTTTGCCAGCCCTTGCCGATAATCGTCCAATACTTGCGATTAGGGTCAAAGCTCACACGGTAGCCCATCTCCGCCATAATGCGGTCAAAGTCTTTTAGCGTGTAGGATTTTGCAATCGCTTCATCAACTGCCTGCCTTGCCACATTATCTCTTGTGGGACGTCCTTGCTTTTCTGCTTGATAAAGAGCATAGGGCTTTTTCTTGCCGCTTGGGTGTTCAATAACAGACAGAGCATACTCACGGCAAAGCTCATCGGAACGCTGACGGAGCAGGCGCAAGTTTGCTTTGTTATCGTGATAATGCTTGCCGTCCGCAAAGGAAACGGAGTTCACTACAAAGTGATTATGCAGGCACTCGGTGTTGAGGTGGGTGGCAACAATGACTTGAAATCTGTTGCCCCACATTCTCTCGGCAAGTCTGACCCCGACCTCGTGCGCCTGCTCTGGCGTGACCTCACCAGACTTGAAGCTCTGGAAGCCGTGATAACAGACAATCTCGCTTGTATCGTTCCATTGGGCTTTAGCAATCATCATTTCATCTCTTGCGGTAGTCGGGTCGCAGTTTACGCCCGTGACAAAGAAACGCTGTTCGGTCTTATCCTTATTGGTGGCGTACTCCATTACATCGACCATAGCCTGTAAATCAGCTTCGGTGTATTTGGGATTAGCGGTCTTTTCGGGATTTTCTGCGTAGTCAATCGGGTGGTCGAGCCTGCCACGCACATCCCATATCTCGCAGACCGCCATTAAGATACCCTGCGGGGCAGCAGATACGTTTTGCGGATTTCGATTTGAAACTCGTGCCACTTTCTCGCTTCATCTCGGAGCATCGGCGTGTCGATAAAGCCGAGGGCGTTTGCCTTGACCGCAAGCTGATTGATACGGTTGCCGATAGCCGACAGCTCACGCATCATTTTATAAAACTCTGGGTCGGGCTTCTCGCACAGGCGGTAGCCCTTTACCGTTTCTCTGAGGAATGCTTCTTTTGAGCGACCCGATTTTCGCACAAGCTCGTTAAGCTGCTCGGCTTCTTCTTCAGTCAGACGGAAAAGTATCTGCACATTTCGTTTTCGCATTTTTCACTTCCTTTCTCTCGGACAGACGGTTTATCTGCAAGCAGCACATAATCATAACGCCTGTCAGCCCGCCGAGCATTATGCCGATGATGAAAAATATAAACTCACTCATTCTCAAACTCCTTTCTGTTCTCACGGGGTATTAGGGGCTGACCCCTAACAAGCGAATTTGGTTAGCCAAATTCAGTGCTTGGTAAGACATATCATTCTTCGCACTCGTCCTCATACAGACATTCTCCGCACACGGGGCAGAAGTACGGACAGTCCGAACAATCATCTTCTTCGGACAATTCTTCCTCATCGGTATCATCAAGACCGTCCTTACTATGCTCGGTAATATCGGCTTCGCCGCAGACAAAATCATCGTCGGAAAACTCGATAAGGTCGGTATCAAAGAGAATAATTTTGACTTTCTCTGCCGCCTGTTCTGGGCTGTCGGCGCAAACGGAAACGGTCTTTTCATAGTGGGCGGTAAGGGTCACATCATAGTTTTTCAATCGTCATTTCCTCACTTTCGTTCTTAAATTTAGGGTCGGTTTGGCTGCGCTTTTTTCAAAAAACCTGCTGCACAATCAACGGACATCACTCCTTTCACGGACGGGCTTTTGCCTTGAAAGCCCCAGATAGGACATTAAAAAATCGTTGACATCCTTGCCGACAGGCGGCGGAGAATCAACGATTTCATAGTCCTTTTTCAGTAATTCGGTTAAGGCGGCAGTACACAACCTGCCTGTTTTGTCATTGTCAAGATGCAGAACAACGGTCTTGATTTGCGGATTTTCTTTGAGATAAGTGGACAGCGCAATGGGAACTTTGCTCTCGCTCAGCTCCTTTTTTGGTTGATATACGCCCGACAAAGAGAGCAGATTTAGTGTCCGATAGTCCTTGCCCTCGCATTTAAGGTAGGTCGCATAGGACAGTAAATCAATGGCTGCTTCAAATAAATGCACCGTGTTTATCGGCTCTTTTGCAAGCAGTCGGAACGAATACCGCTTGTCGCTGCCCGATGCGTCCTGCTTAAAGGAACTGCCAAGTGTACTGCGCAAGGCGGCATACTTTGGTGTTCCGCTTTTATCCTTGCCCACAAAAACGGCATTGTGATAATCGGTACTTTCGTAAATCGTACCGTCTGCAATGCACTCCTGTATGAGCTGATAATCTATACCACGCCCGAAAAGATACTGTGCCACTCGGTTACAGTCCTTGTTCTTCGGCGGCAAAAGCAAAACTTTCGGCTCGTCCTTTTTCGGCGGTTGCGGCGGTGTCCATTCAACCGCACCTCCCGTCAGAGCTTCGACGGCTTCAACAAATCCGTAATTCTTGACCTTGATAAGATAGTCAAGGGCGGAAACGCCGCCGATACCTCTCGACCACCAAAACCATTTGCCGTTAGAAATCTTTAGGCTGTCGTGCTCTCTGGTGCAGTAAACATTGCCGCCGACACGCACCAGATTGTTCGGCTCATAAGCTCTGAGATAGGAGAGCAAGTCCATTTGTCGTGCCTGTTCAATAACCGCAAGGTCAAGCTGCACATATGGTCTGCTGCTTCTCATTCAATCAAATCACCTCCAGAAATAGAAAAAGCCGAGTGATTTCCGTTAAGTGAAAACTACTCGGCTATGTATAACTCATTTTTAATTCTGTTGTTGCATATCTCTTATTCTTGATAATGCTGCATTCACTTTTTGCAAAACCTGTTTAACTTCTGTGCTAATATCGCAGCTAAATAAGCCTTTGACTACTGATAGGAATTCCATATTTATTCCCAAATAGTCATAGCCTTGACTAATAACACAATTCAGCCTTTGCAAAACATAGTCCCAAAACTCCTTACTTAAAAATTCGTTTCGCAAATCCAACAAATCTTTTTTATCATCTACCTGTCCATAAATCTTTTCGTAATATGGGTTTACCAGCCAATATGCAACTTGAATAGGTCTATACCGTTCAATAGTATCGTAGTCAGCTATTGTTTTTTCTCCAATCATATCATTGAATAAAGCCCCAAAACATTGATGCTCTTCAGACGAGCGTATTACTTGTTCATAATGTTTTTTGTATCCGTGAACAAAGCGATACATTTTTTCTGTTTCGCTCTTTCTGGACAACATATGTACTAACATTCCCATATCTAATATCAGTTCATTTGCGAAAATCTCGTCTTGAATTTTCTCGTTTTGATTTCCCTTATACCTTCCGTGCGCAATCTTATTGCGAATCATATTATTAAAATAATACATAAAATATTCAACTGCTTCTGGATAGATGTCGCTTTTAACTTCTTGTAGGTGTTGAATTTTCTCTTTCAAAACGGCGTTCAAATATAGTTCCATTTTTGAAAATCGCAAAAAAATTGTTGTGTCCTGCAAATAGTCTGCAAACATTCCCTCAATCTGTATTGGCAAGATATTATTAAATGTTTCATATTCGCCTTGTTCATATAATTCTACCGCTTTTAGTAAAACGGACTTTCGTTCTCGCAAGCAAACACTTGATACCAACTTGTCTTTCAAATCGTCTAACAACTTATAATTCAAAATCAATTTCTCTAAAGCAGCATTGTAACTTGCTGGATTAGTGTTTTTATATGAATGCAAATCATCAATTTGGGGAATTTGCTGAACATAGTCTTTATAATCTTCCAACGCTTCATCATCCGACTTTGTATAGCAAGAATATTGATATTTTTTTTTTGCATTTTCCAAAATCACATACATCTTAACTTTATAAAATAAAGCATATGGTCTATCTATATCATCTTCTGCTATATCTACATAATCACGATATGACGAAAAAGAAATGTCAGCACCGTAACTGTCTTGTTTACTTAGTTTCAACGCTTCATTCTTTTTTGCATTTTCAACGCATTGCACATCTTGCAAATTACAAAACTCAGATAGCTTTGAAGAAACATAATCTTTTACAAATATCAACATTTCCTTTCGTGTTCTTAATGAGTTACATTTTAAGCTGAGTTCATAAAGATTTTGTTCCTCGGTAGATATATCTCTCATAAAAGAGTAACTTGGTTTAGCTCTTTTAATTGTATCAATAGACTGCTTTGTTTGTGTGAGTTCCGCATCAATCCTATTTATTTCTGCTTGGTATTTTCGCATTACTATATCAAATTTTTGAACAAATATCTCATTGTATTCTCTTTCAACATCCACCAACTCCATATATGGCAATGTGTTGAAATGCAGTATTTTACACAGAGCAACATAATAATCTTCCTGCGTATTGCATTCTATATCTCTTGGCTTTATTCTTCTTATCACAGCATTTAATAAAGTCATATCAGCATTTTCAACATTATTTAAAATATGGGTATAATATAGTTCGCCTAATTCGGAAAAGGCTGTCTTAGTGAAAATTTGAGAGTCAATCCATACATCCAACTCTTTTGTTATATAATGAAAAATGGCATCACATATTCTTTGCTTTTCTTCTGTTAGCATATCTAACGCCCCCCTTTTTATTATTATACCATTTTTTTGAGAGTTTTTCCACCCTTGTAACTATGTAAAAGCGGCATCAGCTTTTCGCCAATGCCGCCGTTCTCGGTTATAAAATGCCTGCTTTTTTCAGATAACCCACGCTGTCATAGCAGCCTCGGAAATAAATCGCTTCCTGCTGCATATCGCAGAGCCTTGCCCGAAGCTCCAGAATTTCTATCAGCGCCGTACATTCCTGCTCGGATAAATCGCTTGGTTTCTCCGTATCGAACACCGCCATTACTTTCGGATACTGCCTGTAAAGGCTCTCTATCTTTTCCTCTATGGAACGGTATTCGGAATTGGTTTCTCGCAGATTGGATATGACGGAGCTTAGATATTCCTCGAAAATATTACTGTGCGCATCGACAAAGGTTTCAAATTTGAAATTATCAAGCACGGTTTTCACCTCCGATTTAATACTTCTTGTACCTATTATACTGCCCCAAAAAGGTCATTACAAATATACAAACAGCATTATCTCTCTCGATTTGCACATTTTCTTTCGGGTTGCTCCTCGCTCTGGTCTGGCTCGGTGTCCATAACGGAACGGTATTTCTCGTTCAGATTAAGCTCGATATTGAGAGCGTTCAGCCGTTCCGTCTTTTCCCGCAGCTCATCTTCAGAGGCAAACGGCTTTTCAACCTCTGCTTTTGCGGTTTGTAGCTGCTCGATGGTTTCCGCCCGTTTTGTCTTTGCGACCTCCAATTTTACAGGGATTTTCGCAAGCTCATTTTCAATTCGGGTCAGATTGCCGAGCGCATCGCTGCCCAATTCGATCTTGTGCTTTGCTTTCCCGCAAAGGTTTAAGCAATAATGGGTGTTGAGCGTATCATAATAAACCTCCATTCTGAAACCACGGTATCTGCCGATTTCCACAGGACTTACAAGAGTGTTTTCCTTGCAGACGGCAAGGAGCATTTCGCCTGCGGCTGCTTTTTCGGTAAAGGTCACGCCTTTTATGGTCATCTGGCAGAACTTATCCTCGCCTTGCGGCTTGTGCTGCTCGGCAAGTGCCGTATCGCTTTCGTAGCCCGCAATGCGTTCCTCATACTCCTTTATGGTCTGCGGATAGAATTTGAGTATCCTGTCCTCAAGGTCGTAATGCTCGGACAGATAGCTTTGTTTGAGTACACGCAGCTTTGATACCTGTATATCCAAATCCATTTTCTCTTTGAAACGCTCGTCGCCTGTGGCAAGCATTTTGACCTCGGCAAAGGACAGCGCAACCTCGTCCACATCTTCGGCAGAACGGACGGGGCTTTTGCTCGTCATTATCTGGCTGATAAATTTCTGCTTGCTCTCTACCAACTGATAAAGGTAGGCGTCAAAGGTCTGCTCGGTAACATAGCGATAGACCTCAACCTCTGGGAAAATATTTCCTTGCCGTTCAATACGCCCTTGCCTCTGTTCAAGGTCGCTCGGTCGCCACGGACAGTCCAGATTATGAATTGCTTTGAGCCTGTCCTGCACATTCGTACCTGCTCCCATTTTCGGGGTAGAGCCTAAGAGGATACGCACTTCGCCGCTTCTTACCTTTGCAAATAGCTCCTTTTTCTGTGCGTCGGTAGTCGCTTCGTGAATAAAGCGTATCTGCTCCGCAGGGATACCCCTGTCGATCAGCTTTGTTCGTATATCGTCGTAGACATTGAAAGTGCCGTCGTTTTTGGGCGTTGACAGGTCGCAGAATACAAGCTGCGTTGCCCGTGTATCGGCGTTTTCCGTCCAGATACGATACACATTATCCACGCAGGCGTTGACCTTGCTGATTTCAAAGTCTGGCAGCATCGGGTCGATAAGCCTTTGGTCGAGTGCCAGCTTGCGCCCGTCATTCGTGATTTTCAGCATATTGTCGATATACGGCTCTACAAGTCTGTCACGGACTTTCTCGGCTCTCTTTGCGAGGGAGGCGACCATTTCCGTTTGGATTTCGCTCGGAGCGACCTTGATATTGCGGTAGTTGACCTTTGGCACGGGGAGTTTCAGCATATCGGCGGTCTGAATGTCGGCTACCTCACGGAACATCTGCATCAGCTCTGGCAGGTTGTGAAACTTTGCAAACCTTGTTTTCGGGCGGTAGCTTGACCCCTCTGGGGCAAGCTCCAGAGCCGTTATGGTTTCTCCGAAGGTGGATGCCCAACTGTCAAAATGCTGTAAGCCATTCCGTACCAGAGTGTCGTACTGCAAATATCTCTGCACCGAGTACAGCTCCACCATAGAATTGCTGACGGGCGTACCTGTTGCGAAAATCGTTCCTCGGTTGCCCGTGATTTCGTCCAGATAGCGGCACTTCATAAAGAGGTCGCTTGACTTCTGGGCTTCGGTCTGTGCAATGCCGCCCACTCTGCGCATCTTGGTATAGAGGTACAAATTCTTGTAAAAATGGCTCTCGTCAATGAACAGGCGGTCAACGCCGAGCTGTTCAAACTCAATTACCGTATCCTTGCGCTTGGTATCATTGAGCTTGTCGAGCTTTGCCTTGATACCCTTGCGGGTTTTCATAAGCTGCTTGACCGTGAATTGTTCGCATTTGGAAGCCTGCACATCTTCAATACCTCGTTCTATATCAAAGAGCTGTTTTTCCAACTGCATTTTCTGGCGTTCCACGCTCATCGGGATTTTCTCAAACTGACTGTGTCCGATAATGACCGCATCGTAGTCGCCCGTAGCAATGCGTCCGCAGAACTTCTTGCGGTTGCCCGTTTCAAAATCCTGCTTGGTCGTGACAAGGATATTGGCGCTCGGATAGAGCCGCAGATATTCGGATGCCCACTGACCGACAAGGTGATTGGGGACAACAAACATTGATTTCTGGCAAAGTCCGAGCCGCTTGCTTTCCTGTGCAGCGGCTACCATTTCAAAGGTCTTGCCTGCACCTACCTTATGGGCAAGGAGTGTATTGCCGCCGTAAAGGATATGAGCGATAGCGTTTACTTGGTGCGGTCTTAGGGTGATTTCTGGACTGATACCGCCGAAAGTGATATGGCTGCCGTCATACTCACGGGGACGGATGCAGTTAAAAGTGTCATTGTAATATCGGACAAGACGGTTTCGCCGTTCTGGGTCTTTCCATATCCAATCCTGAAATGCCTGCTTGATAGCTTCCTGCTTTGCCTGTGCTGCCGTCGTTTCCTTTGCATTGAACACCGCTTTTTTGTTGCCTTGTTCATCATACACATAGTCAAAGATACGAACATCACGCAGGTTCAGAGTATCCTCAATAATGCGGTAGGCAGAAGCCCTCTTTGTACCGTAGGTGCTGTTCGCCTTGACATTATCGAAGTCGGAGCTTTTGTTTTCAATAAACCAGTCGCCGTTAAACTCGGTGTAGCGCACCTTTATTTTTCCTTTGGCATACTGCGACGGAGTAAGCAGCTCCATAACAAATTGCTGAATATCCTCCTGCGGTATCCAAGTCGTTCCCAGACGGACGGAAATTTCGGCAGCGGACAGGTCTTTCGGGATGACCTGCTTCAAGGCTTCCACATTGACCGCAAGCTCTGGGTCATTCTTCGCTGCCGCTTGTGCAATAACGAGCTTCGTGCGGACATTGCCAGACAGATACTCGTCTGCGGCTACATAAGAAACAGGCTCGGAGTTCGGCACTTTGAAGATAACGCCTTGTAAATCCTGCACAAGCTCATCCTGCGTTTTGCCCGTAAGCTGTTCCATATAGGGCAAATCAACACGGGCTTTCTCTCCGATGGATAGGGCGAGGGCTTCGCTCGATGTTTCAACCGAGGTTACTTCACGGTGCGGCTTGATAGTCCGCTTTGTGAACATATCTGCTTTCCGCTTGAAATTGCCCTCGTCATCAAGCACTTCCAGAGAACACAAAAGAAAATAGCTCTCGTCCGACGCAAAGGCAAGATAATTCCCTCGGCTGTTGATAAGACCGTATTTCTCGGTATAGCTGTCGTACAGACGGTTTAGGTTTTCCTGCTCGGTGCGTATCATTTCCTCTGGATAATCCTCGGTCTGATACTCAATAAGCCTGCGTACACAATCCCGTATTTCAATAAGTCCCTTGATACGATTTTCCGCCGTCATTGATACGGTGGCAGGGGTCATACGGTCATTCTCTCGGAAATAAACCTTGCCGTCTACCAGAGCAAATGAGAAATTGCGTACATTCGGGTCGGCGGGAATGGATGTGTCCTGTTCGTCGGAGATTTGGTCTATCTCATTGTCAAGCTCTGTGATTTCACCGCTTATCCTTTGAACGGCGTCGTTAAGCAGCTCGGACAGAGATTTATCCTCATAGGCTTTGCAGGTAGGCTCTGATTTTCCGAAACGGGTGCTTTCAAGCCGCATTTGCCCAAGCACCATTTCTGGATGCTGAACAAAATAGCTGTTCATCGTAACGCCGTTTTCGTCCGTGTCCAAATAGGCCCAATCTGGCTCAACATCAATTACACGGTCACGCTTTTGCAGAATGATAATATCGCTTGTGACCTCCGTGCCTGCATTGGCACGGAAAGTGTTGTCTGGCAGACGGATTGCGCCTAACAGCTCGGCTCTCTGGGCAATATACTTTCTTACCTCTGGGCTTGCTTTGTCCATTGTTCCCTTAGAGGTAATGAACATCACAACGCCGCCGGCACGGACTTTATCAAGCGCCTTTGCAAAAAAGTAATCGTGTATGAGAAACTTCTGGGCGTTGCATCGGCTGTCGTTCACACGGATTTCTCCGAAAGGCACATTGCCGATAACCACATCAAAATGGTCGTCTGGGAGCTTTGTTTGCTCAAAGCCCTCTATGGCAATATCGGCTTTCTGGTAGAGCTGCTTTGCGATTTTACCTGTCAGCGGGTCTAACTCTATGCCGTGGAGCTTTGAGCCTGCCATACTTTCTGGCAGCAAGCCAAAGAAATTACCCGTGCCGCAGGAAGGCTCCAAGATGTTACCCTGTGAGAAGCCCAAGCGGTCAAGCGCTTCGTACATTGCCTTGATAACAATGGGCGGCGTATAAAATGCGGTCAGCGTTGACTCCATAGCGGCGCTGTATTCCTCTGGGGATAGTCTCGCATACAGCTCCTTAAACTCGTCAGCCCAAGCCGCATTGTGTTCGTCAAACGCCATAGACAAACCGCCCCAACCGACATACCGAGATAGGATTTCCTGTTCTTCGGGTGTGGCAAGGCGGTTTTCGATTTCAAGCTCGTGCAGAAGATTGATAGCCGCCATATTGCCCCTGAACTTTTCTTTTGCTACGCCTACGCCGAGCGTGTCATCGGTAATGCGGAAATTGTGACGGTCAGCAGATAAAACGGCTGGTGCCTCCGCTTTTTCTTCGGGCGGTAATTCGGTTTTTGCCTGTTCCAAAAGGCTTCGGATATAGCCGATTTTCTCCACTCGGTTGATAGGAAGGCCTGTGTTGTTCTGAAAAGTGATGTCACGCATGGACACATCGCCGCTTATCCTGCCGACGCTCTCCACAACATATTTGCGGTTGTCTATCGTGATTTCCTTGCCGATAAGGTCGCCCTCACCGTCGCCAATATCAAAGCGCCCCTCATAGTGAAAGTCCTCGCCACCGACGGTGGCTGTAATTTCAAAATCCGTCTTGTGATACCAACCGATTTCCTTGCTTTCACGCTCTCGGTGCTGCTTTTCGTCCAGAATACCAAGCAGCTTGTTTCCAAGGGCAAAGCTCAAATCCGTATAACGGTCATTAAGCCGCCTGTCGTAAAAAGCAGGGTGTTTGGAAAAGCCGATAGAAAACTGTATTCCGTCTGGCTTTTTCTCGGACGGTGCTTCTGTCCTCTGCTTTTCGGTCACGACAACTTTCAGATGGTCGTTTGCGGGATTTTCCTTGAGCTTTTCCTCAAAATCTTCTCGGCTGTATTCCTTGCCGAACAACGGAAACTCTGCATTTCGGAGCGACACAGCGTTTTCGTCAAAATCTGTGATTTCGTATTTGTCTGCACCGATATACACTACATCGCCCTCGTTGTAGAGATAGCGAAGCGGATACAGCTCCCGCAATTCCTCGGAAAATTTCCACGCATTGCTGCGGCTGAAAACCGATGTCGTTTTCCATTGTATCTGGGTAAGAAAATCAAGGAGCTGTTGAACGGTAGCAGGGTCAGACAAGTGCTGTTCCATTTGCTCAGCCGTAACATCGGCAAGGTCGGAGCACTCCCCATTGGATAACAGGTCTTTTTCGTACCCGTCCAAGTCACGGATAAAGTCCGACAGACGCAAGGCAAGGGTATCCCGTTTGTCAGCAGGCGGCAGGTCACGGTTAGCGTCGATAAAACGCTGCCGCAGGATTTTTCTTTGGGTGTCGATTTCATATTGAGGAGCTGACACGCTTTCCAGAAATTCGGGATAGTGTTCCTTTTCTTTCGGATTGAGATAGCGGTCTGCCTTTATCAGCTCACGCAACCGCTTTTCAACCTTAGACCAACTGAGCCGCAAGTCTGGGTTTGTATATGACCCGTGCTTTTCAATGCCGATGCCTTTGCCATCGTGCCATTCGCTGCCGTTTGTTCCGTCGGGGTAAAAGTGCGTCCCGCCGCCTATGCCGTACTCCTTTTTGAGAAAAGCGATATTACTTTTGCTGTCCTCATATTTCTGAAACTGACGATAGATACGGTATTTTCCGTTTTGAATGCCGCTTCCTCTTGTCAGAACAGAGTCAATATCTTCCTGCGAAACAGCAAAAGCAGAGGATTTTTCGTCCTCTGCTTCAGCTATCATTTCGATTTGTTCCTCTACGGTGGGAAGATTGACCTTGACCTCATCTGCGTCGGCAACGCTTACTTGTAAATCAGCTCGGTCATAATCACTTCCTCCGCTTGACTGCGGATGTTGTTCATTCTCTGTACCCACTGCATCGGGGCTTTCTCTTTCAGTTCCTCCGTCACGCCCTGTTCGGCTGAAAGCTGCTTCGTCAGAAGCTCCAACCTCTGGAGAGCCGTCTGCTCGGTCTGATACAGATGCTCCTTCAGCTTGCCCGATGTCAGCAGATTGAGATAGGTCACTCGCTTGTGCTGCTCCAGATAACTCCTGTGCATCTGTGCGTATCTGCCAAGCGGAATTTCTTGCTCGGTCGGTAATGTCAGGTCGGGAATAAGATAATCGCCCTGCCTGCTGTAAGTGATTGCGTCCATTATTTTCGCTCCTTTCGGGTTGTATTCTGCCTATATTATATTGGCTTTTGCTTTCGGGTACAAAGGTGCGATTTGTGCCTTTCTCTGCGATTTGCAGATTTTGTATCGCAAGAGAAATTTTCTTGAGAGCCATTTCGGAAATGTCGCTTGTGGCAATGCCGAGGGCGTTAATAGTCGCAGGCGTATTGAAATTGATAATGTCCTCAAAATCCTCTCGGTCAAAATGCTCGTTTGTATCCAGACCGCAGCGGCTCATCAGCATAAATGCAACGCTGTTCGTTACCAAACGCCTGTAACAGACCTCCACATTAAAGTCGTCCAATTCCTCCAAGAAGCTGTCCCTTGTGAAACCTTTGAGCTGAGAGAAATAATCTTGAAGATTATCCTCAACGGCGTTCTTTGCCGTTTCCGTTAAGGCAGAAGCAAGGTTGGTGCTTTCCGTATTACCAAACCTATCGGAGAGCCTTTCAATAACCGCCTGCTCGTATCGTCCGTTCATCTGCCATATCGGGACAGGGCGGCTGCCGTAATATCCGTCGTGCGTGTCCGAAACATCAAAATAGTATTTCAGCGTATTCCTGCGACCCTTCGGGTCGAAAACGGCGATACCCTTACTGTCTTTGTTTACCCAACGCTTAAAACGCTTATTCCAAGTGTCAAGCTCTGCAACGGCGATAGCGTCTGGGCGTTGTGCATAGATTAAAAGCTGTTCGTCAAAGCGGCATTTATAGTTGCGGCAAGCAGCAGCTAAAAAGCTCTACCACGCCTGCGGATTTTTCGCAACCGCAATACCTGTGCGCCGATACAGCTCCGTAATTAGCTGATACTTCGCAGCCATTGAATTTGCACCTCCTTATTCCGCTTTCGTTATTCGGTCTTTCTTACTCATCGGCAGCACCGCCGAGAAAGGAAATGACCTTGTTTGCTTTAATGCTCTTTTGCAGGTCGTTGATAAGGGCAATGTCCGCAACCGTGATACCCTGCATAGAGAGAACATCGTCCATAGTCATAGCGGAAATTGTCTTTTCATCGGTAAAGCCTGCTTCCAAAACCTTATTCAATACCTTGACGGCTTTCTGATTAACAGCCATATCGCAATTCTCCTTTATCGTTCATAGTCGTTTTTCCTCGGTGCTTTCTGGGGCGGCTGCTCCGCCTGATTCGGCTCGTAGGTCGCCCCGTTCTGCTGCATACGCTCGGCAAACTCGCAGATATGAAAAATGTTGTTGCCGACCTCGGTATGACATTCATCAACAAAGCGGCAGGGGTACTCCCGTTTTTCTCCCCAAGAGGTCGTTACGATTATCCTGCCGCCGTCGGGGATACGGAACAGTTCCTTATAGTTCGGGTCAATAAATCGAATACCTTGCTCGGCTTTCTGAATGTGTTTATCAAGCCATTCCTTTACAAAGCAGTAGCAATAAAAATTGTAGTCGCCCCTTGTGGGGTTGCAGCGCAGCAGATAGGCGTGTTTCTCCGTATCCACTCGGAGACCGTACTCCGTGCAATAGCTCCCCTTAAAGGTGCTGTCCGCATACTGCCTTGCATACGCACTCATAGCGGAACGGCTTTTCAGCAGTCCGTATTTATCGGAGCGCAGAGCATTGATAACTTCGTCAAACTCCACCTTGAACTCGTCCGTTTTCCATTGTGTTCGGGTGTCCGTCCAAGTGGTATAAAAGCCGTATCCAGAGCTGTCAAAATCTCCACGCAGATGACCGATATTGGCGGTTTGTCCCTCAAGCTGCATACTCTGAGCATAGGTGTATTTCTGCTCGGCAGGGGTTAAGGCTCGTATCTCCATATCAGCGTTCCTCCCGACTTTTCTGCTTTTTCTCTTTTTCCTGCGCCTTGATTTTAGCAAGTGCTTCCTTTGCCCAATCGGGCATACATTCGGGCTTGATTTCGCCAAGCACATCGTACCTTTCCCATCTGGCTTGTTCGCCTGTGGCAAGGCAAGTGCCGAACACCGCCCGACCTCTGCCGCCGATAGCTCCGTTTCCTCCGTCAGCCAACACAAGCCGATAGGCGGGATGCTGATATTCATAGCGTTTCGGTTCGGAATTGATAACGACGACCTTGCCCACAATGTTACGCATACCGTCATCGGGGATACAATGCTCCTTTGTAAACACGGTCTTGTCAAAGGGAAATTTGGCAAGCTCCTCTTTGGTGCGGTCAATCTGCGACTGTACTCGGTCAACAAAAATCTGCATTGCTTCCAGATAATCGTCCGAAGCAACACCCTCTGTCGGCCACGCCGCTGACAGAGGGTTGTGATAGTCGCAGCAGCATACCATAAAGGGATACGGGTCTTTTTTGTCTACGCCGAACACGACCTCTTTATCTCCGATATAGATGCTCTGGATAATCTCGTAATCACCGAGTTTTCTCTTTTCCTCACTCATTCGGCTGCTCCTTTCGTTCTTTTTTCTCCTTCTGCTCGTCTAAAATCTTTCGGATACAGACATCGCAGAAAATAACAGATCCGTCCTTATATCGGGGATAAGGACAGGTCTTGCAGTCATATACCATTTTATCGTTCACGGTCATCACGGCTTTTCTGGCTTTTATCGGGCTGATTGTAGGGCATACGGCACTCCCGCCGATAGCGTTCATTCAGCTTTTTCCTTGCTTCGGACAACTGATTGCAGTAATATCCCCAGAAATAATCCGAGCCGTTTTTGCAGTACCAACACACATAGGGGTTGGGTGCTTTGTCGTTATGACCGATAACAAGCTCATTACTCCCGATAGTATGGCTCTCTATAATTTCATAACCGCTGTTTATCCGTTTTTCCTCCATCTTGCACCTCATTCCTTTGCGTATTTGCGGTACGCCTTTTCGCCTGCGGCACGAAGCCGCCTTACACGGGCGTTTCCCATAAGCTCTGGATATTGCGCCTGTAATTTGCGGCGTGTCCTGCCGACGCTCTCAAAGCTCGGCAGTCCCAGATATTTATACTGAGCTATTACCTCGGCAAAGGGCATTGCCCCTGTATCTTTCAGACAGCCATTGCAGACCTTCAAATACAGCAGCATATCATCGTTTCGGGCTTCCTCGTCCTTTTGCAGAACGGCTCTGACCTTGCCCTCAATGGTTTTGAGATTTCTCATAGATTTACCTCCATAAACAGCAAAGGAGCGGCTTTTTCAGCCGCCCCGACGCTTGTTACTTCTTTCTGTTACGGATATTCAGCCATACCGCAGCGCCTACGATAAACACCACAAGCACGATTGCAATAATGTTCTTTGCTTCCATAAATCAGTCCTCCTTTTTCTTTTTCTTAAAGCCTGCGAAGCCGAGAACACCTGCACCCAGAACAGAAGCAGCCGCAAGGCTTACCCACAAGGCAAGATTAAAATCATCGCCCGTTTTCGGGGTATCACGAAGCTCGTTGTGCATCTCAACGATGGTGGTAGCACCGACCTTGACCGTAGCCTGCTTGTCGGCAGGCAGGATATATCCTGCGGAAACGCTGTCGTTTACCTCGGATACGGTGTATTCGCCAATTCGCAGACCCTCAATAAAGATTTCGCCGTTTTTGTCGGTCTTAAAGGTCTGGTCATAGCCGTTAGCACCCGTCACACGGAATGAGAAGCCCTCAATCTTACCGTCAGAAGAAGTCTTTACGATTTTAAGAGAGCCTTTCTGCGCCGCATTGACAAAGCCCACGCCTGCCTCGTTTTCAACGATATAGGTCTTGCCGTTTTCCTCAATGGACACGGAATATACATTCTCGTCAAGCACAAAGCCTGTCGGCGCAGTTTTCTCACGGACAAGGTACTTTCCGTAGCGAAGCTCCTTCATCTGATAAACGCCGCCGTCAAGCTCGGTCATTGTTCCAAGCAGTTTATCGCCGTTATCCAGCTTGCCGTCACCGTTGGTATCGGCATAGACCTCAAATTCTGCCCCTATGAGCTTGTTGTCGGGGTAGTCCTTATCGACCTTAGTCAATTCGATATTGCCCTTAATGAAGTAATTGACAAACTCGATTTCCACGACTTCATCAACCGCACCGATTGTGACCGTGATTTCTTCCTCGGAGAGTACAAAACCTGTCGGGCTTTCGATTTCACGGATGACCCAAGTTCCATACGGCACTTTTTCAAAAGAAAAGCTGCCGTCAGCAGCCGTAACGGTAGTCTGGATGGCGTTTTCGGTTGTGAATTTCTCTGTGCCTGTCTTGAAAATGCCGATAACCGCACCGCCGAGAGCGTTGCCGTCCTCGTCGGATTTCTTACCGCTTACAGAGCCGTAAATGATGTCATTCTCAATGGCTTCGCCGTCGTTGGCTGTGATGTGAACAGTAGCCGTTTCCTGTCCCGCATACTCGAAAGTGACGGGATATTTCTGCCCGTTCAAGATATATGCGGAATTGGTCGCAAGCTCTTTTGCATAGTAGCTCCCGATAGGCAGGTCGGTTTTGACCTTGCCGTTTCCATTCTCGTCAAGAGAGATAATCTCAATCAGACCGTCAGCAGGGATAACCGTGCCGTCTGCCGCCGTCAGTTCCTTTTCAGCGTACAAGCCAAAGGTTACATCAAAAATTTCGCCGTTCTTGCCGATGCCGTAGGCTTCGTCCGTCATAAGACGCTTGATAAGGTCGATTTCTACACGCTGCCTTTCGTTATAGAAAGAAGTGGCGGTTTCAGTAACAGCGACATTCTGACCCGCATATACAAGCTCAACGGCGTGAGTTTCCTCGTTCAGCACCATTCCAAACGGAGCTGTGATTTCCTTGACCTCGTATTTGCCGAGATAGAGTTCCTTGCTTACCGCCGTGCCGTCTGCACCTGTGGTAACGGTATCGACAACCTCGCCCTTAGAAGCTCTGAGCGTACCGTCCAGCGTGTGAATATCCTCGGCGGCGGTAATCTCATAAACTGCGCCCTCAAGCCCACGCACCGCATAGACGGGCTGATACAAGCCGCCTGCTTCATTGACGGAGCTGAACACTTCGCCCGATTTGGATACGGTAATCGTGCCTTTCTGCGCCACATTGGAGCGTACCACCTCAATGACGGTAATGCCGCTGTCAATCTCGGAGTTTTCCTGCATCACATCAAAATAGACAGGGTCGGAGTTCAGCACATAGCCATACGGCGCTTGTACCTCAACCAGAGAATAGCCCTTGCCGTATTCCAAGGTCTGCGGCGTAATAAGCTCGCCGTCGGCTGTGGTATAAAAGGTATCAATGGTCGTCACTTCGGGATAGGTGAAGGTCATTTTCACAAGGTTTCCGTTCGGGTCGTAAATCTGGAAGCCTGCGCCTGCATACGGAATGGTGTTGCCCGTTTCCGCATCTTTCTTCACGACCTTGATATAGCTTTCAAAGTTTGCGTTGTTGATAAGATAGCGGTAGGTCTGACCGTCCTTGCTGATAAACACATCAAAGGGCTTCATCAGCTCACGCCCCTCCCAACCAGAGGTCTGGCGGACGGTGTAGATACCGTAAGGCATATCCTTTGTCTGGGCAAAGCCGTTTTCATCACAAGTGAGAATATCTCGCTCGGTTTCCTTTGCGGCATCAAAGTTGCCTGCCGCCTTGCGGAACACTTCAAAGGCTGCGCCTGTTTCGGGTGTTTCAATCTGCGTTTCGCCGTTGTCAGTATGCTTGATAATGGCGATATTGCCCTTGATGACCTGCTCGGTCACATCATTTGCGGTAGAATTAAACTCCACGGTATAAAGCTCTGGTTCTGCGCCTACCTTGTGGATTGTTCTGTCGAGCAGATAGCCCTCGGACGGGCTGATTTCTCGGACAGTCCAATCGTTGCCGCACACATAATACTTCGTCGTAAACTGACCGTTTTTATCGGTCGTGTAGGTGTCAATGAGTTCTTCGCCTTTATAAATGCCGTAGACCGCACCCGCAAGAGAAGCGTCGCCCTGTGCCGTACCCATCTCCGCATCGGATTTCGTTACGGTCACATTGAATTTTTTGAGAATGTTTGTAAAGCTACGGCTCGTTACCTTTTCCCATTCGATAGGCGCAGTCTGAGAAGCGGGAATAACATAGCGTGTCGCCGTGTCAATTTCCTCTACGGTGTAAGGGTCAGCGCCGCTGATAAGCACATTTTCAAATTTTGCAACGCCGTTTTCGTCGGTCACGGCGTATTCATCAACGGGCAGACCGCTTAAAGATGTGCCGTAAAGATGGAATTTCACTCCTTCCACCAGATTGTCCTCGGAGCTTTTGATAATCTCCAGACTTCCACGCTTCAGCGTATTGCTGAAGGTCACGGTAGAGGTGTGACCGCTTACAATAGTAATTCTCTGAACGCTCTGCGGCTCATATCGGTCAATCGGCTGTTCTGTGACGGTGTAGACCCCCGGCATCAAAGAAATATCTACCGTGCCGTCTGCTTTGGTCACGACGGTTTGATTTACGCCGTTGCCAGAAATATTGAATTTGATGCCAGATACAACACCGTCCTCAGAAGTCTTTTTGATAAGACCCGTTCCGTAGGTTTCGGTATCAATCTTAAAATAGAAATATACAGGGTCGGAAGCTCCTGAAACCATTGTTTGCTTGCCTACGCAGCCCCAGATAAGCATTTCGTCGCAATCCAGACTAACGGCTTTCTGTGCGGATACCGTAATAGGCGAAGTAATCATTTTGTCGCTTGTAAAGGTGTACTGATTTCCGCTTCTGGACACCTTAATGCCGCTTGCCGAAAGGCTTAGATTGGCGAGGGTGTTGTTTGTGTCGGTAAGGGTCAAGCTGTAATTCTGCTTGTCGGGATTATATTTGAGCGTATAGGTGTCTGCCTTGTTCTGATTTCTTGCGGCAAAGCTCGGAATGGTGTAGTGACTTGCCATCTGCGACAAAATCCAGTCATAACACTTCTCGGCAGGTCTGCCCTTTAGGGAATAGCGGTAAGTGTCCGCATCAATGCCGTTTGCGCTGTGCAGGTCGGACGGGCTTGTGCGGAGCTGCTGCTGATATTCCCAGATAATCGTTTGGGTCGCAAACGCATAATCGCCTGTGTTCGTGCCTGCAACGGGCGAGGATTTTCCCTCGTGCCAACCGTACATCAAAGCCATCATTACGCCGAACTGCGCTTCGGTCGGCAGCTTGCGAAAATAGGAGCTGTTTTTGCCATTCTTGGATACATAACTGTTTCCCGTATTAAAATCAATACCAGACTCCACGCAGTAAACTTGGTGCGTTCCGCTGCTGTCAGTCATCAGGTATTTGCGCTTGGCGTTGCCTGCGCTGATTGTTCTTACAGAAGTGTTGCCGTCGCTGTCGTACACGATGAACGAATAAGAGGATTTGCTGCGATAGTATCCTCCGTCAGAGCCGACATAGTAGTCCCCGAATGAGGAAGTGCAGCTAACGCCTTCCTCGCTTGTCCACGCAAAGGCGGACATCGGCAATGCCATAACCGCCATAACAAGGCAGAGAATAGCCGCCAGAAGCCGCCTTCCGTTCTTCTTAAACTTGTTTTTCATAGACTGTTAAACCGTCCTTTCTTGATTTTGGGTATAAAAAATCCCCCTGTTTTTGAAACAGAGGGATAAGCCTTGCTGCCGTTTATGCAAAAAGGAAGTAAACCAAATATTCGCCGTTTCCTTTTGCTTCGCAGCAGATATTAAAATCTGAGATTTCATCAATTCCGTATGCGCTGAGATTTTCAGCGGTATGAAACTTGATATAGCTTTCAAGGCTCTGCTTTAAGGCTTCGCCTTGATTGCTCCGTGATGCCGTTACAGGATTCCACCAGCTTGCATTGCTCGGAGTGAGAGAGGTATCCAAACAAAGCCCCATTGACTGCCCGACACCGATACAATCCGCCTTTATCGCTTCCATATCAAACTCAAAATCATAGGCTGTCTTTGTGTTTTCGGAAGCGGTTTGCGTCGGCATTTCCACAGGCGGCGGATTATTATTTCCCGCAGTGGGTTTCGTCGCAGGTGTTTCTGCTTCACTCTGCTTGACAGGCTCGGTTTGCTTTACCGTTTCGCTCTGAACAGGCTCACGCTCCGTTACCTCTGCGACAGTTTCAAGCGCTGCACTCGTTTCTGTAGCTTCGCTCTCGTTACTTTCCGAGAAATAAATGCTCTTTGTGCTTTCGGCTTCGGCAGCAGCTTCGGTTTCCGACACAAGCTCAGTTTCGTCATTCTGTGTGGGGGCTGTTGAAACATCGGAGCAGCCACAAAGCAGCATTATCAGCACAAGAAGCGTTGCAAGTATTGATTTTCTCATCATCTCGACCTCCTTTATGGCTTCATTATATGAAAAAAAGCCGAAGTCCTCAAAGGTACAAACAGATTTGAGATATATTGCAGATATTCTTTTCTCGGATAGTCTTGGCAGTAGTTAGGGGGTGAGGTGTGGAGAGGGGGAAGCGCAAAATGCGGCTATCCACGCAAACAGGCAGACCTCGCCCTCGGTGTGCGGCTATCTTTCGTGCGCTTTGTTCCGTTGCAGGTGTCGGTTGTAAAACTCCAACGCCTTGACAACAAAATCCGTTTCCTGTCCTTTGGGAACTGTTTTCGGAATGAGCTTGGTTATCCGTTCATCACGGAAAGCGGGCTTTTCCTTTTGGTTTGGCTTTTCTTCCTCCATAATGGATTGGATAACCTCATCCGTCAGTTTTCCGTCTTGGCTAAACTTTTTCATTTTGATAGCCTGCGCCAACGAGGGAGTAGCGTCGTTATAGCTCATCGCTTCAAGCAAGGTGTACTGCAGTCCCTCGGCAAGATAGGAAATCTCCACCGCAGGACGGAAAGCAATTTTCCGTTCGTCTACCATTTGGAGAATTTCGGGTACAAGCTCGGTCAAGCGGATAAAACGGAAAATTTGATTTTTGCTTTCGCCTACTTTTTCTGCAAGTTCATCACTTGAAGTCGCAAAGTCAGAATTATTACCCAATGGGGAATAATTATCTTTCGTGGGTCTGCCTGCTTGTCGCTTCATCGCTTCAAGTCGCATTTTGTAGGCAAAGGCTTTTTCACTCGGCAGAATAACAGACCTTTGCAGATTGCTTTCCACCATAATGATAATAGCTTCATCACGGGTAAGGTCTTTGACCTCGCATTTGAGGGTTTCAAGCCCCGCAAGCTCACAAGCCTTTTTTCGTCTGTGACCGCTGATAAGCTCATACCGCCCGTCATCTTTTAAGCGCACGGTAGCAGGGGTCATTACGCCGTTGCGCTTAATGCTCTCGACAAGCTGTTCCATATCCTCGTCCATTAAAACCTTGAACGGATGGTCTGGAAACTCGTCAATCTCCGACAGGGGAATATCCCGTATCTTGCTTAAAGCTGCTTCCGCACGGCTTTCGTCCGTCTGGAACAGGTCATCGTAAGCGGTCAGCTCGATTTTGGTTTCTCTGTTTCTCGCCAAGCTCTGCCACCTCCTTTGAGAACTGTTCATACGCTGCGGCAACCTTGCCGCCTTTGTCGTAGGCGAAAATGCTTTTACCCTCTGCGGTTGCTTCCACCGCACGGATAGAATGAGGTATCTCGGTATCAAACACCTTGATTTTCTGACCATAGGCGTTCTTGACCGTCGCCGTGATTTCTTTTGAAATGTTGGTGCGGGGCATAACCATTGTCATTAAGATACCGTCAATTCTGAGTTTGGGATTGATTTGCCGCTTGACCATTGACACGGAGCGAAGCAACAGCTCTAAGCCTTTTGCAGAAAGATAGTGGGGCTGTGTTGGGATAACCACGCTGTCAGCCGCCGCCAATGCGTTAATGGTTATCATACCCAAGCTCGGCATACAGTCGATAAGCACATAATCGTAGTTTTTCTTAACCTCATTTACATAGGTTTTCAAAACACGCTCACGGCTCATCGCATTGATTAGCCTTACTTCAAAGCCAGATAACTCGATGTTTGACGGGAGCAGGTCAACGCCCTCGCTGTGAGGTAAAATCCCTTGCGAAACATCAAAAGATTTATCGTCTATGATGTTCTGCATGATTGTGGATAGCGTAATGGGTAAATCGTCTGGTCGGCTGTAACCAAGAGCCATTGTGAGATTTGCCTGTGCATCGGCGTCAATCAACAGCACTCTTTTTCCTTGCTTCGCCAGACCCACACCCAGATTGACTGCCGTTGTGGTCTTGCCAACACCGCCTTTCTGGTTGGTCAGAGCAATCACTTTGCAATTTGACATAGCTGCGTCCTCCTTTCGCATAGATTTAGCCGCTTTGTCAGGGCGGCTATGTAAATCGTACAGAGAACGCAAAAAAGCTGCTTACTCTTATGGAAAAGAATAAGCGGCTCACTCTTGAATTGACTTAGACATATTCGATTTTCATTTTCTTGACGGGCGCATTGGCTACCTTGAAAATGAGTTCGTCAATGCAGTCCGTATATCTGCCTTGCCGTATGAGAGCATTTTTCAGCTCCACAAGGCTATGTAATATCAGCGTCCTTTCGTGACTGTCTACATATAGATGAGTGATTTTGTCTTTCATACTCTCGACCTCCTTGCGTTTATATTGTACCGTAGGTCGGTGTTAAATTCCAATGTGCGATAGGCTTGTCCTATGCAACATCGGGAACAGCGGCGTAAATATTGATTGTTCTAACGCTGCCACGCTTAACTACCGTAGGATGTTCGGAGAAGTCCACTCTGTTATTTTCGCCGTACTTCAACACCTTGTCCGAGGTCTTTAAGCTATGTACCCAAAGCCCACAAAACGCAGGATTTTGAGCTGAATTTGTGCTGTGGAACATTTCCGATGCTTCTCTGGGCGTTGGATACAGAATGGCGCCCGAAAAGCGGCCCGACATGAACTGAAACGGAGGAACTGAAGAATGTATGATCTGCTGATAAAAAACGCATATGTGCTGGACGGCACGGGCGCGGAAGGCTTCCATAGCGACATAGGCATATCGGGCGGCAAAATAGCAGCCATGGCGCAGGCAATAAATGCCCAAGCCGAAAGCGTTATCGATGCCTCCGGGCTCACGCTTGCGCCCGGCTTTATAGACGCGCACAGCCATCAGGACGTTATAGTTGAAGAATACCCCGAATGCATCTGCGCCGTGGAGCAGGGCATAACCACACAAATAACCGGCATGTGCGGCGATTCCGCCGCCCCGGTTTCGCCGCGGCATATAGATGACGCCCTTCGCATAATAAGCTCCCTCAAGGGCGGCGCGCTGCCGTCCCCCGTTGAAAACCGCTTCACGTTCGGCGGCTATCTTGACCATATTGATAAGCCGCTCGGCACAAACATGGCGTTCCTTGTTGGCCACGGCATGATTCGCGCGGCGGTAATGGGCTTTGAAAACCGCAAGCCCACGGCATATGAGATGGAGCAGATGAAAGCCCTTGTTCAGCAGGCCATGGACGGCGGAGCGTTCGGCATATCGTTCGGGCTTATATATCCGCCGGGATCGTATTGCGATGCGGAAGAAATGAGCGAGCTTTGCAAGGTGGTTGCGCAAAACGGCGGCGTTATGACCGTGCATGTGCGCTCGGAAAGCAGCGGGCTTATAGAAGCGGTGGAAGAAATGCTCGGCGTTGTGCGCGCAAGCGGAGTGCGCTGCGTAATATCGCACCACAAGGCGACCGGCGGCAGCGCAAACTGGGGCAAAACCGCCAAAACGCTTGAACTGATACAAAAAATAAACGCCGAAGGCTACGACGTTTTTACGGATCAATATCCATATACCGCCTCCGCCACCGGCCTTTCCACAAACATTCCGGACGATATGTTCACACTCGGCACGGATAAGCTTATTGCCATGCTGTCCTCCGCGCAGGGACGAAGCGAGCTGCGCCCGCTTATACTCGGCACGTCAACGCCCAAGGAGCGCTTTAAGTACACCATGATAGGCTCCTCCCCCGCGCACCCAGAATACAACGGCAGAATGCTCAACGACATAGCGGATGAGCTAAACATTGACCCATATGAGCTGCAATGCGATATTCTGCGCGACGATAAGCTGCTCACCGGCGGCATATACCATACCATGAGCGAGGACGATCTGAAGCGCGTTATGCAATACCGCCGCACTATGGTGGGCACGGACGGCATGTGGTACCCCGGTTGCGGCGGCTGCCACCCGCGTTCGATAGGCACGTTCCCGCGCGTGCTCGGCCGCTACGTTCGCGAAAAGCAGTATATCACCCTGCCGGAAGCCATACGGCGCATGACCTCACTGCCCGCGCAGGTGTATGGGCTTAAAGACAAGGGGCTTATAGTAAAGGGCTATGATGCGGACATGGTGCTTTTCGATGCGGACAAGATTATAGACCGTGCAGATTACGGCGCATTCCGCACCCGCTGCGAAGGGCTTAATTATGTTATAGTCGGCGGAAAAACAGCGGCGGAAAACGCCGTATTCACCGGCGCTAAAGCCGGGCGGATAATACGGCGGCCGTAAATCCGTATAATTACTGAGCAAGCATCCAGTTTATAATATCGAATCTGTCGCTGTGGTATATCCAGCGTATTTCATGGCCCTGCCCGCTGAGCAGGGTCAGCTTGCTGCTGCCGCCGCAGCGGTTTATCATTTCATGCGCCTGAATAACGCTGAAGCCCATGCCGCGGTCAAGCTCCCCATGGAATATCCACACGGGCATTTTTGTAAGCAGTGCACAGCTGAGCGGATCCACGCTGCCGCACACCGGCACAAGGCATGTTACAACATATGTTTTTAATCTTCTTAATTATTTTAATAAGGTTTTAACTTGTTTTTTAATAGTAAATTATGTTATCTTATAATTAAGCAATTGCTTATGTTGTAATCGTTGAGACGTCTGGTTTTTGTGTTCAATGTCATATGGAGGTGGTATTATGGCTTAGGTAGTATTATACATTGTTAACAGTAACTCATGAAACAGTTTTTGGACTCACAATTTTAACCGAGAGGAGACATGTGTATGAAAAAATCATTGATGATTTTGCTCGTTTGCACGCTGCTCACGATTATAAGTGCATGTGCAAACAACAACCCGGGGCTTGCGCCTTCCGTTCCCCAATACGATTACGAGTACACCACGCTTGAACAGCTATCCGAAAATGCGGATAACGTCATCATCGGTGCAGTTGATAGCGTGGAACAAGCCGATGACCTCCACAGCTTTTTCCACATAAAGGATCTTAAGGTCTTATGCGGGCAGGATGTGGACTCCGTAAGCATATACGGAGTAGTAGGGCTGATGGAAGAGGGTGGCAGGTACTGCCTGTTCCTTTATCAGAACGACTCCGAATTTTGGCCCATGCCCCTCACCCTGTTCGTTGACCGCGAATCAATATTTGAAATACAGTCCGGCAAAGTTATTGCGCCCGATAGGTTCGGTATGACCGGCATGAGCGAAGATGAATTGATCGACGCTGCAACAAAATTGTCCATGCGCGAAAATACCGTGCCGACCGTTACAGACGAATTGCCGTACGACAAGCTGATAGCCGAAAGCGAAGCCATATTCACCGCCACGGTAGAAGATGTAACGTATTCCTCCCCCTATGCGGGCGGCACTGCCAACGTATCAATAGTCAACGTGCTCAAGGGCACGATAGATGAGAGCAGCGTCAACATTCTCGTCCCGCAGGGTCTGCAATCAGGTGAAACATATTTGTTTTTCAGGACAAACGGCCTGGCGGGTATGCCTACCCGCAACAACAGCGTGATAAGCGTTGAATCCGAAGAGTATGCTCAGATAATTGAGCAGATACAGTAGATCGGATGCAGAATCGGATGCAGAAGCTTAGCATCCGATCTTTGTTGGTTTTTCATTTCAGCTTTATTCAAATCCGTTTTTTACAGCCCGTCCCCCGGCAGTTCAACTCCGGCGGCGGCTGCGGCGGCTATGGCGGGGCCAAGCTCGCCAACGCGCTCGGGGCTGTGCGCATCGCTGTCCGGGCGCATAACCGCGCCTATTTTGGCTATCAGCCGTATGTCATCCGGCGAAAGGGTTACGTGGCGGGAGTTTATCTCTATCATCGTGCCCAGCTCCTTCGCCCCGCGGGCAAGCGTCCCGATATCGCACTTCACATATTCGCCCGGGTGGGCAAAAATGTCTATCTTGTATTTTTCCGCCGCGGCAAGCAGCGCCTTCGCCGTCAGCTCCGGTTCGCTTTTGTGCAAGCCTGCGGCCTCCATGGAGCGCTTCAGCAAAAAGCCGTCCCGCGGCACAACGCCCTTGTGATACGCCAGCAGAAGCACATCGAACATGCTCCTGTCCTTTGGCGCATCGCATTCGCCAAAGCCGGTCAGGTTGCATTCAAGGCCGAATAGGACCTCTATATCCCGCGCGTAAACGCTTGCAAGGCGCTCCGTCTCCTTTCTAAGCCGCGTCAGCTTTTCGCCGCGCACGCCGGAAAAAACGTGCCCGCCCGCGTGCTCCGTTATGGCTATACGTTTAAGCCCGCAGCGTATCCCTGCACGGACTATATCCTCAGGCGAGCCCTTGCCGTGCGAAAAATCGGTATGCGTATGCAGGTCGCTCAAATAGCTTCCCATGCTCATTTTCTATTTTTGCTCCCCGATATGCTCATGCCGCGGAAGCGCGCCACAAGCGTTATCAAAAGCGTGCTCAGCGTTATTGTGGACATTGAATTTTCAAGCCTGAACGGCACCTTGGCCGAGCCTATGTGCGATGCGGTGAAGAAATAGTCGCATGTTTGCGCGGCCTGATTTCCGGCATAGCTGCTCAGGTACACCGTGGTCGCTCCCGCGGCCTTGGCGGCGATTATTTCATCGAATATGTCCTTATTGCGGCCACTGCGGCAGAAGGCTATAACCGCATCGTCCTTTGTGAAGCGGGTGCGGTATATGCCCATGCTCACCTCATCGCAAAGGGCGATGGCTTCCATGTTCATCATGTTGAAGCTGTGCACCATGTCCTTTGCAAGCAGCTCCGATTCGCCGCATATGAACACGCGCTTTTTGCCGGCAATATTCTGTGCTGCGGCGCAGAACGCATCTTTATCCAGCGCATGATATGTATCCTCAAGCGACATTATGCTGTATCCGCACAGCTTGTCTATAACGGTGGAGTCGCTGTCCTCGTCGCTCACGGGGGAAAGCTTCTGCGTTGCGCCGTTTGCGGCCGCTCCGCCCGCCAGCGCCACGCGGAAATCAAGGAAGCCCTTGTATCCAAGCCTCCTTGCAAGGCGGGTAACGCTCGGCACGCTTACGCCGGCAGCCTCGGCTATTTCGTTGATGACCATGCGCATGGCGCGGTCAGGATTGTCCAGGATAAAGTCTGCAACCTTGCGCTCCGCCGAAGGCAGCGTCACATACGCGGAGCGTATCTTGTTATTTGCGGGCATTTTCTTCTCTCCTTTTCATCTATGTTATAGTAAATTTATACACTTTAAGTACATAAAACCCGCCTCCTATACAAGCGGCGGTTTCAATTCCCACGATGTTACATGGTATTTGTATTATACACGGGTTTATTAAACTTTACAATGGCATAATTATGAATTTGTGCAAACTTCACATTCGCCGCCCGCGCACATAAGCTTCCGCACATAAATTTCATATAAAAAATTGCGCATAAAAAGGGGCATGCAGCCCCGCTCTTCGATTGACAGTAGGGATTTTAAACATTATAATGATACATAGAATGCCTGTACCGGGCCGAACATGTATACAGGCCCGGGAATACACCAAATACATCAGGAGGATATACTCAAAATGGCAAAGACAATGACCATTGACGGCAATACCGCTGCGGCGCATGTAGCATATGCGTTCAGTGATGTTGCGGCCATCTACCCCATCACTCCCTCGTCCCCCATGGCCGAGGTTGCCGATGAGTGGGCGGCGAACGGCAGAACCAATCTGTTCGGTCAAAAGGTAAGGATAGCCGAGATGCAGTCCGAAGCCGGCGCCGCGGGCGCTGTGCACGGCTCCCTCAAGGCAGGCGCCCTGACCACCACCTTCACGGCTTCCCAGGGCCTTTTGCTGATGATTCCCAACATGTACAAGATCTCCGGCGAGCTGCTGCCCGGCGTGTTCCATGTATCCGCCCGCGCGCTTGCTTACCATGCGCTGAGCATATTCGGCGATCACAGCGACGTTATGGGCTGCCGCCAGACCGGCTTTGCCATGCTTTCTTCCGCCTCTGTTCAGGAGGTCATGGACCTTGCGCTGGTAACTCACCTTTCCGCCATCAAGGCTTCCGTCCCCTTCGTCCACTTCTTCGATGGTTTCCGTACCAGCCACGAAGTGCAGAAGATAGAGGCCATAGATTACGAAGATATGGGCAAGCTGCTTGATTACGATGCAGTGGCCGCCTTCCGTGCGCGCGCGCTCAATCCTGAGCATCCGCACCTTTCCGGCTCCGCCCAGAACCCGGACATTTACTTCCAGAACCGCGAAGCCTGCAACACCCGTTACATGGCCGTTCCCGCAATCGTTGAGCATTATATGGAAGAAGTCGGCAAGCTGACCGGCCGCCATTACAATCTGTTCGATTACGTCGGCGCGCCCGATGCGGACCGCGTGATAATCTCCATGGGCTCCAGCTGCGACGTGGTTGAAGAAGCCATAGATTACCTCAACGCCCGCGGCGAAAAGCTGGGCCTCATCAAGGTTCGTCTGTACAGGCCTTTCCGTGCGGACAAGCTGCTTGCCGCCCTGCCCGCCACCTGCAAGAAGATCGCCGTGCTTGACCGCACCAAGGAATGCGGTTCCCAGGGCGAGCCTCTCTATCAGGACGTGGTCAATGCCTTTGCCGAGGCCGGCAGGTTCGATGTTAAGATCATCGGCGGCCGTTACGGTCTGGGTTCCAAGGAATTCACCCCCTCCATGGTCAAGGCCGTTTATGACGAGCTGAAGAAGGACGACGCTAAGCCCCGCTTCACCGTAGGCATAGTTGACGACGTGACCAATCTGTCCCTGCCCGTGACCGAGCAGGTCAACGCCGCTCCCGAAGGCACCATCGCCTGCAAGTTCTATGGTCTTGGTTCCGACGGTACCGTTGGCGCGAACAAGAACTCCATAAAGATAATAGGCGACCATACCGACATGTATGCTCAGGGTTACTTTGCCTACGACTCCAAGAAGTCCGGCGGCTTCACCGTGAGCCATCTGCGCTTCGGCAAAAAGCCCATACAGAGCCCCTACCTCATCGATGCGGCTGACTTCGTGGCCTGCCACAACGCTTCTTACGTCACCCGTTACGACGTGACCGAAGGCATCAAGGAAGGCGGCACTTTCCTGCTCAACTCCGAGTGGACGCTTGAGGAGATGGAGCATGAGCTGCCCGCCAAGATGAAGAACGCCATCGCCAAGAACCATCTCAAGTTCTATAACATAGACGCCGTTAAGCTTGCCAAGGAAGTTGGCATGGGCAACCGCATCAATACCATAATGCAGTCCGCCTTCTTCAAGCTGGCAAACGTTATCCCCGCCGATCAGGCCATAGAGTACATGAAGGCTGCCGCCAAGAAGTCCTATGCCAAGAAGGGCGAGGATGTCGTGGCCCGCAACTACGCCGCCATAGACGCAGGCGCCAATGCTATAGTTGAGATCAACTATCCCGAATCCTGGGCCACCACCACCGAAGGCGCGGTCGTGAAGCCCGTGACGGATGATCCGTACTTCACTCAGTTCATCTCCCCCATCCTGGCCCAGAACGGCGACAAGCTGCCCGTTTCCATAATGAGCCCCGATGGTTCCGTGCCCACCGGCACCACCAAGTACGAAAAGCGCGGCATAGCCGTTGACGTACCCGCGTGGATACCCGAAAACTGCATACAGTGCAACCAGTGCTCCCTGGTCTGCCCGCACGCCTGCATAAGGCCCGTGCTGGTAAAGGACGAGGACAATGCCCCCGAAACCTTCGTGACCAAGCCTGCCACCGGCAAGGAGCTTGCGGGCTATAAGTTCCGCATGCAGCTCTCCCCGCTGGACTGCACCGGCTGCGGCAACTGCGTGGACGTTTGCCCCGCCAAGACCAAGGCGCTCAAGATGGTTCCCCTGCACACCGTACAGGAGACCGAAGGCGCGAATTGGGACTTCGCTGCCAAGCTGCCCGAGCGCGAGCTTGACATGAACAAGTACACCGTTAAGAACAGCCAGTTCCTCAAGCCCCTGTTCGAGTTCTCCGGCGCCTGCGCAGGCTGCGGCGAGACACCGTATATCAAGCTTATAACCCAGCTGTTCGGCGACAGGATGATAATTGCCAACGCCACCGGCTGTACCTCCATCTACGGCGGCAGCGCGCCCACCGTGCCTTACACCACCAACGAAAAGGGCCACGGTCCCGCATGGGCCAACTCCCTGTTTGAAGATAACGCCGAGTTCGGCTTCGGTATCAACCTTGGTACCAAGCAGCGCCGCGCCCATGTTGCGGAGCTTGTTGAAAAGCTGATCGCGGTTGACTACTGCGACGCCGAGCTGAAGGCCGCCGGTAAGGAATGGCTGGAGAATATGGACGATGCGGAAGGCTCCAAGAAGGCGGCTGCGAAGCTGGTTGCCGAGCTGGAAGCGAGCGTCGATCCCGATCTGACCGGCACCCAGTGGGAAGAAGCATGGCTCAAGAACGGCAAGAAGTGCCCCTGCGAAGCGTGCACTCTGGGCCGCGAAGTGCTTGCCAATAAGGACCTGCTCGTCAAGAAGTCCATATGGATATTCGGCGGCGACGGCTGGGCGTACGACATCGGCTACGGCGGACTTGACCACGTTCTTGCCATGGACGAGGATGTAAACGTTCTGGTCGTTGATACCGAAGTTTACTCCAACACCGGCGGACAGTCCTCCAAGGCTACGCCTACCGGTTCCGTTGCCAAGTTTGCTGCGGCCGGCAAGCGCACCAGCAAGAAGGATCTGGGCATGATGGCCATGAGCTACGGCTACGTGTACGTTGCCAAGGTTTGCATGGGCGCCAATCAGCAGCAGCTGGTCAAGGCCCTTGCGGAAGCCGAAGCTTATAAGGGACCCTCCCTCATAATCGCCTACGCTCCCTGCATCAACCACGGCCTGAAGGTAAAGGAAGGCATGGGCAAGAGCCAGGCCGAGGCCAAGAAGGCCGTTGAAGCCGGTTATTGGCAGCTTTACCGTTACAATCCGGAGCTTACCGCCCAGGGCAAGAATCCCTTCACTCTGGACAGCAAGCCCGCGACCATACCTTACCGCGAGTTCATAATGGGCGAAGTTCGCTACGCTTCCCTGCTCTCTCAGTTCCCCGAAGTGGCCGACAAGCTGTTCGACCGCGCCGAGCACGAGGCCAAGGATAAGTACGAATACTACAAGAAGCTCAACGACATGCAGTAATGCATTGATTAACGCAGCCCGGGACGGCAATCGCCGTCCCGGGTTTTTTGTGTGCAGATAATCTATGATGTTTGATGAAGTAAAATAAGCAACTCACATCTCATTGCTTGTTACAACCCCTCAGTCACGGCTAACGCCGTGCCAGCTCCCCGGCCGGGGAGCCTTTGGGGGGGCTACCATTAACCAAAAGCTGTCCCCGCGTGCGGGGAAAGTGGCATGGCGAAGCCGTGACGAAAGGGGAATGACTTAAAGCTGCCAAGTGCCGTTTTCATCACCTTACGAACTCTCACAATAAGCCTCCATCTCAGAGGGAGGTGGCTTTTGCGAAGCAAAAAACGGAAGGAGTCTAAAGAAGCTCGCGGCTATTTGTTTGTTTTACTCCCTCAGAAAATTCGATTACGGCGAATTTCCAGCTCCATCAGTGAGGGAGCCTTTTAGTACAGTACAAGCACGGCGTACAGTGTCGTACCCCTTCGCGGAGCGATCGTTTCAATGGGGTTACGGGGGCCGCCAGGGGGCCTAAGGGGAGAAATCGAAATCTTCCCCGACCCCCTGGCAAAAAAGATTATAAAATAGTTTGCAGTGCTTTTTGTTTGTTTTACTCCTTCCGGCTGCTCGTTTCACTCGCATCCACCTCCCTCGACAGGGAGGCTTTTGGGTGCATTTTATCAGCTTTTCCCTTGTAATTCCGCGCTGCCGCGCCGATATGCAGGCAAATTATTGCCTTCATCTCATTTTCATGATATATTTGAAAGCTAAATCACCACAAGGAGTCCGCCATGCAAAAGCTGCTTATTGTTGACGGGAGCAATCTGCTGTTCCAAATGTTCTATGGTATGCCCGCGCGCATAGTGGGCAAAAGCGGACGGCCCGTGCACGGAACTATTGGCTTTGTGGGCGCGCTTATGAAAATAATACGCATGGTGCGGCCCACGCACGCCGTTGTGCTGTTCGATGGGGAGCATGAAAACCCGCGCGCCGCGCTGGACCCCGCGTATAAGGCCAACCGCGTGGATTACAGCCAAATGGCGGAGGACGACACGCCGTTTTCCCAGTTGGCGGACATATACTTGGCGCTTGATTTCATGGGCATAAAGCATACCGAAACCACCGACTGCGAAACGGACGACATCGTGGCAGCATATGTGTTCAACCGAACGGATGATGCGGACATAGTCATTTCATCGTTCGACAGCGACTATTTTCAGCTTATCTCCACCAATGTGAGCGTGCTTAGATACCGCGGAAAAAATACCGCACTTTGCGGCGAAGAATATATATGGGAAAAATTCGGCATAGGTGCGGATAAATACGCGGACATGAAGGCCCTTTGCGGCGATGCATCGGACAATATCCGCGGCGTGCCCCGCGTAGGTCAAAAAACAGCGGCGCGGCTGATAAACGAATTCGGCTCGCTTGACGGCATAATGCAAAACGCGAACCGCATAAAGCAGCCCGCGCTGAGGGAATCAATATTGATAAACTTAGACAGGCTCCTGCTCAACCGGCAGCTTATAACGCTCACAGGCGGCGCGGCATTGCCGTTTGAAACGGAAGAGCTTGAGTTCATAATGCCCGAATTTACATCGGTTCAGGCGCTAAAGGCGCTCGGCATCATTTAGCCGCAATGGCTATCAGCTCCCGCGCATCGCTTATTTCATAATCCGGCCTTATGCCGTGCTGCTGCATGTATTGCCTCAGCTCCACGTCCCGCGCGTATTCGGCCGCCGTCCAGCTTGTTATGGCAAGCAGCTTGTTCTTATAATCTTCGTTTTCGCACTTCCTGTGCATCCATACTGCCGTAACGCCGGCCATTTTGGCCATGTACATGTCCTTCGTAAGATTATCGCCAAGGTACATTACTTCGCTCTTATCATAGCCCTCGCCCGTGCATATGCGCCCAATTACAGCAACGTCCGGCTTTTTGGTCTGCACCGTGCGTACCTTTTCGCTCACGGCGTATGCGCTCTTGAATTGGCTTTCAAACGTGTACACATGCTTAAAATACGGCTCTATCCCCAGCTTCATAAGCCTGTAAAACCCGTTTTCTTTGGAGGATTCCGTATAGGCTATGAGCGTCACGCCCATTTCCGTCAGCGCGCGCAGCATTTCCTCCACGCCCGGCAAAAGGTGCAGATGGCTTTCCCTGACGGAATTGAACACGTTGAACGCGGGCCTCAGCGCGGCCTTCAGCTCCTCCGCCGGGGCATTGTTATAGTATGCCTTTATGCTGGGCAGTTCAAGCGTTGCATAAGGGTATTCAACCGAGCCGAGCCGCTGATGCGCCGCCATGTATTCATTCAGCAGCTTTTTTTCGTCTATGCCGGTCATGCGGGCTATCTCGTCCGCCATGGCGTAAAATGCGGGCACGAAAAAGCCCGTCCAGTCGTATAAAGTATCGTCAAGGTCGCTTATAAGCAACTTTATCATAGGTGTTTTCACCGTCCCGAATTATTAGTGCAGCTTGCATATTACCCTATCCCCACCGATAAGTCAACAGCTCCGCGCGCGATATAAGTAAAAGCGAAAGCAAATGTTGTTGCATGTTTTTATCAAACATTGTACAATTATGTATGATTGCGCGGCTCATGTATATGCTGCGCCTGTTTTAACGAAAGCGGCGGCATTTCGCCGCGGAAACGGAGGAAAGCCCATGTTCGATTTGCAGAAGGCAAGCATGCTAAAGCGCGCATCCGCCTGGCTGCTGGACGTTATTCTGCTAAGCGTACTCGCAACCGGGTTCGCGCTTTTGCTTTCCGCCGCGTTCGGTTACGATAATTATAACGATAATTTACAGCGATACTATACGGAATACGAACAGCTGTATGGCATTGATTTTAATATTTCGGATGAAGAATATCTTGCGCTCGGTGAAGAGGATCGGCTCCGTTATGCTGATGCATATGCAAAGCTTAACGATGATGCCGATGTCAGCCGGGCGTTTTCTATTATAATTCAGCTTTCGCTTGCAATAATGTCGCTTTCGGTATTGCTTGCGTATATGGCGCTGGAGTTCGCAATACCCGTACTGTGGCTGAAGAATGGGCAGACCATTGGCAAAAAGATATTCGGCCTTGCCGTAATGCGGACCGACTCCGTGCGCGTGAAGCCCATAGCCATGCTAATACGCACACTGCTTGGCAAATACACAATCGAAACAATGGCCCCGCTGCTGATAATATTCCTTATATTGTTCGGCAGTCTCGGCACGGTTGGGCTCATAATGCTTGCGGCGCTGGCGCTGCTGCAAATCGTGCTTATCGCGGCCACGCATACCAATTCCGCAATACATGATATATTGGCGCAAACGGTTGTTGTGGATATGGAAAGTCAAATGATATTCGATTCCGCCCGGGAGCGCGAAGCGCGGCGCAGGGAATATGCCGAAGCGGACAGCGTACGATGGGGTCAATAAACAAGGGTAAACCAAGATATACAAAATAAACTAAAAAGGATCGAGGACGAAAACGATGAAAGTTGAACTGCGCAACGTGACCAAGGCTTTCCCCAGCCGCAACAAGAAATCGGGCGAGGAGGTAATAGCCGTAAACGACTGCAGCTTTACCATTCCCGACGGGAAGCTGATAGGCCTGCTCGGTCCTTCCGGCTGCGGCAAAAGCACCACGCTCTATATGATATGCGGCCTGCAGAAGCCCACAAAGGGGCAGATATTCTTCGGCGAGGACGACGTTACCGGCCTTGCGCCGGAAAACAGGGGCGTTGGTCTTGTGTTCCAGAACTATGCCCTTTATCCGCACCTTACCGTTAAGCAGAACATACTTTTCCCGCTGCAAAATCTTAAGGGGGCGGACAAGCTGAGCAAGGAAGAAATGCTCAAGCGCGCCTATGAAACGGCAAAGCTTGTGCAGATAGACGAACTGATGGACCGCAAGCCCAGCGAGCTTTCCGGCGGCCAGCAGCAGCGCGTTGCAATAGCCCGCGCGCTGGTCAAAATGCCGCGCGTGCTGCTGCTTGACGAGCCGCTCTCCAACCTTGACGCAAGGCTCAGGCTCCAAACCCGCGAGGAAATACGCCGCATACAGCGCGAAACCAAGATAACCACCGTTTTCGTTACCCATGACCAGGACGAGGCCATGAGCATATCCGACTTTATAGTGGTCATGAAGGCGGGCGTTGTGCAGCAGATTGGCAAGCCGCAGGCCGTTTATGACGATCCGGACAATCTGTTCGTTGCCAAGTTCCTCGGCACCCCGCCCATAAACGTTTTCAACGGCTCCGTAAAGGGCGGCAAGGTATATATCGGCGAAGAAGCCGTGCTCAGCGTGAACGGCGTTAACGACGGCGAAGTTTACGTCGGCATCCGCCCCGAAGGCTTTATCCTGGACGAAAACGGCCCGCTCGGCTGCAAGCTTATAAACGTTGAAGTAATGGGCAGGGACGTGAGCGTTGTATCCTCCAACCCCGCCTCGCTCAACCCCACCATCCGCTCCATAATCAATGCGGACGCGGGCGTGGATCACGATGCGGAAACCGTGCGTTTCTCCGTAAAGCCGCATAAGCTTTTCCTCTTTGACAAGGAAAGCGAAAAGCGCATACGCTTCGAGGTAAAATAAAAAATGGTAGAAGGCAAGCAAAAATGGAAGGCGTGGCTGTACCTTGCCCCGGCGATAGTGCTATTGCTGGTATTCACGGTGTGGCCCATAATAAACACGGTGCGCATGGCCTTTCTTGAAGGGTACAGCGGGCTGAAGGTTGCCGGCGGCGAAAGCTTCGCATTCGGCGTGGGCAACTTCGTTAAGGTAATAAAGTATCAAAAGTTTTTAAGCTGCCTTAAAAACACGGTGCTGCTGTGCGTGCTTACCGTGCCCATATCAAGCCTGCTGGCGCTGCTGGTGGCGGTGTTCCTCAATTCAATAAAGTGGCTGCAAAAGCCGCTGCAAACCATATTTTTCCTGCCCTATGTTACCAACTCCATCGCCATAGGCATGGTGTTTGCCGCAATGTTCAATATTGTCGGCAGCTTTTACGGCACGGATAACGAAATAATCGTTACCGCCGGAATAATAAACAACATAATTGAATTCTTCGGCGGCAAGGCCGTGAACTGGATAAACTACGGCTCCTCCTACGCGGCGAATATTACCGTTATGGTAATATACATCGTTTGGAACGCGCTGCCGTTCAAAATACTTATACTGCTGGGCGGCCTGCAGAGCATCAATAAGCAGTATTACGACGCCGCCAAGGTGGACGGCACATCCCGCCGCCGCATATTCGCGCGCATAACCGTGCCTCTGCTTTCCCCCATGCTTGCCTATGTTGTGATAACCGGCTTCATAGGCGGCTTTAAGGAATACACCAGCATAATCGGTATATTCGGCGAGGCTATGGGCCCTGCGGACGCCGCAGGCAGGCTGAACACTATGGTAGGCTTTATATACGACGCTTTATCCACCAATAATCAGGGCCGCGCCAGCGCAGCCGCGCTGATACTTTTCGGCATAATACTGGTGGTAACGCTAATCAACCTTCAGGTCAGCAAAAAGCGCGTGCATTATTGAGGTAAAATATGGCTAAAGAAACGATAAAAACAATGCATGAGCGGGATATTTCCGCCGAGCGCACCCGCTCAAGGGCGGTTGGCATAATTGCAAAGGCGTTCTGCTATGCGTTCCTTATATTCATGGCGCTGGTGGTGCTGTTCCCGTTTTACTGGATGATAAATTCATCTCTCAAAAGCCTTGAGGAATACCGCCAAAGCGTGCCCACGTTCTGGCCGCAGAAGGTGCTGTGGTCAAACTATGCGGAGGCCTTCACCGCCGCAAGCCTGGGCCGGCTGTTTTTCAATACGGCCTATGTGGGCATAGTATCCACAATACTTTCGCTTGTTATAACAATTCTGTCCGCGTTCGCGTTTGCAAGGCTGGAGTTTAAGGGAAAGAACCTGCTTTTCTCCGCGCTGCTTGCGACAATGATGATACCTGGCGAGCTTTTTACAATAACCAATTACAGCACCGTTACCAACCTTGGCTGGATGAACACATACACGGTGCTTATAGTCCCCTTTTTGGTAAGCGTGTTCTATATTTATCTGCTCAGGCAAAACTTTTTGCAGATACCCAACGAACTCTACCTTGCCGCTAAGGTGGACGGCACAAGCGATTTCAAATACCTTTGCAAGGTAATGATACCGTTGTCGCTGCCTACGCTCATCTCTATAACAATACTCAAGATGATGGGCGCTTGGAATTCATATATATGGCCGCGCCTCGTTGCCAACGACGATGCGCACAGGCTCATAACCAACGGCCTTAGGAATGCATTCACCGATACCACTGGGGACGTTAACTACCCCGTGCAGATGGCGGCGGTAGCACTGGTGTCCGCGCCGCTGTTCCTGGTGTTCATATTCCTCAGGAAATATATTATGAAGGGCGTAAGCCGAAGCGGCATAAAAGGCTAAATAAATTTATGCTAAGCATAAAGAAAGGCAAGGAAAACAAAAAATGACAAAACGTATCCTGGCAACCATGTTGGCGGTACTTATGGTATTCAGCGCGCTGATGCTGGCTGCCTGCACCAACAGCACCCCCGCCAACACCGGCGATCAGCAGACCGCCGAACCCACCACTACCGACAACGCCGGTACCCCTGCCGGCAACGATCAGCAGACGGCCGAGCCTGTGAGCGAAGGCAACTTCACCGTCCCCGAAGCCGGTTACGACGGAAGCGAAGTCAACCTGACCTTCTATCACACCATGGGCACCAACCTGAGCGATGTGCTGAACCTTTACATCGAGGAGTTCAACAAGCTCTATCCCAATATCCACATCACCAGCGAAAAAATCGGCAGCTATGACGACGTGCGCGACCAGATAAGCACCGAGATCACCGTTGGCAACCAGCCCAACATAGCCTATTGCTATCCCGACCATGTTGCGCTTTACAATCTGGCCGGCGCTGTTGCCACGCTTGACGGCCTTATCAATAGCCAGATCGAGGTTACCCGCGCGGACGGCACCACCGAAATACTCGGCCTGACCGACGAGCAGAAGGCGGACTTCATCCCCGGTTACTATGCCGAAGGTACCCAGTTTGGCGACGGCCTCATGTACACCATGCCGTTCTCCAAGTCCACCGAGGTACTTTACTACAACAAGACCTTCTTTGACGCCAACGGCCTTACCGTCCCCACCACCTGGGAAGAGATGGAAGCTACCTGCGCCAAGATAAAGGAAATCGACCCCAACTCCATTCCCCTTGGTTACGACAGCGAGAGCAACTGGTTCATCACCATGTGCGAGCAGTACGGCTCCGATTATACCAGCGCCTCCGGCGACCATTATCTGTTCAATAACGAAACCAACCGCGGCTTCATAAAGATGTTCCGCGAATGGTACCAGAAGGGCTACCTGACCACCCAGAAGCTCTACGGCGCCTATACCTCCGGCCTGTTCACTTCCACAGATGAGGTCAAGAGCTATATGTCCATCGGCTCCTCCGCAGGTGCAACCCATCAGCGTCCCGCGGCCGATGCAAACGGCGAATATCCCTTTGAAGTAGGCATCAGCACCATACCGCAGCTTGGCAACGGCAACAACAAGGTCATTTCCCAGGGCCCCAGCGTATGCATATTCAAAAAGGCAAACGAGCAGGAGGTCGTGGCAAGCTGGCTGTTCATCAAGTTCCTGACCACCAGCGTGGATTTCCAGGCCGAGTTCTCCATGGCCTCCGGTTATGTTCCCGTACTCAAGAGCGTTGCCGATAACGAAGCCTACGCTTCCTTCATCGCCCAGGCCGACGGCGGCAAGTACATCTCCGCCCTCAGCGCCAAGGTCTGCCTTGAGCAGGAAGAATATTACTACACCTCCCCCGCCTTCAACGGCTCCTCCACCGCGCGTGATCAGGTCGGTACCCTGCTGACCAAGTGCCTTACCGCGGACGACGGCGGCAACGTGGACGCCATGATAGAGGCTGCCTTTGCCGGGGCCGTGGACGAGTGTGAATACAACGGCTGATATAAGCCCGGTTTTTAAGGAAGTAACGTTATGAAAAAGCTTGCCCCGGCATTGGCGCTGATAATACTGGCGCTTTGCATATTCGGCTGCACGCCGCAAAAGGATAAGGACGCTTTGCCCACGCCCGTGCAAACGGACGCCGCGCAAACGCCCCCCGTGAGCAGTATGCCCGAAGCCGCGCCCTCGCCCGCTGCCGCGGCAAGCGAAAGCATTGACTATGCCGCGTCAGTGAAGCCTTCGGGCGCGGATACAGCGAAGCAGGAGGTTACGGTAAAGTCGTTCGTGGACGGCGACACCGTGCATTTCCTCGTGCCGGAAAGCATAATGCCCTCCGGCGTGCTGAAGGCCCGCTTCATCGGCATAGATACGCCGGAATCCACCGGCAAAATAGAGGAATACGGCAAGGCGGCGTCCGAATTTACAAAGGAAAAGCTGTCCCGTGCCCATTCCATAATGATAGAATCGGACGACGGGAATTGGGATTTCGACTCCACCGGCGGCAGATATCTTGTTTGGGTATGGTATAAGGCCGAAAAGGCCGGCGAATACCGCAACCTTAATATAGAGCTGCTGCAAAACGGCCTTGCCCGCGCCTATTCTTCGGCAAACAACCGCTATGGCTCAGCCTGCACCGCGGCCATAAATCAGGCCAAGGCAAATAAGCTTAACCTGTATTCGGGCGAAAAAGATCCGGACTTCTATTATGGGGACGCTGTTGAGCTTACCCTGAAGGAGCTTAGATGCAGCATAGAAAGCTATAACGGCAAAAAGGTAGCGTTTGAGGGCGTTATAACCATAAACAGCGGAAACGGCGTGTTTATCGAGGATTATGACGCGGAAACGGACAGGTATTACGGCATAAGCGCCTATTATGGCTACGGCCTTTCGGGCGCGGGGCTTGATATACTTTCCGTGGGCAACCGGGCGCGGATAGTGGGCACCGTTCAGTATTATGAAGCGGGCGGCTGCTATCAGGTATCCGGCCTAAGCTACCGGCAGATGAAACCGGACGATCCGAATAATCTGCAAAAGCTGAGCGAGGGCAACGCGGCAGGCTATGTCAGCATAAGCGCGGATGATTTCGCTTCCGCCATGGTGAGCATAGAAACCGAAGCCGGTGCGGCGGAATATAAGCTGAGCGACATCGCCATGAACACCACCGTTGAGATGGACGGTTTAACGGTGCAAAGCGTTTACGTTGCCGAAAACGGCTGTGCAACGCTTAGTTGCACCGCCGACGATGCCGAAGTGACGGTAAGGCTTGAGCCGCTTAAAGTAAACGGCGAGGCTTTTGACCCAAATACCCTTTCCGGAAAAACGATAGACGTGCGCGCAGCCGTGGACATGTATGACAATGCGCCGCAGCTGCACGTATTCACGGCGGAAGGTATTTCCATACACTAAAAATAAACCTGAAAAGAGGGAGAAAACATGAAAAGGATAGTAGCATACATAATTGCGCTGGCGCTGTTCGCAGCGGCGTTTGCCGGCTGCTCCGCCCCCGTGGACGAGCCTGCCCCCACGGCAGAGCCCGGCAACGAACCCGCAGAGACCGTTGAGCCCAGCGCCCAACCCGTTGTTGACAACACTCAGGCGCTTGAAAACGCCGCGGCTTACATAAAGCTGATGTATAAAAAGAGCGCGGTAAAGACCCCCGCCGATTATCAGGTAGTTGGTTTTGCCGTGGTTGACGGCGTATCCTATCAGATACAGTGGACAGTTGAAATCACCGGCGGCGCTGAGGATGCCGTAGTCGTTGGCGAACTGGGCGAGGACAAGATGGTCACCATCGATGTTAACGAAGCCTGCGCCGAGGATTCCGAATACACCCTTACCGCCACCATAGCGGACGAAAGCGGCGCTTCCGTTTCCGAAAGCTTTGCCCACATGGTTCCCAAGGGATTCGATCTTGGCACCGCCAGCTATGACGAAATAGTCTCCGCCGGCTACGAGCTGGAAGAAGGCGCGGCGCTTGAAGGCACCCAGCGACTGTTCGGCACCGTTGTGTCTATCGACACTCCGTTCAGCGCCGAATACAACAACATAACCGTTACCATGGCCGTAAAGGGCATGGAGGAATACCCCGTGCAATGCTTCCGCCTTGCCGGCGAGGGCGCGGATGCCTTGGCCGTTGGCGACGAAATAACCGTTGAAGGCACCATAAAGAACTACAAGGGCACCATCGAGTTCGACGCGGGCTGTGCATACATAGGCAAGGGCGAGATACTCAACCAGGCCAAGCTGCTTGAGAACGCCTACGCGCTTGAAGAAGGCGCCGCCATGCTCAACGCCACCGCGCTCAAGGGCGTTATAACCTCCATCGATACCCCGTTCAGCGCAGAGTACAACAACGTGACCGTCACCATGGTTTGCGACGGCATAGAGGATAAGCCCATACAGTGCTATCGCCTCAGCGGCGAAGGCGCTGACAAGCTGGCCGTCGGCGACGAAATAGCAGTGTTCGGCATTATAAAGAACTACAAGGGCACCATTGAGTTCGACGCGGGCTGCACCCTTATCCCCGCCGACACCGTGAGCAGTGCAAAGATAGTCGCCCGCGCTTATGCCCTTGAGGACGGCGCGCAGCTGATGGGTACCAAGACCCTGACCGGCTCCATCGCCTCCATAGACACCGCCTTCAGCGCGGAATACGGCAACATAACCGTTACCATAGTTGTGGGCGGCCTGAACGACTATGCCATACAGTGCTTCCGCATGAAGGGCGAGGGCGCGGATAAGCTTGCCGTGGGCGACGTGATAACCGTTACCGGCGTAATAAAGAACTACAAGGGCACCATCGAATTCGACGCGGGCTGCACCTTCACCAAATAACAAAAGCAAATAAAGCTTAAAGGCAGCGAATACCCGGCTTTGCGGCCGGGTATTTTCGTTTATATTTAACCATTGTTGACAAGGCGTTGTGCATCGTGATAAGCTTTGGGTAATTCATGCGACAGGAACACGGGAGCGCCCCCTAAGCAGCCATTTTGGGCTTGCCTGTCCTTGTCAACTGATGATACCATTAGTCTGCATTGGGAGAGTATATGAAAAGGATTGATTGGAGCGAGCTGCGCCCGCAGATATCCCTGGTATGGCGGCTCAGCCTGCCGGCGATACTAACGCAGATAACTACCATAGCCATGCAGTATATCGATTCCGCAATGGTCGGCGCGCTCGGCGCGAATGCGTCTGCGGCAATAGGCCTTGTTTCCACAAGCACCTGGCTGTTAAGCGGCATAACCTATGCAATAACGGCCGGTTTTTCCGTGCAGGTTGCGCACCATATCGGTGCAAAGCGTGACGAGGACGCGCGCACGGTTGTTAAGCACGGCCTGATAAGCGCGCTTTTGATATCGGCCCTGCTGTGCGCATTGGGCGCCGTTATAAGCGATCCTCTGCCCGTATGGCTTGGCGGCAGCGAAACAATACACCGCGATGCATCGCTGTATTTCCTTGTATTCGCGCTGGAGATGCCGTTTTTGCAGCTCAATTCGCTCGCCTCATCGTTTTTGCAGTGCAGCGGGGACATGGTAACGCCCAGCATACTTACGGCCGCAATGTGCATTTTGGACATTATGTTCAATGCGATTTTCATTCCCAAATACGGCGTATTGGGCGCGGGCATAGGCACGGCGCTTGCCTGCGCGGTGGTATGCCTTGTAATGCTGTGGTGCTGCTGCGGCAGGGATAAGCACCTTAAATTGAACAGGGCCGACAAGAGCCGGTTCGATTCTTCCATACTTAAAAAGGCGTTGAAGATCGGCCTGCCCGTGGCGGTTCAGGAGGTTGCCACAAGCGGGGCAATGGTAATAACCACAATGATAATAGCTCCGCTTGGCGAAATTGCAATAGCCGCAAACTCCTTCGCCGTAACTGCGGAGGGGCTATGCTACATGCCCGGCTACGGAATAGGCTCCGCTGCCGCAACGGTCGTAGGCCGCAGCGTGGGCGCGGGCGAGGATGAGCTTGCCCGCCGCTATGGCAACATATGCATTGGCATGGGCGCAACCATAATGGGCGTATTGGGGCTGATAATGATGTTCATATGCCCGCTACTGTTCGCCATGCTCACGCCCGATCCCGCCGTGCGCGAGCTTTCCGCGCAGGTGCTTAGGATAGAGCTGCTTGCCGAGCCGCTTTTCGGCGCGTCGATAGTTGCCGCGGGCGCCCTGCGCGGCGCGGGCGATACGCTTGTGCCAAGCGTCATAAACCTTGCCACGATGTGGGTGGTGCGCATAGGCCTTGCGCTGATACTGATAAAGCCGCTCGGTCTGCTCGGCATGTGGATAGCCATGGCTGCCGAGCTGAGCACGCGCGGGCTGCTCATGCTCTATCGGCAAAGAACAAGCAGGTTTTATGCAATGTATGCAGGGCAGGGAAAGGCGTAGGCATATTGAAACGTTTTGGTTCGCATGGTTGGCGAAAAGAAGAATTCGGAGGGGCAACGCAGCCCCTCCTGTTTTCGTCAACCCCTCAGCCGCCTTGCGGCGACAGCTCCCGCCCAAAAAGCCGGAGGAATTACCCTCCGGCTTTTAAGCTATTTAACTTGCTTTGGTGTTCTTTTATTCCTCTATGCGTTCCCATACGCGGCTGCCTACCATTACGGACCAGGCCTTGTTGTCGCGGATATAGAAGCGCATACGGTTGGCAACGTCGCCGTTGCGGAGGCCCTGGAACCACGTCTCGCCGCAGTATACCATGTCCATCGGGCCCATGGCAGTCTCGCCCATCAGCTTGCCATCATCATTTATATATACCTTCAGCGTGGAAGGAATACCTTCGTGGCAGATATAGGAACCGACTATGGTTTCGGGTGCGCCGAAGTCATATCCTACGGGATGCAGCCAGCGGTGGCTGTTCTCTATGGGATCGCCCATCATCATGTTGTACATCATCCAGCACAGGTCGTCCGTGTCGCAGTCGCCCTGGTTGCAAAGCGCGGCAAAGCCGTAGCCTTCGCCCTTGAGGAAGCCGCCGTGGGTAGATACGCCGTGCAGTCCGCCGGAGTGTTCGCATATAACGTGGCCGTTCTTGGTGCGCTTGTAAAGGCCGTAGCAATAGATGGGCTTCTCTTCTTCGCCGAAGCGGTTGCCTACCATTATTTCAACCGCCTTCGCGGGGATGGCCTGCACGCCGTCTATCACGCCGCCGTTGCCAAGGCAGCTATAGTAGCGCGCCATGTCGTGCGCGGTGCTCTTTACGCAGGCGCATGCGCGGAACGGGGGCAGTATGCTCCAACAATCGTCCGCAACGCTCTGGCCGTTTACTTCTTCAAAAAGGCTGGTTATGTTGCCATCGGAAGCTATCTTCCTGGCTTCGGAGCCGTCTATGTCAAGCACGGTCCTCGTCATGCCTATGGGCCCGAACACGCGCTCGTTAAGGAACTGCTCAAGCGGCATGCCCGCTGCCGCGTCAACTATATAGGATATAACGGCGTAGCCTTCGTTGGAATAGCTCATGTATTCGCCCGCCGCGCCAAGGGTCTTATACTTGCAGTTGGCAATGTAATCTATAACCTGCTCAATTTTGTCCATCTGGTTGGGGGACGTGCGGCGCATCTGCAGCGCCCAGCTGTCGCTTTCGTCCGCGGCGGAGTATACGTCCTTACCAACGGTCTCCTCGCTCGCATCGGAGAAACGATCGGTGCTGTTCATGGCGATGGACCATTCCAGCGGCTCCATGGGCGGTATGCCGGCGGTGTGCATGGCAAGGTGCCTTACCAGCACCGTGTCCGTGGGGTTGCCGGGTATGCGGAAGGAGGGAATGTACTTGGTCACGGGATCGTCATAGCTGAACTTGCCTTCGGCTTCCAGTATTGCAAGCGCCAAAGTGGAGGTGGACTTGCTCATGCTGGCTATGCCGAAAATGGTGTTTTCGTCAATCAGCTTGGTGTGTTCATTGTTGCCGAAGCCGTAGCCTTTTTCAAATATAACGCCGTCGGGGCCGTATATCGCGCAGCTCACGCCGGGCAGCTTCTTCTCCTTTATCCTTGCGTCAAGCGCCTTGTCCAGCGCCTTCAGGTCGTAGTTCATTGGTGTTCTTTCCTCCTGCTGTAAAATAAATGGTTTATTATCGCCGCCCGCTTAACCGAGCATTGTTTTAAGTTTGTCCGCTATTGCCGCAGCAAGCGCGGCGTGACCTTCGGCGTCCATGTGTTCGTTATCAACCGGCGAAGGCTCGGCATACTTTGCCGCATCCAAAAAGTCTATCCCTATTCGCGCCGCCGCCTGCTCATAAAGCGGGGCGAATTTGAGCGATTCTTCATAGCCCGAAACGCTCAGCGGGCTTTGGTCCGTCTCGGCTATTTCGCGGCCTATATGTATGGGGGATACGAGCAGCAGCCGCGGCGTATGCGCATTAAAGTGCAGCGCACCGTTCATTACCATGCGCGAAAGCGTTATGCAGCCGCGGCTCGCTTCCCAAGCCGTGTGGCTATGCATCAAATCGTTCGTGCCCAGCATTATAACAACCGCATCCAGCGGCGCGTGGCTCATAAGGCAGCACATAAGATGGCTTTTGCCGTTCAGCACGCTCCCGTCAAAGGGGCTGTCAAAAACGGTCGTGCGGCCGTTTAGCCCTTCTTCTATTATTCTGTATCCGTCGCCAAGCAGCCGCTGCGCGGCGCCTGTCCAGCGCACGGCGTACTCATAGCGGCCCTTGCCGCCGGGGATATAGCCCCATGTATTCGAATCGCCATAGCATAGAATGTTTTTCATGGGTATCAGTATACCATAAATCGCGCATTATGTATTGTTATAATCCAAAAAACCGGATATAATTATAAATGTGAATATCTTGTCACTTACTTATAATAAATTGAGCAGGAGGAGCAGCAATGGATTATCTTATAAAAAACGGACGCATAGCCGATAAGAACGGCTGCTACGAGGCCGACCTTATAATAAAGAACGGCAAAATAACATATATTGGCGATGGGCTGGACGCAACGGGCCTGGAGGTGATAGACGCCGCCGGCTGCTACGTTTTGCCCGGATTCATAGACACGCATACCCATTTCGACCTGAACACAGGCTCCGCCGTGACCGCGGACAATTTTGATACCGGCACCCGCGCGGCAATACTGGGCGGCACAACAAGCATACTTGATTTCGCCACGCAGGAGCGGGACGGCACGCTCAGCGAAGCGCTTGTCCAATGGCAACGGAAAGCTGAAATTGCGCACTGCAATTACGGGTTCCATATGGCAATAGCCCGCTGGGATAAGCAGACGGAGGCCGAAATGGCGGACATGACCCGCGAGGGCGTTACATCATATAAGATGTATATGGTATACGACGCGCTGCGCGTGGACGACGGCAGCCTTTACGCCGCGCTGAAGGCGGCAAAGCAATACGGCGCGCTGATAGGCGTACATTGCGAAAACTGGGATACGCTGCTGCGCATTACGGAGGAAGTGAAGGCGCGCGGCATACTGGGGCCGGAGGGGCATCCGCTTTCCCGCCCAAACGATATAGAGGCCGAGGCCGTGGCGCGGTATATGCGCCTGGCTAAGCTTGCGGGGGCGCCTGCCTACGTTGTGCATCTTTCCACGCATGAAGGTTTGGAAGAGGCTCTGCGCGCGCGCAAACGCGGCCAGGAGGTTTATCTTGAAACCTGCCCGCAGTATCTTTTCCTTGATGACGAGCGCTATCTTGACGCGGACGGGGCAAAGTTCGTAATGAGCCCGCCGCTCAGAAAGCCCGCCGATAACAAGGCGCTCATGGCGGCATGCGCTTCCGGCGATATAGACACAATCGGCACGGACCATTGCTCCTTCACAATGGCGCAGAAGCTTGCCGCAGGCGATTTTTCCAAAATACCCAACGGCGGCGCTGGCGTAAGATGGCGCGGGGAGCTGATGTATACATACGGCGTGCTTGCGGGGCGCATGAATATGCAGCGCTTCTCCGCACTTATGAGCGGCAACGCGGCAAGCCTGTTCGGCATGGCGGGCCGCGGCAGAATAGCCAAGGACTGCGCGGCGGACGTGGTAATATGGGATGGCTCCGTAAGCCGCACCATATCCGATACGGACGGCCAGCATAATTGCGACAACACACCCTTCAACGGCATGGAAGTGAAGGGCGGGGCGAAGCATGTGTTCCTAAACGGCGAGCTTGTTGTATATAACGGCGAACTCATAGCGGAAAACCGCGGCCGCTACATCCGCCGCAGGGCGCACGGCAAGCTGAGATGAAAATTGCCGCTGTACTCATGGCCGCGGGCGCGTCGAGCCGGTTTGGCGAATGCAAGCTTATAAAGGAGTTTGCGTCGCGGCCAATGTTTGAATATGCGCTTGACGCGCTGCCTGCGGATAAGCTTTGCGCGGTGGCTGTTGTGTCCGGACGGGCGGAGATACTTGCCGCCGCCGAAGCGCGCGGCTTTATACCCGTACTCAACGATAGGCCCGAGGATGGCCCGCCGCGCACTATACGCCTTGGCATGGAGGCCGTCGGCGACGCGGACGGGATAATTTTCATGGTGGCGGATCAGCCGCTGCTCGGGCGCGAAAGCGTTGCGGGGGAGTTGGACTTCTTCGCAAAAAACGCAAACAGCATCGTTGCCATGGGCCACGGCGCGCGCAGGGGCAACCCGGTAATATTTCCGCGGGAGTTTTTTGATGAACTGAAGGCACTACACGGCGAGCGCGGGGGCGGCGCGGTAATGGCGGCGCATAAGGAAAGAATAATGCTGTATCAGCTTGAAAACGGGGCCGAGCTGATGGACATAGACACGGCTTCGGACTACATTATGCTTCAAAAGGAGAACGGGCTATGAATTACGGCGGTATAAAGGGAACCATAATCACCGCGGATGCGAACGACAAAATAACCATAACCAAAAACGGCGTTATAATAACCGATGAAGCGGGCGTTATACAGGGCGTGTTTGAAGCAAACGCGCTGCCGCCCGCATACCAAAGCGCTAACATAGAGGACTTCGGCAGCAGGATAATAACCACCTCGTTTTGCGACATGCATCTTCATGCGCCGCAATACCCAATGCTGGGGCTTGGTATGGATCTGCCGCTTATGCAGTGGCTTTATAACTATACCTTCCGCACGGAGGCCATGTTTAAGGACACCGGCTTCGCGCGGGAGGTTTATTCCGTGCTTGCAAGGGAGCTTATCGCGCGCGGCACAACGCATGTATGCGCGTTTTCCTCCGTGCATACGGACGCAAGCCTTGTGCTGATGGAAGAGCTTGAGCGCGCGGGTGTATACGGCTTCGTGGGCAAAATAAGCATGGACAGGAACACCACCGATGAGCTGCGCGAAACAACCGAGGGCGCGCTGAGCGAAGAACGCCGCTTTATCGGGGAAGCGCTTTCCCGCTTCGGCGGCATAAGGCCCATAATAACGCCGCGCTTCACGCCAAGCTGTACGGATGAGCTGATGGCGGGGCTTGGCGCGCTCGGGGTGGAATACGGGCTCCGCGCGCAGTCGCATCTGAGCGAAAATTTTGAGGAGATAGCCATGGTGCGCTCGCTTTGTCCGGACTGCGAAAGGTATTACCAAACCTATGAAAAGGCCGGCCTTTTCGGCAAAAATACCGTTATGGCGCACTGCGTACACAGCGACGAAATCGAGCGCGCAGCCATGAAGGCGGCGGGAGTATGGGTTACGCATTGCCCCAATTCCAATACGAATATATATTCCGGCATTGCGCCCGTAAGGCGAATGATGGCGGAGGGCCTGAAAATCGGCCTTGGGTCGGACATTGCGGGCGGAGACAAGCTGAGCATGCGCCATGTTGCCTGCGCAGCGATAAGGGCGTCCAAGCTAAGATATTATTATGCAGACAGGGCGGCTGAGGAACGCTTCCTTGAGGTCGGCGAGGCATTCAGCCTTGCGTCCGCCCGTCCGCGGGAGTTTTTCGGCCTTAGCCGCGGCTTTGCGGCGGGGGAAAAGCTTTTTGCCATAGTGCTGGACGATTCCTCCCACGGCCCCGCAATACCGCTTAACGCTGCGGAGCGGTTTGAGCGGCTGATTTATTCCGATGATCTTCACGATATTTTTGCAGTTTATTCCGGCGGAATCAGGCGCAAATGATGATATAATATAAAGCACAAAAAGCGAAAGGAGTTAAAACCATGCTTGAATACAGATATGATACGCAATTATTGATCGAAGGCAGCGGCCTCGACGAGGACGCAATAAACGCCTATTTCACCGCCAATTTTAAGGGCGACTGCCTGCTTGCCGTCGGCGACGAAACGCTGATAAAGATCCATTACCATACCAACGAACCGTGGAAGGTGCTGGAATACTGCGCCTCCCTGGGCGAGATATACGACATAGTCGTTGAGGATATGGATCGCCAGGCAAGGGGCCTGCAGGGGTAATGCGGGCTAACGAGAGCGGTGAAATCCTGCTGAATATAATATTCTACCATAGACGAAAAGAACGAGTTGGCGGTAAAAATCGTATAGAACAGTATAGCTGATATCACAAACGCTCAGCTAAAAGTGCTGGGCGTTTATGATATGAACAGTAGATTGTTTTATGCTTTTTTGATATACTTTATTCAGGCGAAACTGAAGGTTCGACATTGCGAATCCGGCTATATTTATCAGTGTGGAATGGAGTAAACTAATGGGAAAGTGTTTGATTTGCGGCAAGCGTGGGCTCTTCTTAAAAGTTGATGCATTGGGGCGATGCAACGAGTGTGCCCAAAAGGAAAGAGAAAAAGAAGCAGCAGAAGCAAGAGAGAAGGCCGAAAAAGAAGAACAGGAATTTGAGTCATATTATTCAAATATGTTATTCTGCTTAAAAAAACTGCAAGAAGATATTGAAGTTGATGACAATCCAATTGAAGCGTTAAGTATTATTCCTCTAATAAGAGATAAAGTAAATGAGTGCGAGGTCTTAAAAGCAGAGATTCATAATCCCCAGTATGAAAACAAACTGTTTGACAAACTGATTAAAAGCATTACATATAGTGATGACTTTTCCAGAAAATATGGCATAGGGAGATTGGAAGCGTTTGACATTGAAGTCCGCGTTAATTCGATTTCAAAAGAATACTCCAAAGATGAAATCTTTTCAGATATTGATAAAAGAATAAATGCTCATGCGAGGTTTTTGAATAATATAATAAAAAGCATACAGAATAGCGCGGCGTTCCAGCAAAAGATAGATGCCATTGCTGAAATCAACGTGGAGAAATCAAACACGAATCACAATAAGCGTGAAGCATCAGAGTTGGAAGAAATTATAAGGTATAGTAGTATTACTGCGAAGACATGCTTTGAACGACTTGGTGATTTTGTTGTTATTGATACAGAAACAACTGGGTTAAGCCCCACAAGAGACAATTTAGTAGAAGTTGCAGCAATTAGGTTTGAAAATTGGGTCCCAATCCAAAAATTCCATACCTTATTAAATCCGGGTAAACATATCCCAGATAAAGCATCAGCTATTAATAATATTACGGACGATATGGTAGCTGATGCGCCAGCATTCATGCAGATTATCGATAGCTTGAATGCTTTTGTAGGCAAGTCCAATATCGTAGGTCATAATCTTCCATTTGATTTGAAGTTTTTATACCGGTACGGGTACGATTTCACGGCTAACAAAAGGCGCTATTATGATACATGCGAAATTGCTAAGAAGACATTGAAAAAGCCAAAACTAAAATGGGATAAAGATTTCGATGAATATGTCATTAATTACGACTGTGATTACGATGTTGAAGACTATAAACTGACAACGCTTTGTGATTACTACCAAATTCGTGATAACATGTTTGCACACAGAGCACTATCAGATGCTCTTGCGACTGGAGAACTGTTTATGTGTCTTGCTAAAGATAGAATCGGTATTTGATTCTTAACAAAACACTTTCTCTTCGCTTACAAGTTTAGCAAAAGCCCTTCGCATGAATAAAGCATGCGAAGGGCTTTTTCGTGCTCATTCCTTCACTATATACGGATCCAGCCTGCTGAAATCCGCCGGGTCGGACAGGCAAAGTTCAACGCCCTCTATCTGTCCGTCCTGAAACATCTGCGTCAGCGCAATGTATTGGCACAGCGTGGATTTCAGGTTAAGCCTGTCCCCTTCCCCCGTAACAAGTTCAACGCGCCCGCGGCACTCGGCAACGGCGCTGAAGAACTTGTTGGGCTCGGTTATGTTTACTATCTTCATTCGCTTACTCCCATTCTATCGCGCCAACGGATTCAAGGTATTCCTCCGCAAAGTCAAGATAATCCTCGCTCAGGCGCATTGCAAATTCCTTATATTTGGGCCAGCGCTTCTGCATTCCGGCGAATATCAGTTCGTATGCGTCGTCGTCGTCATAATCCGCGCCCTCGTCCGCGCCGCTCTTGGCCATGTATTCGTTGTCCAGCTCCATAAGGTCGTCAACCATCTTGGCAAGCTCGCCCTCCTCAAGGAATTCAAAGTCGCCCTCAACGGTGAACTTATTGAGTATATATGCCTTCATGGCGTCTATGTCTATATCGATGTACATTTCCTGGTTCTCCTTTTATTCCTGTGTGTTATTCGTTTCGTTATAGTCGCTCTTTTCAACGAACTCCGGCTCTTCCGCAGGAGTTACCGGTTCGTTCTGCGCTTCGGGCGCGGATTCGCTTTGCGCTTCGGGCGCGACGGATGCATCGCAAGGCTGAGCCTGCACGGGCGCATCGTGCACGTAGGCATTGGGCGCGGGGTCGTTCATGTTATCGCGGAATTCGCGGGTATAGGCGTCGTAGTAAAGCACGGTGTAAAGCGCGGCGGAATAGTTAGTCTCAATCGCCGCAAGGAACAGCATGGCTATCGCCATAACCACGGCGCATATCACCACCGCCGCCGTGCTGCCCGCGGCAAGGCATATCCCCAGCACAACGCCGAATATTGCCGAAATTATAAGCGCTATCAGCATGAACACAAGCGCCACTATGAGCGACACGCCGAGTATCCTGCCGTAACGCTTGAACGCAAGGTTAAGCCCGCGGCCGAGCGCGGAGAAGTTCTTTTTATCCTCGTTCACCGCAACGGGATAGGTGAAGGCAAGCGGCACCGTAGCGCATATGGCAAGCACCATGTTTATCAGCCATATTATAATCAATGATGCTATGAATCCTGCGCCGAGCGAGGCCGCTTCGCTTATGTCCTGCACCGCGCCGCTGTCAAAAAGCCCCTTGCGCGCAGCGCTCATTATTGCGCCCATCATGCCGCCCGCGGTAACTATGCCCGTAAGCACGCTGCTTATAAGCGAAACGGCAATGCCCGCCACAAGCCGGCCGACGTATTGGCAAAGGTTAAGCGTGAAATACCGTTTAAGCGTGTAGCCGGTGCGCTTAAAAAGCTGAGAAAGGGTGGAGCTTTGGCCGTATATGCGCATGGACATTTCCGTATAAAGCCCGCCGTTCATTATCGGCCCCAGCACGAGCCATATCGCCAAAGCCGCAACGAACATAAGTATTACGCTGAGCGCCACCAGCGCCGCAACGCCGCCTTCCTGCCCCGCGTTATTCGCAACTATGCCGATTACTGCCGGCGCCGCGCACAGCGCCAATACTGCCGCGGCTATAAGCACCCATATGAGCGTATACATAACGCCCGCGAAGAAGTGGCGCTTGGTAACGGCCCACGTTATGCCGAACACGCCGCGCATGGTAAGCGGACGCATGGGGATGGGTTGATAATCTTTGTTCATCAGGTATGCCTCCTTTGTGTTGCTTTATTTTAACTCAAAGCAGCTTTTTCGTTTGGATGTAAACGTCTCCGCTGCCTATTGTTACAACAAGGTCGCCCGCGCTCGCGTGGGAATCAAGATAATCCCTTATGTTTTCAAACGTGCCAAGGTACGTTGCATGCCCGCCGCCCGCGTTTATGGCGGCGACCATGTCCCGCGCGTGTACGGAACCGTTGTCCTTCTCGCGCCCGGGGTAAATATCCGGCACCAGCGTTTCGTCCGCCAAATTGAAGCAGGTTACATCGTTTAGGAACAGCGTTTTGGCCCGCGTATATGAATTGCACTGGAAAACGCAGAAAAGCTTATTATGCTTAACGTTGCTTGCAGCCTTCATGGTCGCGGCGATTTCCGAAGGATGGTGGCCGTAATCGTGGTAATACTTCACCCCGTTGCGCTCGCCGTAGTATTCAAAGCGGCGGCGGGTATTGTGGAACGCGTTCAGCGCCGAAACTATGCATTTATCATCCGCGCCGATCTCGCGCGCGACCGCCGCAGCCGCAATTGCGTTCATCACGCTGTGTTCACCCGGTATCCTAAGCTGAATATGCATAAGCTTTTCGCCGCGGAACATGATATCAAACCCGGGGCAGCCGTTGTCGTCATAGGTTATATTAGCGAGGGTATAGTCCGCATCCTTCATGCCGTAGCTAAGCTTGCGCCCCGTATGCTCCGCCATAAGCGCGCGCACGCGGAAATCGTCCGTATTGCCTATCAAAAGGCCGTTTTCTGGCAGCAGCGCGGCAAATTTTTTGAACGCGGCAACAATGTGCTCCATATCGCCGTAGTAATCAAGGTGATCGTTGTCAATATTGTTTATAAGGGCTATTGTTGGGCGCAGCGTTAGGAAGCTTTCAACGTATTCGCATGCCTCTGTTATGAACATATCGTGCGCGCCGAGCCTTACCCCGCCGTTCAGGAAATCCACAAAGCCGCCTATATGCACCGTTGCGTCCGGCCCGCCCTGTTCGCAGATGAGCGCAAGCATGCTGGTTATGGTGGTTTTGCCGTGGCAGCCGGCTATGCCCACAACGCTTTCATAGCCTTCCGTAAGCTGGCCCAGCGCCTCACTGCGTTCAAGCTCCGGTATGCCGCGGCGCTTGGCCTCCGCCCGCTCCACGTTATCGCTCTTTATTGCAGCGGAGAATATTATAAGGTCGCAATCGCCTATGTTCTTCGCATCATGCCCTATGAATACGGGAACGCCCAGCTCCTTCAATCTTTCGGTAAACGGGGATTCCGCCCTGTCCGAACCCTGAACGTAGTAGCCGCGGTTTTTAAGTATGCTTGCAAGGCCGCTCATGGAGCAGCCGCCTATGCCTATAAGGTGTATCCTTTTATGCTCGGTTATATGGGTCATGTATCTTTTCTCCCTTCCGATTCCTTAAATAATTATTATATCACATTTGTTCCGTATTACCAATGCCCGCGCACGCATGGCAGAAGGCCATATCGCAGAAAGTCTCTGCCGCCCGCTGCGCCTGCGCCAGTGTTTCAAATATGCCGAAGCACGCGCTGCCGCTGCCGCTCATCTCCGCCGCAAGCGCGCCCGCACTTTTAAGCCGCCGCTTTATTTCGGCTATGCTGCCAAGCTCCTTTTCGGCCGCCTTTGCAAGCCCGTTCGATACCGCCGCCGCAAGCGCATCCGTATCGCCAGCGCGAATTGCCGCCGCTGCCTGCTCGCTTCTGCCCTTATCATATGGAGGGGTGAGCGCGGAAAAAAGCAGCCGTGTGGATATGCCCTCCGCGGGCTTTACTATAAGGTAGCACAGATTGATATCCGGCAGCGGCTCTATCCTTTCGCCACGCCCGCGGCAAAGCGCGGTCGCCCCATGCAGCAAAAACGGCACGTCTGAGCCAAGCTCCGCCGCAAGCGAATACAGCTCCGCTCCGCCCATGGCATTATACCGCCGCTGCATCAGCCTTAAAACCCCCGCGCCGTCCGCGCTGGAGCCGCCAAGGCCCGCCATTTGGGGAATATGCGCGCATATTTTTATATGCGCCCCTCCGCAGCCCGTGCGCCGCGCGTATTCATGCGCCGCGCGGTAGGCAACGCTGCCCTCCGGCAGGTCAAAATCCGCAGTAACGGCAATGTCCTCATGCGAAAAGTCCGCATAAAGCTCGTCATACAGATCTATCGTCTGCATAACGGTTGAAAGCTCATGGTAGCCGTCCGCGCGTTTTTTCAGCACGTCCAGCGTCAAATTGACCTTTGCAAAGGCCCTTGTTTCGGCAAAATCGTTCATCATTTTTATATTATACTATGCATTCACGAAATTTTCACTCGCCTTGGGACTTTTTTGGCGGTATAATGCTTTATATGGAAAAGAACATGCATGATTTTGACGAAGAATACGTTCCCGGGGTGCTGAAGAAGCACAACCCGGCCAAATGGATAAGCCTTGGCGCGGCGGCGGCGATGGCGATAGGCATTGCGGCGGCGTGCATAGTGCGCGCGCCCGAAATCTACCCGTATGCGGAGCCTACCCCCGCCCCAACCGCTGCACCCACGCCAACCCCAACGGCTATCCCAACGGCCGAGCCCACGCCCAACGTTGGCGCGATTGTCCCCGCCGCATCCGCCACGCCCGATGCGCAGTACGTTGCCACGGCAATAATGGTGGACGGCAAATGCATAGGCGTGCTTGCCAGCCGAGAGGCGGCCGAAGAGGTGCTGGACGAGGCCGTTGCCGGCTTTGAGCTGCAAATAAACCTGCCGGGCAACATGGATTCGTATATAACCAACGACGTGGAGCTTATCGACGCGGCGGACAATGCGGACGCAGCAGCCATGGAAACCGTGACTTACGAGGCTATGCTTGCCCTGCTCACCGGCGAGGATACGCCCATCGAGGTTGAGACCACGCTTAGCGAAAGGCACACGGAGATAGTGGTCCACGAGACCGCCACCGAAAAGGACGATACGCTTATAAAAGGCACGCGCGTGGTTTCAAATTACGGCACTGACGGCGAAAGCCGCACCGTGGTGACGACGAAGTACATAAACGGCGTGCAACAGGGCAAAAGCCAAAGCGAAACTTTTGAAATAAGCAAGCGTGTAGACGCGCTGATACGCGAAGGCACCATAAAGGCGGACAGCCACGCCGAGCCCGGCAAGCGCGAGGGCGCAAAAGGGCCGGATGCAGGCGAACTGAGCTTCATCCGCCCGACAAAAAGTGGGGAGATAACCGAAAACTTCGGCCAGCTAAAGGGTATAATGCACCTTGGGCTGGACTTTGCCGCGGCCGAGGGGGACGAGGTTTACGCCGCCGAGGCGGGCACGGTGGTTTGCGTAATGGAGCGCGGCGGATACGGACTGGTGGTTGAAATTGCGCACGAAGGCGGCTTCCTCACGCGCTATGCAAATCTTGGCGAAGTCAAGGTTTCGCTTGGCGACGCCGTGAACAAGGGCGATACCATTGCCCTTGCCGGCAGCAGCGGCAACGCCGCCAAGGCAAAGCTGCATTTCGAGCTGCGCCATAACGGCACGGCATATAACCCAAGGAATTATTTGAAGTAGCCCTTATTCCGGGAATGCAAAAGGGCTCCGCCGCTTTGCCTCATTCTTCCTCCCGCTGCCATGAACGGTCTGTTAACATAGCTTCAATCCATCGGTTCTAATTGGCCCGCTTAAATTACAGCACGGCATAAAACGGCCCGGGGAAAGCCTCCCGAGCCGTTTTTACATCACCGCGTCAGCAGCGGCTTATTTTCACGTTTTTGCCCATCTCTCTAAGGCTGCTTATAAGGCGGTTGATTACTATCGCCTTCGCGTCCATGCCTATGTCAAGGTCGTCATTGGCGGTGTTTTCCGCCTTGCCGAAGAAGAAGTTTATGTCCGTAGCCTGCTCAAAAAGATATGCGCACAGCAGCGATACGCCGTCGTTTCCGCTGTTTATGGTTATGCTCAGCCTGTTGTCGGAAACGTACTGCTCCGCAAGGTCCGCCACCTGCTGAAGCGTTATTATGCCCTCCGTGACCAAGTCCATGCCGTCTATGGTGGCTATGGCGGGCACCTTATCGGTTCCGCTGTCCTCCACGGGTATTATGGGCTTATTCAGATAGCGGCTTATCATATGCGCCGTGGAGCCGCCGCAGCATATATGGCTGCCCTCTTTTGCAAAGAAAAGCTTCAGCACGCGCGCGTCGTCCTTGGGGTCGGCAGGCGGGCCTATCATAACGTTTATGGCCCGGCGCGGGCGCACCTTGAACACAAGCGCGGTCATATCGTCGTCGTTTGAATCCATGCACAGCACGTTCCCCGCCTCCACCAGCCTTGCGGCCAGGTTTTGGGGCGATATGTCCGGCGTGTACCAGCGTTCAAGAAATTCTATTACCTCCTCGCGCTTCCAGCCGCCCGGCGAAAGCTTGCCTATGCCGGCGTTTGTTATACCGTCCGTCATCAGCACCAGCATGTCGTTTTCCATAAGGCTTATAGTGCTTTCGCATATCTTCTTTTCGCCTATGAAGTGTATGCCTGTGTCGTAGGCATAGTTTTTGCCGTTCCTCAGCAGCACCGCGTCCGGATTATCGTACTGCACAAGGCGCACGGTGGAATCCGTAAAGCAGGCGAGAGTGAACGTTGAATACGCAAGCTTCCTTTCGCGGCACATGGGCAGCGTGCTTGCAACGGTTTCTATGCATTCGTCAATGGGCAGGCGGTTCAGCATCATTGTGGAAAGCATGTTCGCGGTCAGCGTTGAAAGTATGTTCGCCTTAACGCCGCTGCCAAGCCCGTCGCTCAGCACGGCAACGAGCTGCTCCCCGTTTTTCTTTATTGAATACGAATCCCCGCATAGCGTTTCATCGTGCTTATTTATGCTGGCATGGCCGCTTTCTATGAACAGATCGACCATTTACTGCTCCTCGTTCTCCATCATAACGGCTTCCTTCAGCTTGGATATGGCAACCTTTGTTTCCGCGGCAGATTCGCCAAGGAGTGACGCTATTTCGTGCACTATTCTAAGCTGCTTATCCACAATGTCGTCCGCCATGCCGGCAACCTGCGTTTTGTGCCGCATTACCATATTCTGCCGCTGCTTTTCGCGGGTTATGTTCTTCATTATGCATATAACTATGCCGCTTGAAGCGTCGTAGTAAAGCGACTGCTTGAGATAAAGGTTATATTCCGCCAAATACGTGAACTTTTCCTTTGCGGCTTCCCCGCTTGAAATAAGGTCAACAAAGTCGAACTCATCCACCAGCGCGCTCACGCTTTGGCCCACTATATCGCTTGGCTGCACGCCGAACATTTCGCACGCGGCGTTGTTTATCTGCTGCACGCGAAGATCCATGTCCACGGCCAGTATAGCGTCCGGAGTAATACTGAGTATTTTGTCCGAGAATGACTCCGCGCGCTTTTTCATATACGGCATGCACATGGTTATTTCCGCGCGGCCCATTATTACGGCAATGGCCTTATCGCGGCAGGATGCGTAGCCGCACATGCCGCAGTTCAGTTCATCCTCCGGCCCTTCCTTGCCCATTTTTTTGAACACGGCGGCTATCTGCTTTTCGGTGGGCTGCATATAATATGTGCGGCTGTTCTTAAAGTGCGCCTCCATGTCCGGCGCGGGCGCAATGTCAAAGTCCGCCTCTCCCGCGGCATCGTGCGCCACTTTAACGTAGCTTGCCGCGGCGGAGCGGTTAACGTTGCGGAAAACCGGCCCGCCTACGCAGGAGCCCTGGCAAAAGCTCATCTCTATAAAGCAGCCGTCAAGCTTGCCCGCCATCGCGTCCTTAACGGCAGCCATGCAGCCTTCCGGCCCGTCCACGGCAACGTAGTTCACGCCGCTCTGCTGCGTCATGGTTTTCAGTATGCCGCCGGACACGGGGAAAAAGCGCGAAAGCCGCTGCTCGCTCTCCGCTGCGGGCATAATGGTTATCTTCGCTTCGCCAAGCCAGTCGTCCAATTCATCGAACGTTATTGCGTATTCGAGTTCGCTCTCTTCCTGCTCACACTCGGCCTTTTTGGATATGCAGGGACCTATGAAAACCACCGCCGCGCCGGGTTCATCGCGGTGTATCACCCTCGCATGCGCCTGCATGGGCGTAAGCACGGGGGCCAGCAGCCCTATCGCGTCCGGATAATGCTTCTGAATATAAAGATTAAGCGTTGTGCAGCAGGATGATATCACCGGCTTTTTTATGCCGTTAGCAATAAGCTTTTCGTATTCGCTTTTTACTATATATGCGCCCTCGGCTGTTTCCCGCGCATCATAAAAGCCTAATGCCTTCAGCGCGGTGCGCAGCGCTTCAAAGCCGCAGCCGTCAAAATACGCAGCGTAGGAAGGCGCAACGCTTGCAATCACCTTCCTGCCGGAGCGTATAAGCTCCTTTACAGAGGCGGATTCATCAGTGCCGTGCTTTGTATGCTGCGGGCAGGCTATCGTGCAGTTTCCGCACAGTATGCAGTCCCGCTCAACTATCATGGCGCGGTGGTTTTTGACCTCTATCGCCTTAACGGGGCATACGCCTATGCATTTGCAGCAATCCTTGCAGTTTACGCTTTCAAACTGAAGTATACCCATTGCCGTGTTACCCGCTTATCCTATGCGCGGCAGCACAAGCTGCTCCCATGTTGCGTCCACGTTATCTTCGCACATGCCAAGCACAAGCTGATCGTCTATCCTTACGGATACGCCGTTTGCGCATTCGCCCAGGCAGAACACGGGCGCAACGTTCACCTTGTCCTCTGCGCCGTGCTGCTGCACAAGCTGCTTAAAGCGGTTCAGTATGGCGTAGGAGCCTCTTTTATGGCATGCGCTGCCAATGCATACGGATACGGTTATCATCGCTGTTCCTCCGGCTTATTTATTTTGTATGTTCTATTTCTTCTATTTCCTTTTCAACCTCGCCGTCGCCCTTCACGTCAAGGGCGGGGTTGAGTATCTGCATAACCCTTATGGCGTCCGCGATGGTATTTTCCATTGAGGATTTGCCGTATGCGTCAACCTGCGCGAAGTTTTTGGAGCTGTGGCTCAGGCACGCCGGGCCGCCTATGCAGCCGTTTACGCACGCCATGCCCTCAATAAAGTTTTCCTTCAGTATGCCCTTCTGCTTTTTGAAAAGGGCGGTTTTGCATTCCGCAATGCCGTTGCAGGATACCGCATTGAGCTTGAACTGCTCATCGCTCACGCCCTGCTCCTTGAGCGCCTCGGTCACGGCCTCCGCCAATCCGCCGCAGCGGGCGAATATGCGCCCGTAGAAGGATGCATTGTCAAGCTCCGCCTTGTGCATTGTGGTCACGTCTATTCCGCGGGCGGAGAACATGGCCTGCATCTCTTCAAACGTTATGGTATAGTCAACGTACCTGCCCGCGTCGGTATACTTGGTTTCGGCCTTTTTGGCTATGCAGGGCCCGATGAATACAACGTGGCAGTTTTCGTCCGTTTCGTGCAGCCATTTTGCCATCTGCGCCATGGGGGAAAGATTGTGGGACACATGCTCCTTGAGCGATGGGAAATGGCGGTTTATATAATTCACGAACGCCGGGCAGCAGGAGGACGTGAGGAACCCTTTTTCAACAAGCTCCTGCGCTTCAAGCCACGCCACCATATCCGCGCCCCACGCGGCCTCAACCACCGCATGGAAGCCCAGCGCCTTTATGCCGGCAACCACCTGCTCCGGCACGGCGTTGGGATATTGGCTGGCCATGCTGGGGGCCACCACGGCATAAACATGATAATCCCTGTTCAAATTGGAATCGCGGATAAGGGATATTACCTTTGTTATGTCGGACTTATCGGTTATTGCGCCGAACGGGCATTGATACACGCACGCGCCGCAGGAAATGCACTTTTCCTTGTCTATAACGGCCTTCTCTGTGTTTTGGTCAATGTGTATGGCCTGCGGCTTGCAGGCATTTACGCAGGGGCGCGTGTGCTTGACTATTGCCGAATAAGGGCAAACGGACAGGCACTTGCCGCATTCTATGCATTTTTCTTTGTCTATAACAGCCTTGTGGTCAATTATGCTTATGGCGTCCTTGGGGCAGTTATCCTTGCAGCGGTGCGCAAGGCAGCCGCGGCAGGCATTGGATACCTGAATGCCGTCAACGGGGCATTCGTCGCACGCAATGGGCAGCACGCCTACTACCGTGCCGTCCTCCTCCCCGCCAAGGGCCATGCTTACGCGCTCGTTTATAATGGCGCGCTCTTTATATATGCAGCAGCGGAACATGGGCTTGCCTTCCGGAATTATTCGCGGGGCAATTTCCATTATTCTCTGCGGAGTCAGCTCATCGCGGTAGGCAAGCTTTGCAACTTCCCTAAGCACGTTGTACTTCATTTTTTGTACATGGGTATCGAATAACAGGGCCATTTTTATCTCCTTTTTTTCCGGCACGTCACCCGGCCAAAATACGACACAATAATTATAAGGTATGCTTATATACTTTGTCAATTACACCTAACTTATAGCCGCATATTGTTATAGTTATAATGGTTAAACATGTAAAACTTTTCTGCTCTGCGATATAAAGTTTGTTGGCTTGCATCGGGGCTGGTATAATGCTATTATACGAACAGAGTATTCATAAGGCTGAAAGGAACAGGCGCAATGGCTGAAACGGACGAACTTTACGGCGTGCTGTGCGCACATGCGGCGCGCTATCCGCTTATGCGGCCCACGGATGCCGTGAAGCTGATATACCATGGCGAATTCGGCAGCGGACACATGATAAAAAACGAGGCCGCCGCGCTTGATAGGCTGAGGGCCGAATACGCCCGGATTATTCATGACGAGACAATGCCGCTGTATGAATACATAGGCTGCGGCATAGCAAGGGTGAACCTTGCGGCGGTGGATACGAACGTGCTTCCGCTTGAGCGGCTGAACGCGGCGTTCGCCGCCGCGGCGAACGGGGTGCATGGCAGCACGGCCGGTTTTAAGGCGAAGCTGGATACGCTGAAGGCAGTGTGCGCCGAAGGCCGCTTCGGTTTCGGCACGGCGGAGCTTGACGAATATTTAGGCAAATATGAAAAGGCAGGCTTTCCGCCCGTTTCCCACAGCGAAGCATACAGGCAAGCCTATAAGCCGAGTTACAGAATAATACGTATATAAAAAAGAGCGGCGCGCAACCGCTCTTTTCTATTGTATAGGGTTATATAAGCAGCATCCTGTCGTTATCCAATGCCTTGCCCGATATTTCGCGAAACCTTAGCAGAAGATCGTTCACCGTAAGCGCCGCGCGCTCATCGCCGGACACATCCATAACTATTTTGCCTTTGTCCATCATTATGGTGCGGTTGCCCAGCTCCAATGCGGACTGCATATTATGCGTTATCATAAGGCAGGTCAGGTTATGTTCGCGTATTATCGAATCCGTAACGCGCAGTATCTTTTCCGCCGCGCCCGGATCCAGCGCTGCCGTATGCTCATCCAGCAAAAGGAGCTTTGGCGGGTTTATGGTTGCCATAATAAGCGTAAGCGCCTGCCTTTGTCCGCCGGAAAGGCCGCCCACGCTTTGGTCGAACCTATCTTCAAGCCCCATGCCGAGCATGGATACCTTTTCGCGGAAAAGCTCCCTGTCCCGCTTAGAAACACGGCTGAGCCATTTTCCGCTGCCCGCGGCAAGGGCAAGGTTTTCTTCAATGGTCATGCCCGGCGCGCTGCCGCGCATGGGGTCCTGAAACAGCCTGCCTATGCTGTGCGCGCGCTTATATTCGCTCATAAGCGTTATGTCCCGCCCGTCAAGGCTTATTGTGCCGCTGTCGGTTATAAAGCTTCCGGCTATCGCGTTGAACAGGGTGGATTTCCCCGCGCCGTTTGCGCCTATTATTGTTATAAAGTCGCCTTTTTTAACATTCAGGCTCACGCCGTCAAGCGCGCGCCGCGTTTCCGTACCGACGGAAAAGGATTTTGTAATGTTGTCTATTTTAAGCATTGGCGTTGCCCTCCCGTTTGCGGCTTTCAAGCCTGCGCTTTATCAGCGGAAGCTGCTGCTTTATATACGGTATGGATATGGCTGCAACCACTATTACGCTCGACACAAGCTTGAGCATAAACGCCGGCATATTGAAGCGCAGGGCTATTGTATACACCAGGCGGAACACGAACGCGCCCAGCACCATGCCGGCTATCCTCAGCGGCATTTTCTTTTTGCCCAAGAATACGTTGCCTATCAACAAAGAGGCAAGGGCTATGGTCACCATGCCGCCGCCGATGTCTATATTCACGGACTTCTGCGCCTGCGCAAGCAGGCAGCCGGAAAGCGCCGTGAACGAATTGGCAACGCACAGGCCTATTATGGTCGTGAAAACGGGATTGATGGATGAGGAGCGCACCATATCCGGATTGTCCCCCGTGGCGCGGATGGCAAGGCCAAGCCGCGTTTTGAGGAAAAGCCCCAGCAGCACCGCTATTATGACCACCGCCGCCGCGGCAACGACAAGCTTATATTGCTCGCTCATATTTATCCTTGCAAGCGCGGACTTAACTGCCGTGAACACGGTATCGGCCTTGTTCATGTTCAGTATACTCGATCCGCCCATTATGGCAATATTCACGGAATACAGCCCCGTGTTTACTATTATGCCCGCAAGCAGGCTGTTCACGCCCATTTTGGTTTGCAGTATGGCGGTTATAAAGCCGGAAGCCACGCCCGCAAGCATGGCCGCCGGTATGGATAAATACGGGTGTCCCGATATGGCCACCGCCGCGCCCACCACGGCGCCCAGCGTAAAGCAGCCGTCCGTGGAAAGATCGCACACGTTAAGCATGGAATAGCTTAAAAACAGCGCCAGCACCGTAAGCGAGGATATAAGCCCCAGCTCAAGCGCCGTTTGCAGCAGCGCCAATATCTGATCAAGTCCCATTTGTCACTTTGCCTTTCTTAAAGGATTCGTTATTTCACTTCGTCAAAGCTTTCCGCCGTAACTATGCTCTGTATCTTGGTGCAGAACGGCTCGAACGCCTTGCATATTTCATTATAGTTAAAGCCCAGCTTTTCGCAGGTTTCGGTGTTTATGGTGGCGCAGCCGTTGTCGAATGTCTTAACTGCCGTGTCCGCGGGCTTTGCGCCGTCAAGCGCTATGCTTGCCGCCATGTTTGCCGTTTCAACGCCCAGCGCCGCGTAATCCACGCCGTAGCCTAAGAACGCGCCGTTGAGTGCGAAGGAGTCCGCACCGGTGTAGTGCGGTATGCCCGCCTCCTGAAGCATTTCGTATATGCTGAGCTCGGATTTCATTATGGTGTTATCCGTGGGGGTGAACACTGCGTCCACGCCGTCCGCAATAAGCGCCTGCACGGCAAGGGTAACCTCATCCACGGTGGTGCCGGTGTATTCGCCGTAGGCAATGCCGTTGGCGTCCAGATATTCCTTGGCGTGGGCTATTGCGGCGGTGGAGGAATCCTGCCCAATGTCGTAAAGCAGGGCGACGTTCTTCACGTCCGGGTCTGCGGCGGAGATGAGCTGCATAACGGCCGCCGTGTCAAGATAATCCGAGGTGCCGGTAACGTTGCTGCCCGGCGCTTCCATTGATTCTACAAGGCCCGCGCCCACGGGGTCGGACACGGCTGCGAAAACCACGGGAATGCCGTTGTCCTCTGTCGCGGCCTGCATAGCCATTGCAACCGGCGTCGCCACGCCTATCATTATGTCCACATCGTCCGCGATGAAGTTTGAAATTATCTGCGTAAGCAGGTTCGCGTCCGCGTTGCAGTTGTCGTAGGATACATCGAACGCAACGCCCTTTTCATCGCCTATCTCTTTAAGGCGGGCCTGAATGTTTTCAACAATCTGGTTAAGGGAAGCATCGTCAACGTAATTGCATATGCCGACCTTTACGGTTTTGCCGTCCGCATCGTTCGCGGGGGCGGGGTTTGAGGGGGAGCATGCGGCCATGCACGCCGCGGCCATTATTATGCTGAGCACAAAAGCAAATATCTTTTTCATTGTTTTATCCTTTCTTGGTCAATGGGTTTGGTTTTTCGGTCAAATGTCAAAATATGCTTGCGATGCCGGCGCGCCGCGCCATCGCCTTCCCTTGCGAAACATTGTCCATCTACCTCCTTGGGTCAAAAAAACTTAAAATTAAAACTCCCGCCCGCAGCGACCACAACTTACTGCGATCGCTGGGACAGGAGCAATTCTTCTAAAAAAATTCCTGCGGTGCCACCCGGCTTGGCGCATATATTAAAAACGCGCCCTCTCATTGCGTACATTCATACGCCGGCCTTTGGTAACGGAGAGCCTTTGCTCCGGCTTGCATACTCGGCTTTCGCTTTTCCGCTCGCCCTCAGAAGTCCATTCGGCATTGCCATGTTCTGCCGCGATTTCACCGCCCGCGGCTCTCTGCAAGAACAGAATCAAAGCTTACTTACTCTTCCTCAACGGTTTTGTGCATTGTAGCACCGCCGCACGCCCGTGTCAAGGGGGGTACGGCGAATTATTTTTATGCATTTTCATGCATTTTTATTGTTTATATATTCATGTATAAGCGGCAGCGCAAGCACGAACTTTTCGTTCATCTGCTTATTCTCCGGCCTTATGCTTATAGTGCGGATGGTGTTGGGCACATCGAACTGATTGCCCATGTTGAACGGGAACTTATATATCCCCTCAAGCGGAAACGCATAGCGTATCGGCTTGCCCTCCGCCGTGCCCTCGTATATCAGCTCCGTATGCGTAAGCGTTGCCGTGCCGCGGCCCACGTCCGTATGCGCGGTGGTGTTGGGGTTAAGGTGATACTGAATATAGCACGGCGCGCTGAGCGCAAAATCCTTCCGCGCTATCTCGCGGCGCAGCGCGTCCCGCTCAAGCTCAACCCAGTCCGGCACCATTTCCGGTATAACGCTGCCTTCGCCCACGGGATGCAGAAAGCCGTATTCGTCCACCGTGCCGCGGTTGCCGCAGGCGGCGCAGTATATGTCGTTCCCATCGGTGCGGGTTGTTAATTCGCCGCCGCATTTGGGGCAAAGGTATAGAAGGTTCTGAAGCCCCTTGGCCCTGTTTTCGCCGCCGAAGGGTATCATACGCCGCTTTTGCCATGCGTAATCGTCCACGAACAGCTTTTGCTCTATCCGTTCATAAAGTTCATTCATGCTCAGGCTTTTCACTTCCTCCGCCGTGGCGATGAGCTCTATCTCCGTTTCCACCTTGCCGCGCCGCTGCACCGGGTTCCATTTGGGGCGGGTGAAATAGCCGCCGTGCGTGCGCGCGGCGTAAAGCGGGGCCTTGAGCAGCTTTGCAAGCTTAGCTATGCTGTCGCTGAAGGGGGCTGTGCGGCCCGTGCCGTTCACCTCTCCCTCAGGATATATCAGCAGGCTTTCGCCCATCTCTATCGTGTTCTTCATGCGGGCAATGCTCTCCACGTCCGCGCGGAACTGCTCCTTTTTTATGCAGCGGAACAGGCTCAGTAACCATGCTATGCGGCGGTTGCGGTAAAAGTGCGCCGCAACAACGGCATGGAACCGCTTTTGCCTGAGCGTTGCCAGTGCAAAAAGAAAATCAAGATTTCCCGTGTGGCTGCCCAGCAGCACTATCGGCCCATCGGGCAGCGCGGGAACATTCTTCGGCACGCGGAAGCGATACTTCAGCCAAAGATACGGCCTCAGCAGCAGCATAATCATATCGTAAACCGGCTTTATGTGCGGCTTTACGGCGTATTTAGATCTCATTTCAGTCCCCCTTGAACGGCTCAGCCGAATATCAGCATAAGCACCGGCACGGCTATAAGGCAAAGTATTGACGTAAAGCCCATGCCCAATGCGTTGTACTTTTCATCTGCGCCCGCGTAGGCGGAAACCACCACGCTCTGCGTCATAACGGGCATTGCCGCCTCTATCATAAAAACGCTCTGCGCCATTCCGCCTATATTGAATATGCGGCACATTAAAAGCATTATCAGCGGCGATATTATGAACCGCATGCCGCTCACGACCAATATGCCCGCGTCTGGCTTCAGATTCTTCAGTCCCGTTTCGTATATCAATAAGCCGATGTATATAAGCGCGAGCGGCGTTACCGTATTGCCCATATACTTGGTGAAGCTTTCAAGAAGGCTCGGCAGCTTGAAGCCCATAAGCAGCAGCGCTACCGCCGCAAGCAGCGAAATAAGCGGCGGGGAGGCAAGCTTTTTGCCTATTTCCTTAATGCTCAGCCTGCTTTCGCCCGCGCTCATGTATATCATCGTTGCGCCTATCGCCCAGAAAAAGAATGTGTTCATCATATAGAAGCACATAACATACGGCGTGCCCTCCGCGCCGAAAAGCTCCGTGCATACGGGATACCCCACGAACAGCGAATTGGACATGGCGCACATTACCACAAACCCGCCGAAGCGCTTACGGCTTATTTTCATGGCCTTGGCAACGGCAAGGGCTATAAGGATCATGGCAATGTTGAAAAGCATGGGCGTAAGCAGCAGCGCGCCCGCGCTTTTTATAAGCTCCACGGAAAAATCCGTAAACACATTGTGTATGCACATGCAGGGAACGGAAATATTCACAAGCAGCTTTATGACAAAGCTCTTGTGTTCCTTTTTCATCAGGCCTATTCTGCCCATTATGTAGCCCACGGCAATGAGCATAAGTATCAGCACAACGGCCGATACGCTGTCCGCTAAAGAATTCATGCTGTTGCTAAGTATAAGCCAACGGGGGCGCGCAGCATACTGCCGCCCCCGCCGTGGATTTTATTTTCCGGGAAATTATTTGGAAATCTTGCGGCACTCAAGATAGTACCGCTTTTCGTTCGCCTCGCCCATTGAGAAGGTTTTGCGGGGAAGGGCGCCGTCGAATATAACGGTCTTAAAGAAGGCGCTCTTGCCCATGTTGGGCAGTATGAAGCCTATGTTATTATCCTTGCGGCCAAGCTCGTCAACAACCTGCTCGCCATGGATATAGTCTATGGTCGCGCCGTCGGTCTCCTTTATGAATATGTCCAGCGCGTTCTGCAGCGTGCCTACCTCAAGCTGCGCCGCGGGGTCGCTCACCTTAAAGTAGCCGTAGCCTTCCTTTATCATAAAGGGCAGCAAGTGGCACTTAGAACAGGCGTTTGCGGCCATGGCATCGTCACGCTCGGCCTTGGAGCCGTAAAGGTGCATTTCGGTTTCGCCGTTCTGCTCGCTCAGCTTTGCGCTGAGCCATGCGATTGCCTTCTTGGTATCCACGCCGAACACAACGCGGTGTATGGGTTCGAACTCTATGCCGGAATCGTGCACGTTTTCAAGCTCCACCAGCGCATAGCGTGCGGGATGGTTCGCCGCTTCCTCCGGCGAAAGGGTTTTCTTTATCTGCTCCCAGTTGGCCTTTGCCGTGGCGAAGGAATGGTTGCCGTCTCCCATGGCGAAAAGGAGACTTGGCGCGTCTGTACCGTACTTGGCGGAGAAAACCTCGGGGCTCGCCAGCGCCTCAAGCGCGCGCAGCGCGCGGTCTATGCGGGCATCGTCCTTTATGAAATAGCCCTTTATGTGGCCGCCGCCCTGCATCAGCTCAAAGTCGTAGCGCTTTTCGCTTTCGCCCACGCTTTCGCCTATGGGCTCTATCACGGTGCGCTCCGGGTCGTCTATAAGCACCAGTATGTGCGGCAGCTCCACAGGCGCATCCTTCCTTATGCGAAGGCGGGGCGGTATACGCTCAACTATGGTGCCCTCCGTGGCGCGTATAAGCGTGGTTGAGCCCTTGGAATAATCATAGCATTCAAGGTCCAGCGCAACCATTATGCCGTGGCGCACGTTCGCGCCCGCGCGGCGCTCAACATACATTATGCCCCGGCCTATGTTTTCAAGCACGCCCGTATCAAGATAGCTCTTCATCGTGGCGTTTATTTTCTCTATGCGTTCGGCCTCGTCCGGCTTTTCAAGGTACATTTCCGGCAGCATAAGCCTGAGCGTGGAAGGAGCGTCGCCCACTATGCTTTCGGTTTCCTGCCAATAATCGGGCTGGGATGTGAACTGGTCGCACGCTACCACGGCCCACTTGGTCATGTCCGTCCCTTCCTTAGGGAGCAGAATTTCGGGGATAAGCACCCCAACGCTGTTTTCGTATTTGTTCATGCTGTCCTCCAGATGATATTTATATTGTGAATATTTATTCTGTTATGGTGGTGCCAGCGCGGCCCTCGATTGCGTCCACGGCCTTGTCAAGGCTGGTAATTATCGCTATGCGGCCCGGCTTGCTTTCAACGAAGTTAAGCGCGGCCTCTATCTTGGGCAGCATGCTGCCGGGGGCGAAGTGACCTTCCTTTATATATTGCTTAGCTTCCGCCGCGCTCATGCGGTCAAGGTCCTTCTGGTCTGGCTTTTTGAAGTTTATACTCACCTTTTCAACCGCCGTCAATATAACAAGCGCGTCCGCGTCCATGTCCCGCGCAAGCTTTTCGCTGGCAAGGTCCTTATCTATAACCGCGGCAACGCCTTCAAGATCGCCCGCATCGTTGCGCACAACGGGTATTCCGCCGCCGCCCACGGTGACCACCACAAAGCCCGCGTCGTTAAGCGTTTTCACCGCGTCCAGCTCAACTATTTCAACCGGCAGCGGCGATGCGACAACCCTGCGCCAGCCGCGGCCCGCGTCCTCCTTCATTGTATAGCCCTTTTCGGCGGCTATGGCCTTGGCTTCTTCTTCCGTATAGAAGGGGCCTATGGGCTTTGACGGCGCCTTGAACTTCGGGTCGTCCTTATCCACCACCACCTGGGTAACAATCGTGACCACGTTTTTGTTTATTCCCCTGTGGCGCAGGACTTTGGAAAGGCCCTGCTGAATATGATAGCCTATCATGCCCTGGCTCATTGCGCCGCAAACATCGAACGGCATGGCGGGGGTGGATGCGCTTGCAACCTCGTTCTGTATAACTATTCTGCCCACCTGCGGGCCGTTGCCGTGCGCAACTATAACTTCGTAGCCGCGTTCAACAATATCCGCTATGTATTCACTGGTCTTTTCCACCACCTCAAGCTGAGCCTGCGCGGTGGCGGGTTTTCCGGCTTCCTGCAATGCGTTGCCGCCAAGGGCCATAACTAACTTTTTCACTGGGGCTTATCTCCTTAAAAATCGGTAATATGGCGCGCCATAATGCGCTAAATGCACAAATATAGTATAGCCGCCCGCGGCGATGTCTGTCAACACGGTTTGTTGACACGGCGGCAAACAAATGTTATCTTTTTGATTAGCAAAAACCAAGGAGGGCGACTGCCATGGAAGAAAAAAAATTTGAATTTGACGAGCGCGCGCCGTATGCGTATTTTCAGAATTCCGCCTGCCCGTATTTCCCCTGCCACGAAAAGGGGAATAAGGAGTTCTTCAACTGCCTTTTCTGCTACTGCCCGCTGTATGCGCTGGGCGATAAATGCGGCGGCAATTTTGTTTACACCGAAAATGGTGTAAAGGATTGTTCAAACTGCCTTATACCCCATTCCAAGGGCGGCTATATGTATATAATGAACAATTTTTCCAAGATATCGGAGCTTGCGAAGCGCAAATAAGGGGCGATGGCAATGGATATGCGCTTTGACGGGGTGAATTATTTTGCGGCCGACGCGCGGCTGCATTACGGCAGCGTAAGCATAAAGGATGGGTATATAGACCGCGTTGACATGGCGGACGCCGCGCTGCACGACGGGGCGAAGCTGCTTTTGCCCGGCTGCATAGACACGCATACGCACGCCATGCTGCAAAGCGAATATTTTGCCGAGGATGAAGCCGCATCGGCCGCCGCACGCAGGGCGCTTGCGCAGAGCGGCACAACGGCGTTCCTTTTCGCCACCATGGCAATGGATGAAGAAAGCCTTGCCCTTCGCTGCCGCGCCGCGGCAAGGGCCGCGAAGCAAAGGCCGGCGGGCGAAAGCCGCTGCCTTGGCGTATATCTTGAAGGGCCGTTCCTTTCATATGAAAAGCGCGGCGCGCATAATCCTAAGTTTCTGCACCTGCCGGACGGGGAGATGCTGCGCCGCCTTGACGACGCGGCGGAGGGCTGCATACGCGCGGTATGCATGGCGCCGGAGCTTGACGGGGCGATAGACCTTGCAAAAAAGCTGAAGGGCAAAAAGCTGGTGTCCTTCGCGCACAGCGCCGCGGAGTACGACGTTGCCATGCAGGCTTTCGAGGCGGGCTTTTCCAACCTTACGCACACCTTCAACTGCATGCAGCCCATGCTGCACCGCGCGCCCGGGCCTATCGCCGCGGCAGCGGATACCAATGACGTTACGGCGGAGCTGATAGACGACGCGCTGCACGTTCAGCCGCCTATGATACGGGCTCTGTTCAAACTGATGGGGCCTGAGCGCATAATACTGATAAGTGATTCAATAGCCGCCTGCGGCATGGCGGAAGGGGTATACCCTTCGCCGGACGGCATGAAGATACGCCTTGCGAACGGCCGCGCCACGGTGGACGGGACGGACACGCTGGCGGGCTCCGTAATGCCGCTGTTTCAGGGCGTGCGCCGCATACACGAATCGGGCATACCGCTTGAGCAGGCAATCGCCGCGGCAACGCTTAACCCCGCGCGCAGATACGGCCTTGAAAACAAACTCGGCGCGATAGCCGAAGGCCTCCGTGCGGACGTGCTGCTCTGCGGCAGCGACCTTACGCTTGAAAAGGTGTATATGGGGGAATAGGTAAGAATAATAGACTGTAAAGATTTGGGGACGCTGTGCGTCCCCATTGTTTATATGTATGAGCTTGTAAGACGCACCCAAAGGCTCCTTCGCAAGCGGTGGCGCCTTTCGGCTTAGCGCCCCCCTACTTCCTTCCAAACTCCTTATGGAACAGTCTTGAGAGCGGCTTATACACCACGAATGTTACGACCGAGTTTATTGCGGCCTTGGCGGAGTTAAACGCCACAAAGCTCCACATTACGCTCCATATATAGCCCTGCGCGTCGGCATAGGTCATGCTCTGCCCGCTTACGAATATAGGCGTGAGGAAATAATTCAGCGGCACCATTACGGCTATCATGGTTGCGGAGCCTACGAGCAGGCCCTCTATTGCGCCGCGCATATTGTGGCGGCGGCGGTATATTATGCCCGCGACCACGGCAAACGCGCCCGTTGCGAAAAAGTGCATGGCGCAGCCTACCCAGCCGGACCCGGCGGATACCGTGAGCGCCTGAAGCAGGCTTACGACCGCCGTGAGCAGAAGCCCCTCAAGCGGGCCGAACATGAACGCGCCTATCAATATGGGCACGTCCGCCATATCGTATTCCAAAAAGGGCAGCGTGGGTATGAGCGGGAAACGCACAACATACATCAGCACCAGCGACATTGCGCACAGCAGCGCCAGCTTGACCAATTTTTCCACTCTTTTGTTACGCATAAGGTTTTTTCCTCCAAATAAAAAAATTCCTCATGCTTTGGGGAATTCAATAAAACACGCGTTAAATTAACGGCTTCTACCATCCGGACTGTAACCGTCGGCCCCGGATTCCCACCGGCTCGGCCCGCAAAGCGCGGGTTCGCGGGCTTGTCGGCATATGCCGCATCACCGCCGGTATGGACTTTCACCACACCCCGAAGCGCCTTTATTATATGCCATATGCACTAACTATGCAACAGTAAATTTCCGCATTATCAATCCGGCAGCTTTTTGCCGCACCTGCGGCAGTATTCATAGCCTTCCTCCGCCTTTGCCCCGCAATACGGGCAAAACCCGCCGCCGTGAACGGTATTCGCACCGCCGCCGTCCGCGCTCTTTCTCGCGCCGTAGCGCTCGTTTAGCGGGTCCGGTTCTTCATTTTCATCGGTAATGTCAAATTCGCTGTATCGGTTTTCGCTTGTTGCGTTTCTGTAATTATACACGGCGTTGTATACGCCCATGCCTATGAACACAAGCCCGAACAGCGGAAAAAAGAACGGCGCGCCCATGCTTGCGGCAGCTATTGTCCATATTATGCCGAATACTATGCCTATCACCGCTCCAACGGCATTATACCGGCTGCGCCTGCGGCCCGGCTTTATGCTTTTCATGCTAATCCTGCTCCTCCTCATACCGCTCTATCCTTACGCCTGCCATGTCAAACATCTGCATCGCAAATTCGTCCGGATACCCTTCGCCGTACACAACGCGGCTTATGCCGGAATTGACTATCATCTTTGCGCATATAACGCAGGGCTGGTGCGTGCAGTAAAGCGTTGCCCCCTCTATGGATACGCCTAACTTGGCGGCCTGTATTATGGCGTTCTGCTCGGCATGGATGGCATAGCAAAGCTCGTGCCGCGTGCCGGAGGGTATATTCAGCCTGCGCCGCATGCATTCGCCGCGCTCCACGCAGCTTTTCACGCCCGCGGGCGCGCCGTTATACCCCGTGGTCAATATGCGCTTGTTCTTCACTATAACCGCGCCTATTTTCCTGTTTTCCTGGTAGCAGCTTGCCCACTGCGCAATTGTGTGCGCCAGCTCCATGAACCGCGCGTCCCATTTGTCAAAGCCGTGCATAATAATGTCTCCTTTCGGGGATTTATTCATAGTATATCATGCCTTATGCGAACATTTAAGCAGCATTTTCGCAAAAATGGAAAGGAATTGTGAAATATGAATATTGCCCTTGAATTGGCGGCGGTATTGGGGTATTATACCCATTGTGGATTAGCACTCAACCAAGTCGAGTGCTAACAGCTAAAATTGTAATCAATCGATATAACATAAGGAGGCATTGAACCATGAAACTCAATCCCTTGGCCGACAGGGTCGTGCTGAAGAGCGCAGAAGTTGAAGAAACCACCAAAAGCGGCATTATACTTACCGGCAGCGCTAAGGAAAAGCCCGTTGTGAGCGAGGTTATAGCAGTAGGCCCCGGCGGCGTGGTAGACGGCAAAGAGGTTAAGATGTATGTTAAAGCAGGCGACAAGGTAATATTCTCCAAGTACGCCGGAACAGAAGTGAAGCTGGACGGCGAGGAGTTCATAATCGTCCGCCAGAGCGACATACTTGCGATAGTTGAATAATCAGGAGGAAACGAATTATGGCAAAGCAGCTTAAATACGGTGAAGAAGCCCGCCGCGCACTTGAGAGCGGCATTAACCAGCTTGCAAACACGGTAAAGATAACCCTTGGCCCCAAAGGCCGCAACGTGGTGCTGGACAAGAAATACGGCGCACCGCTCATCACTAACGACGGCGTGACCATCGCCAAGGAAATAGAGCTTGAGGATCCGTTTGAAAACATGGGCGCTCAGCTCGTGCGCGAGGTTGCCACCAAGACCAACGACGTTGCCGGCGACGGCACCACCACCGCCACCCTGCTTGCGCAGGCCATAGTGCACGAGGGCATGAAGAACGTTGCCGCGGGCGCAAACCCCATGGGCATCAGGCTCGGCATAGAGGCCGCCGTCAACGAGGCCGTGGAAGGGCTGAAGAAAATATCCAAGCCCGTTGAAAACAAGCAGGCTATTGCTCAGGTCGCAAGCATTTCCGCGGGCGACGAAAAGGTCGGCGTGCTGATAAGCGACGCTATGGAAAAGGTCGGTAACGACGGCGTTATCACCATCGAAGAATCCAAGACCATGAAGACCGAGCTTAACGTTGTCGAAGGTATGCAGTTCGACCGCGGTTATGCTTCCGCCTACATGGTGACCGATACCGATAAGATGGAGGCGGTGCTGGATAATCCTTATATCCTCATCACCGAAAAGAAGATAAGCAACATTCAGGAGATACTGCCGGTTCTGGAGGCCGTTGTTCAGCAGGGCAGGAAGCTTTTGATAATTGCCGAGGATGTTGAGGGCGAAGCCCTTGCCACCTTGGTGGTCAACAAGCTGCGCGGCACGTTCACCTGCGTTGCGGTCAAGGCCCCCGGCTTTGGCGACAGGCGCAAGGCCATGCTGCAGGATATAGCCGTGCTCACCGGCGGCCAGGTAATAAGCGAAGAGCTTGGCATGGAACTGAAGGAGACCACGGTTGACCAGCTCGGTACCGCCCGCCAGGTAAAGGTGGACAAGGAAAACACAACCATAGTTGAAGGCGCAGGCGACCCCAGCGAGATCAAGGCCCGCATCAGCTCCATCCGCGCCCAGATAGAGGAAACCACCAGCGAATACGACAAGGAAAAGCTGCAGGAGCGCCTTGCCAAGCTGGCCGGCGGCGTTGCCGTTATAGCGGTCGGTGCGGCTACCGAGGTTGAAATGAAGGAATTCAAGCTGCGCATTGAGGACGCGCTCAACGCAACCCGCGCCGCTGTTGAAGAAGGCATAGTCCCGGGCGGCGGCGTTGCCCTGCTCAATGTCATCCCCGCGGTCAAGGCGCTTGCCGCCAAGGCTGAGGGCGACTACAAGACCGGCGTGAACATCGTGCTCCGCGCTCTTGAAGAGCCCGTGCGTCAGATTGCCATCAACGCCGGCGTAGACGGCAGCGTGGTTGTTGAAAACGTAAAGCGCTCCAAGAAGCCCGGCTACGGCTACGACGCCAAGCTTGACGAATACGGCGTGATGACCGACCGCGGCATCATAGACCCCACCAAGGTCACCCGCAGCGCGCTGCAGAACGCGGCCAGCATAGCGGCCATGGTGCTCACCACCGAAAGCCTGGTTTGCGACATTCCCGCTCCCGAGCCCGCGGCTCCCGCGCCCGGTGCAGGCGGAATGGGCGGCATGTACTAAGAGAAACGCTTAAACAGCCTTTAAGGAAGCGGCTTATGCCGCTTCCTTTTTACACTATAATTTCATTGGCTGATAATCCGGCAAATTAAGGAGGTATACGCCATAATATTCACTCAGCATTACGATTCGCCCTTGGGCGGAATATTGCTTGCCGCGGATGAAACCGGCCTTAGGGGTCTTTGGTTCGATGGGCAGAAATACTTTGCCCGCGATTTGAGTGCGGAGCGTATTGAGCAGAACACGCCCGCCCTTACCGAGGCCAAGCGTTGGCTGGATATTTATTTTACCGGAAAAGAGCCGGACTTTCTGCCGCCGCTGCACCCAACAGGCTCCGCGTTCCGCCAAAGCGTATGGGAAATTCTTTTGAAAATTCCCTACGGCCAAACCGTTACCTATGGCGATATTGCGCGGCAGCTTGCCGCAAAGCGGGGGCTTGCCAATATGTCCGCGCAGGCCGTTGGCGGCGCAGTGGGGCATAACGAAATTTCCGTCATCATCCCCTGCCACCGCGTAGTGGGCGCAAACGGCAGCCTTACCGGGTACGCCGGGGGCATTGACAAAAAAATAAGGCTGCTAAAGCTTGAGCGCGCCGACATGGCGCAGCTTTTCGTGCCTAAAAAAGGCACGGCACTTTAATTTTCCTCAGCACAAAAAACGGGCCGATGCTATGGCCCGTTTTTCAGCAAGATCTATTCTGTTTTGTTTACTGTCTGCCTATTGTGGCTACCATTACGGCCTTTATGGTGTGCATGCGGTTCTCCGCCTCGTCAAACACCTTGGAGGCGGGGGAACGGAACACCTCGTCGCTCACTTCCATTTCCGTAAGGCCGAACTTTTCGTGTATGTCGCGGCCCACAACGGTTTCAAGATCATGGAAGCTGGGCAGGCAATGCAGGAATATGCAGTCCGGATTGCCGGTTTTGGCCATCATCTCCGCATTCACGCGGTAGGGCTCAAGCAGCTTTATGCGCTCGGCAAACTGGTCCTCTTCGCCCATGGATACCCAAACGTCGGTATATATAACGTCCGCGCCCTTCACGTCGTCTATGTTTTCGGTAAGCGTTATGGTAGCGCCGGTGGTCTTTGCGACCTCCTTCATCTCGTCCACAAGCTCCTTGCTCGGGAAAAGCTCCTTCGGCGCAAGGCCAACGAAGTCCATGCCCATCTTTGCCGCGCCTATCATAAGGGAATTGCCCATGTTGTTGCGCGCATCGCCCGCGTATACGAACTTAACCTTGTTCAGCGGCTTATGCACATGCTCCTCTATGGTCAAAAGGTCGGCCAATATCTGCGTGGGGTGATAAAGATCCGTAAGGCCGTTCCATACGGGAACGCCGCTGTATTTGGCAAGCATTTCAACATCGCTCTGCTTAAAGCCGCGGAACTCAATGCCGTCATAGAAGCGGCCCAGCACCTTCGCCGTATCCTCAAGCGATTCCTTTTTGCCCATTTGGCTGTTTGAAAGGAATGTGCAGTTTGCGCCCTCGTCATACGCGGCAACCTCAAACGCGCAGCGCGTGCGGGTGGAGGTTTTTTCAAACAGCAGCACTATGTTGCGCCCTTCAAGCAGGCTGCCCTTTATTCCGGCGCGCTTCTTTGCCTTCAGGTCATGCGCCAGGTCAAGCAGATATCTTATCTCCTCGCTTGAAAAGTCCTTCAGTGTTAAAAACGAACGTCCTTTAAGATTAACAGGCATACTCTCTCTCCTTTGTTGCTTATTTGCTCTGATTATATCAATAAATGTATATTTTGTCTACGTATACACTCGAATATACATTCAGCAGTGCGCCGTAGTTCACGCCGAAGCGCAGCACATCGCCCACGGCAAAGCTGCCTTTTGCTTCCGTAAGGTTCACAATAAGGTGATCCGAGCTTGCGCCCAGTATCTCCGCCCCTTCGTCAAGCGGGGTCAGGCCGCCTATGTCCGCATCCTGCCGGCCTATGGCAAGTATTGCGCGCAGCATCTCTCCCCTGTTTTCAAACTCAACGCTTTCGCCGAATGCGTTCATGCCGCTTTTGCCTATGGGCTTGGAGGGTTTGCGCTTCAGCTCCGCAATGCTCGCCTCCAGCGTGAACGCGTCGCCGTAAAGCCCTTCCATAACGCTGCCGGTGACCGTTTCGTTGCCAAGCAGGTACCCTTCACCAATTCTAAGGTTGGTTATGCCCTTGGGCATGCGGCCTTCCTTAAGCATTATAAGGCTGCTTGAATTGCCGCCGGATACAAACGGTATGCCAAGCCCCGTTTCGCTCCGCAGCCACTTCGCCGTTTCAACAAGCCCGCCCAGGTTGTTCTCGTCCGGTATTATGCCGCCGAAGCAGGTAAGGTTCACACCTATGCCGAACAGCTCCAGCATTTCCGCCTCCTTAACGGCGTTGGCAATGCGCAATAGCTCCTCGCGGTTTTTATAGAATACCCCTTCGCGCAAATCGCCCATATCCACCATCAGAACTATTCTGTGCCGCTTATTCAGCCGCGCGGCTTCCTCCGCAATCAGCTTAACGGTGGAAAGCTCGCTCTGCTGGCTTATGTCGCTGTATGCAACAACGTCCGCGGCCTCGCACGCCTGCGCAATGCGCAGAAGATACTTCGGCTTTTTGGTCTTTATGTTCTTCAAATTCAGCAGGCGGGAATCCGCAATGAAGTCCGCCTCCGTTTGGTTCATCAGTTCTATTATGGGCGCGTCCGCGCATACGCATTTGCTCACAAGGCCAATGCTTATCCCCTGCTCATGGCCCATGGCTATCAGCGCGTCCATATTATGCTTCAGCTTTTTCGTGTCAACAACTATGCGTGGGTACATGGCGGCCTCTCCTTATATGCCCAGCGAATGCTTCAGCAGCGCCAGCGCCGCATCAGGATAATGCCTGCTCAGCACGCCGAGCGACGCCATAATATAATCGTCGTCAAACAGCGTCCTTAGCTTGCCGGGCTTGGGGTAAAGCATCATGCCCGTTGCGTTGCAGTCCGCCAGCGCGCGCAGGAGCTGCTCCCTGTGCGGCAGCCTTGTCAGCGCACCGCCCGTGCCTATTATTGTCCGCACGGCGGTCAGGTCCTTGCCCTCCGCCACGGTACGGCGTCCGCTCGGCGTATAAACGTATCTGAGGGCGCCCGCGTGGCGCTCAAGCGCCACAAGCCCCGCCTCCTTACAGAGCCGCTCCGTCAGCTTAAACTGCTCCGCGCTCTTCGGTATGGGCAGATAGTTCGCCATCACCGCATCCATATCTATGCCAAGCTCCGCGCTCAGCGCATCCGCGCCAATGCGCTCAACAAGGTTTTTCGCGTTTACATAAAGCCCAAGGTCGCCTTCCACCGTGCGCTTTGCGAAGGGTTCGGGCGTGGTGAGCAGAATGCCTATTTCCTCGCTGCCGCCGGTAACGGAGTGCACGTCCGTGGTCGCGCCGCCTATGTCCACGGCCACAACGTCGCCTATTTCGTTATAGGCAAGCTGCACGGCCTCCATCACCGCGCCCGGGGTTGGCATTATGTGACCCGTCACCATGTCGCGTATATGCTCCATGCCCGGCGCCTTTATAATATGCTCCTCAAACACCTGATGGATTATCTTTCGCGCGGGTTCAATGTTCAGCTTGTCAAGCTTTGGGTATACGTTTTCCGTAACGGTGCAGCTTATGCCCGCTTTTTGGAAAATATCCTCCACGGCGCGCTTATTCTGCACGTTGCCGGCGTATATTACCGGCGCCTTAACACCGCTTGCTGCTATCATTCGGGCGTTGAAAAGCGCGGTTTCCTTTTCGCCGTAATCCGTTCCGCCCGCAAGCAGTATAAGGTTCGGCTTTGCTTCTTTAAGATCCTCTATATCATATTCGCTCAGCTTGCCCGCCGTGGCCATGGTAACTATCGCGCCCGCGCCAAGCGCCGCGGCTTCGGCAGCCTTAACGGTCATATCATACACAAGGCCGTGTACGCACATTCTCAGCCCGCCCGCCGCGCTGGACGTGGCAAGCATTTCGCCGTATTCTATTTTATCCGCGCCAAGGTTGGCTTTAAGGTCCTCTATGGCGCCGTTCAGGCCAATGCGCACGTCGCCTTCCAGCACGCTGGTTGGCGCCTGCCCCTGGCCGATGAACTTCGGTTCGCCGCTCCTTATGCCGCAAAACGCATTGATAAGCGTTGTGGTGGAGCCTATTTCTGCAACAAGAACGTCTGCTTTCATGTGTACCTGCTATGAATAAAATTGTGGGGGGAAAGTCCGTTGGCTGGTGGACGAACTCCCTCAGTCAAACCTTCGGTTTGACAGCTCCCTCAGTGAGGGAGCCTTTTGGTGCTGTGCAATCACCGCCCAAAAGCCTGCCCTGAAAGGGGAGGTGGCAATGAGCGATAGCGAATTGACGGAGGGGTTGCATCGGGGCTGCTCATTTTTCCGTCAACCCCTCAGTCACGGCTAACGCCGTGCCAGCTCCCCGTCCGGGGAGCCTTTTGGTTTGTGCAACCACCAACCCAAAAGCTGTCCCCGCAAGCGGGGAAAGTGGCACGAAGTGCCGAAAGTGGTGCGGCT
>MSGS01000065.1 GCA_001940855.1 Christensenellaceae bacterium Phil1 | reverse complement strand
GGGATGAGAAGGGAACGGCCGAGCGTTCCTCCCCCCTTAGTCAAATATAGCCTTCTTTTTGCCGTTTGCATTGCGGGGCCATTCGCGTATGCGGGTAACGTATTCAAGGTTCACGGCCTCTATGCCGTCCCCACGCTCAATTATTATGCCGTCGTCCGCAACGTCCTTTATAGTACCCTTCACTATCCCGTCCGACCCTGTAACGGTATAAACTATGCACTCTTTGCCTATAAATTGCTTCGCAAGTTCCTTCATTTTGTTGTTCTCCTTATTTCGCTTTTTGTTGTATAAAACGTGCTTAATTATCGCGTTTCTTCTTCTGCGCCGTTCCAGCATCGGAAGTATGATCAGCAGGAACACCGCTATCCAAATAGAGTTTTGCATTTAGCCTCCTTCAAATCAGGATATCCTGTTTCCGGCCTTGGAATATCTTATCGTTTCCCTGTAATATATGAACTGGAGTACAAACCAGATCACGCACACAGCAAAAGGCGGCAGGAACCCAGTGTTGAATATAAGCGCGCACACGGCAAATATTATTGCCAGCACGGCGCAGGCCGTATTGGCCGCGGCATAAGCCTTATACGCGCACTTGCCTATCATCAGCTTTTCCGCCTCGTCGCAGCTGTCCATCCATTCCCGTTGGAATTTCACATCATAGACGGAAGCGGTCTTTTCGGGGTTCATACGCTTTACGGCGTCTACGCACCGCTGCTGAATTATTATGGTTTCAACCATAACGGCAATGAAAGCCGCAACGGCCACTATAAACGGCACCGGCCGCCTAAACGCACCAAACCCGCCGGAATATACCCAACCGCGCCGCCGATTGCCGTGCTTATAAGCGTAAGCAGTATAAACTTAGGCATTGCTTTGCGGCTTGCGCTTTTTATATCGTCATTGTTCATTTCCCGCATCCTTCTGTAAATAGAAAATTTCCTCCACCGTAACGCCGCACACCTTGGCAATTGTCAGCGCAAGCGTGACAGACGGCGAATAATCGCCCCGCTCTATCAGGCTTATAGTTTGCCTTGATACGCCGCACAACCGGCCCATTTCCTGCTGATTAACGTTCAATGCGGCCCGTCTTTCCTTCAATCGGTTTCGTAATACCACGCAGCACCTCCATCGACAATGACGTTTGTCTTTATGACAATTTTAATTGTCATTATGTATGATATTATTGTCATATAAGTTTGTCAACATATTATTTGCATCAGCTAACGCACAAAGCAAAAGGCACCCGTTTCCGGATGCCCCTTAAACAACAACGCTTTAACTATCTTTTTTATCTTGCCACAAAGAACATGGCCGCGAACAGCACGCCTATTATCCAGGTGCCTATGTTTATTTCCTTTATCTTGCCGGTGAATATCTTCACGAAGATATAGGTGATAAGGCCGAACGCTATGCCGTAGGAAATATTGTAGGTGAAGGGCATGCAGGCCATTGTCATGAACGCGGGCAGGGCTGCGGTGGGGTCGCTCCACTCTATTTCCTTAACGCCGCCAATCATCAGTATACCGACGTACACAAGGGATGCTGCGGTAGCGCAGCTGGGCACGAGGGACGCTATGGGCGCAAGGAACATGGCAATAAAGAACATTGCCGCGGTGAACACGGAGGAAAGGCCGGTGCGGCCGCCTTCCGCTATGCCGGCGGAGGATTCAACGAAGGTGGTAACGGTGGACGTGCCGCAGACCGCGCCGAAGCAGGTAGCCGCGGCATCGGCAAGCATGGCCTTGTCCATATTGGGCACGTTGCCTTCCTTATCAAGCAGGTTGCCCACGGAGCACGCGCCGTAAAGGGTGCCGAGAGTATCGAACATATCAACCATGCAGAAGGCAAGCATGGTAGCAATAAACGTTGCAACAAAGCTGCCAGCGCCGTTCGCCGCTATGAACGCGGAGAAGTCAAAGCCTTCCGTAAATACCTTGCCGAAGGAAAGGCTGAAGAAATCGCGGAAGGGCTGGATTATATTGAGCGAAAGGCTGCCCTGCACATGCTCCGCATAGAAATTCTCTATGGTTATGAGGCCCAGCGCATAGTAAGCTACGGCGCCGCCGATTATACCCCAGAACACAGCGCCCTTGACCTTTTTCTTGGCCATGGCAGCTATTGCTATTATTGCAAATATGGTCACAAGCAGGGGCATTATCTCCGCCCAGGTGGTGTGGCCAAACATAAGGTTGAAGGAATGAAGGTCAACAAGCGTGGAGTCGCTGTTCACAACAATGCCGCTGTTCTGCAGGCCGAGGAAGGCGATGAACAGGCCGATGCCCGGCGCTATGGCGGCCTTTACGGCCTTGGGTATGGCATCGAATATGACGCGGCGCAGGCCGGTAACGGTAAGTATAATGAACACTATGCCGTCCACAAGAACCATGACGAGCGCGTTTGCATAGGTGAAGTTCATGCCGATGCATACGGAAAATACAAAGAACGCATTAAGGCCCATGCCGGAAGCCTGCGCAAGCGGCAGATTGGCAAGCAAGCCTATCAGAAGCGTGCCGAACACGGCGGATATGGCCGTTGCAATATATACGGCGTTATAATATCCGTCGCCAAGTGCGGAGAACATGCCCGCATTGACCATGAGTATGTACGCCATCGCCATGAACGTGGTAATGCCGGCGATAAGCTCCGTGCGCACGGTGGTATTGTGCTGTTTCAGGTTAAACATTATTCCTCCTGCGTGGGCCGGTTTTTGTTTCGTCGCCCACGACTGTGCATTATACCAAACCGTGTATCCATAATCAATACCTATATCCATATGTCATAAAAAAGACGATGCATTTATTGCACCGTCCGCTGTTTTTCATCGGTTTATTCTGTAATATCCGGCAGGGCCTCAACGCTTTCATCATACTCTATCGTGAAATCAAGCCCGGTTATGCGCATATCCGTAGGCACCTGGGCATAAAGCGTGTTGCTGCCCGGCTCAAGCGAAAGCAGATATTGCCCGTCCTGCGTTTGCAGCCGGCACTCGGCAACGACCTCCCCCGTTTCGTCGGTAAAGCGCATATGCAGCGCGCAGAGTATGGCCTTTGGGTAGGCGTTCACCGCCTGCATATCAACAAACGTGTCCTCCTCCTGCTCATACACCTGTATGTTTTCAAAGGAGATATAGCGCCTGTAATGGTCGCTTCCGGTTATGAACGCGCCAAGTTCGTCATATACGTCTATCTGCTGCACCTCTTCCGGCGTAGGCTCGACCGTCGGTTCCGCCGTAGGTTCGGGCGTTGGGGAAGGCTCGGCTTCCTCCACTGGAACCGGTTCCGTCTCCTGCGGCATGGTAACGCTTGGATCAACCGTGCTTTCAAAGCGCACGCAGCCGCAAAGCACGGCCGCCATAAGCCCCGCCGCAAGCAGCAGTATAAGCCCTTTATTCACCCTTTCGCGCATTACGCAGCTCCTCTATCAGTTTTTGTTTAAGCGTGTACAGTTCGTCGCTCAGGTCAACCTTGTATACATGCGGATTCATAAGGCGCTTGCTCTCCTCCCAGAACGTGGAAAGCTCCGCCTTGGCATAGCGCTGTATATCCGCCATGCTCGGGCAGTCATAAACCTGCCTGCCGTCTATGAACAGCGGCACAAGCAGCTCCCGCACGTTGTAATCATAGAGCGTTTTGGATTTATATCTCTGCTCCGGATGATAAATGGTGATGGGCTTGGTAAAGTCCAATTCCTCCCCTTCAAGCGCGATAAGATCCGCCAGCGCCATTCCGGACGTGTTGCTGTAAAAACGGTAAACCTTTTTATAGCCCGGGTTAGTCATCTTCACAACGTTTTCGCTCAGCTTTATCTTGGGTATCAATTCGCCGTCCACTATTTCCGCGGCCATTTTGTATACCCCGCCCAATGCAGGGAAGTCCATTGAGGTTATAAGCTTTGTTCCAACGCCCCAAAGGTCTATCTTAGCGCCCTGGGCTTTAAGATCGCGTATAACGGTTTCGTCCAAATCTCCGCTTGCGCATATCTTCGCCTCCGCAAAGCCCGCATCGTCAAGCATTGTGCGCGCGCGCTTGGAAAGATAGGCAAGGTCGCCGGAGTCCATGCGGATGCCTACGGGCTTATGCCCCTTTGCCTTCAGTTCGTTGAACACCTTTATGGCGTTGGGCACGCCGCTGCGGAGCGTATCATATGTATCCACAAGCAGCATGCAGCTATCCGGAAAAATATCCGCATATGCGCGGAAGGCGTCAAGCTCGCTTGGGAAGCTCATTACCCAGCTGTGCGCATGCGTGCCCGATACCGGCACGCCGCACATCTGCCCGGTAAGCACGTTGCTTGTGCCGGTGCAGCCGCCTATCATTGCCGCGCGCGCGCCGTATATGCCCGCGTCCGGCCCCTGCGCCCGCCTAAGGCCGAATTCCATAACTCCGTCCCCGTTTGCGGCGTATGCAACGCGGGCGGCCTTGGTAGCGATAAGCGTTTGGTGATTGACCAAGTTGAGCAGCGTGGTTTCCACAAGCTGTGCCTGCATAATGGGCGCCTTAACGCGGATAAGCGGCTCGTAAGGGAACACAACGGTGCCTTCCGGCATGCCGTATATTTCGCCCGTGAAACGCATATCGGCCAATATTTTCAAGAAGCCTTCGTCAAACAAATTGAGTGAGCGGAGATATTCTATGTCCTCCGGCGCAAAATGCAATTTGTTTATGTAGTCTATAACGGATTCGGTGCCGGCCATTATGGCATAGGCGCTGTTGTCCCGCTGGCGGAAGAACAAATCGAATACCGCTTCGTTCTTATCCATGCCGCATCTGTAATAGCCATACATCATTGTAAGCTGGTACAGATCCGTCATCATGGTCAAATTGCGTTCCGAGCTTATGTCGTTCATTTATTCCTTACCTTCGCCTTCTTCGTTTTCGGTATTATCGTCGTTGGTTTGGGTGGTTTCCTCTTTATTTTCCGCGTCCGCCTCAGCATCGTCAGCTTTGCAGCATTCGCACTCGCACTCTGTCTCGGCCTCGTTCGCGCACTCGCATGCGGCAATGGGCTTGGGCCACATAAGCCGCCCTTCCTTCTTTTCCCGCACGGTGCGGATTATGAAGAACGCAAGCACGCCCACAAACAGCAGGAAGCTGAGCGCCTGCGATACCCTTACGCCGTCCGTCATTCCGGCGGCAGAGGGCTTGATTATCCACAGGCTGTCCCCGCGCAGGCCTTCCACAAACGTGCGCTCCAGCGAATACAGCAGCACATAAAGGAAGAACGTATCTCCGTCGTGCTTAACGCGCTTGCGCGTGAGCCAAAGCACTATGAACACAATAAAGCACCATGCCGATTCATAGAAGAACGTGGCTAAGTGCAGATGCGCGCCGTTCGCGGCGGTCGCACAGGCGGTACATACGGCCTTGTCAAAGTAATGCGTACCTTCAATGGCAACGCTTACGGGGAAATAGCCCAGTATAGGATGCGCCGCAAGCATTTCCGGCGTTACGGGCAGCCCGTAGGCTTCCTGATTGAAAAAGTTTCCCCAGCGGCCTATCGCCTGCGCCAGCACAAGACCCGGCGCAATTACGTCCGCAAGGGTGAGGAAGCGTATTTTCCTGACCTTGGCGAATATAAACGCCGCAAGCAGGCCGCCTATCACCGCGCCGTATATGGCAAGGCCGCCGCGCCAAATATACAGTATTGTTATCGGGTCTTTAAGATAGCTTTCAAGCTCAAACAAAACATAATAAAGCCGCGCGCCCACTATGCCCGCGGGTATTATGCAAAGGCACAGGTCAATAACCGTGTCCTTTTTCAGCTTTTTGCGCCTTTCCTCGCTATATGCAAGGCCAACGGCAATTATCATTGCCGCGGCCATTATTACACCGTACCAGTATATGTCCTTCCCGAAAAGATTGAACGCTACCCTGCTTGGCATGTTCATTTGAATAATCCTCCTTTTATGCAAAAAATTATTTCGCCGTTAATTATACACCACTATTTATTACGGGGCAATGCCGCCTATATCCACCAATGTTTCCGGTGCGGCGGAATCCTGCTTATTGAAATAATAGGTATATATCTCCTCCGCCGCGCTTACGCTCCATACGCCTGCGTATCCGGAAGGCACGCATATAACTATTACCAGCTCCGCCTCGCCTTCGCGCGGGGTATAGGAAACGAACCAGCTTGTGTTCTCTATATCTATTGAGGTTGTACCAACCTGTGCGGAACCGGTTTTACCGGCTATCCTGTCAAGGTATTTTTCCGTAAACTCCTGCGAGAATTTGCCGCCCGCGGTACCGTGATCCTCTGCCGACACAACGCCCGCCATGCCCTGCTTTACCGCCGCCCAAAGCGCGTCCCATTCGGCTGTATCCTCGCCAATGGTTTCGTACACGGCCGCATTCTTATCCTCTATCAGGTTGCCGTTTTGGTCAACTATACGCTCAACAATGTTTGCATCATATACCGTGCCTTCGTTGGCAATGGCGCTTACGTAGCGCGCTATGGCCATCGGCGTAACCAGCGTTGTACCCTGGCCGAAGCCCGCGCGTATGGTCTGTGTAGGTTTCCATTGTATTTCGTTAAGCAGCGTAACTATTTCGCTTGTCCAGCTTTGCGTTATGCTGTATCCTTCGGGGATGCCCAGTTCGTCGCTCAGTATTTTTCGTATATCCGGGCCCTTACCGTCAAGGCCTTTGCCGTCCTGCAGCATCATCAGCTTTAGCGCGCATTTTCTTATAGCCTGTTCGTCTATTTCCATGCTGCGGCGGGTAACATACTCGCGCAGGCGTTCGCGTATGCGGTTATATATAAGTATGGGCAGGCTGGTTTTCTGCCCGGTTATGTTCAGTTCGCCGTTGCTGTCGGTCAGTTCGTTATCAAAAAGCACCTTCTGGCCGCCGCCTACGCCCGCCGTTTCACCGGTGAGTTCAATGTTTGTCTTGGTATCCAGCCCGAACTTGCCCATCCATTTGTTCAGCGTGTCTATACCCATGCGGTTCGCGATTTCGCAGAAATAATAGTTGCACGAAAACGTGAGCGCCTGCGTCAGGTTTATGTTCGCGTGGGCGGTATGGTTGCGGTAGCTCCAGCAGCGCGGCGCGCCCTGCTTCTGCACAACGGTCTTGCCGTTTTCATCAACGGAATAGAAGTAATAATAGCCGCTGTCGCCATGGTCGTTGACTATTTCGTCAATGCCCACCACGCCCTCGCTAACGCCCGCAACGCCGGTCAACGGCTTAAATATAGAGCCGGGCGCATAGCGCGCGGAAACGGCCTTATTGCGCAGCGGGGTAGTGTCCGTCGCAGCTTCACCGAAAAGGTATTCGCTCTGTTCCTTTGTAAGGCCCTGCATGAACCAATTCGGATCATATGAAGGATAGCTTGCGCTTGCAAGCACCTCGCCGTTTCGCGGATCCATTACTACTATTGCGCCCGTGGAGGCAAGCGTTATGTCCTTGCCCTGATATTTCAGGTCCTTTTCGGGCTTTGCCGCGTCCTCCTCTATCATTTGCTGCTCCTGTTCCCTCATTTTGGTAATAAGGGAACCCAGCGCGTTTTCGCACACGGTTTGCAGCTCTATATCTATTGTTGACATAACGTCGTTGCCGTTTGTGGCCTCAACATAGGATAGCTCGCGCGTTATGCTCAGGTTTTTGTTTATCTCAACCTCCCGCTTGCCCTGATGCTCATTCGTGGCGCCGGTAAGATATGCCTCCATTGTGTATTCAAGTCCGGATACGCCTATGTAATCGCTGTATGCATATCCCATATCCGTCATTTTTATCTGATAATCGCCGTCGTCGCCCATTGAATATGTGCCGTCGTCGTTTTTAAGATAATACGGTTCAAGCTGCGCGCGGGTATAGCCCATGGCGATAAGCTTTGCCGCGCTTACCGTGTCCGCATTCCTTGAAAGATAGCCCACTATGTGCGCCGCCGTCTCTCCGCGGGGATATACGCGCGTGGTGCTTTGCGCTATCTGCACGCCCACAAGCTCGCTTGAGCGTTCAACTATTTCGCTCACGACCTCCTGCCCAACGTTATAGGCGATGGTTATGGGCTCATACGCGCGGTAGTTATTAAGGTTCACTTCCTGCCGTATGGATATTATCTTCTTGGCCTGTTCAAAGGTATACTCTTCGGGTATGTACCACGTTTTTCTAAGGTATTTATACGCATATTCCGCCGTTGGCCAAAGCTCCATGTTCCATTTGGTAGGGTCCTTAGGATACTCCTTATAAGCCGGGTCCTTTATGGATATATACATGGCTTCGCAGAAGTTTTTGTATCTTATGCGCCTTACGCGCTCTATTGCTTCGCTGCTTTCAACGCCGCTTATGCGCCAGTCGTAGGCTATTTCCCCGTTTTCGTCCATCACGATGTACGATGTGTCTATTGTTTGGCCGCCGCTTCGTTCAATTATCTCTATCGCTTTTATGAGCGATTCGGTATACACGGCGGAATCGTAGCTTGTGCGGTTGTCCGCATTGCGCAGGAATTCAACGTTGTAGCACGTTTCGCTATACGCAAGCACAACGCCGTTCCTGTCCATTATTCTGCCGCGCTCGCCCTTTATGGCTATCGTTTGGGTGGAGCGGCTGTCCGCCGTCTGCGCCCACTTTTCGCCTTCCTTTATTGTCAGCGTGCCAAGGCGATATATAAGCGCGCCCATCATGCAAAGCATAAGCAGGCAAACTATTATTATTCGGGATATGGGCTTTTTCATTTTACGCCTCCCTGGGCATGGCTATCCCGTTCATATGCATGCTCCACCTTAAGCTGCCCCGCAAGCGCGCGGCGCATAAGCGCATGGGTAAGCATGCACACCGCGGCGCTCAGCAGCGCGCAGGGCAAAATATATGTTCCAAGTACGGTAAAAAAGCCGAACTTAGCCCCGCCTGCGGCGCAGGCCGCGGCCATTACGCATTCCTTGAATATTGCCCCCACCGCCGCAACAAGCGCGGGGATTATTATATTATCCGCATAGTATTTTTGATAAAACGCGCCGCCCAAAAGACCGGCGAACATATAGCCCATTGCGCTCAGCCCAACCATGGGCGAATACAATACGTCCGCAACAAGGCCCATTATCAGCCCGAACAGCGCGCCCTTCTTCATGCCTAAAAGCACGCCCAGGGACGCCGTCAGCGCCATTATGGCGTCCGGCCTGATGCCGCTTATATTCACGCGGGCAAAAAACACGGAATCAAGATAAAGCCCTGCTGCGGCAGCTATAACGATGTATAACCTTCGCATGGGCCTACTCCTCTCCCGTTTTTTCTATCAGCACCAGCACCTCTTCAAGGTGCCCAAAGTCCACCGCAGGCTCGATTATTGCATTGGACTGCGTGCCTTCCGCGGAACGGCGCGTAACCTCGGACACGGTTCCCACCACTATGGACTTAGGAAATATGCTGCTCATACCGCTTGTAACTATCCTGTCCCCGGGCACAAGGTCAAAGCCCGACGGCAGATAGTAAAGCTCCAGCTGGTTATCATCCGCCGTGCTGAACGCGCCGCGCACAACGCCTATATCCCTTGTGCGCTCCACCATAACGCTCACTTCGCTTGAAGCGTCTATTATGGCGGTAACCTTGCTCCAGTTCGCGCCCACTTCGATTATTCTGCCTACAAGCCCGTCTGCGCACACAACGCTCATGTCCTTCTTTATGCCCTTGTTGCGCCCGGCGTTTATTGTGAACGTTTCAAACCACACGCCCTGGCTGTTGCCCGTTACAACGGCGGTGACATAATCGTAATTTTCAAGGGTTTCAACGTAGTTGAGCAGCTTTTTCAGCCGTTCGTTTTCCGCCTTTAGCGTTGCGTTTTCGTCCGCCGCCTGCTCAAGCTGCGCCATGCGCACCTGAAGCTGCTCCAGCTCCTTATCAGCATCGCTTGTTTTGAATATGCGCTGGAAAAAGCCTATTATGCTGTTTGAAGCCTTTGCCGCAAAAGTCTGCACGGGCTGGAAAACGGAGCCGAGCGTGCTTTCCACCCACGATACGGATCTGTCCGCGCTGGTTATGAACGCCAGCACGCCCAGCAGCAGCACCGCCACAAGCATTATTATCAAAGGCTTATTTTTGAACAATCCGCGCATTACGGCATCCTTTCTATAATAAATCCGCTAAATTGCCTCATTTAACCCGTTTATTATAATATTTTGCCGCCGCTCGCGCAATAAGAATACGCAAAACGTCACACTAAGTTAAACTATATTGCGCCTTATGCGTACCTTGGCGCGTCCATATCCTCCCCGCTGCCAAGCTTCAGCGCGCCCAGCGCAACGCAGTACATAGGGTCCTCCGCTATGCTCACCTTCAGCCCCGTTTCGTGGCTTATCAGCTTATCAAGCCCCTTAAGCTTCGCCCCGCCGCCTGTAAGCACTATGCCCGTGTCTATAAGATCCGCCGCAAGCTCCGGCGGCGTTTCGCTAAGCGTTCGCCTTACGGAATCAACTATTTTTCTTACCGTGGGCGCGATTGCGTGGCTAACCTCTCCGCCGGTCAGCGCAACGCACTCCGGCAGCCCCGTTTTCAGGCTGCGTCCCTTGAACTGCCTGCGCTCCATGCCGCCTATCAGCGCCGCGCCAAGCGAAAGCTTTATCTCCTCCGCCGTTTTTTCGCCTATTCTCACGCCGTATTGCGCGGCAATGTAGTCCGCAATGGCGCCGTCTATGTGCCGCCCGCCGGTCTTTATGCTGTCGTTTGCGGCAATGCCGCCGTAGCTTATAACGGCCGTGTCCGTCGTGCCGCCGCCTATGTCCACAACCATGCTCCCGACCGGCGCAAATACGTCCATGCCCGCGCCCGCAGCCGCCGCAAGTGGTTCGGGAATTATTGTTGCTTCCCGCGCACCGCAGGCCTTGACCGCGTCCGTAAGCGCGCGCTGCTCAAGCTCCGTTGCGCAAAGCGGCAGGCATATTGTCAGCCTTGCCCCCGCCGCGCCGCGCCTGCGGCCGAAGGCCTTTATGAAAAAGTCGCCCAGCATATCGCCCACGGCTGATATGTCCGCAATAACGCCGTCCTTCATGGGGTATATTATGTTCACCCCGCCCGGCGTGCGGCCGTAAAGCCGTTCCGCATCCGCCCCGCTTGAAATTATGCCGCGCTCGTGCTGCGCTTCGGTGTATACCGCGGCCGCCGTGGGTTCGTTCAGCACTATTCCGCGCCCCTCTATCGCCACAACCGTATTCACCGTGCCAAGATCTATCGCCGCCGCGCGGCCGAACAATGCACCCACTGAAAAAAACATATACTCCCCTCCTGATAACCGCTTTGGGTTTATTTATGGAAGGGAGTATTGCCGCTATTTTTTCGGTATATACATATATGCCTATTATTTATTCATATCCGCGGTATATTCGGCGCTTTTGGCGGTCAGTTCCACCCATGCCGGGCGGAAGCCCGCGCGTATGGCATTGCGGGCGGACGCCACGTTGCTCCATGCGCAGCAATAGAACGGCACCTTGCCCCGCGCCGTTATCTCCGCCGCAAGGCGACCTGTCACAGCTGAAGCTATCCCGCGCCGCCTGTATTCCGGCAGAACGTCAACACCTATCTGCCACATGCTTTCGCAGTCCGCGCTGCACCCGGCAAAGCCGACAAGCTTTTCCCCATCGTATGCGCCTATGCCAAGCACGTCAAGTTCCTTTCGCTTTTCGCACAATGCGTTGCTCCATTGCGGCGTATACAGCGGCGCAAAATCCTCCGCCGTAAGCAGCCGCAGCTCATAGCCGCAGTCCAGCGGCCTTATTGCCTCCGTATCGCAAAGCCAGTATTCCGCCATAAAGCACGCGCTCATGCCGCGCCGCTCAAGCGCGGACTGTAAAACGAGCATATTCGGCGTTTCAAAGCAATGCTCCGGCGCATATTTCTCAATATACGCCTTCGCATCGGCATATATCTCCTCGTTTACGGATGCAACTATGCCGCTGCCGTAGCTTACAAGCTGGCAATAAAACGGCAGCGAAAGATATTTCCTTGCGCCCTCCGCCGCCCTTGATATAACGGCCCTGCTCTTTCCGCTTGTCAGATCGTCAACGGTGCAGTTGAGCTCAAGCGCGGATTGCTTCAGCGCCGTATAGAGCATTTCTCTGTTCGTCATGCGTGCCTCCGTATACTTATGTTACGCTATATTATAGCATCCCTCAGCCGCCGTGCATACGCCACTTTACAAGCTTTTTCTCCATATATGCCACGCCGTAATACATAAGCGCCGCAAGCAGGCACAGCACCACTATGCTCGCCATAACAAGATCCAGCTTGAATACCTGCCCGCCGTAGACTATAAGATAGCCAAGGCCGGCCTTGGACACAAGGTATTCACCGACTATAACGCCCACCCAGCTCATGCCCACGCTTATCTTCAGCGCATTCATAATAGTCGGCAGCGACGCGGGCAGCACCACCATTGTGAATATTTGCAGCTTGCTTGCGCCAAGCGTTTTCATAAGCAGCTGCTTTTCGCCCGTTATTTCATTGAAGCCTGCCAGCACGCTCATTATCGTTACCACAAAGGATATAAGCAGCGCCATTACTATTATGCTCGTTATGCCCGCGCCGAACCACACTATCAGTATCGGCCCCAGCGCGATTTTAGGCAGCGCATTCAATACAACAAGATAAGGGTCAAGCACGCGGTTTAGCGCCGGGCTCCACCAAAGCGCAACGGCTATCAGCGTACCCGCCGCCGTGCCAAGCACAAAGCCCAGCACCGTTTCATAAAGCGTTATGCCTATATGCAGAAAAAGTTCCCCGCCCGAATACAGCCGCGCTATCGTCTCCGCCACCCTTACGGGGGAGCTGCCTATAAACGGATCTATTATCCCCACGCGGGCAAAAAGCTCCCACAGCGCAATGAATACTATCAATATAAGCCAGCGCGCAAGCTTTATGCCCCGGCGGGAGCGGTTCAGCCGCGCAATATATTGCCTGTGTTCCGCCGAAAAGGCCGCGTCATTTTGCTTCATCATGGTCCAGTTCCCCCCATATGGCGTTAAAATAATCCTTGAAGTTTGCCGCGTTGCGCCGTTCAAGCGGGCTTTTTCCGCTAAGGTCGATTATGTGCTCCGCCTTCACTCCCGTTGGCCGCGCGCTGAAAACAAGCACCCTGTCGCCCATTGATATTGCTTCGGAAATATCGTGCGTAACAAGTATCACCGTTTTGCCCTCGCGCTTCAATATATCGTGCATTTCGTCGCAAAGCATGAGTCGCGTTTGGAAATCGAGCGCGGAAAACGGCTCGTCTAACAGCAGCAGCTCCGGCCGCGTTGCAAGGGTGCGTATCAGCGCCACCTTTTGCCGCATGCCGCCGGAAAGCTGAGAAGGGTATTTCCCGGCAAACTCGCCGAGTCCGTATGTTTTAAGCAGCTCCAGCGCATAGCTGCGGGATTCTTCGTTCAGATTGCCCTGCACCTCAAGCCCCAGCAGTATATTCCCTTCTACCGTGCGCCAGTCCAGCAGATGATCCTGCTGCAGCATATAGCCCGGCCTGCCGCCCTCTATGCGCACACTGCCCCCGCTCGGCACGGCAATGCCCGCGGCTATGCTCAACACGCTTGTTTTTCCGCAGCCGCTCGGCCCTACTATAGACACGAACTCGCCCTTCTTCACCCCGAAGTCAAGACCCCTTATCGCCGGCGTTTCGCCCTGCGCATCGTGATAATTAAGGCTTACCCCGTTAAATTCAACTATATATGCATTATCGCCGTTCATAATGGCCTCCATATCGTTATATCATCACTTTATTCCGTAACCGCGCCTAATGTGCGGCAAAAAATAAGGCGGCAGGCCGTGTGTCAAGCCATGCCGTGAAAGCGTATTATACTATATAAGGAGGGATATATATGTTACAGCGAAGGCCCGCAACAGTATATGTAAAAAAGCAATGCGTAAAGCGTAAATCAATACGCTGCGCAATGCTTTTCGTGCTTATTATGATATTGCTGCTGTGCTGCGGGGTCAACTTTCTGCTTGCGCTGCTGCTAAGCGGAGCAACGGTTATAACCATACGCATACTTGTGCTGCCGTGATGCTCAGCCGAGCAGTTTGCCTGCCCATTCGTCCATGCTTATGGTGTATTCCCCCGTTTGGTACAGCGTTGCTTTTATCACCCTGTTTCCCTTTTGCAGTATTACCGTGGGCATATGCACCTCGTCATAATACGCAGCCTGCATGTCCGCGCCCGTATCGGCTAACTCTATCGGCGTATAATGCCTTTTCAGCCTTGCGTTGAGCAGCAGTTCCTCCGCCGCGGCGCGGGCAAGCCGTGGCGACACGGTTTCATAATAATCTATCAGCAGGCCGCCGGAAAAGGCTTTGCCGCCGCTCACCGTTACGGCCGCACATTCGCGGAAGTCTATCACCACCGGCGCAAGTATGTCGCTTCGCGTCTGTATGCCGTCCGTCATAGGAAACCCAAGCCGCTCGTATTCGCCAGGCACAATGTCCGCAATTGTAGCGAAAGGCAACTCGCCCGCGTATTCTTCAAGCGGTATACGGCCGCTGTCCGCCTCGCTCCAGCGCGCAATGAACAGACATACCGTTACCGTCGCCAGCACAGCAAACGCTATGCGCGGGGCGATATAACGCACGCTGCTGCGCTTAACGCGGCGCACTATGCTCTCCCCCGCTTCAAGCCGCTTCTTTATGCGGCTGAGATACACAAGCCGCGCTATGCTGCCGACTATCCACCATATGTCTATTATAAACGCAAGCAGCATAACGTCCGTGCCGACGGTGAACATGGTTGGCAGCAGCAAGCCGTCAAGCTTCAGCACAGGGTATATCAGCAGCCAGAAGCACAACACCAAAACGCTTTCTATCTGGCTGCGCACAATGCGCCTGGCGGCTATCGATTGCAGCGCCGCGTCCGTATTCAGCTCCGGCGCCGCTGCGTCATATGTGCGGAAAATATGGAATGCGCCTATCGAATCCACATATTCCCAGCCAAGCTCACTGCAAAGCTCTATCTGCTCATCGGTCGGCCTGCCGTTATCGCCATCCATAATGGGGCTTCGCTTTTCCTTCACGTCCATGCGGTAGCGCGCCTCCCGCGGTTCGCCCCGCTCAAAGGCAGCAAAGTGCGCAAATATGCCGTCCTTTTTAAGGTGCAGCCCTGTCATCGCCATATCCTCAAAGTAGCTTTGCAGCCCTTCTATATCGTAATCCGCGCAGGGTATCAGCCTTACTGCGCCCCGCTTACCGCTTTTCATAGAACAATTCCTCCGTCCTTGCATCCTCCGCCATGGTTTCAAGCCGTCTCAGCTCCGCGCGGTATGCCCCGCGTCCCTTTTCGGTTATGCGATATGTGCGCTTTCGGCCCTCCACCTCTGTTTCCTCTATGTAGCCTTCGCTTTCGAACTTTGCAAGCACCGTATACAGCGTTGCCGGGCCTATGCTTATGCGCCCCGCCGTTTTGTCGCTTACGAAGCGCACCGCTTCTATGCCGCACATTGGCCGCCGCATCAGCGCCATAAGCACATAGAACATCGATTCTGTAAGGCTTTCCATTGCCTTTTTCGGCATTTTTCATTCTCCTTCGCATCAATATCGTTAATCGATATCATGTAACGATATTATAGTGTAATCAAAAGCCCCTGTCAAGGGGCATGGTGTTTATCTGTGCGCAAGCAGCATAAGCGCGCGTATCAGCGCATCCTCCGCCTTAGCTTGGCCCGTAAGCTGCATTGTGGTCACGCGACTGAGCGCTTCCGCCGCATCCGTCAGCGCAGCCACCTGCGCGGTTGAAAGCCGCTTTGCGCTGTCGCTCACGCGCCATGCATAGCCCGAACTTACGCCAAGGCGGCGCGTTATCTCGTCCTTGCCTATGCGCTTATCCAATAGCTGCCTTGCCTGAAGCGTAAGCTTTGCCTTGTCCCGCAGACGTTCGGCTATCATCAGCGGCTTTTCGCCGTTTTCCATCAGCCCGTTCAGCGTGCGCAGCCCGTCCGTTGCGCGGTTGGCAATGAATTGATCCAGTACCTCAAAAACAACGTAGTCAAGATCCCTTGTGACTATTTTGGCTATAACTTCCCGCGTTATCTCGTTGCCCGCTCCGGCGTAGGACGCGGCCTTGTCAAGCTCGTTATAAAGCGCGGCGCAGTCCGTTCCCGCAAGCGATACGAAGAACGTCGCCTCCTGCTCTGTTATCGGCGCGTCTATCGCCTTTGCCCGCTTCTGCACGTATCGCCGCGCCTCAATCTCGTTCAGCGGGGCAAAATCAACGCTGCGGCCAAGCCTTGCCATAGCCTTCACGAATGCGCTGCGCCCGTCCGCCTTTCCCTTTATATAGAATAACAAAACCGTGCTTTCGGGCACCTTTTCGGCGTATGCGGCAAGGCGGGCCGCGTCGTCGTCCTTTGGCATTGCGCGGCACAGCACCACGCGCCTTTCCGCCATGAACGGCAGCGTTTCCGCCGCGGCTATAACGGCTGTTGCCTGCGCGGTTTCCAATATGTCCACGTTAAGGTCCCGCATTGCGGGGTCGATAAGCTTCAGCGCGGAGGATACGGCGTTTTCCTTCAAAAACTCCTCCTCGCCATGCAAAAGATATGCCCCGCTCAACGCGCCCTTGCCGGCGGCTATCATAAAATCATTGCGTTCCATGTTTTCTATTATAGCCAATAAAGCGCGGCGGTTCAAGCAAGAATGACACTCAGCGTGCCAAGCGCAAGCAGCACGCAGCCATAAATAAGCTTTTTATTTCTGTCCATAAGGCAATATTTTGAAAGCACTATAAGCGCCGCAAAATACAGCGCGCATGTAAGCCCGTTAAAGCCGCTCAGCTTTATCTGCGCATACGGGAGCGAAGCAATGGCCGCGCTGATGCTTTCGCTCGCGCCCAGCATCAGCCGCGCGGGTATTGCCAAAAGCGCGCCGAGCGGCGCCGATATATACGAAAGCACAAGCGCGATAAGCCCTATCGGCAGCGCAAGCGTTATAAGCGGCACAATGAATATATTTGCAATTATTGAATACGTGCTAAATTCTCCAAAGAACATCACCGTGAACGGCAGCGTGCCAAGCGTTGCGGCAACGGTAGTGCCTACGGGTGCAAGCACGCGGGGCAGGCGGCACATAATTGGCGCATACAGCATGGCTATCCCCGCCACGGCGGCAAAGGAAAGGCAAAAGCCCGCAGAATAAATGCTGAGCGGCTCTGCGCACACGATTATTATAAACGCGAGCGAAAGCGCGGACGCGGTATCGTTCCGCCTTAGGCAAAGCGGAGCAAGCACAATGCACATGAACATTATTGCCGCGCGCATAAGGCTTGCGGGGAAGCCCGCCACGGCACAGTATATGCCAAGGAATGCGAACACGAACGCGGCCCGCACCCTTGGACGGTTAGGCGGAATGCAGCGAAGCAAAACAAGCGTGAGCGCGGACACATGCAGCCCGCTAAGCGCCAGCGTGTGCGATACTCCGCTTGCGCGGAATGCATACCGCTGGAAATACCCAAGCGTGCTCCTGTCCCCCAGCAATATTGCCCGCGCAAGGGGCGAGGCTTCGGCAAAAAGCGCATCGCACCGCGCATACAGGCTTTCAACCGTTGGCATAAGCGCTGTCGGCGTATGATTGCGCGAAAAGCGGGCATTTTCGATAATTTCGCTCACTTCTTCGCGCGGGAGGAATGCATAGCCCGCCACCCGCAGCAGTCCCGCCGCGGCGCACACAAGCATTACCGTTGCCGCGCGCTGCTTTTTCATATGCATAATATATGCCGCAATAAGCAAAAGGAGCGCCGCCAATAAGGCGCGCGCTCCGCTTATGTGCATACCTATCGCCACCCCCGCGCCAAGGCCGAACGCCGCGCACACGAGTGGGCGAAAATTGAATGGATATTTTGCCGCGTTACGGCATTGCATGGCAGCTCCTTACTTAGAAGGAAGCTATTTCATCGGCCGCCTTGTTGGCAACGGCCTCGATTTCAACCAGACCGCCCGCGGGAAGCGCGGCAACCTGCACGCAGCTCCTTGCAGGATAGTTGGGGCCGAAGAACTCTGCATATATGGCGTTCACCTTGCCAAAGTCCGCCAGGTCAACCATGAATACGGTGGTCTTGAGCACATCGTCCATGGAGGCATTCGCGCTTTCAAGCACGTTCTTCAGGTTGGTAAAGGCCTGCCTGGCCTGCGCCTCCACGCCTTCGCAAAGCTTACCCGTGGCGGGGTCTATGCCAAGTTGACCGGACGTGAACACGAAGCCTTCCATCTCTATCGCATGGCAATAGGGGCCTATGGCGGCGGGTGCATTGGCGGCGTTTATCTGCTGTTTCATTGCTGTATATCTCCTTTTTATTTTATATTTATAGGTTTATGGTAACATTGCTTTTCTCAAGTGTCAAGCCGATATCGCGGTTCCACATTATGTAGGCCGCCTCTCCCGTGTCCGTATAATAGCCCTTCCTTACGCCCGCCTTTTCAAAGTCCAGCTGGGCATAAAGCGCCTGCGCGCCAAGGTTGTTCTCTCTTACCTCAAGCGTCATCTCCGTTGCGTCAAAAAGCCGCGCCGTGCGCATCATGCAAAGCATAACCCGCTTGGCTATGCCATGCCGCCTGAACACCGGATCGACCGCAACGTTTGTTATGTGCGCCTCTTCGTATATTATCCACATGCCCGCATAGGCCACCACGCGGCCGTCCCGCTCCAGCACAAGATAATGCGCAATTTTATTCTTCAGTTCCCCCGCAAGCGAATCACGCGACCACGGCGTGCGGAAGCAGGTTTTTTCAAGCTCGTATACCCTGTCTATATCCATCGCCTGCATCGGGCGGACAATATCGCTCATTTTTGCTGCTCCTTCGCTTTATACATGCGCTCCGCCTGCGTTGGCCTAAGGTACAGCGGGCGCGCTTCTTCGCATGTTTCGCCGCATTCAAGCTTGCCATCGGCGCACTTTGCCAGCATATCCGCCGTAAGCATATGCTTCTCCTCCTCAGCGAATGCGGCGTTCGGCAGTGCAGCGGCTATCGCATCATGGTATGTCCTTGCTCCGTCTCCCGTAAATACGGTGTTTGGGGGCAATTCGGCAATAAACTCGCTCACTACCACGGCCTTCGGCGCAATAAGCTCCTTCCCGTTTTCATAAAGCGCGGCGTAGCCGTTGCCGTTGCGGGCGTCTATCAGCGCGCATACGGGCCGCTCCGTGTCAATGGCATCCACAAGCGCACGCAGCGAGCTTACCTCTATCACCGGCAGCTTGAGCGCATATGCCATTGCGTTGGCTATGCATACGCCTATGCGCACACCCGTAAAAGACCCCGGGCCAACGTCCGCGCATACTGCGTCCATATCGCAAAGCTTTATTTCGTCATCAAAAAGCCCGTCTATCAGCGGCATTATGGTTTCCGAATGGGTAAGGCCGTTGTCGCTCAGCTTGGAGCGGACTACCTCCCCGCCGCGGCATACCGCCGCGCCCGCCGCACGGCCGGACGTGGATATGAGCAATATATTCTTCATGCCAATCCCTCCATAAGCTTTTCATGCGCCGCGCCGCTCGCAGCAATGCGCATGGAGCGCGGTTCTTCGCCGCTGCCCTGAATGTGTATCTCAAGCCTGTCGCACGGCAGGGCATCCTCAACATTTTCGCACCATTCCATTATTATCGCGCCGCCGCGAGCCATGTATTCGTCAAAGCCTATGGCGTAAAGCTCGTCCGCATCGCCAAGCCTGTACGCATCGAAATGGAAAAGCGGTATGCGCCCCGCGTATTCGCGCACTATCGTGAACGTTGGGCTCAATATGCCGCGTATGCCAAGGGCTGCGGCAATGCTCCGCGTAAGCGTTGTTTTGCCCGCGCCAAGGCCGCCGTACAGCGCTATGAACGCGCCGGGAAACAGCCCTTCGCCAAGCTTTTCGCCTATGCGTGCGGTGTCCTGCTCGCTAAGCCCCTTCAGCTCAAGCTCCTTCATATCAATCAAACATTCCTTTTGCAATGCATTCGTTGCGGAAGTCCATAAGCCTGTCCTCCGCTATGGCCTGCCTTACGCCAGCCATAAGCCGCTGCGAGAAGCGTATGTTATGCATGGTTATAAGCTGCGCGGCCAGTATCTCCTTGCATTTTACAAGGTGACGTATATATGCCCGTGTGAAGCCGTTTGAGCAGGCATAGCAGTCGCACCCTTCTTCTATAACGGAAAAATCATGCTCAAACGTTGCGTTTCTGAGCATCTTTTTGCCATTTGACGTAAGCGCAAGGCCGTTTCTGGCTATGCGCGTCTGCAATACGCAATCGAACATATCCACCCCGCAGATAGCCCCTTCAACAAGGCAGTCCGGACTGCCCACGCCCATAAGATAGCGCGGCTTATCCTTGGGCATATACGGGGCTATTTCCTCAAGCATTTCATACATAAGCGGCTTTGGTTCGCCGACGGAAAGCCCACCTATGCCGTAGCCCGGGAAATCCATATCCGCAAGTGTTTTCGCGCTTTCTATCCTAAGGTGCTTATATGTTCCGCCCTGCACTATGCCGAACAGCGCCTGATCCTCCCGCGTATGCGCCTTTTTGCAGCGTTCCGCCCAGCGGTGCGTGCGGTTCATTGCAGCGCGTGTATAGCTTTCATCGCTTGGCCACGGCGCGCATTCATCGAACACCATCGCTATGTCCGCACCCAGCGCTTCTTCTATTTCCATAACCTTTTCAGGCGTGAAGAAATGCTTTTTGCCGTCTATCAGCGAACGGAACTCTACCCCGTCCTCCTTTATTTTGTTGGCAACCGCAAGGCTGAATACCTGGAATCCGCCGGAGTCGGTCAATATGGGCTTGTCCCAGCGCATGAACGTATGCAGGCCGCCCGCCTCGCGCACAAGCTCATGCCCGGGGCGCTCAAACAAATGGTATGTATTGGCAAGGCATATCTCGCTGCCCGTGTCCGCAAGGTCCCGCGGGGTCATTGCCTTAACGGTGGCCTGCGTACCCACGGGCATATAGCAGGGCGTGTTTATAACGCCGTGCGGCGTATGCAGCCGCCCCAGCCGCGCGCCCGTCTGCGCGCAGGTATGTATAAGTTCAAAACGGAATTGGTTCATCTTTCCTCCTATGTGGTCGTGGGCAGTCAAATAAGCTTTTCCCACGCCCGCTTTGTGTATATCACGCGGATTATGTTCACGGTGTGTTCCGCGCTGTTCACGGCATAAAAAACGCAGTAATTATCCACGAGCAATGTCCGTATGCCGCAAAGCGCCAAGTATGTATCAGCCACGAGCGGATGCCTTTCAGGCATTGTTTCAAGCGATTTTACGGCCGTTTTCAGCCTGCCAATAAGCTTTGCGGCCGTTTCCGGTTCAAGCAGCGTATTGGCTATGTAGTCCGCTATGCCCCCAATGTCCTCTGCCGCTGCGGCGGACATCATGACGGAATAATTATCCATCTTTGCCCTGCCCAAGCTTTTGCTCTATCCGTGCGAAAGCATCGTCCGCATTCTGCACGCGGCCCTGTTCAACGTCGTTAATTCCCTTTTCCATAAGTGAATACAACTCAAACCTGCCCACGAGCCGTTCATAGGTTTCTATGCTCATCACGGCCAGATCGCCCGTGCCGTTCTTTGTAATGTATACGGGCTCATTATACTTATGGCAAAATTCCGATATTTCATTGTACCCATTCCTAAGATCGGAACTCGGTCTTATAGCCGGCAATGCCATCACCTCCGCAATTATTATATCAATATTTTATGCAAATATTGATATACTGTCAATCTCACAGGAACAGGCAGCAATCGCCGAAGCTGAAGAAGCGGTAGCGTTCCTCTACGGCATGGGCGTATATGGCCATTACTTCCTCTCGCGAGCAAAGGGCGCTCACAAGCATAAGCAGCGTTGATTCGGGCAGATGGAAATTGGTTATCAGCCCGTCCACGGCCTTAAAGCGATAGCCCGGCGTTATGAATATGTCCGTATAGCCGCTTTTGGCGTGAACAACGCCGTTTTCATCGGCCACGCTTTCAAGCGTGCGGCAGGACGTTGTGCCGACGGCTATTATCCTGCCCCCGTTTTGGCGGGCGCGGTTTATCCTTTGGGCCGATTCTTCGCTCATTTCATAATATTCGCTGTGCATATGGTGTTCTTCCACGTTTTCTGCCGATACCGGACGGAACGTGCCAAGGCCAACGTGCAGCAGCACATCCGCTATCTCAATGCCCATATCCTGCACCTTTTTGAGCAGCTCCTCCGTAAAGTGCAGCCCCGCGGTTGGTGCGGCGGCGGAGCCGTTCTGCTTGGCATAAACGGTTTGGTAGCGCTCCTTATCGTCCAGCCGCTCGGTTATGTATGGCGGCAGCGGCGTTTCGCCGCAGCGGTCAAGCACCTCTTCAAGTATGCCTTCATAATGAAGATATACTATCCTGCCGCCCGCGTCGGTCGGGGATTCAACCTCTATACTCAGTTCGTCCGTTACCTTATATATAAGGCCGGGCTTTGCGCGCTTGCCCGGGCGTACCAGCGCCTCGTAACGGTGGTCATCCAGCCTTTTGAGCAGCAAAAACTCCATCAGCCCGCCTGTATCCTCCCTGTGCGCATAAAGGCGCGCGGGTATAACGCGGGTGGTGTTGCGCACCAGTATGTCCCCCGGCCTTAAATGGGTAAGGATATCGGTAAATATCTCGTCATGCATCTGCTTATTCTTCATATCGTAATAAAGCATGCGCGCGGCGCTGCGGTCCTTTATGGGCGTCTGCGCTATCAGCTCATGCGGCAGATCATAGTAAAAATCACTCGTTTTCAAATGCGTTGCCTCCAAACATTCGGGCGCGGTCAGCCTATGCGCCTGATGGTATTATATTGGAAAAGCCTGCCCTTTGCAAGGCGCAGGAGAAAGCGTCAAGAAAAAGTGTTAAATATTTTTGAACCGCTTGACTTGGGGCAAAATAAAGGATAGCATATTTATATGAGCTTTTGCGGCAATTTCTGCCGCACTGGCGTTTATATAAGGAGAATACGATGAATAGGATCGTTTTTATATATATCAGGGCTTTTTTTGTTATGCTCATTTGCGCCGCCATGCTTTTCTGCCTCTGCGGCTGCACCGTTAACGATAACAACCCCAACAATGTAAATAATGATATAGTCGAGGTGCCCAAGCCAACCTCGTACCCAACGCCCACGTTCGTGCCGACCGTGGAGCCTTCGCCCACGCCGGAGCAGACGGCTGCCGCCACGCCCGAAGTCACGGGCGCGATAATGCCGGGCGAAACGGATAACCCGCTAAGCGAAGAAAAGTTGGTCGCATTAACATTTGACGACGGGCCGTATGGCGAGGTGACAAACCGCATACTGGACGTGGTTGAGCAATACGCCGAATATGGTGTACACGTCACTTTCTTCGCGCTCGGCTCACAGGCGGAGAAATTTCCCAATACCGTTAAGCGCGCGGCGGATCTTGGCTGCGAGGTGGCGAATCATACATACAGCCACAAGAACCTGACCAAAATATCAGAGGACGAGCGGACAAGCCAGGTTGAGGACACCGCCGACATTATAGAAAGCATAACAGGCACGCGCTCTAAGCTGGTGCGCCCGCCATACGGCGCGAAGAACGACGACGTGCGCGCAACGGTGAAATACCCGCTGATACTTTGGAGCATAGATACGCTGGACTGGAAAACGCGGGACACGGACAGTACCGTTGCGGAGGCGTTGAAGGCCGTTGACGGGGACATAGTGCTTATGCACGACGTCAGGGATGATACCGCGGCCGCCGCGGAGCAGATAATTCCCGCCCTTGTGGAGCAGGGATACAAGCTGGTAACGGTGAGCGAAATGTTTGAAGCAAAGGGCATTGCCCTTGAAAACGGCAAAGCATACAGAAAGGCGAGGTAGAGTGCATGAAAACGCTGCTGATAACCGCATTTGAACCCTTCGGCGGAGAGAGCGAGAACCCTTCCGCATTGGCGCTGGAGCTTCTTCCCGAAACGATAGGCGGTATACGCCTTGAAAAGCGGCTGCTTGAGGTCACGTTCCTCGGCGCAAAGGACGCCGTGTGCCACTATGTTGACGAGATAAAGCCCGATTATGCCATATGCCTCGGGCAGGCCGGCGGCAGGGCGGCCATAACGCCGGAGCGTGTTGCGATAAACGTTATGGATGCGCGCATAGCTGACAACGCGGGCTATAAGCCGGAGGATGAGCCGGTTGTAACGGGCGGAGCCAATGCGCATTTTGCAACGCTGCCCATAAAGCGCATGGTGAGCGCAATGGAGCGCGCTAACGTTGCCGCAGCGGTATCAAACAGCGCGGGCACATATGTGTGCAACAGCACGATGTATGCCCTGCTTGACCATATTGCCGCGAACAGCATGGCAACAAAGGCCGGTTTCATACACGTTCCCTATATCCCGAGCCAGGCTGCCGATAAGCCGAACATGCCCAGTATGCCGCTTGAGGATATGGTCAAGGGTTTAACAGCGGCAATAGAATGCATTGATGAATGAACAAATGCAACGGGGGATGCTTAAAAGCATCCTCTTTCTTATACGCCGCGTTTTATGCTATAATTATATAAAGCTGTGCTATGAGGAGAAAACATGGAATACTTTTCAACGGGAGTTACTAAGGACAAGCTGATGGTGCTTCACGGGCTGAAGGCGCTCGGCATGCAGCCCACCAAGGAGCAGCTTTCGGACTTTTTCGGCATATATGATCTGCTTGGGTATTTCGCGGTGCAGAACGCCGCGTATGAGCTGGAGGAGGAAGGGCTTATAAGCGCCGTGCCGCGCCCATATGGGCAGGCGTATTTCGTCACGCCGCAGGGTGAGCAGACGCTCGATATGTTCGCCGTGCGGCTGCCCGGGTCGCTGAGGGACAAGATCGCCGCACGCGCCGCGGAATACGCGCCCGTATTGATACGCCGTACGCGCTTCGCAACCAAAATAGAGCGCGACAGCGCAAGCGAGACCGCCCGCAGAGTAACGCTGAGGGCTATGGAGCCGCACGGTGATTTGGTCAAAATAGAGCTGCTGCTGCCTGATGAGGCCACGGCCCGCCATGCGTGCGACGTTTGGGAAGAACGCAGCCAGGCCGTGTTCAGCGCGATATATTCCGAGCTTACCCGCGAATGATCAAACGAACTTGAGCAGGCGCTGAATGTTTTCCTGCTCGTTCCTGCGGGCGCGCTTGCATAAGCACATTGCCTTTGCATCCGCGCGGACGCATTCGTTTTCCGCCCGGGCAATGTTTATAAGGCTCATCGCGCAGCCCTGCACCAGCATTTCGGCTAAATGCGAAGGCGTGCTGTCTATCGCCGTGTTCAGCGCAAGGCCGATAAGCATGGGCTTTTTCTGCTTTGCGCCTGCGCCCGAATCGTGCTGACCAAGCTCCCTTATTATCTCCTGCGCATCGTTATACAGTTCGTGATAGTTCGCGAACATGTCCGCCATAACGCTGCAAAACGATGCGTCGCGGCAGCGCTTTATAAGCCGGCTCAGCGCCGCCTTGCCCATGTCCGCACTGTCGCTAATTTCGCGGCATATTTCCGCCGTGTCGTTCATAATGTCACCTCTTTTCGGTTTTTGATTAGTTTTACCGGTAAAAAAGTTAAATATCCGTGCTTGACTTGTCCAGAATAAGCCATTGTATTATAATATAAAATTGGTTAATATTGATTTTATTCTGCGCTGCGGCGCACTTGGAGGGAATATGTCTAAAGACTATACCGTAAGCGATATTAAGGTAATGGAGGGGCTTGAGGCCGTGCGTATGCGCCCCGGCATGTACATCGGCTCCACCGGTGCGCGCGGGCTGCACCACATGCTTTGGGAAATTGTTGACAACGCCGTGGACGAAGCCGCCAACGGCTTTGCGGACACGATAAACGTTACATTGAATAAGGATAATTCCGTAACCGTTGAGGATAACGGCCGCGGCATACCCGTTGGCATACATGAAAAGCTGGGGGTGAGCGGCGTTGAGGTAGTGTATACCCAGCTGCACGCCGGCGGCAAATTCGATAACGATGCATACGGCTTCTCCGGCGGTCTGCACGGCGTTGGCGCAAGCGTTGTAAACGCGCTTAGCGAGTACGTCATAGTTGAGGTCGCTACCGAGGGCAAAAGCTATATTCAGCGGTTCCATAGCTATATAGACGCCGAAGGCAACACCCATTCCGGCATACCGGAAGGCCCGCTTCAGGAGACAGGCCGCACAAGGAAGCGCGGCACAAGGGTTACATTCCTGCCGGACAGGCGCGTTTTTGAAACGCTGGACATGAACTTTGAAATAATATCAAAGCGGCTCAGGGAGCTTGCCTACCTTAACCGCGGGGTTCGCTTTACGCTTACCGATGAGCGCACGCGCGGGGACAAAAAGGAACGCGAGTATTGCTTCGAGGGCGGCCTTTCGGACTTTGTAAAATATCTCAATGCGGACAAGACCCCGCTTTACCCCGAACCCATACACATAAGCGGAACGAAGGACGGCATAGTGGTTGAGCTTGCCATGCAGCATAACGACGGCTACACGGAAAGCATGTTTTCCTACGTGAACAACATACCCACCACCGAAGGCGGCACGCACGAAACGGGCTTCAAAAGCGCGCTTACGAAGATAATGAACGATTACTGCCGCAAAAGCGGCCTGCTGAAGGAGAAGGACGCATCCCTTAGCGGCGAGGACTTCCGCGAAGGGCTTACGGTGGTGCTTGCGCTGAAGATGCACTCTGTACAGTTTGAAGGGCAGACCAAAACACGCCTTGGCAACACGGAAGCCAAGCCCGCAGTGGAGTTCGTTATGAACGAATTTCTTACGCCCTTCCTTGAGGATTTGAAGAACAGCGAAACGGCCTCCCTCATGGCGGACAAGGCCATTAAGGCGGCAAAGGTGCGCGAATCCGCCCGCAAGGCAAAATCCATGGCGCGGGAAAAGAACAAGCTGGATAACGCGCCGCTCGTGGGCAAGCTTTCAAGCTGCACGGGCAGGGATTATAAGATAAACGAGCTTTTTATAGTTGAGGGCGACAGCGCAGGCGGCAGCGCCAAGCAAGGGCGCGACAGGCGCTTCCAGGCAATATTGCCGCTGAGGGGCAAGCCGCTAAACGTTGAAAAGAAGCGCATAGACCAGGTACTGCAAAACGAGGAGTTCCGCTCCATAATAACCGCGATAGGCACCGGCATAGGCGAGGATTTTGATATATCCGGCCTGAAGTACGACAAGATCATAATACTTTCCGATGCCGATCAGGACGGCGCGCATATTCGGGCCATATTGCTCACCTTCTTCTATCGCTATATGAAGGAGCTTATTACCGAGGGCCATGTATACATGGGCCAGCCGCCGCTTTATAAGCTGCAAAAGGGCACGAACGTGCAGTATCTTTACGACGACGCGGCGCTGAACAAGGCGCTTAAAGCAATAGGCAAGGGATACAGCCTGCAGCGCTACAAGGGCCTTGGCGAGATGAACCCGGAGCAGCTTTGGGACACCACCATGAACCCCGAAAACCGCACGCTTGTGCGCGTGAACATAGAGGACACGGCGGACGTTGAGCACCTTGTTACCCTGCTGATGGGCGACAAGGTTGGCCCGCGCAAGGAATACATAAGCGAATACGCCAATTTCAACAAAACCGACGCCTTTGAAGAAAAGGCGGAAAAGGCGCAGCGCAATAACGCAGAAGGGAGCGCTAAGGTAAATGGCTAAAAAGGACGAAAGGCCGCCCATTGCGGCGGATAAGAACATACTGACAAAGAGCATGGACGACGTTATGCATGAATCCATGCTGCCCTATGCCGAGCATGTAATACTGGAACGCGCCCTGCCCCGCGTTGAGGACGGGCTGAAGCCCGTGCAGCGCAGGATACTTTACACAATGCTCGGCCTTGGCAACACGCCCGATAAGCCGCACAGGAAAAGCGCGCGTATAGTGGGCGACTGCCTGGGTAAATATCACCCGCACGGGGATTCCAGCGTATATGACGCAATGGTGCGCATGGCGCAGGATTTCAATATGCGCGCGCCGCTTGTGGACGGGCACGGCAACTTCGGCAGCATAGACGGCGACAGCGCCGCCGCAATGCGCTATACCGAAGCGAGGATGACGCCGCTTGCGCTTGAGCTGCTGCGCGACATAGATAAGGACACGGTAAAGTTCAGCCTTAACTTTGACGATACGGAAAAGGAGCCGGACGTGCTGCCCGGCCGCTTCCCGAACCTGCTTGTAAACGGCGCTAACGGCATAGCCGTGGGCCTTGCAACGGCCATACCGCCGCATAACTTTGCCGAGACAATAGACGCCGTTATCGCGCAGATGGAGAAGCCGGACATAAGCCTTGACGAGCTTATGCAAATAATCCCCTGCCCCGATTTCCCCACGGGCGGCTACATACTGGCAAGCGATGAAATACGCGCCGCCTACGAAACGGGCCGCGGCAAGCTTACCGTGCGCGCAAAGTGCCACATAGAGGAGCAGAAGAACGGCAAAAAGCTGATAGTGGCCACCGAAATGCCCTATCAGGTGAACAAAGCCCGCGCCCTTGAAGGCATACTGAAAATAACGCAGGAAAAGAAGGCCATGTTCGCCGGCGTAAGCGACATACGCGACGAATCCGACCGAATGGGCATGAGAGCCGTTATAGAGGTCAAAAAGGATGCGGACGCGCAAAAGATACTGCAATACCTTTATAAATATTCAGATCTTCAGGTGACCTTCGGCGTGAACATGGTCGCCATAGCGGAAGGCAAGCCGCAGCAGCTTGGGCTTAAGGATATGCTGCGCTATTACATTGCCCATCAGGAGGACGTTGTAACGCGGCGCACGCGCTTTGACCTGGACGCGGCAATGAAGCGGGAGCATATATTGAACGGCCTTTCCATAGCCGTGATGAATATAGACGAGGTAATAGCCATTATACGCGCATCAAAAACGCCCAAAATCGCGCGCGAAGCGCTGATGAAGCGCTTTGAATTGACTGAAATTCAGGCGCAGGCCATTTTGGATTTGCGTCTGCAAAGGCTGACCAACCTTGAACTGCTGGCTATCGAGAGGGAGCATAAGGACATACTTAAAACAATAAAGGAACTCAACGCCATACTGGCCTCCCCGCAAAGGCTGCATCAGGTCATAAAGGGCGAGCTCGGTGAAATACGGGAAAAGTACGCTAAGCCCCGCATGACGGAGATTATAAACGCCGAACCGGCGATAGAGGTGAACGAGGCGGAGATAGCCGCGGTGGACGTGAGCGTTGCAATAAGCGCGGACGGTAAGCTGAGGCGCGTACCAAGGCGGCAGCGGGACACGCTTAATACTGAGGCCGAGCGCGCAAGGTGGCTCTTCGATACGTCAACGGACAAGCGGATAAAGCTTTTCACCAACCTTGGCAGCCTTATAACGCTGAGCGTGGACGACATTGCGGAGACAAAGCCCGGCGCGAAGGCAGTTAACCTGAACACGATTGCCGCGCTTGAAAAGAACGAAATGCTCATCGCCTGCTTTGACACGATGGGCGAAGGCGACCTGCTCTTCTTCACCAAGCAGGGCAGCATAAAGCGCACAAAGGCCGCCGAATACATAACAAAAACAAAGAAGATCCAGGCCGCCGCGCTGAAGGATGCTGACGAGATAATAGGCATTGAGCCGGACGCGGGCGAAGAGCGCACGATACTGCTGATAACAAAGCAGGGCATGAGCATACGCTTTGAGCCGGACACAATACCCGAAATGGGCCGCGTGAGCAGCGGCGTTAAATGCATAAAGCTGGACGCGGGGGATGAGGTTGTATACTTCGGCCAAATAACGGACGAGGGCGAGATTTTGACCCTGACCGACCGCGGCTACGCAAAGCGCAGCTTTGTATTCGAATACGATATACAGGGCCGCAACGGCAAGGGCTTAAAGACATTCGATTTTAAGAAGAACGGCAGCAACGGCACCTGCATAGCAGCCGCTTTCCATGTTACAATGCCCTTCCCATTCGCCGTGCGCCAGTTCCACGGGACCGAAACGCGGATAGACACGACGGAGCTTGTCCATATAGAGCCGCGCGCGGGCAAGGGCAGCATACTTGTTATGGCGCTGCTGGACGACGTGGTGACGGGAGCATACAGGCTGGATTCATAACCCGACGGGCGGCGGCATATCCATATAGCATCATTACATGCTATGGAGAGTGGATATGGGCTACACGCGGGATGAAAACGGACTGTTTATGCGGGGCAGGCTTATAGAGCCGCTTACGGCGGAGCATGAGGCCTACGGCGAAACGCTGTATCTTGGCAAAATAGAGATAATGCGCCTGAGCGGCACGGCGGACACGCTGCCCATAACCGTGCCGGGCAGGCTGATGAAAGGCTTCCGCATCGGGGACACGATTGAGTTTAACGGGGAGCTGCGCTCCTACAACCGCCATGTGGACGGCGCGAACAGGCTGCTGCTGAGGCCGTTTGCGCGGCGCATAGAATGCTGCCGGGCGGACTGCGGCCATGTGAACAGCGTTACGCTCACCGGCTGCATATGCCGCGAGACCGTGTTCCGCACAACCCCCTTCGGGCGGGAGATAACGGATATGCTCATCGCCGTGAACCGCGACTATAAAAAGGCGGACTACATACCCTGCATAGCGTGGGGCGGCGCGGCGCACGCAGCGAAGGAGCTTTGCATAGGCGCGCGGGTGCGCATAGAGGGCAGGCTGCAAAGCCGCCAATACACAAAGAACGAAAACGGCATAATGCTCGAAAAAACCGCGTATGAGCTATCCATTGCAAGGCTTGAGCGGCGATAGCGCGCATATGCCGCACGAACGGAGATGATACCAAATGCCCATGGACGGACTGAGCCTGTACAGCGCTATGAACGAACTGAACAAGCGCCTTGCGGGCGGAAAGATAGACAAAATTCAGCAAACCGATAAAGAGGAGCTGCTTTTGATGGTGCGCAGCCTTGGGCAGACATATAGGCTGCTTATAAACGCATCGGCTGCGGACAACCGCGTGCAGCTTACGGAGCTTAAAAAGCAGGCCCCGAGCGAAGCGCCAATGTTCTGCATGCTGCTTAGGAAGCGCATTGCCGGCGGCAAAATAGTGCGCTTTGAGCAGGAGCGGCTGGACAGGGTGCTTAAAATAAGCATAGAAACATACAACGACCTTGGCGACCTGAGCGTATTTGCCCTTTACTGCGAGCTGATGGGCAAGCATTCAAACATTATACTGGTGAATGAAAAGGGCGTTATAGTGGATGCGATAAAGCACGTTGGCCTTGGGATGAGCAGCGTGCGCTTCGTTATGCCGGGGCTTGAGTATTCCGCGCCCCCCGCGCAGGACAAGCAGGACCCGTCAAAGGCCTCTGCCGATGACTTTTCCATGGCTATGTGCATGGTTGGCATGAGCATTGCAAAGGCGCTGAGCAATGCGTTTTTCGGCCTATCCCCCGCCGTTGCGGCGCAGCTTGCTGCAAGATATACCGATAAAACCGAATGCACTCAGCTAAGCGAAGCGGAGCGGGAGGAGCTTGCGGAAAGGCTTGCCGCCTTCTATGCGGACATGGCGCATGGCAAGGAGAAGGCAAGCGCCGTGCTCAACGCCCTTGGCGAGACGGAGGCGGTGTATCCCTTCGCAATTTCCGGCAGCGGAATTAAGCTGTACGACAGCATTGGCGAGGCTTTGGACAGCCTTTATATAAACAGCGACAGGCGCGAATGGGCCAAGCGGCACGGCGCAAGCGCAAGAAAGGTGCTTCAAAACAACATTGAACGCTGCGAAAAGAAGCTTGCCCTTTACGCGGACGCGCTCAACAGCGAGGAGCAGATGGAAAAATGCCGCCTTTACGGCGAGCTGCTCACGGCAAATCTGCATTCGCTCAAAAGCGGAACGGACACAGCGGCGGTGGATAACTATTATGCGGACCCAGTGGAGCGCATAGCCATTCCGCTGGACAGGCAGCTTACGCCCGGGGAAAACGCGCAGCGGTATTATAAAAAGTATCAAAAGCTGAAGGCCGCGCGGGACATGGCGATTGTTCAGCGGGAGCAAACACTGAGTGAACTGAACTACCTTGAAGGCCAGCTTGACAATTTGACCAAATGCACCGCGGAAAACGAGCTGAGCGAGCTTATAGAGGAGCTGAAGGACCAGGGCTACATAAAGCGGGACAAGGGCGGCAAAAAGAAAATGAAGCTTGCCGCATCAAAGCCCATGCACTTCGTATCCTCCACGGGTGCGGACATATACGTGGGCAAAAACAACCGCCAGAACGACGAGCTGACGCTGCGCTTCGCTTCGCCAAACGACATATGGATGCACGCCAAGAACATACCCGGCAGCCATGTTATAGTCAAGGGCGCGAGCGAGCAGGACACCGCCACCATGACAGAAGCGGCGCTGCTTGCGGCGTATTACAGCCGCGCAAGGGGCAGCGAGAACGTTGCCGTTGACTACACGCCGCGAAAATACGTTAAAAAGCCCGCCGGTGCAAAGCCCGGCATGGTGATATACACAACCAACAAAACCGCCTACGTCACCCCGAGCGAGGAAGCCGTGGCAGGGCTGAAGGAACGGTAATGGGTTAAACGTCACAGCGCAACTATGCTTGCCATGGCGCTGCCGTTTTCTATTTCGAGCTTGGCGAAGCTTTTGCGCCTGCCGCGGCGCGGCACGCTGGGACTGCCGGGGCAGACTATCTGCACCCCGCCCGCGTACTCTATTTCCGAAACATGCGTATGCCCGTACAGGGCAACGGCGCAGTCCAGCTCCTGCGCACGGAGCATCAGGCGGTAGCTGTTCAGCGCAATGGCATAGGCGTGGCCGTGCGTCATGAATATGCGCACCCCGCCGAGCGTTATCACCTGCTCCTCTGCAATGTCCCCCGCGTCGCAGTTGCCCTTAACGGTGTATACCGGCTTGCCGCTGTGTTCACGCAGCCAGTTCGCTTCGCGCTGCCCGTCGCCGAGGAATGCCCATGCATCGGCATTGGGCAGCGCTGCATACACGCGCTTCACCGCGTCCGTATCGCCGTGCGTGTCGCTCAATATTCCCAGTATCATGCCCGCTTCTCCGCCTCAAGCGCGGCTTTGAGCGCCTCCAGCGCCCTTTTGCGGTGACTTATGGCGTTTTTGTTCTCCGCGCTCATCTGCGCAAAGGAAAGCCCCGCGGGAGCATAGAAGAACAGCGGGTCGTATCCGAAGCCGTTCTCCCCCTGCGGAGCGTAAAGTATGCTGCCCTCCACCGCGCCGCGGCAAACCATCGGTTCCTTGCCGCGCCGTGCCAACGCAACCGCGCTCACGAAGCGCGCCGTGCGCTTTTCTTCAGGAACTAAGAGCATCATGTCCATAAGCTTTGCGTTGTTGGCTGCATCGTCGTGGCCTTCCCCGGCGAAGCGCGCGCTGTATACGCCCGGCGCACCGTCAAGCGCATCAACCATCAGGCCGCTGTCGTCGCTCAGCGCCGCGTCGGCATCGGCAATTTTAAGCACCTCCTGCGCCTTTTTTAGCGCGTTCTGCTCAAATGTTTCGCCGTCCTCCTCAACGTCTATGGCAATGCCCGCCTCCTTAAGCGAAAGTATCTCGCTGAAATAATCGCCCAGAATCTCCTTTATTTCGCGTACCTTGTGCGCATTGTTCGATGCTATTATCAGCCGCATCCGTATTTCTCCTCTGTACAGTAATATTTATTGAAACGTGTTTGCGTAAACAGGCGCTGTGCATTCGCGCGTAAGCTCGCACTCCTTGCCCTCCACAAGCACCTTCAGTTCGCTTATATCCTCAATGGCGTTGGCGGTAAGGAAAAGCGTATCGAACGCCGTTTCCGCCATGCCCTCTGTATACTGGGCGGAAAGGAACTCCCCGCTCAGGTTGACCGTTGCAACCCCGCCGTATATATCCGCGCTTATCAGGCGCGTACCTTCGGGGAAGCTGTTCATCAGCGCCGCATCCTCCGGCCCCGCAATAAGCTGCTCCACCGCCGCCGCAAACCCATGCCCCGCGCAGTACCGCGTGACGGGCACGTTCAGGCTTGCCGCGTTGTTGGCAAAATACAGCGTCATAGGCTCCATCCCGTCTGCCGAGGCGCTCACGTCCCCATCCTCGGCGTTCAGCATAAAGGGAGTCATGGCCTCGCTCAGCTTTGTTCCGCAGGGAAGCTTAGTCACCTTTTCGCCGTTGAGGGTTATCGTCACCGCGTCTATCGTGGGGAACTCGGCAAGGCTGTTCACAATGCTTGTGACCATCGCCCGCTCGCTTGCCTCGTCCGCAAATGCGCTCAGCGAGCTTATATCTATCGTAGCCACCCCGTCGCGTATCCTTAACGTATATTCAACCCCATCCGGTATGGTCGCGTTCAGCCCGCGGGAGCGCGCCTCTGCGCGGTTTTCCGCCGTGTCCACCAAATTGCCTATCGCCGCGCGGCCTATGCCTTCCTCCCACGGGATAAGCTTCATAACGGGCACTATGAACCCATCGTCATCCTTATAATAAAGCACCGTGCGCCGCATCCCGGCCTCGCCTGCGGGTTCATCATACATGCCCGCATCCGTAGCCACGTCCTTTGCGCAGCCGCACATTATCAAAACCATGCCGCATATTATCATGGCCGCGGCCACAGCTATGCGTAATTTCATATTCTCCGCCCTCCGTTCGCGTTTTTACCTAATACTATTCGCGATGGCGGAGGAGTATGCGGGCGATGCTCGTATCGCTGCCGCCAAAAGGCGCCCCGAACGGGGACAGCTTTTGGCTGGAGTTACCACTCCCATAATACCACAGTTTTGCCCCGCTGTCATTGCCAAGCCGCACTTTCCCCTGCCGCGTATGCATGGTATAATGCAATAAGGGATGAGAAACGGACAGCCGGAGCCATTGCGCGTCCGGCGGAAAGAGGAGGAAAGAGCATGAAACTATGGAGAAACCTTTTGTGCATGGCAATGGCTATTGCACTGTGCATCAGCCTTTCCGCCTGCGGCAATACGGATGATGTAACCGGCGATGACTGGCGCACAAGCGGGGACGTTGCAGGCAGCGGCACAATAACCCACGACGGGGAAAGCGTGAATGTGCTGGTAACCATAAGCCCGAGCAGCGCTGCCTTTTACCGGGACATTGCGGAGCAGGTGTTGTTCGACAGCGTATCCTTCCCAATGAACATTGCGGACGCGGAGCAGGCGTTTAACGCCATTTCTTTCGACGATATGGATGGCGACAGGGAAAGCGACGTGCTTGTAAGCTTTATACACGAAAATGGGGACGAGACCGAGCTTATATGGATATGGGACCCCGTGGAGCGCTATGTTTACCGCGAGGAGCTTTCAACCGTTCCCGGCGAGGAGGAAACGTTCTTCCCGAACTACGATGAGCAGACCGAGGAACCGTATTTTACCGCAAACGGGCTTGAGATGAACGCGGCTGCGGAGATGGGCACGTTTTTGCTTGAGGACGGCATATGCACATACACCGGCCTTGGCGACGGCTATGCCACGGGCGAGTGCTACTGGGAAATAGTGAAGCAGTATGATTATACCCACGACGGCATACGCGAGCTTCAGTTCGACGCAATCTGCTATATACCCGACAGTTCCATACCGTATTACGGCCAGCAGTATGTGACCAGCACGGACAGCGAACTTTACGATTTCTATACCGGCATGTGGCTCACCGCCGCCTCCTCCTATGGCGACGGCAGCCACGGGGACAATTATTATCTCCACAGCGTTGAGTGGGACGGAACGGAATATCTTATAGAGTTCGCCTACTCCACCGATTGGCAGTACGACGTTGGCGATTGGGCGCAGGTGCTTACCAAGAGCTACGTTGTATATATTCCCGAAGATTACTACGGACTTGTTTTCGCAGCCGAATCCCAACCGGATAACTACCGCGAAAGCGCGAAGCGTATGCAGCTTGACAGCATCGCCCCCGAGGCTGCAATTCTGGACATCGATACGCTGTATCCTTACAGCAACCTCTACTTCAGCCTTTGCTATTGAGCTGAAAGAGACTGAAAAGCGCACCAAAAGCTGTCCCCCGCAAGCGGGGAAAGTGGCATAGCGAAGCCATGACGAAAGGGGAATAACTAAGAAACTGCCAAGCTGTTTTACTGTTCCCCTCAGTCGGCTACGCCGCGCCATTTCCCCGGCCGAGGGGAGTCTTTTGGCGTTATTTATATCAGCTAACGCAAATAAGCCAACCTTTCGATTGGCTTTTGCATAACCCTAATAAGGGGTAATTACTTAGTTAATTAGTTAGCCTTCGCAGCCAGCTTGAGGGCAAGCTGAGCCTTCTTGCGGTTGGCATTATTCTTATGCAGCACGCCCTTTGCGGCAGCCTTATCAACGGTGCTTACGGCGTTGACATAGGCGGCGGTGATAGCGGCCTGGTCGCCAGCCTCAAGGGACTTGTCAAAGCTCTTGATAGCGGTCTTGACCCTGGAGGTAATTACACGGTTGTTAAGGTTTTTCTTAGCGGTGACTGCCACACGCTTTAAAGCGGACTTATGGTTTGCCAAAACGGTTTCCCCCTTGTTATTTTTACTCGAACATCGTGTATTATAGCACGGCTCTTTGCATAAAGCAAGCATAATTCGTGCGTAAAATCGGTTTTTTTATTCGTAAAGCGGCGCATAATAGCCCTGTGCACCATTTTTTATTCAAGGAGGACAATTATGAAGGCCGATATTCGCACAGACCTTGCCATGGAGGCGCGGGAGCTGCACGCCGCAGGCACCGGCGTAAGCGAGCAGAACGAGCAGCGCGAGGGCTACGCCATATCCCGCATACGCATAGAAACGGACGAAGCGGCAAAAGCGCTCGGCAAGGCGAAAGGGCTATACGTTACGATAGACGCGCCTGAGCTTACCTACGGCGGAGCGGAGCTGACAGCCGCCGTTACAGAGGCCGCAGCCAATGAGCTCAGCGCAATGATAGTAGGGCTTGACGGCACGGCGCTCGTTGCAGGGCTTGGCAACCGGGCCGTTACACCCGATGCATTAGGCCCGCGCACAGCGGAAAAGATACTTGTCACGCGGCACATAAAGCAATACATGGCGGACGCCATACCGCACCATGTGCGGAGCGTCTGCGCCGTATCCCCCGGGGTATTGGGCGTTACGGGAATAGAAACAATGGAGATGATAAAGGGCGCGGCGTCAAGCAGCAAACCCGCCGTAATAATAGCAATAGACTCCCTTGCCTCCCGCAGGACGGAGCGCATAGGCTGCACCATTCAGCTTTGCGATGCGGGGCTTCAGCCCGGCGCGGGCGTGGGCAACGCAAGGAGCGGACTTGACAGGCAAAGCATGGGCGTGCCGGTGATAGCCATAGGCGTGCCGCTCGTGGTATACGCCAGCACCATCTCCCGCGACACGGTTGGGCTTATCGCGGGCGAGCTTGGCCTTATGAATAACGAAGAAAGCGTTAAGGAGCTTGCCGCCAAGGCCATAAGCGAAAAAACGGGCGAGCTGATAGTCACGCCCAAGGAAATAGACGCGCTTATAGGCAGCATGAGCGCAATACTGTCAAATGCAATCAACATGGCGCTGTTCGGCACGGATCATGCCGAGCTTAAAAGCCTTATAGCATAAGCCGCGCCCTCCCTTCATACCAATATGGAAGGAGGATAAGCCATGAACAAACGAATGCGCGGCCGCACACGCGCCGCTGACCATCGCAAAACGCACTTAGCCGCAATGCTTCTTTTTATGTTTACGCTTGCCGCGCTCATAGCCGCCGCGCTCATACGCCCCGCCATGCGCACGGATAAGCCGGATGGGGACGAGCTTACAAACATAGAGATAGCGCTTGACCATGTTGATGCAGATGAAGGCGTAAGCCGCAGGGTGCTGCTGGAGCTTATGAAGGCGGACACAGATAAAAGCACGGGTATAGGTCTATCAACCGAAGGGCCTACCGTGCTTATTTACCATACGCATACTACGGAAGCATACTTCCCAACAAAGCGCTATACCTACGCCGTATCCTCCCCATGGCGCACGAAGGATAACGGCATGAACGTTGTTGCCGTGGGCGAAAAGCTATGCACTTTGCTCAACGAACGCTACGGCATTTATGCGATACATGATATTACAGACCATGAACCGCCCAAGCTTTCCAGCGCCTATTCACGCTCGCTTGAGACAATGCTTGAATACAAAAAGAAATACCCCACGATAGAATTGTTTATAGATCTGCACCGCGATGCATACGGAAACGACCCCAAGGCCCCCGCGGATTATTTGGTGATAGACGGCAAGGAATGCGCCCGCATAATGTTTGTCGTAGGTACGGGCGAGGGCGCGACCGGAGCTGGATTTGATGAAATGCCGGACTTTCAATCCAACTACGCCCTTGCCAAGGGCATAAGCGAATACCTTGGCACGATACACCCTAACCTTGCCCGCAACATCCGCGTTAAGGTGGGGCGGTATAACCAGCATGTGTCCTCCCATTGCCTGCTGGCGGAGATTGGGCACAATGCAAACACGTTTGAGCAGGCCATGAACTCCGTTGAGTTCCTGGCCGAGGCAATAGCCAACGCCGCCTCGGCTCCCGCATCCGCACAGGTTGAGGAGGAAGAAGCCCTGCCCACAATGCTCCAACTCACTCCGTAGGCAATGTTATTATGAACAGCGTGCCGCGGTTAAGCTCGCTCGTTATGTTTATCTCCCCGCCGCACAGTTCAACTATGCGCTTTGCAATGCTCAGCCCCAGCCCGTTTCCGGCGGTGGCGCGGCTGCCTGCGCCCTGATAGAACCGCTCAAAGGCATGCTGCCGCGTTTCTTCGCTCATGCCCACGCCGTAGTCCTCTATCTCCACGCGCACGCTGCTGCCGTGCTTGGCGCAGTATATGCGCACCTCTCCGCCATCCTTGCTGAACTTTATTGCGTTGCCCAGTATGTTCAGCCAAACCTGGGAAAGCATCTCCTCGTTGGAGGTATACTCAACCTCGTCCAAATCTATATCAAGGCTTATGTTCCTGGCTTCCCATTCCTTTTCAAGCAGCAGTATGCATGTGCGCAGCTGCTCATCCAGGCGGAACGTGGTCTTGTCCGTAACTATCTGCTGGTTTTCAACCCGCGTCAGCGTAAGTATGTTGGACGCCATGTTGGTAAGCCTGTCGGCCTCGCTTATTATTATGTCCGCATATTCCTGCCGCTGCGCTTCTGTAATGTCGCTCTTTTTAAGCTGCCGCGCAAAGCCGCGTATGGATACCATGGGCGTTCTGAACTCATGCGAGAACGAATTGATGAAGTCCCTGCGGAAAAGCTCCGTGCTGCCCAGCTCTTCCGCCATCATGTTAAAGCTTTTCGTAAGCTCCTCAAGCTCGTTCCTTACGCCCTTTATCTCCTCTACGCGGACGGAGAAATCCCCCTTTGCAACGCGGCGCACGGCCCCTATGATCTGCTTCATGGGCCTGAAGTACCACCGCGTGAGCAGCGCGTTTATGCCCGTGCCCACCGCAACGCATATACCAAGTGCAATTACGGGCCACACCACCGCAGGATATTTCACCTCCGGCAGCGCGCCAAGGAACTCCAGCAGCAGCATGACCGTGACCGTAAGCGCAGCCGTTGAAAGCATAACAAGGAACGTTGCAAAGACCATCTGTGCGCCAAGCTTTTTCATTGCTTCTTCACCGCCTTGTAGCCAAGCCCGCGTACCGTTGCAAGCTCAATATCCCCGTTGCCCTTCAGCCTTTCGCGCAGCCGGTTTATGTGCACGTCAACCGTTCGCTCGTCCGTGTCGCTCTCCATGTCCCATATTTCGTCCATAAGCTGTCTGCGGGTAAATATATGGTTTGGGTAGGACAAAAGCTTATACAGCAGCATAAATTCCTTGTTCGGCAGTTCATGCTCCCCCGCCGCGTCTATAAGCGTATGCGCGTCGTAATCAAGCGTGGTGCTGCCAATCGTCAGCCGCCGTTCGCTCACTATTCGGCTGCGCCTTAACAACGCCGCAATGCGCAGCATCATCTCCTCCTCGTCCACGGGCTTTACCATGTAATCGTCAGTCCCCGCAAGGAAGCCTTCCTTCTTATCCTTGGCGCTCTGCCGCGCCGTGACCATCAATATGGGCACGTTATTGCCCGCGCTCCTAAGCTCCCGCGCAAGCGTATAGCCGTCCATATGGGGCATCATCACGTCCAGCACAATAAGATCAACGTGCTTTTTATCCATCAGCGCAAGCGCCTCCGCCCCATCGGACGCGGGAATAGCCTCATAGCCGTTCTGCTCTATCACGGCCTGCATAAGCCGCCGCGCGTTTATGTCGTCCTCTACCACCATTATCTGAAACATCGCTTTTCCTCCGGTGCGCTAATAAAAAAGCCATCCGCTCAGGACGGCTCACCCGTTCAAAGCTCTTTTGATATAAGCTTTTGGCAGAAGTCTGCAAGATACGGAATGTCGCTCGTTGCGCTTTCCCATATCAGTTCGGCATCGGCATGGCCGTAATGGTGCGCGTATACATCCCGCGTCCGTGCAATATCGCGCCACGGTATTTGCCTATACGTTGCCACAAAATCAGCTGACAGGTGCTTTGTTAGCTCGCCTATTTGAAGTATGCACATTGCCACGCCGTTTTGGTAAGCCTTGCTTTCGCCAAACCTTTCCCTTGAATGGCCAAATTCGGCGTGTATCGATTCTATATCCGCACAATACTCCAATATATGCTCTATTATGCTTATATCGCGCGTAGCCTTATCAACCGCGCTCATATATCAGCACCTCCTCTCCGCGTATGGAACGCAGAAAATCATCCGAAAGCATCTGCGTGGTCATAATGTCCATCTTTTTATCGAAGCTGTGCTCCATCTCATTATATAGCCCGCCCAGCTTGAATACGGAGCATACGCTGCCCTTGTCTATGCGAAAGTCCATGTCACTTTCCGGCGTTGCGTCCCCGCGCGCGTATGAGCCGAACAGATACAGCGCATCCACTCCGTAATCCTTGGCGATGGGCGCGGCGATGGAGCGTATTTCATCGAGCGTATATACTTTGTTGCACATGCGTCCGCTCCCCTTTCCTTTTGCTTTATTTGATTATAGCATATCACAAACGCCTCAGCCAATACAAAAAAGCGAGCCTTCGCCCGCTTTGATGTCGCCTTGTTTGCTTGGCCTTATTTGATGCCGCTCACGCGGTCATAGTACTTCTCTATCTTTATTTCTTCCTTCCACTTGGCAAGGCAGTCGTTGTAAATGGCAACCTTCTCGTCCTCGGTCAGCTTGTCTGTTATGGCCTGCTTAACGTCCTCAAACGGGGTGTCCTTAACTTCCGCATCGGAGGTGTACTGTATGAAGTGGTAGCCCGCCTCGGTCTCAACGGGGTTGCTCACGTCGCCTATGTTCTTGAGCGATATGGCGGCGATGCCGAAGCCGTCGTAATACTTATCAAGGGTGTTTTCGCTTATAAGATAGCCCTCGGTCTTGTAAGGCTCCTCCTTCATGCCGGGATCCTCGCCGTATTCTTCAACGAGCTTATCGAAATCCACGCCGTCCGCCAGCTTGGCCTTCACCTCTTCAACTATCTGGTTGACGTTCTTGGTGGTGTCGCCCTCTTCGGCCTTCTTTATAAGTATATGCTTGCAGAAGCGGTATCCTTCGGGCACGGTAAGCACGCCTACGGTGTCGCTGCCGCTGATGGCGTTGGAATAATCGGTATAGAACTGGGCGGGGGTTTCGGCATATTCGGCCTTCTTGGCGGCAAGCTGCTCGTCATAGTAGGCCTTGGCTTCCTCCTCGGTCACGTTCACGCCGGAATAGAGCGATTCCATATACTTGTTGCCTATGGCTGCGCCGCGGACGTCGTCCTCTATCATCTTCAGATAGGTGTTGTAGTTCCAGCCGCTGCTCTTAAGCGCCGCCTTGAACAGCTTTTCCTCTTCGGCATATTTGGCGTCCTCATCGGTTATGGATTCGTCCACCTGGGAGGCATACTGGGCTATCATCTGGTCTATCTGCTCTTTGAAGTCCGCCTGAACCTGAGCCTCTTCCTCCTCGGTCAAGGTAACGCCGTTCTGCTTGGCCACTACCACCGGCAGGGCATTGTTGATAAGGTTATCGAACACCTGATCCTGCATACGCTTGAAAGCTTCGGGCGTTGAAACATTGTAAAGGCCATACATGGAATAGACCTGTGCAAGGTAGTTGTAGTTATTATAGTAGGCGTTTACGCCTATGTTCATGTCGCCTACTTTAAGCACGGTGTAATTCGGGTTGTTTACCGAACAGGCGCTCAGCGCCGCCGCGAGCATTATAGCGGCCAGTACAAGGGCAATGGTCTTTGTTGTGCGCATTTTTCAAAAATCTCCTTTGTAATAAGCGCGAGGATACCCCGCGCGCGGATAAACTGCCCTATTATTTTATCGCCCAAGGGGCTGCATGTCAACGAAAAAGGCGATTGTACACAGAATTAACACTATCTTATCCTATTTTCATCTTACATTTAGCTTACTTTTCACAATAAAATATGGAAAATATTTTATCCATCGGTTATAATGGTCTGCATAGGAGAGTGTAATTTATGCGGCATATACCAAACGTGCTTTCGGCCATACGCCTTATATTGGTCGGCGTGTTCATATTTCTTTTCGCGCGGGCAAAATATCTTGCCTGCCTTATTGTGTTCCTCACGGCGTTTTTCACGGATCTGCTCGATGGCTACCTTGCCCGCAGGAACAACTGGATAAGCGACCTTGGCAAGGTTCTCGATCCCCTTGCGGACAAGCTTATGGTAATAGCGGCGCTTTCGTGCTTCTATTCCGCTGGCTGGCTGCCGCTTTGGATACTGCTTGCGGTGCTTATAAAAGAAGGCATAATGATAATAGGCGGCCTGCTGCTTTTCCGTAGGGAGGTCGTGGTGTACGCCGATTGGTACGGCAAGTTTGCCGCGGGCTTCTTCAATGCGGGCGTTGCGCTTACGCTTTTGAAAAACTTCTGGCCATGGATAGGCATGCTGAACATAATAGTGTTCTGCATTGCGATAGTGCTTGCGGTGATAGCCCTTTGTCACTATGCAAAGGTGCAGGTATTCAACCGCGAAAAGAAGGAATCATAACAGAGCATATCAAAAGAGCCGCCTTGCACGGCTCTTTTTTCTTGCCCCTGCCCGCGCTCTATTCGCGCATTGCCTTGTGCGGCGGCGGTTTTTGGGGTATAATATGCGTTGGCGCCCCCATGCGAGCCTGCATGAGGGCGTGATTGCGTGCAATAAACTTTTTTACGGAGGTTTTTTATGTATATAATAGTAGGCCTTGGAAACCCCGGGCGCGAATATGCCGACACGCGGCACAACATGGGCTTTATGGCGCTGGACATATTGGCGGCAAGGCACAATATAGATATAAGGAAGGAGAACTTCCGCAGCGTTTACGGCGAAGGCCGCATAGGCACGGAGCGGGTTATACTGGCTAAGCCCTTAACGTTCATGAACAATTCCGGCTGGGCGGTAAGGGATTTGGTCAACTGGTTCAAGATCGAGCACGATCAGCTTATTGTTATATATGACGATATAGACCTTGACCCCGGCGATCTTCGCATACGCGAAAAAGGCTCCTCCGGCAGCCACAACGGCATGAAAAGCGTTATATACCAGCTTGGGTTCGATGATTTTCCCCGCATACGGGTTGGCGTTGGCGCGCCTGAAGGCGGGCGCGATTTGATAGCGCACGTTATGTCCATGCCCACGGGAGAGGCGCTGGACAAGGTTAAGGCCGCGCTGAACGATGCTGCGGACGCGGCGGAGCTTATGGTATCGGGCCGGATAGCAGACGCGCAGATGCGCTTCAACAAAAAGCCCAAGCGCAAAAAGAAGGAAGAAGCCAAGAAGGCCGAAGCCGAAAATGCTGAACAGAAAGGCGAAACGAAGGATGAATGAGCATCCGCTGATAAAAATACTTAATAAGCACCCGGAGTATACGCGCCTTGTTGACGCGCTGAAAAAGGGCGAGGGCAGCGCAGCCGTGTTCGGCCTTTGCGAGGCCGTGCGGGCGCACATTGCGGCGGGCCTGTTTTGCCATACGGGCAAAACCGTGCTGATAATAACCGCCAATGAATCAAGCGCCGCAAGGATACAGCAGGACATGGCCGCGTTTACGGACAGGGCGTATCATCTGCCCGCGCGGGAGCTGCCGCTGGGCGCAAAGGGCATTGCCGCATCCGCCGGACTTACCGCAAGGCGGCTTGAGCCGCTGTGCGCGCTGCTTAACGGCGAAAACATTGCCGTTGCGGTATCTGCAGAGGCGCTTATTCAGCGCATGACCCCGCCCACAGCCATCGCCCAATGCATGCGCACCGTTTCCGCAGGGGACAGGACTGAGCCGCGCGAGCTTTTGGCCGCGCTTATAAACGCGGGGTACGAGCGGGTTGATATGTGCGAAGGCAAGGGGCAGGTGTGCCTGAGGGGCGGCTACTTGGACGTGTTCCCCATAAGCATGGCCAACCCCGTTAGGATAGAGTTCTTTGACGACGAGATAGACACCATGCGCACATACGACGCAATATCTCAGCGCTCGATAGAGAACATAGACCGCTGCGTCATCCCCCCGGCAACGGAGATGCCCCTTACGAAGGAAGCACGCACGCGCGGCATGCGTGCGCTGCGCAAAACCGAGGGCATGAAGGAGGAATACGACCGGCTTTCGGAGGGCAGCGTACCACTCGGGCTTGAAATGCTGATGCCCCTGTTTTACCCGGAGGCATTTATTACCGATTACCTGCCCGAGGGCGCGATAATATTGATAGACGAACCGCAGCGCGTTGAGGAAAGCGCGAAGCTTGCCTTCACAACTCATCTTGACAGGGTTGGTTCATATATTCACGAGGGCACCGCCCTGCCGGAGCAGGCGGAGCTTATATGCCAGCCCTCGCACATATTGCAGAGCCTTGACACGCCATATACGGCCATGCTTTTCGCCCTTACGCGGACATACGGACTGATAAAGCCCAAATGCCTTTTCCGCTTTGAAACGCGGCCGATGGCGAAATACATAGGCAACACGCCAGCCCTTGCCGCGGACATTGAAAGCTGGAAGCGGGGCGGCAGCACCGTTATGATATACGCGGGCGCGCACGCAAAGCGCATAGGCGATATGCTGGGCGATGAAGGCGTTACTATAGGCATTGCCGAAGCCCTTACGCGGGACATCATAAGCGGGGAGCAGCTTATTGTGGGCCAAAGCATAGCGCGCGGCTTTGAATATCCTGAGCTCAGGCTTGCGGTAATAAGCGAATGCGAGCTATACGGCACGGAATCGCGCCGCAGTGCATCAGCCTCCAAAAGGAAGCCCAAATTGGCCTTCAGCGAGCTTAGCGTGGGCGATTTGGTGGTGCATGAGCTGCACGGCATAGGCCGCTTCGTGGGCGTTGTAACGCTTCAGGTGGCGGGAGTATCGCGGGACTATCTGCACCTTGTTTACGCGGGCGGGGATAAGCTTTACGTGCCTACGGATCAGCTTGATCGCGTGCAGAAATACATTGGCGGGGACGAAACCACCGCCCATCTTTCCCACCTTGGCACGGGGGAATGGCAGCGCACGGTAAACAAAACGCGGGAAAGCGTTAAAAAGCTGGCGTTCGATTTGGTAAAGCTTTACGGCGACAGGCTGCACAGGAAGGGCCATGCCTTCCCGCCTGACACGGCGTGGCAGAAGCGGCTGGAGGAAAGCTTCCCCTATCAGGAAACGCCGGATCAGCTTACGAGCATTGCCGAAATAAAAAAGGATATGGAAAGCGACCGCGTTATGGATAGGCTGCTTTGCGGGGACGTGGGCTACGGAAAGACGGAAGTCGCCCTCCGCGCCGCGTTCAAGGCCGTGACGGACAGCAAGCAGGTTGCCTTCCTTGTGCCAACGACAATACTTGCGCAGCAGCATTATAACACCCTTGCCGCCCGCTTTTCGGGCTTCCCCGTCAACGTTGCGCTGCTTTCGCGGTTCAATTCCCCTGCGGAAGAGGCGCGGGTGATAGACGGGCTTAAAAAAGGCACGATAGACGTTGTTGTCGGCACGCACAAGCTGCTTTCAAAATCCGTGCAGTTCAAGGACCTTGGCCTTCTTATAATAGACGAGGAGCAGCGCTTCGGCGTGGGCCACAAGGAGCAGATAAAGGAAATGCGCAAGGATATAGACGCGCTCACCCTTTCCGCAACGCCTATACCAAGGACGCTGCATATGTCCATGACGGGCATACGCGATATGTCAGTCATCGAAACCCCGCCGGAGCAGCGCTACCCCGTGCAGACATACGTTATGGAATACAGCGAGGCTGTTGCGCGGGAGGCCATAATGAAAGAGCTCGGCCGCGGGGGGCAGGTGTTCTTCGTTTACAACAACGTGCGCGGCATGGAAACGTTTGCGGAAAAGCTGAAGCAGCTTGTGCCGGAGGCGCGCATAGCCTATGCCCACGGGCAGATGGGCGAACGGCAGCTTGAGCGCACGATGCTGGACTTTATGGAGCAGCAATACGACGTTCTGCTTTGCTCCACAATAATAGAAAGCGGGCTTGATATACCCAACGTAAACACCATTATAATATACGATGCGGACAAAATGGGTCTTGCCCAGCTTTATCAGCTGCGCGGCAGGGTAGGCCGGGGCGCGCGGCTTGGCTATGCATACCTAACATTTATGCGGGACAAGGTTTTGAGCGACATTGCCGAAAAACGCCTGAGCGCCATACGCGAATTTACCCAATTCGGCGCGGGCTTCAAAATAGCAATGCGGGACCTTGAAATACGCGGCGCGGGCAACCTGCTGGGGCCGGAGCAGCACGGGCATATGGCAGCCGTGGGCTACGACCTTTACTGCAAAATTGTTGAAGGCGCGGTAAAGGAAGCCAAGGGCGAAAAGGAGCCGGTAAAGATAGACACGGTGGTGGATATCCCCGTGCCTTCAAGCATATCCACGCATTATATTCCGCGCGAATCGGAGCGGCTTTCCATGTACAAGCGCATAGCGCTGATAGAAACGCGGGACGATCTTTACGACGTGCAGGATGAGCTTATAGACCGCTACGGCGACATTCCGGAGGACACGGCGAATTTGCTCAACATTGCCCTTATAAAGGCGGACTGCTCCCGCGCGGGCGTTACGCAGCTGAGGATACGGGATAAGGAGGTGCGCTTCGTGTTCGATAAGCAGGCGCCCATAGACGGGGCAAAGCTTATTGCCGCCGCGGGCAACATAGCGGGCGCGCGCATGACCTTCGGCGATACGCCGAACATGGTTATAAGCCGCCCCAAGAGCGACGCCGCCGCGCTCTACGCCATGCTGCCACAGTTTGTTTACATGCTTGCCGATTGCCTAAGCGCAAATTGATGCTATAATACATAATACTGACTTGCGCAGCCATTGCTGCACATGATATGGAAGGAGAAAACGATTTGAATACCAAGAAGCTTATTGCCCTGCTGCTGTGCGCCGCTATGGCCGCAAGCATACTGTGCGCCTGCCAGCTGAGCGACACCGATACCCCCAGCGGCACCGCTGAGCCCACAGACCCCGCCGCGCCCGCATCCACCGCAGAGCCCACGGATACCGACAACAGCGCGGAGCTTGACCTGACTGCCGCGGTAGCCAAAATAAACGGCGAAACCGTGCTTACGCTCGGCGATGTTAAGACCATGTTCGATATGTACGTTGAGTATTTTGCCAACTATGGTTACGACGTGATAAGCGATCAGGCCACGCTTGAGGAGTTTCAGGACGACCTTATCAACCTTATGGTTCAGGACAAGGTTATAGAGGCCAAGGCGCGCGAGCTGGGCTACGCCAACTTTACCGATGAGCAGAAGGCGGAGCTTGAAAGCCGCATTGCCGAAAAGATAGACGGGCTCAATTCCTATTACCGCGACATAGCCGAACAGGAAGCCGAAACGGACGAAAGCGTGAACGTGGACGAAAGGATGAACGAGCTTATACTCGAAGAAGCCATTGCCAACATGGGCGACGAAAACGCCACCTATGAATCCTACTGCGCAAAGCTGAGCGAGGACGTTGAGGTTGAATACCTTGTCGAGCTTATGCGGAACGACCTGACCAAGGACGCCGCTGCGGACGAGGTGGACATCGAGGAGCAGTTCAACACCAACTCCATGACCGATATGGACACATATAATAACAATCCCGAGTACTACAAGGACGATGAGGACGCCTACGAAGCAAGCCTGGAGGGCGTTCCCCCGCTCTTTGTTCCTAAGGATTACCACAGGATATATGATATCTACGTTGCCTACGAAGGCGACATTCCGCAGGAATGCACCGATGCAAAGACCGCAATGAACAATCTCAAGACCGAGTATTGCACCCTTGCCTTTGACGACGCAATAAACGGCACAAGCGCCAACGCCGCGCGCATAGCTGAGATAATAAGCGAATACAAGGCCAAGCAGGCCGAATACGACAAGTATTACGCCGAATACACCGCCAGCGCCTATGAAAAGATTAACGCCGCCTACGCGCGCCTTGAAGCGGGCGAGGATTTCAAGGCCGTTATGGCCGACGTGACGGAGAATACCGACTTCACGGAGATTGATGCTTACGCGGACGGTATGCTCATATCCAATTCCTACACCTCCTCTTCCGATTGGTCAACGGCCGTTAAGGATGCCTTCGCCAAGCTTTCCCTTGGCCAGTACAGCCAGGTGTTCGAGGATACCAGCGGGCTGCACATAATCTATTACGTCAGCGATGAAAAGGCCGGCTCCAAGACCCTTGACGAGGTACACGACGCCATAGCCGCCACCCTCACCGCCGACAAGAAGGACGAGGTTTGGAACGCGCTTACCGAAGAATGGCTCAACGACGGCTCCGTGGAGCTGGTGACCGAGGTTTACCGCCAGCTCGGCAAATAAATAAACACAGCATGTATTATGCGGGGGACGGATTGCCGTCCCCCTTTTGTGTTGTTTTTACTGCCGCTGTACCAAAAGGCTCCACCGCACGCGGGGGAGCTGTCGGCGTTAGCCGACTGAGGGGGAATAGTATAATAGCTTGGCTGCTCTGAGCCGTTCCCCTTTCGTCATGGCTTCGCCATGCCACTTTCCCCGCACGCGGGGACAGCTTTTGGTTAGCGGTAGCACCAAACAATAACAACACAAAGGGGACGCATAGCGTCCCCATATCCTTATAATTTCTCATGCTCACACGCCGATAGGCGTATTTCACATGGCGGAAGCAATATTTCACTGCGCCTAAGCGCAATTTCACTACGGGCGTAAGCCCGTTATTGTCGGTATGTGCCAAATCTCCTCCGCGTATTCCTTCAGCGCGCGGTCGGAAGAGAACTTGCCCGCACCGGCGGTATTCATAAGGCACTTGCGGCCGAAGGCCGTGCGGTCGCGGTAGTCGCGGTTGGCGCGCAGCTTTGCCTCCATGTAGGAGGGCATATCCAGCAGCAGATAGTATTGGTCTGGCGTATGCCATGCCGCGCCGTACAGCAGCGAATCATAAAGCTCCTTGAAGCCGCCCATGCCGCCGTCCGTAAACGTGCCGTTCACCAGCGTGTCCAGCGCGCGCTTTATGCGGGGGTTGGATTCGTATATGCCCTTCGGGTCGTAGGAGGAGCGTGTTTTTGCAATATCCTCCACCGTTGCGCCGAATATATAGTTGTTCTCAAGCCCTGCCTGCTCGGCAATTTCTATGTTTGCCCCGTCATATGTGCCAAGCGTTACCGCGCCGTTGAGCATCAGCTTCATGTTGCCCGTGCCGCTGGCCTCCGTTCCGGCGGGGGATATCTGCTCCGATATATCCGCCGCCGGGATTATCATTTCCGCATAGGAGCAGTTGTAGTTCTGCACGAACACAACGCGCATAACGTCCTTCATGGCGGGGTCTGAATTGACCATGTTGGCAATTTCGTTTATGAACTTTATAATGTTCTTAGCCCGTATGTAGCCCGGCGCGGCCTTTGCGCCGAATATGAACGCCGTGGGGGTGAAATCCGTAAGCGTGCCGTCCTTTATGGAATAATATATATCCAGTATGGAAAACGCGTTCATAAGCTGCCGCTTGTATTCATGCAGCCGCTTCACCTGCACGTCGTAAACAAAGTCCGTAGGCAGCAGCACGCCTTCCTTTTCGCTTATAACGGAAGAAAGCCTGCGCTTGTTCTTGGCCTTTATTTCATTAAAGCGGGCGATAGTATCATCATCAATATGCTCCTTCAGCCTGCCTATTTGGCTAAGGTCGGCAATGAAGTCGTAAGACCCCGTCTTTTCGGCAATAAGCGCCGCGTATTCGGGGTTGCACAGGCCAAGGAACCTCCGCGGGGTTATGCCGTTGGTCTTGTTCTGGAAGCGTTCGGGATAGAGCGCGCACCAGTCGCGGAACAAATCGTTTTTCAGTATGTCCGTATGTATCTTGGCAACGCCGTTCACCGCGCTTGAAACATAAACCGCCAGGCGGGCCATGTGTATGGTGCCGTTGTCTATTATCTGCATACGGCTGCGCATTTCGTCGCTTGCGCCGCGGGCGCGCAGCTCGTCGTTCAGGCGGTCGTTTATGCGGTAAATTATGCCCGTCAGCTCCGGCACAACGCTTGAAAACAGCCCCTCGTCCCAGCGCTCCAGCGCCTCGCTCATAACGGTATGGTTGGTGTAGTTGAATGTTTTGCGCGCGGTCTCGAACGCCGCGTTGAAGTCCATGCCCTCAAGCATCATAAGCCTTATCAGCTCCGGTATGCTCACCACGGGGTGCGTATCGTTAAGCTGAATGGAGCAATGCGAGGCAAACATGCTCATGTCCGTGCCGCGCGTGCGCTTATAGCGGCGTACAATATCCTGCAGGCTGGCGCTTGAAAGGAAGTATTGCTGCTTTAGCCTGAGCCGCTTGCCCGCGTATGTGCTGTCGTTAGGGTACAGCACGCGGGTGATATCCTCCACCATGTTCTTTTCACGCACGGCGAGCGCGTATTCCTGCTCGTTAAACAGATTGAAGTCAAATTCCTCTATCGGTTCGCTCTGCCACAGGCGCAGCGTGCCGCTGTGCGCCGTGTTGTAGCCGAAAACGGGCATGTCGTACGGCACGGCAAGCACCTTTTGATCCGCAAATTCAACGGTAACGGTTTTATCGTCCCTGCGCTTGCTCCACGGGTCGCCGTATTTGAGCCAATCGTCGGCCTTCTCCACCTGAAACCCGTCCACAAAGATCTGCTTGAACAGGCCGAATTTGTACCTTAACCCATATCCCTCAAGCGGTATGCCCAGCGTGGCCGCGCTGTCCAAATAGCAGGCCGCAAGCCTGCCGAGGCCGCCGTTGCCAAGCGCAGCATCGTCAATTTCCTCCATTGCTGAAATGTCCGCTCCCCTTTCGCGCAGAAGTGAGCGCATTTCGTCCAGTATCCCCAAATTGTAAAGGTTTGAAAATACCGAACGGCCCATCAAATATTCCGCGCTGAAATAATATGCCCTGCGCACGCGCTCATGCGCGCGGCGGCTTTCGCGGCAGTCCTTTGCGGTAACGGCCATCACGGCCTCCGCCAGCGCATTATGCAGCTGCACCGTTGAAGCCTCGTGCAGCTCTATCTGATAATCCGCACTGAGGCGCTCCTCCATGCGTTTTACAATCTCGTTGCAATCAATACGGCTCATAGGCCCTCCGTTTTGATAAAAAATTATATCAGCATATATCATACCACAAAGCGACATATGCCGCAAATGTTTTCGCATGGCCTTGACTAAGAGCGGAGTTTACAGGATAATAACGCTAAGGTTTTTTGACGGAGGATTCACGCCCATGAACGCGCCCACAGCAGCCGTAAGCGAAGCGTTTTGCGAGCTTATGCGCACATATAATGTCTGCATGCAGAAAACGCTGAGCAAATACGGCCTCTATCCCGGCCAGCCGCAGGTGCTTTTTGCAATAAGCAAACTCGGCGCGCCGACGCAGATAGAGCTTGCTTCCCAGCTTGGCGTTACAAAGGCCAGCGCGGGCGTGTCTCTGCGCAGACTTGAGGCGGCGGGCTTCGTTAAGCGCGTGCGGGACAAGCTCGATACCCGCTGCGTAAGGATACGGCTGACCCAGAAGGGCGCGGATTACGCCCGCTGGTGCGATATTGACTTCGAAATGATATACACCACCATGATGGAAACATTCTCCGCAGAGGAGCGGGACGAGGCGCTGAGCATACTGAACGAAATGAACAAAAGCCTTACCGGATTGAAGGAAAGACTGGACGGATAGGCATAAGCGGGCAATTTTGCCCGTTTTTCGCAATTTTTACATATCATATTTAATAGCGGTGTTGACAAAACTGAACAAAGGTAGTATATTACATATGAAATCATACTGCATTGGTAGGAATTGAGGTGACGTGGTAATGTTCTTCTCCACAAAAGGGCGCTATGGATTAAAGGCCATGGTAGATCTTGCCATTGAATACGGCAACGGCCCGGTAAGCGCGCTGAGCCTTGCGCAGAGGCAGGACATAAGTACGTCCTATCTTGAGCAAATGATAAGCCAGCTTAAAAAAGCGGGGCTTATAATCGGCTCCCGCGGGGCATACGGCGGTTATGAGCTTAGCCGCGCGCCGGAGGATATATACGTAGGCACGGTGCTAAGGGTGCTTGAAGGGGACACGGATTTGGTAAGCTGTGTAGGCACGGAAAACGCCGCCTGCATCAATGCGTGCAGCTGCTCCGCCCGCCCGCTTTGGCTCAAGCTTCAGGGTCGCATAAACGAGGTGCTGTTTTCCACCACCCTTGCGGACATGGCGGAGGATTATAAAAGCCAGCTTGAACGCTGCGGCAAGGGCGACGAATACCATATTCCAATGGTGCGCAGGCCCACGCCAAAAGGCTCCTACACCAAGCGCAGAACAATAAATATGGATAAATTTTATGCAGATCAGGAGACAGAGGACAAATGAGAAAGGTTTATCTTGACAATGCGGCCACAACGGCCCTTTCCCCAAAGGTGCTTGAAAAGATGATGCCGTACCTTACGGACATATACGGCAACGCATCAAGCCCGCACTCCTTCGGCCAGACCGCCCGCATAGGCGTCGAGCATGCGCGCGAGCAGGTGGCCCGCGCCATAAATGCCGACCCGAGCGAAATAGTATTCACCGGCTGCGGCACCGAAAGCGACAATACCGTGCTTTTCGGCGTTGCGGAAAGATATGCCAAGAAGGGCGACCATATAATCACCACCAATGTGGAGCATCACGCAATACTGCATAGCTGCGCCGCGCTTGAGAAAAAGGGCATAAAGGTGACCTACCTGCCCGTTGATAAGGACGGCCTTGTCACCCCGGAGCAGGTGCGCGACGCCATCACAGATAAAACCATTCTTGTAAGCGTAATGTTCGCCAATAACGAAGTGGGTACCATAATGCCCATTCCGGAAATTGCCGCCGTGTGCCATGAAAAGGGCGTGCTGTTCCATACGGACGCCGTGCAGGCAGCGGGTCATATCCCCATTGACGTTAAGGCAATGGGCATAGATATGCTATCCATCTCCGGCCATAAGTTCCACGGCCCCAAGGGCGTTGGCGTGCTGTATGAGCGCAAGGGAATACGCCTGCCCAGCTACATAATAGGCGGAGAGCAGGAAAAAGGCCGCCGCGCCGGTACCGAGAACGTTGCCGGTATAGTTGGCCTTGGCGAGGCGCTTGAGCTTGCCGTTACCAACATGAGCGAAACCTCCGCCCGCATGACAAGGATGCGCGACAGGCTGATAGAGGGCATAGAGTCCACCATTCCCGAAGTTAAGCTGAACGGGCACAGGACAAAGCGCCTGCCCAACAACGTGAACTTCTCCATTAAATATATTGAAGGCGAAAGCATACTGCTTATGCTGGACATGGCCGGCATAGCGGCCTCCAGCGGCTCCGCCTGCACCAGCGGCAGCCTTGACCCGTCCCATGTGCTGCTGGCGCTGGGTCTTACGCACGAGGTTGCGCACGGCTCCGTCCGCATGACGCTGGGCGATGACACCACCGATGAAGATATCGATTACGTGCTTGAAACGCTGCCCAAGGTGGCGCACAGGCTCAGGGCGATGAGTCCCATCAGCCCCATAGACTAAAATAAGCTAAAACGGAAGGAGAAAATATAGATATGTATACCGAAAAGGTTCTTGACCATTTTGAGCATCCCCGCAACGTGGGCGCATTGGATGATGCAAACGGCGTAGGCATGGTTGGCAACGCCAAGTGCGGCGACATAATGCAGATGTTCCTCAAGGTAAATGACGACGGCATCATCGAGGACGTGGGCTTCAAAACCTTCGGCTGCGGCGCGGCCATAGCCACCAGCTCCATGGCTACGGAGCTGATAAAGGGCAAAAGCATAGAAGAAGCGCTCCAGCTTTCAAATTCCGCCGTTGTGGAGGCGCTGGAAGGTCTGCCCCCGCAGAAGATACACTGTTCCGTGCTTGCCGAAGAAGCCGTCCGCGCGGCCATAGCGGACTACTACCGCAAGAAGGGCATGGAGGACAAGGCCAAGGAAGTTGAAAACACCAAATGCTCCTGCGAGCATGAAGAGCCGCACGAGCACTGAAAGCCATAAGTACCAAAAACTCCCCCTGTGGGGAGTTTTTTTGTGCTACCACCGTCCCAAAGCTATCCCCGTTTACGGGGAAAGTGGACACGAACGAAGTGAGTGGCCGAAAGGGGAACGGCTCGAAGATGCCAAGCTATCTTGCTGTTCCCCCTCAGACAATCCGCCTTACGGCGTATTGCCATCTCCCCAGCATGCGGTGGCGTCTTTTGAGGTTGGCCATAAAAAATCTTAACCTCGCTCCCCCATCTCCTTCGCCAAATTTTCCCTTGAAAATTTCCGTCCAAATTACAAAAGCTAAATAAAAAGTGCGAAAGGAGATAAGGGGCATGAAAACTGTAGCTTTTGCGGCGGGCTTGGCCGCCGGCATGGCCGTAGCGGCCGCGGCCGTGTGCGCAATGTATCCGGACGTATCCAGGCGAGCCGTCCGCGATTCAAAAAGGATGATAAAAACCGGCAAGCGCGCTATTGACCGCATGTGCAACTGGTAAGCTGAACGCAAACGGGACGCATGGATTACCCCCTGCGCCCCGCTTTTTATTCAATCTCAAGGTTTGGCGGAATATCAAATTCCTTTGGTGTGCTTGCTCCGCTCTTCTTCCGCTGGCGCACACATTCGCTCAACAGATATTCAATCTGGCCGTTTACCGATCTGAAATCATCTTCCGCCCATTGTGCTATCGCGGCATATAGCTTGGGTGATAATCTAAGCGGTATCTGTTTTTTTGCGTTATCTGCCGCCATATGTCAATACAAGCTGCCGCTGTTAACAATAGGCTGCGCATCACGATTGCCGCAAAGAACAACAAGCAGGTTTGATACCATTGCCGCCTTGCGCTCATCATCAAGCCGCACAACGTCGTTTTCGCTCAGCCGTTCAAGCGCCATCTCAACCATTCCCACCGCGCCGTCAACTATCATTTTGCGGGCGTCTATTATTGCCGACGCCTGCTGGCGCTGCAGCATCACCGCCGCAATTTCCGGAGCATAGGCAAGATATGTTATTCGCGCTTCTATTATTTCAAGCCCGGCTTCCGCCACTTTTTGCTGTATTTCATCGCGTATGCGGTTGGCTACAACCTCGCTTGAGCCGCGCAGACTGCCCTCGTCTGCTATGCCGTCGCCGGTTGTGTCCACGTTGGGAGCAACGTCGTAAGGATATATGCGCACTATATTTCTGAGCGCGCTGTCACATTGAAGCGACAGGTATTCTTTATAATTATCAACATTGAAAACAGCCTTTGCCGTGTCAACCACGCGCCACATTACCGCTATGCCTATTTCAACAGGATTGCCAAGGCAGTCATTTATTTTCTGACGGTTATTGTTAAGCGTCATAATCTTGAGTGATATCCGCTTGCTCGGTATTTCGGCGTTTGCCGTCGCCATCTCCGCCGTGTTTATAAGCACCTGCTTGCTCCCGGCTCCGTTAACGTCCCCGCTCTGGCTCAGCTTTGTTTTTGCGGCAGGATTTACCGCAGTGCAGAATGGGTTAACAAAGTAAAACCCTGCCTCCCTTATGGTGCCTATGTATTTGCCGAAAAGCGTAAGCACCAGCGCCTCCTGCGGTTTAAGCACCTTCAGCCCTAAAAACAGCATCCAACCCAAGCATACCCAAAGTATGCCTATAACGCAAAGCAGCGTTATATCGTATATCGCGCCGAATACAATAAGCGCTATTGATGCAAAATACAGCAATACGCTTACAAGAAGCATAAGCATACCGTTTTTCTTGTTTGATAGAATCTTTTCCTGCATAATAAAACGCCTCCTTCATGATATTATTATGATATCATTTTGGAAGCATTTGTCAATGGCATTTTTACAGCCTTATTATTTCGTATACCGTAAGCGTATCGCCGTTCACCTTAAAGCGCACGTCAAATCCGGCGTATTCAAAGCCGAACGGCGTATCCGGCTCCGTAAGGTATGCCGGGCGCGGGTCCTGCGAAAGGGACTCCGTCAGCGCGTCGCGTTTACTTTGGGGTATCATGGCCATAAGCTCGTCCGGAATTTCAACCTTCAGCGCATAGCTCAACCGCTCCCCGGCGAAGCCGTTCTTCGCATCGGGATGGCTATCCGTAAATGAAAGATATGGCTTGATATCGTATATAGGCGTGCCGTCCATAAGATCCGCGCCCGATACTATAAGCACCGTGCCAAGGTTCGGCCGCTTCTCTATCCCTTCAAGCTTTACAGAGGAAAGCCCTATCGGGTTCGGCCTGTACGGGGAGCGCGTGGCAAACACGCCCATGCGCTTGTTCCCGCCAAGGCGCGGCGGCTTCACCATTGGCGACCAACGCTCCGCCTTTACCTCGCTGAAGCCCCATATGAGCCATATATGCGAATAGCCGTCCAGCCCGCGCAGGGCGTTTTCGTCGCGGTATTCGCTTTCGAATACTATTGTTGAAAGCTGCGCCGCCGCAAGCCCGCTTTGGCGCGGTATGCCGAACTTTGTAGTAAAATCGCTCCTTATGGTGGCAATCGTCTTTAATGCGTCCATATTTCAATATAAAAGGACTCCTCCTCTTGCGTGGAGGAATCCTTACGTCCCGTGTTTATCTGTTCTCTATTGCTTCGCGCGCCTTATCCGGATAGTTGGTTATAACGGCCTCTATGCCCGCGGACGCCAAATCGCACACCACCTGCTCGTCGTTGCAGGTCCACGGGTGGATTTCCACCCCCGCCTTTTTGCAGCCTTCTATCAGCCCCGGGCAGCCCAGCGCCGCCAGATAATGCGGATGTATCGCGTCCGCATGCAGATAGTTGGCATATACCCACGGGTCAACCATAGCCTCGGAATAAAGCAGGCCTATCTTCGCCTTGGGGTCAACCTCCCTCAGCTTCATCAGAACGTAATGATTGAAGGAGGAATAGATTATCCTGCCCTGCATGCCCATTTCGCGTTCCAGCTCAATAACCTTGTCCCAAATGCCGTAATATATCACCACGTCGCACTTTATTTCAACGTTTATGGTAAGGTTCGTGTTCTTCAGCAATCCGTACACCTCTTTTAGTGTAGGGATGCGCACGTCCTTATAGCCGGGCATGCCGTTTGAAAAGTCCAGCTTCTTCAGTTCCTGGCAGGTCATGTCCACCACGCGGCCCGTACCGTTGGATGTGCGGTCAACGGTTTCGTCGTGAATGACCATCAGCTTGCCGTCGCTGCTAAGATGCACGTCCAGCTCAACGCCGTCCGCCTTCTGCTCCACGGCCAGCTTAAACGCAGGAATCGTGTTTTCCGGCGCATAGCCGCTGGCGCCCCTGTGCGCCCAGACTTTGGTTGCCATATATTCATACCCTCCTTGTTTTGTTTATGCGTTTATAAGTGATGCAAACGTGCTTACGGCGTATTCAACATCCTTTGTTGAAACATCGTTATTGGTAACGAAGCGGAATTCGCCAAGCTCTTCGGGATTTATAAGTATGCCCTTCTCCTTCATAAGCTCGGGCAGCCTGTCCTTTAGCGCGGCGTCCTTATCCACCTTAAAGAATACCATGTTTATCTCTACGGCGTCCACGTCCACGCTCACGCCGTCTATCTTGTTAAGCAGATTCGCCATAAGCTTGGCGTTTGCGTGGTCCTCGCCCAGCCGCTTTGTCATGTCCTTTAGCGCTATTATGCCCGCCGCGCCCAGTATGCCGCACTGCCGCATGCCGCCGCCGAGCATCTTTCTGCATTTTCTTGCGCGCTCTATTGTGGCCTTAGGCCCCGCCAACACCGCGCCAACGGGGGCGCACAGGCCCTTGGACAGGCAGCAGGACACCGTGTCTGCATATTTGGTTATTTCCTTCACGTCAACGCCCAGCGCCGTTGCGGCGTTGAATACGCGCGCCCCGTCAAGATGAATGGGCAGGGAATGCGCGTCCGCAATCTTTCGTATTTCCGCCATTGTTTCAAGCGGTACCACGCGGCCGTTCGCCAGCGCGTTTTCAAGGCATATAAGCGCCGTGGGCGGTTCGTGTATATCGTCCGGCCTTATGCGCGCGGCTATCATCTCCGGCACGGGTATGCAGTTCGGGTAGTCAATCTGCCTTACGTTCACGCCGCTGAGCACCGCCGCGGCGCCAACCTCATGCATTATTATATGGCTTTCCGCCCCGGCTATTATCTCGTCCCCACGGCGGGTTTGGCTCATTATGCCTATTTGGTTGCCCATTGTTCCGCTCGTTGCGAACATGGCCGCTTCCTTGCCCAGCATCTGGGCCGCAAGGGCTTCAAGCTCGTTCATAGTGGGGTCGTCGCCGTATACGTCGTCGCCAACCTCCGCTGCGGCCATTGCAGCACGCATGGCAAGGGTGGGCTGGGTAACGGTGTCGCTTCTAAGGTCGATGTAGTGCATATTATCCTCCCTGAATTTGTTTATTTTCAGCGTATTTCAAGCATAACCGGGCAATGGTCGCTGCCCGTCACCTCGGGCAGTATGCTGCTTTCCTCTATCCTGTGCTTAAACCGCTCGCTCACAACAAAGTAGTCTATGCGCCAACCTATGTTGCGCGCGCGGGAATTGGCCATGTAGCTCCACCAGGAGTAGCAATCCCGCTTGTCCGGATAAAGATAGCGGAAGCTGTCCACAAAGCCGCTTTGCATAAGCTCGCTGAACTTTGCGCGCTCCTTATCGGTAAAGCCGGCGTTGTTATGGTTTGTTTTGGGGTTCTTCAGGTCAATCTCCTCGTGCGCAACGTTAAGGTCGCCGCACATTATTACGGGCTTTTTCTTATCAAGCTCCGTAAGGTATTTCCTGAATTCGTCCTCCCAATCCATGCGGAATTCAAGCCGCGTAAGCTCCCGCTGGGAATTGGGCGTATAGCAGTTGACAAAATAAAATTCGTCAAATTCAAGCGTTATCACCCTGCCCTCGTTCGGGAAGCCGAGGTTTTCCATGTCCGGCAGGTCATAGCTTACGGAGAGGGGCTTTTGCTTAGTGAATACCGCCGTGCCGCTGTATCCTTTTTTCTCCGCGCTGTGCCAATATTGTTCGTAGCCGTCAAGCTCAAGCTCTATCTGGTGCGACTGAAGCTTGGTCTCCTGCAGCGCCACAATGTCCGCGTTCACGGTATGGAAAAACTCCATGAAGCCTTTGCCCATGCAGGCGCGCAGCCCGTTCACGTTCCATGATACAAGCCGCATATTCATCAATCCTTTCTGTAAAACGTGCAGCCGCCTATAAATTCACGCAGTATGCTCGTGGGCGGTATTTCGTCCTCTATCCCGTCCGCATCAAGGAAGTAGTTCAGCACCTTTGTTATGTCCCGCGCGGCGGCGTAGCAGGGGCTTTCCTTGGGCACCTCCTGCAGCAGCGGATAAACGTATTTCTTCAGCACGGAAACCTCGTACACAAGGGTTGTGTTGAAAAGCGCGTCCGCGTTTTCCTGATACGGGAATATCCATTTTTCCTCGCCCCGCCTTACGCTCGGCCACATGGAAAGCGTGTGCTCCATGCTTGCGCCGCGGGTTTCATAATCGCGCACAAGGCGGCGCAGAAGCCGCGCATCGGTTGTGTGTATCCTGTTGTGGTCGTCTATATTCAGCGTTGTAAGCGCGCTTACATACACGCGGAAAAGCTTATCGCGGTCTATATCGTCGTTCAGCAGCATCGGGTTTAACGCATGTATGCCCTCTATTATAAGCGGCTCGTCGGGATGCAGCTGCATCACTATGCCTTCCTTTGCGCGCTTGCCGGTAAGGAAATCGAACACGGGAACCTCCACCTGCTCCCCGCGCATAAGGGCGGCAAGGTCGCTTGAAAAGCGGGGTATATCCAGCGTGTTTATGTGCTCAAGATCCTTCTGCCCGTTTTTGTCGGCAGGGATGGCGTCGCGGTCAAGATAGTAATTATCGAGCGAAAGCATCTTTGGATCCTGCCCCAGCACCCTAAGCTGAGTTGCAAGGCGGTTTGCGCTGGTAGTCTTTCCCGATGAGCTCGGCCCCGCAACAAGCACCGCCCGCGCGGAATGAGCCACTATTTTGTCCGCAATGTTGGCGTAGCTTTTTTCATGCAGCGCCTCGTTCACGCGCACAAGCTCGCGTATCCTGCCGGTGGATACAAGCGTATTCAGCTCTCCCACGGTTGAACAATGCATCAGCTTGCCCCAATCGTCGCTCTGCTTAAACACTATGCCGAGCTTCGGCAGGGGTTCATAGTCGCTCGGAACGTCCGGCTCGTCGCTTCTTGGCATGAGCAATATGACCGCGCCTTCAACGAATTTAAGGCGGAATACGTCCGCATAATCGGTAGACGGCGCCATTTCGCCATAGAAATAATCCATGTAGCCGCCTATAGTATATACGTCAAAATAGCTGAATTTGCGCCATTTCAAAAGCGCGGCCTTATCCGTTTGCCCGTCGCGCTCGTAAAAGTCTATCGCATCCTTTATATCCAACCGCTTTCTTTCAAGCGGTATTGCCGCGCGTACAATGTTTCGCATTTCGGCTTCCAGCTTCAATACGTCCTGCTCGCCGAGCGCGGGCTCCTTATCTATTGTTATATACAGCCCCGGCCCGAGCGTATACCTTACGCATACCCGCGCCGCAGGGAACAGCCGCCTTACCGCCGCAATAAATATGAATTGCAGCGTGCGTTCGTATACCCTTCTGCCTGCTTCTTCCTTATAGTTAAGCAGATGTATGTCCACGTCCTTGAACGGCGTATATCTAAGGCTGAATACCTCGCCGCCTATCTGCGCCGCCAGCGGGCGCGACGCAAGCGACATCATGTCAAGATCCAGCTTTTTCACCGCGTCAAGCAGGCTCTCCCCGTGCTTTATTTCGCACACCATTGAGTCCGCAGTTATCTTCATATCATAACCTCCGTTTTATATGTTAATCATTATACAACAAAACCGCCCAATATAAAGCCGAAAGCCAACAAATTTTGAAAAGTTGGCGAATTATTCATACTTTCCCTTATTTTAGCCTTATACTATGATATAATAACAGCCGGCTGCGGAAAACCTATGCCGCGGCCAAAGGGTGGAGAAAACATGGAAAAGAAGCAAAAATCATTTGTTCAGGGCGCGGCGCTGCTGGGCGCGGCGGGCCTGATGGTAAAAATAATAGGCGCAATATTCCGCATACCGTTTGCAAACGCAGTTGGGCCCGAGGGTGCCTGCTATTACGACGCGGCATACCCGTATTATTCATTTCTGCTGGTAATATCCTCCTCCGGCCTGCCCACGGCAATATCAAAGCAGGTTAGCGAGCGCGTGGCGCTGGGCGACCATGCGGGGGCAAAGGAAGTGCTCGGCGTTTCGGTAAAGCTTTTGAGCATAATAGGCATAATAACAAGCGTTGCAATGTTCCTTGGCGCGAATGTGTTCGCCGCCATAACATCCTATCCCGAAACCGTATTGAGCTTCCGCGCGCTTGCGCCGGCGCTGCTGTTCGTATCCATAATGTGCGCATATCGCGGCTATCTTCAGGGCATGCAGCAGATGGCGGGAACAGCCCTTTCGCAGATTGCGGAGCAGCTGGGCAAGCTTGTTATAGGCCTTACGCTTGCAATAAAGCTGCTGCCCAAGGGCCCCGAATACGCCGCCATGGGCGCGCTGATAGGCGTTAGCGCAAGCGAGCTGATGGGGCTAATAGTTGTGTATCTTTTCTACCGCAGGCGCAAAGGGGAGCTTGACAGGCTTGCTAAGCATTCCGCATCAAAGCCGCGCGGCTTCGGCACGGTATCAAAGGCGCTGCTTGCAATAGCCATTCCAATAACCATAGGCGCATCCATAAGCCCGCTCACAGGCATGGTGGACAGCGCGCTTATAGGCAGAATGCTTACGAAATTGGGGTACAGCGAGGAGGTCACAAAAACCGCCTACTCACTCCTCAGAACATACGTCACCACGCTTATAAACATGCCGGGCGTGCTTACAATGGCGCTTGCAATGAGCCTTGTGCCCGCAATATCGGCCAAGAATGCCATGCGGGACCGCGGGGGCGTAAAGGCCACGGCAAGGCTTGGGCTTAAGCTTGCGCTTATAATAGGCATACCGTGCGCGGTGGGGCTTTTTGTGCTGGCGCAGCCGATTATACACATGCTCTATCCAAAGCTTACCGAGGCCGAATTGGCGCTTGCCACGGACCTTATGCACACGGCAAGCATGGGCGTTATATTCCTTTCCATGGTGCAGGCCATGACCGGCGTTGTGCAGGGACTGGGCAAGCCGCAGATTCCGGTTTTCAATCTGTTCATAGGCTTTGTACTCAAGGTCATAACAATGCTTATACTCATGAACATACCGTCCGTAAACATCCAGGGCGCGGCGATATCCACCGTGGTATGCTATGCATACGCGGGCGTTGCTGACACGATTTACATGATGCGCCGCACCAAATGCCCCGTTAAGCTTTACGATACGTTCATAAAGCCTGTTGCCGCATCTGTGGCAATGGGACTTACCGTGCATTATACATATGCGTTTTTAAGCGGCAAAGGCCACGGCACGCTTGCCACCCTTGCGGCGGTAATAGCGGGCGTTGCGGTATACGGCATACTGGCAATATTGCTGAAAATGCTTGACGCGAACGAGCTCAGCTTTATCCCCGGCGGAAGCAAGCTGAGGCGCATAATGTACGGGAACACCAACAAGCACTGAGGAGATATTTTACAATGAAGCTTACGATAGCCCCGCTTTCAACTCCCCTGTCCATAACCGCCGCCGCGCAGCAGGCCATAATAGCGGCAGACAGGCTGCTTATCCAAACCGAGCAGCACCCCAGCGCATACTGGCTGAAGGACAGCGGCATAGAATACGGCAGCATGGATGATTTATACGAAAGCTGCTATGACTTTGACGAATTGAACGCCGCCATTGCACAAAGGCTGCTTGAGGGCGATACGGACACGGTATACGCCCCTGTTGGCCGCGGTGTGGGCAGCGCGCTGCTTGAGGCCATACGCTCCCGCGCGGATAAAACGGGCGCAGGGCTGAGCATACTGAGCGCAAGCGGCTACGCGGAGGCCGCCCTGTGCGCCGCGGGACAGCCAACGGGCTGCGTGCGCATACTGAGCGCGAACGAACTGCCCTGCCGCATAGATACGAGCGTGCCGCTGTGCATAGAGGAAGTGGACACGCCCATTCGCGCGGGCGAGGTTAAGCTGGCGCTTGGCGAATATTATCCCGATGAGCATGGCGTTACGCTTGCCTGCATGGACGGGCGCGGCGCATACCATTGCAGCGACATAAAGCTATATGAGCTGGACAGGCAGAAGAACAGCTTCTTCGCGGCGACTGTGCTTATAGTGCCGCCCGCGGCGCTTGAACAGCTGGACAGGCACGGCATGGACAGCCTTGTTGACGTATTGAAGCGCCTGCGCGGTGAAAACGGCTGCCCCTGGGACAGGGAGCAGACGCACATGAGCCTGAGAAACACAATGATAGAAGAAGCTTACGAGGCCGTTGACGCCATAGAGCGGGACGATATGGACGCGCTGTGCGAGGAACTGGGCGACGTGCTGCTGCAAATAGTTTTCCATGCGCAGATAGAAACGGAAGCGAGCGACTTTACAATACGCGACGTTACTACCGGCATAGTAAAAAAGCTTATGTACCGCCATCCGCACGTTTTCAGCGCGCTTAAAGTATCCGGCACGGAAGAGGTGCTGAAAAACTGGGAAGAGCTGAAAAAGAAGGAAAAGCATATCCATTCCGCTACGGAGGCCATGCAGGCCGTTCCGCAATGCTTCCCAAGCCTTATGCGCGCGGGCAAGCTGCAAAAGCGCGCCGCCGCCACGGGGTTCGATATGGATGCATCCGCCGCGCTTTCGGCCGTTACGGAAGCGGCGGAGCGGATACGGACGGAATACGCTGACAGTGCGGATAAGGATACGCTGTATCTTTTAGCCGAAGAGCTGCTGTTTGCGGCGGTATACGTTATGCGTGCGCTGGGGCTTGACGCGGAGCTTACGCTGAGGGATGCAGGCAGCGCCTTCCTTAACGCATTCGCCGAAAAGGAGCGGGAATCCCGCCAAAACGGCACGGAAATGGTGCCGCTTACGCCGGAAGTGCTGCACGCGCTGCTGCAAGGAGCAAAATAGGCGAAATTCAAGGCTTTTTTAACGCAAAAAAGCAAAAAGTGCTTGTACTCAAGCTAAAAAGCTGATACAATATCCCATGCGCAAAATTGTTGCCAATTATTTTTAGGAGGATAGAAGTAATGAACAAAACCGAGCTTATAGCCGCAGTAGCCGAGAAAAGCGGTCTCACCAGGAAGGATTCCGAAAAGGCAGTGCTTGCCGCGCTTGAAACCATCACCGAAACCCTGAAGGCCGGTGAAAAGGTACAGCTGGTCGGCTTTGGCGTATTCGAGACCCGCGTTCGTCCCGCTCATAAGGGCCACAACCCCATGACCGGCGCCGAAATCCAGATTGCGGAAAGCAAGGCTGCCACCTTCAAGGCTGGCAAGGCTCTCAAGGAAGCGCTCAACTAATTAAGGTATCATTACGCGATAAAAGCGGCGTAGCCATAAAAAAGGCCATGCCGCTTTGTTTTTACCCTTCTTTTATAAATTCCCGCATAAATGCGCCGAACGCCGCAAGGGCGGGGCTGTGGTAATTGGCGTTCATGGCAAGGCCAATCTCCCTTTCGCTGTGCTCAAGCGGCACGGTGCGCACGTTGCCCAAGTGCATTGCGCCGAGCATAAGCTCCGGCAGTATCGTGAAGCCCAGCGCGCGTTCCACCATTGCGGCCGCCGCATAATCATCGCCCATGTTCAGCACGGCCTTGGGCCGTATACCCGCCCTTGAGAAAAAGCGGCCCACGTCATGGCTTGTCCCCTCCGCTGGAACTATAAACGTTTCGTTTGCAACATCCTCCGCCGAAAGGCTGCGCTTTGCCGCAAGGGGACTATCCTGATGCACAACCGCAAGCAGCCTGTCCCGCGCAAGGGGTACGGTTTCAAACTCCGCGCGCGAAGGCAGCGCAACGAATGCGCAATCGAGCAGGGAGCTGCTCAGCATATCCTCAATGGGCGAATATGTGCCGTTTTCTATTGTTATGGCAATGCCGGGGTAGCGCGCATTGAACCTTGCCATAACGCTTGGCAGCCACGCTATTGCCACGCTTGAAAACGTGCCTATCCTGAGCGTTCCGCGCTCAACTCCCCTTAATTCCTCCGCAGCGCTCAGCACGGCGTTCTCCGCCGCTATAAGCCGCCGTATATGCCCTATTAGCGCCTTCCCCTCCGGCGAAAGCTCCACGCCCGCCTTTGAGCGGATAAGCAGCTGCACGCCCAATTCCTGCTCCAGCGTATGCACAAGGTGGCTCACGCCCGATTGGGTGTAGCCCAGCTTCTGCGCGGCGGCGGTCATGTTCCCCTCCTCCGCTGCGGCTATGAATGCGGCGTATTTGCTGTTTGCCACGGCAATGACCTCCCGTTTCGCTTTGGTATGCTTTATTATAATAATTACAGCATATCCGTGTCAATGCATCACGGCATATTCAATTAGTTGCAAGATATCAGTTTTACTCATGTATAACACAAAGTATATTCATTTTACTTGCGCGGCATATGGTTATATAATCGCATTTGGGTTGTATTACGTTCGTTTTTCCCTAAGAAATACCCATTATTTCCAAGAAAGGGCTACCGTAACAGAAATGAGCATAAATTCTACCGCTGCGGCTGAGATAAAGGCTGCGGCAAAGGCAAAATCCGGCCGCAAAACATTAAAAGCGGTATTATTCCTTATATGCTTCGTGCTATTCTTTGCGTTTTTCGCCGTGCCGATGGGCATTGCGAACATGATGAACACAATGATGAACACGGCGTACAGGCTGCTGATGGACACCACGCTTTACCTTATGGCTATAGCCGTAATAGTGGGCGCGCTTTCCGCCGTGCTTACGGAATTCGGCGTGGTGGAATTGATAAACCGCGTGCTTTCCCCGCTTATGCGGCCGCTGTACGGCATGCCCGGGGCGGCGGCGCTCGGCATAGTTACAACATATCTCAGCGACAATCCCGCAATACTCACCCTTGCGGACGACCCCAAATACCGCCGCTATTTTAAGGCATATCAGATACCCGCGCTTACAAACCTGGGCACCAGCTTCGGCATGGGCCTGATAGTTACAACGTTCATAATCGGCCTTGGCACGGCGGGCGGTGAGCACGTTGGGCTGGCGGCGCTGTGCGGCAATCTGGGCGCGGTATGCGGCAGCATACTGGCAACGCGCCTTATGCTCCGCCATACGGCAAAGGCAATGGGCCGCGAGGCGGAGGCGGAGCCTATTGATCCTGCGGAGCAGACCAGCGAACCCACGGAGGGCAAGGGCAACGGCCTTATGCGCTTCCTCAATGCGGTTATGGACGGCGGCAAGAAGGGCGTGGACATGGGGCTTGGCATAATACCTGGCGTGCTGGTTATATGCACAATAGTAATGATGCTTACCAACGGCCCATCGGAAACCGGCGCATACACCGGCGCGGCCTACGAGGGCATACCCGTATTCCCATGGATAGCGGAAAAGCTTGATTTTATACTGCATCCGCTGTTCGGCTTCTCCTCAAGCGCAGGACTGAGCGTGCCGGTAACGGCGCTTGGCTCGGCAGGGGCGGCGCTGGGGCTTATACCCGGGCTTCTGCAAAGCGGCATGGCAAACACCAACGATATAGCCGTTTTCACGGCAATGTGCATGTGCTGGAGCGGCTACCTGAGCACGCATGTATCCATGATGGAGCTGCTGCACAGCACGCGCTTCACCGCCAAGGCCATACTGTACCACACGATAAGCGGCCTGTTCGCGGGCGTGGTGGCAAACTGGCTGTTTAAGCTTTTGATGCTGATAGTGTAGAATGTTCGGTTCAACCCCTCAGTCTCGCCTTCGGCTCACCAGCTCCCTCTAAGAGGGAGTCTTTTGGTATGGTGTGTATAGCCAGAGCAACTTAACCAACCTTACTGCGCAGGCAGGCGACTGCCCTTGCGCTTATGCATTCGCCGCGGCCTTCGGCATTCATGCCCTCGGTAGTGGTGGCCTTCACGCTCACGGCGGCTGTGCTTACGCCGAGCGCGGCGGCAATGTTGGCGCGCATGGCGTCTATGTACGGGGCGAGCTTGGGGCGCTGGGCTATTATCGTTGCGTCTATGTTGCCCACGGCATAGCCCGCGGAGCGTATCTTTTCATATGCGGCGCTCAGCAGCGTAAGGCTGCTTATGCCGCGGTAGCGTTCATCCGTATCGGGGAAGTGGCGGCCTATGTCCCCCAGCGCAGCCGCGCCCAGCAGCGCGTCCGTCACGGCGTGCAGCAGCACGTCCGCATCGCTGTGGCCAAGCAGGCCCTTTTCGTAGGGAATATCCACCCCGCCAAGTATCAGTTTACGGTTTTCGGTAAGTATATGCGTGTCCTCTCCGCAACCTATGCGCATCGTGCCCCCCTTTGCGGCAGTGAAAAACGGTATGTCCGCCGCGTATGTAAGCTTTTGATTCATTATGCTGCCTTCGCTGTAATGCGGCGCGCCAATGCAGCGCATGTATACGGCGCAGTCGTCCGTGTCCGGATAGCCGTCGGCGCGGCTTTTGTCATACGCAGCGGCAATGGAGTCCAAATCAAAGCATTGCGGCGTTTGCATTACGAGAAGCCCGTCCCGCTCCACGCTTTGCCCGTCAGCACGCCTTAGCGTATCCCGTGCGGGAATGGCGGCTATGCCGCTGCCGTGCGCAAATGCGGCTTCCACCGCGCGACATATCGTGCCGCTGTCCACAAGGCAGCGCGCGGCGTCATGTATCGCAATAACGGCCTTTCTGCCCGCGCTCAGGCGCAGCGCTTCCTTAACGCAGTTGTGCGCGCTTTCCCCGCGGCTTGCACCCCCGGCTATAACGTGTACCTTTTCATAGCGGCTGCATAATGCCTTCACGGCCTCCGTATTTGCCGCAGAAGCGGCAACAATAATGCCCTCTATATTTATGGGGCATACCGAAAAAGCCTCTATGGAAAGCTCCACGGGGCTTTTACCGCCGAAAGACAGGCTAAGCTTGTCCCTGCCCATGCGGCAGGATGAGCCCGCGGCAAGTATCGCCGCGAACACGGCCGCGCTATCGTATATCATTCGCCGAGTATTTCATACATCGCGGCAGCCTCGCCCTTGGGAGCGAATTCGCGCACGCTTATTACCTTAACGCGCATATGCTTGCCGCCCATCAAAATGTCCAGCTCGTCGCCTTCTTTGACCTCGGTAGAGGGCTTGGCGACCTTGCCGTTTATCTGTATGCGGCCCAAGTCCGCCGCCTGCGCGGCAACGGTGCGCCGCTTGATTATGCGCGATACCTTCAGGTATTTGTCCAGTCTCATGTTGTGTCTCCTTTGAAAATAGTGAACTCCATTTGTAGGAGCGGCTATTGGCCTCCCGCCGTGGCTATGCTTTTTACCTCAACCCCTCAGTCACGGCTTGCGCCGTGCCAGCTCCCCGTTCGGGGAGCCTTTAACTCCCTCAGTCTATTCGCTAACGCTCATAGCCAGCTCCCTCGGTGAGGGAGCCTTTTGGCCGATGTCCAAACTCTTACGTTAAGCCTCCATCCTTGAGGGAGGTGGATTTTGCGAAGCAAAAGACGGAGGGAGTAAAAACAAGCTTGCAGCTCTTTGTCTGTTTCAACCCCTCAGTCAAGCCTTCGGCTTGCCAGCTCCCCGTTCGGGGAGCCTTTAACTCCCTCAGTCTCGCCTACGGCTCGCCAGCTCCCTCTAAGAGGGAGCCTTTTGGGCGGTATCTAAACTCTTGCGTTAAGCCTCCCTCATTTAGGGAGGTGGATGCGAGCAAAGCGAGCAGACGGAAGGAGTTAGAGCGGGCAGCTAATAGCCGCCTCTACAACGCCTAAGCGCAATTTCACCCCATGCGTAAGCATGCTACCTTCTCGGGCTTATGGCGGGGCGGATACGCTCGTCATAAAACCGCTGGCACATCCAATACAGCTTGTCGTATGCTAAAAACGCCGCCTGCATTATGAGCACTATTGCCCATATGGGCAGCGCAACGCTGAGCGTAGTCATATCAAACCCAAAAAGCTTTATCGCCGCGAATGCGCCCAGCACCGTGAATACATCGCAGTAAAGCACCTTTATCGCGCTCTGCACCACCTTATCGGGCATAACTGAATCGAACCACGTTTTGAATATGCCGAAATGCCCAAGCAGCACTATGTACGGCACGGCAGCGGCACGGCTGGGCAGTATCAAAAGCGAAAGCACGCCCGTTGCCAAATAAACGCCAACCGCGCCCAAATACGCGCTTTCGGCCGCAGGGACATACACAAACAGCGATGCTAAGAAATACAGCGCCACGCGACCCGTTGGCAGCACAGCCGCCGCATACAGGCACAGCACGCCGAGCGCCGTGCACATTGCGCCCAATGATATGAGTTTTGCTCCGCTAAGCCTTCTCATTTTGCGTCACCTCAGCAGCAGCGTATCAAATCGCCGCCCATGCATTCGCAGCAGCAGTCCGCGCACATAAGGCCGGAGCATATGTCGCACGCGGAGCAATTGCCGTAGCTTGTGCTCTGCCGCGGGCGGGAATACGGGTTGCCCGTGTAGCGCAGCGTGTTGTAGGCTTGGGCATATTCCGCGTTGCCCGGCTCCGTGCGGTACGCCCGTCCGAGGAACTCCCGCGCCTTGTCGTACCAGCCCTGCCTAAGATATATTATGCCGTACAGATAGTACCATTCCGCGTTGCGGGTCTGTATGCTGTCAAGTATTGTCTTTGCCCCGTCCAGATTGCCGGCGTTTATAAGGCCGCGCACACGTATGAACCTGTCCGCCTCGGGGCCGGAATAGCTCCCGCCGTGGCCGCCCGCGCCGTATGCTGCGCCGGAATATCCGCTGGACGCGGTTTTCCCGGGGTTTTTGGTAAGCTGGTCGTAGGCTTCGTTTATCTCCTTCAGCTTTTCGTTGGCAAGCTGCTTCATATCCGGGTCGGTATACTTATCCGGATGGTATTTTTTCACCAGCGAAAGATACGCTGCGCGTATCTCCTCGTTCGTTGCGCCCTCGTTCACGCCCAATACCTTATACGGATTCGTCATCGTTCCCTCCAATTAAGCGGCGCGTTTTCAGCCCGCAGCCCTCTTTCAGTATGTTTTCTATTATAGCCCCGTCCTCAAGGGGCCTAAGCAGCATATATGCTTCCTCCGCTTCCCTGAGCGAATTGAAAAGCATTATCTCCGCCCGTTCGCGAAGCTCGGCCTCGTTTGCGTCCTTTGCGGCAATGTTAAACGCGTTGTATGCGCCGCTTTCCCTGTCCCGCGCGCGGTCGTCCCATGCATCCATTATATATACCCAGCGGCCCAGCGCGGCGCACAGCGCGGCAAAGGCCTTCCTTATGGGCATGCTCTCTATCGGTGCGCAAAGCGCTGCGGAGTGCATCAGCCCCGCAAACGCGGCGGCGGGGGCGTCTATGCTGCCGTCCATGCTTTTTTCTATGGCGTTCAGCTCCGCCATGCTGCGCTCTATTGCGCCGCACAGGGCTTTGTTATATCGCCTTACCTTGGCATAGTCCTGCTTCAGCGCGGCGTGGCCCACCTTGGCGCGTATGCGCTTCTGCCCGCGCTCGTCCGCAATGTCGTCGCAAAGCTTGTTGTACGCAAGGGCAACGTTTACGTCTGCGGCAAAGTCTATGCCCGCGCTTTGCTCTATTATGGGCATGGGCTTCTTCAGCGGCTTATAGCCGCAACGCATCGGCACGCATCTGCCCGGCCCCAGCGTATTGCATAGCGCAAGGGCGAAAAATGCGCAGTCGTAATTGAGCGTCAATCGGGCGGTTTGGGAATACCGCGCGCCTATGCTTTTGCACAGGGCGCAGTAAAACGCGCGGTAGCGCGTAAGCTCCTTCATCTTCAGTTCGCCCTTATCCGGCTCAATATATCCAAACATAGCCGTATTGTAGCATATTTTAAGGCGTTAGCCAATAGCGGGGGAGAATATGGGCATATATATGTGTAAATTATAACATATATGTGACAGTTCATATCAATTTGCGCCGATAATAACATTCTTTTATCCATAAGCGGAGGCAATGCCCCCATAAATGCGCAGGATAGCACAAAAATCTTGCATAGGCTTATGTTTTTGCTTGCCTGTATGGGAGAATAATAGTATAATGTCCATTAAGTGCGAAAGGGCGGCTGCCCCTTTGCACGACAATGTGTTTTTATTTAAATTGAATATTGGAGGACTGAAATCAATGTCGAAAAAGTACGTTTACCAGTTCAGCGAAGGCAACGCTTCCATGCGCAACCTGCTGGGCGGTAAGGGCGCCAACCTGGCCGAAATGACCAAGATAGGCCTGCCTGTTCCCCAGGGCTTCACCATCTCTACCGAGGCTTGCACCCAGTATTACGAAGATGGCCGCAGGATTAACGACGAAATCCAGGCGGAAATAATGGAAAACATCATAAAGATGGAAGAAGTGACCGGCAAGAAGTTCGGCGATAAGGAAAATCCGCTCCTCGTCTCCGTCCGTTCCGGCGCGCGCGCTTCCATGCCCGGCATGATGGATACCATACTGAACCTGGGTCTCAACGAAGAGGTTGTTGAAATAATCGCAGCCAAGAGCGGCAATCCCCGCTGGGCTTGGGACTGCTACAGAAGGTTCATACAGATGTTCTCCGACGTTGTTATGGAAGTCGGTAAGAAATACTTTGAAAAGCTGATAGACGCCATGAAGGAACGCAAGGGCGTTACCAGCGACCTTGATTTGGATGCGAACGACCTGCACGAGCTGGCCGATCAGTTCAAGGCCGAATACAAGCAGCAGATAGGCAGCGATTTCCCCACCGACCCGAAGGTGCAGCTGTTTGAGGCTATCAAGGCCGTTTTCCGCAGCTGGGACAACCCCCGCGCCAACATTTACCGCATGGATCACGACATTCCCTATTCCTGGGGTACTGCCGTTAACGTGCAGATGATGGCCTTCGGCAACATGGGCGATGATTGCGGCACCGGCGTTGCGTTCACCCGCAGCCCCGCCACCGGCAGCAAGGGCCTCTTCGGCGAATTCCTGACCAATGCTCAGGGCGAAGACGTCGTTGCCGGCGTGCGCACCCCCATGCCCATAAGCGAGATGGAGCAGAAGTTCCCCGAAGCGTTCAAGCAGTTCGTGGAAGTCTGCAAGACCCTTGAAAATCATTATCATGACATGCAGGACATGGAGTTCACCGTTGAGCACGGCAAGCTTTACATGCTGCAGACCCGTAACGGCAAGCGTACCGCTGCCGCCGCCATCAAGATTGCCTGCGACCTGATTGACGAAGGCATGATAAGCGAAGAAGAAGCGCTGATGCAGATAGACGCCAAGTCCCTGGACATGCTGCTGCATCCGCAGTTTGACCCCGCCGCGCTGAAGGCTGCAAAGCCCGTAGGCAAGGCCATAGCCGCCAGCCCCGGAGCTGCCGCGGGCAAGATTGTGTTCACCGCCGAGGATGCGGTTGAGCAGGGCAAGATGGGCGAGAAAGTAATACTCGTTCGCCTTGAGACCAGCCCCGAGGACATTGAGGGCATGAAGTATTCCCAGGGTATTCTGACCGTTCGCGGCGGACAGACCTCCCACGCGGCCGTCGTTGCGCGCGGCATGGGTACCTGCTGCGTATCCGGCTGCGGCGAAATAAAGATGGACGAAGAGAACAAGCAGTTCACCCTTGCTGGCAAGACCTATCACGAGGGCGACGTGCTGAGCCTTGACGGTTCCACCGGCTGCATCTACGATGCTCTTATCCCCACCATCCCCGCCGACCCCAACAGCGGCTATTTCGGACGCATAATGGAAATGGCGGACAAGCACAAGAGGCTTGCCGTACGCACAAATGCGGACAATCCGCATGATGCCTCCGTGGCGGTAAGCTTCGGCGCGCAGGGCATTGGCCTTTGCCGTACAGAGCATATGTTCTTCGATGAGGACCGCATCCCCGCCATGCGCGAAATGATAGTGTCCAAGACCGAAGAAGCCCGCCGCAAGGCGCTGGATAAGCTGCTGCCCATGCAGAGGAGCGACTTTGAAGGCATCTACAAGGCCATGGGCGAAAACCCCGTTACCATCCGCTTCCTTGATCCCCCGCTGCATGAGTTCCTGCCCCATAAGGACGAGGAAATTGCAGAGCTTGCCAAGGAAATGGGCATGACCTTTGAAGAGCTGAAGGCCACCGTTGCCAGCCTGCACGAATTCAACCCCATGATGGGCCATCGCGGCTGCCGCCTGTGCGTGACCTATCCCGAAATTGCGGAAATGCAGACCCGCGCCGTTATAGAGGCCGCCATCAACGTGCGCCGCGAAACCGGGCTGAACATAGTTCCCGAAATCATGATTCCCTTGGTAGGAGAGGTGAAGGAGCTTGCTTACGTTAAGAGCTTCGTCGTAAAGACCGCCAAGAAGGTTATGGAGGAGAACAACACCGAGTTCAAGTTCCTCGTGGGCACCATGATAGAGATTCCGCGTGCGGCCCTTACCGCCGACCAGATAGCCACCGAGGCCGAGTTCTTCTCCTTCGGCACCAACGACCTTACCCAGATGACCTTCGGCTTCAGCCGTGACGATGCGGGCAAGTTCCTGAGCGCTTACTACGAGAAGAAGATCTACGAGTCCGATCCCTTCGCGCGCCTTGACCAGGTTGGCGTAGGCAAGCTGGTAGACATGGCTGCCAAGATGGGCCGCGCTACCCGTCCGGACATCCATCTGGGCATCTGCGGCGAGCACGGCGGCGATCCTTCCAGCATAGACTTCTGCCACCGCGTTGGTCTTGACTACGTATCCTGCTCGCCTTATCGCGTGCCTATCGCCCGCCTTGCCGCGGCCCAGGCCAACATAAGGAACAAATAAGAAATAAGTATTCAGGTTTGAATAAAGCTAAACCGGGGGACGGATTGCCGTCCCCCGGTTTGTTTGTATTTACCGCAGCCCCTATATAAAGAACTTCCTTCTCAGTCCCTCGCGCATCTTGGGGCAGCAGGCGATAACGATAAGCGTTACGCCGAATATAAGGCTGCACGCCAGCGGATACAGCGACCACACGAGCGTATCGCTCACATGGAACGTTATGTTTATAAGGAACTCCACAAGCACCGCGAAGCCGCCAATGGCTATGAGCGTGCCCGCGTACACGAACAGGTGGCCTTTCCTAAGATAATGCAGCAGAGTTACCGCGGCGCAGGCAATAAGCATAGCCCCGCCGGTCACGGGGAACGCGAAGGAAAGGAACCAATGCCCGTTCACGGCAAAATCGATATACAGTAAATATAGCCCTATCGCCACAAAGTCCGCCGCAACGAATATAACCGGCGTTGCATGGCGGAACCACATGGGCAGCACTACTATTATGTATACAAGCGCAAGTGCGCCCGCCGCATAGCCCGACCATACAAGCGTTCCGTTCACCTTCCAGTCGCACAGCAGCGACAGCACGAACGGCACCAAGAACATTATGCTTGTTATGAACAGCATGCCCGAGCGGCTGGCCGTTTCGGCAGGCCGCCTGCTTTCGGCGGGATACGGCTTTTCACCGTCCGGCCGCTTCATGTCCGGATGGAACACCACCGTGCCGCAAAGCGGGCATTTTTCCTCGCTGTCCTTCAGCTCCACTCCGCATTTTATGCAATACATATGTATTCGTCTCTCCTTTCTTTCCCGTCCGTTTAAGCCTGATTGCTCTCCACGGCGGCGTTAAGCCCCTGCCGCTTGAGCGCGCGGAAGAACCTCAGCTCAAGCTCCGGCTCCTTTATGTTGCGGATCATGTTTATGTACATTGTGCCGTTGTATGTTATTATGCCGCAGTTGTGCGGCGCGCGCGCCTGCACGCCTATTATGAAATCCATCCGCTCAACATACTTTGGCATATCCCCGGGCAGCGTAACGTTGCCAAGGTTGGATAGGCACAGGCAGCTTTTCCTTTCCCCCACCGCATCGAACACGGCCTTCATTGCAATGTTCTTTATGAAAAGCGGCATAACCTTCAGCGCAAGCGCCCGCTCGCTGCTCACGTTGGTAGCAATGCGGGTGCCCATAAGCTTTGCGGTGTAGTCAAGCCCCATGCGGTGATGCACTATGGCGCATATTTCATCGAACGTGTATTCCCCGAGCGTGGGATCGACCTCCGGCGTTATGTACAGGGCAAAGTTCCTGAGCGTTTTGCTTGAAAAAAGCTTCCTCAGGTTAACGGGTATAAGCACCTTTACCGGCTTTCTCCTGCGGCGGGAATGCACCATTTCCGCCTGAATTTCAAGTATGGCCTCCATCATTGCCGCGCACAGGAACTCCGTCACGGTAACGCCGTGCTCCTTTGCCTTTTTGCGCACATCGTCCGCGCTGAGCATAAGCGTAACAATGTCCACAAAGCCGTTTTCCTCCGGCGTGCCGCTCAGGTGATACGCCGTTTTTTCGCTGCGGCTGGCGCGCACATCCCCGCTGAATTTAAGGAAGCTGTCCTCCAGCTCCTCATCGCTTGGCGCTTCCAGGCGGCAGAGTACGCCGTCCTCATTGGGTATCTCCACGCCGTATTTCTGCGTTATGTATTCCGCAACCAGCGTTTTAACGAATGTCAGCGCGCCGTTGCCGTCCGTCAGCGCGTGGAAGAACTCCACCGCTATGCGCTTTTTGTATACTATAACCCTAAACGCGCACTCCCGCACCTCCTTGAAAGGCACATACGCCAGCGGGTAAGCCTTCTCGTCCCGAATCTTGGGCGCGTTTGAAAGCTCCTCCAGGTAATACCAGAACGTGCCCCGCCTCAGCCGCACGGCTATGGACGGGAACCGCCGCACCGTAACGTCCAGCGCGGCCTGAAGCACCTCCCTGTCCACGTTTTCCGTCATAGTGGCGGACACGCGGAAGAAATTATTCCAGTTTTTCCGCCTTGCCGCGGGGTAAATCTTCGCCGCGTTGTCCAGCCGCATCCATCTAAGCTTTCTTTCCGGGCAAAGATGGTCGTTGAGGAAAGCGTTTATGGCTGTGAAATCATCCTGATTTTCATTAAGCTGATACAGCACATATGCGTGCCAACGCTCCGGCGCGATTATAAGCCTGCTCTTGCAGCCGCACTCGGTCAGCCGCCTGCTGAGCCGCACGGAATCATCCAGCAGTATTTCGTCCCCGCCAGCGAATATGAGCGAAGGCGGCATGCCCGTAAGCTCCCCGAACAGGGGCGATATTGTCTGCTCCCGCCTGTCGTGCTCACCGGCGTAGCATTGGGCGTAAAACTCCAGCACCTCTGCCGTGAGCGAAACATCCTTTTCGCGGTTTGTCTCGTATGTGCTGCCGGAGGCCGTAAGGTCCGCCCACGGGGAAATGGCTATTATTCCGCAGGGCAGCGGCAGCGAAAGCTCCTTCAGCTTTAAGCACAGTGCAAAGCACAGCCCGCCGCCCGCGCTTTCGCCGCAGAGCATTATATGCTCCGGCTTATAGCCCTTCTGCCGAAGGTAGTTATATGCTTCCAGCGCGTCCTCCACCGCCGCAGGGTATGGGCTTTCCGGCGCCAGCCTGTATGCCGCAGCAAACACGCGCACGCCTTCCTCGTCCGCAAGCGTTGCGCCAAAGCCCTTTGCGTAGTCAAGGTCTCCGCAGGTGTATCCCCCGCCGTGCAGGTAAAGCATAACGCCCTGCCTGCGCTCGTCCTTGGGTATTATCCACGCGCCTTCAAAGTTTGCGAAGGCATGATCGCGCGTGATCACGTCCTTCCTGTGTATGGCTTCCATCAGCTCGCCCAGCTTATCCTGCCCGCGGCGTATAGTTTCCAGCGAACAGTTAGCCACCAGCGGCTTGAAGAAGTTCAATTGAGAGTGAACCAGTTTTGCCGGCAGACCCATAGTAATCTTTCCTTTCGTTGCCATAAAGCATTTTTCATGCTGAATTTATATTATACCATGGTTATGCGCAAAAACAAAAACAGCTATGCGGCAAGAATGTAAAAAAAGATAGCACTTGCAAAAAATATTGCGCAGGCGTTAAACTATAATTACAGTAAATCCAAGAGGTAGCAAATGAAGCGAACCATGCCCGTGCGGCTTTTGACAAGATATATACGCGATGCGCAATTCAGAAGCCTTGCGGGCATTTATATCGGCTTGGCAGTCGATATACTGTATGCCGCCTTCCGCACGATAGTCGGACTTAGATACGGCTCCCGCTGGTTCTTATCCATGGCCGTGTACTATGCCGTGCTTGGTATGCTTAGGGCGTATCTCATTTTCGGCATGCGGCGCGCGGCTCCGCTTGGCGGCAGCGAGCGGCTTTATTATGAATATTCCTGCTACCGCCGCACGGGGTTTATGCTCCTTGCGCTCAATGCGGCAATGGGTGCGATGATATCGCTGATGGTAATAGCCAACCTTCGCTATAATTACCCAGGCTATATCATTTATCTTTCCGCGTTGCATGCGTTTTATATGTTCATAAGCGCAATAGTCAACCTTGCCAAATCCCGCCGCTTCGGCATGCCAATTCTTTCCGCGGCAAGGGCTGTGAATCTTGTTGCGGCAATGATGTCCATGCTGGGCCTGCAAACGGCGCTCATAGCCCGCTTTTCACCCGATACCGAAATGTATCCCCGCCGCATGAACGCAATAACCGGCGGCGTGATATGCATAGGCGTTATTGCCATGGCAATATACATGCTGCGCCACGCATACGCTATGCAGCGGCGCATACAAAGCGGTGAAGAATAAGCTTTATACTGCGCAAAAGCGGACAGCCCTTACCGGACTGCCCGCTTTTTTACTTCAGCTTAAATTATATGCTTTCGGGAACGTGGCTGTTTATGCGCGCGTAAAGCTCCGCCACTATTTCCTTGGTGCGCTGCATGGCGCATTCAAGGGGAACGTCCTCCTTTATGGTCTTGTCCCTTGTAACTATTTCAACCACGCCGCGGTCAAGCGTCTTGGGCGATATTACTATGCGCACGGGGCTGCCCAAAAGGTCTGCATCCGAGAACATGAAGCCTGCGGACACGGTGCGGTCGTCAAACAGCACTTCGTAGCCTTCGTCCATAAGTGACTTATAAAGCTTATTGGCTTCCTCCTTAACGTGCGCCTGATCCGCACGCAGGGCGCATATCTCTATTTCCCAAGGGGCTATTGATATGGGCCATACCGGGCCGTACTGGTCATGATGCTCCTCGCACACGCTGGCCATCAGCCTGCCCACGCCTATGCCGTAGCAGCCCATTATGGGGTTGACGCGGTTGCCCTTTTCATCGTCATAGGTCATGCCCATGGATTCGGTGTAGCGGCGGCCAAGCTGGAATATGTTGCCGACCTCTATGCCGTTTTTAATGGTAAGCGAATGCTTGCCGCACTTGGGGCATACGCCGCCCACGGTCGCCTTGGCAACGTCCACATATTCGGCATTAGGCACGTCCCTATCCATGTTGAGCCCTGTGAAGTGGTAGCCTTCTTCATTCGCGCCGCATATAAGATTCCTTGCGCCTATAAGCGAGCGGTCATATACCACGGTTATGCCCTTGGCGGGGTTTACGGGGCCTATCGCGCCCGCAACAAGGCCGGCGTGGTCTATTTCAACGGCGGGATGCACCTCCGCCTTAAGATAGTTCCTCAGCTTTGTTTCGTTCACCTCAAGGTCGCCGCGCACGAATACCAGAACGTAGCTGTCGTCCTCGTTGCGCTGATACACAACGGCCTTGGCGCTCTTTTCCGCGCTGCCGTGCAGGAAGCTGCACACTTCCTCAATGGTCTTGTTGTCATACGTTGCAACCTTTTCAAGCGGGGCCATGGCTTCATCGGGGTCGTTATGCACTATGCAGTCCGCCGCCTCCATGTTCGCGCGGTAGCCGCACTCCGGGCAAAGGACGATGGTATCCTCGCCAATATCGGTAAGCAGCATGAACTCGTGGCTAACCTTGCCGCCCATCATGCCCGAATCGGACGCAACGGCAACGACTTCCGGTATGCCTACGCGGGCATATATGCGCTCATACGCGCGGTAGCAGCGCTTATAATACCGCTCCAGATCCTTCTGAGAGGTATGGAAGGAATACGCATCCTTCATAGTAAATTCGCGCACCCTTATAAGGCCGCCGCGGGCACGGGGCTCGTCGCGGAACTTAGTCTGTATCTGATATATCATAAAGGGGTACTTTTGATATGTGCTCGCCACGTTCATGGCCATATGCACGGCCGCTTCTTCATGAGTCATGCCAAGCACCATATCCGCGCCGCTCCTGTCCTTAAAGCGCAAAAGCTCCTTGCCGACGCTTTCCCAGCGGCCGGAAGCCTGCCAAAGCGTTGCGGGCATAGTAACGGGGAACAGTACCTCCTGCCCGTCTATCCTGTCCATCTCCTGGCGCAATATCGCCTCTATCTTATTATGTATACGCCGCGCGGGAGGCATAAGGGAATATATGCCGTTGCCCACCTGCTTAATATAGCCGCCCCTTACCATAAGGTTTTGGCTTTCTATTTCCGCAACCCTGTCCTTATACCTTTCGCCTAACAGCTCGCTGACTTTCATGTTTCACCTTTCCTATCCGCCTAACGGGATAACGCCGTTTTTGTCATACCCTGCATTATACCACGCGCGCGGCAAAAAACAAACATTTTAGGCAATATTGTTGACTATTGCGCAAGCATTTTTTATAATATGCTTTCGCATCACTATCATCAGTTGAGGAATGTGCCATGTATCGTGACCTTACGCGCGGGAGCATATCCCGCTCGCTCATTCTGTTTGCGCTGCCAATGATGGCGGGCAATATGCTGCAGCAGTTTTATAACATTGCCGATACGCTTATCGTATCCCGTGCGCTTGGCGCAAACGCGCTTGCCGCGGTTGGTTCGGCCTATACGCTTATTACGTTTCTCACTTCCATATTCCTGGGGCTGAGCATGGGTTCGGGCGCGCTTTTTTCGATATACCGCGGGCGGAACGATTCTTCTTCGCTGAGATCAGGCATACTGCACGCATTCGTGCTCATCCTTTCTATAACAGTGCTGCTCAACGCCGCAGTATACGCCTTCATGGAGCCAATTCTCTCGTTCCTGCGCGTGCCGGACGCTGTGCGCAGCGGTATGCGCGAATATTTGGCAATTATATACGTTGGGCTTATTGCGACCTCGCTTTACAATTATGTTTCCTGCCTGCTGCGCGCGCTTGGCAATTCTTCCGTGCCGCTGATTTTCCTTGCGATATCCGCCGTGCTGAACATTGCGCTTGACTTGATATTCGTGTTGGTATTCAGTTGGGGCATTGCGGGCGCAGCTTGGGCAACGGTTATTGCGCAGTACGTTTCAGCGGTGGGCTTATGCCTGTATGTGCTTTTCAAATGCCCGGAGCTTATCCCAAGGCACGAGGATATGTGCTTCAGCAAGCCTATACTGAAGGATATATTCAGCCTGTCCTCCCTCACCTGCCTTCAGCAGTCCGTAATGAACTTCGGCATACTTATGGTGCAGGGGCTTGTAAACAGCTTCGGCGCTACGGTAATGGCCGCGTTTGCCGCCGCGGTGAAGATAGACACATTCGCCTACCTTCCCGTGCAGGACTTCGGCAACGCTTATTCCACATTCGTTGCGCAGAACCATGGAGCGGGCGACCATGGGCGCATACGCGCGGGCACGAAGCAAGCATTTATTATAAGCACGGCGTTCAGCGTGGCAATATCGGCGCTGGTGTTCGCATTTGCCCGCCCGCTGATGCTTATATTTATTGACGCAAACGAAACAGCCGTGCTACTGGCGGGAATAAAATATCTTCGCATAGAAGGCGCGTTCTATTTCGGTATAGGCTGCCTTTTCCTGCTGTATGGCTATTTCCGCGCGGTGCAGCGGCCCGCAATGTCCGTTGTGCTTACGGTTATATCGCTGGGCACGCGCGTGGCGCTTGCGTATATACTTTCCGCAAAAATAGGCGAAATAGGCATATGGATGGCAATACCCATAGGCTGGCTGCTGGCAGACGCGACTGGTTTGATTACAATGTTCAAAAGCAGGCGTTTACAAAAGCAATAAAGGCGGGTAAACTATAGCTATAAACGCTGAACGGGGTGAATATTATGAGCAAAGTTGAAACGCTTGTATCTCAATATAAAAACGGACTTAAATACGCCGGCCCATTCTATATTTCGCACGAGGGCTTCGGCGCAGCGCCGCTGGGGCAGATAGACTACCCTGCGCTTTCCATGGCCTTTGCCGAATGGCTTGATGCGCGCGGGATACTGCCGGAAATAGTTGGCTGGAGCAACAAAACCGGCTTCTGCGATGCGGACGCAGCGGGCTATGCCGCCGCATTCCCCGCAAACGAAAACGGCCTTGCAGCCGCGCTGAGCGAGCTTGAGACCGCCATATGGGACGAATTTTGCAAAGAGAGCATCTGGGACGAATGTATATACGATTCCCAAATGCCGGACGAGGGCTAAAGCAGCAGGGTTAATGCCATCTTGAATATTCCGCGCCAAGGCTTTGCAGGCGGGCTATTCGTTCATCCTTTCCCGGATGCTTTGAATACAGCGCCTTCAAAATGCTGCCGGGCGGCGCACTGTCCGCCAGATTATCCAGCGCCCATGCAAGCTGCCCGCCAAAGCCCAGCTTATATGCGAACTCATCGGCAATGAATTCGTTTCTTCTTGCCGACCACATTAAAAACAGCATACAGAACTTTGTCCACGCAAAAACGCTAAGCGCGGCAATGCTGCCGAAAAGCCCTATCAGGCAGCCTGCGCCGCTTTTTCGCGTACCGATCGCAGCAAGCCCGAATATTCCAGATATTGCCCATGCAGCAAGCTTAAGTATCAGCAAGAAAATGGAAACCACTGCGTTTGCCCCGCCTATGAGCAGCTGTATTTCGGAATGGCGGTTCGCAATGTGCCCAAGCTCGTGCGCAAATATGCCCATTATCATTTCGTCCGGAAGATCAAGAAGTCCCTCCGTAACGCCAATAGTCCTCCTGCCGAGCGCGTATGCGTTTACCCCGCTGCCCGGAACTATTTTCAGGCGAAGCGAATCCACCATATTCGGCGCTTCGCGCTTCGCCCTTCCGTATACTATTTCAAGCAGCGGTATCAGCTTTATCTTCATATCGCGGCGCTTTATGTCCCTCGCACTGGCAAATATGCAAAGCGCCCATTCTCCGACGGGAGAAAAGCCGATCGCTACCGTTATAACATAAACGGCAAGCAATATCATCCCCCCTGCCGGAGTAATACTGTACGGATAAAGCAGGCCTATGATCACAGACAAATTCAGCGCAAAGAATATAAACGTGCCTATATTGCTGAGCCTGAATACCTTGGCCAATGTATCCTTAAATCCCATTTCCCCGTCCTTTCCGCCGCTTGTCAGCGTATCGCCGGGCTATTTATCCTGCCCGCCGTTTTGGCAGTATTGCCTGTATTCTTCGGCCAGCTGATCGTAAAATGCGTGATAATCCCCCGGCCAGCTATATGCGTTCGCGTCATTCGTACTGTCCTGCGAATGGCCGCTTGCAACATCCAGCTCATAGCCGCACTGTTCCAGCATCGCCGCCCTATGCCGAGAGAGCGTATTATTAAGCCACTCCCCGTCTGGAACTCCGCGTTCCATCAGCGCCTCTTTATAATTGTCTATCATCGCATCTGTGCTTTCCACATTGCGCTGCCACATGTTATCGGTCATTTCCCGCGAATAATGCAGGGTAAAGCCGCCTTCTTCCGCCTGGTCCTGCGCCGCGCCGCCAAAGTCTGCCTGCGTACCCGCGCCCTGCGGCGCATTGCCAAAGGAGCCCTGCGCCGCGCCGTTCAAATTTGTCTGCTCGTATTCCTCCACCGCCCGCAGTATTTGTATCATGTCCTTTTGGCCTTTAAGAAACACGAGCTGAATTTTCTTGAGCGACGATACGCTTTCGTTTATAACATCGCCAAGCTCCCTGAATTTGTTATCGTTCCATCGGCCGCCAAGCTGCCTGTACTGCGACAATATGGTTTTGTATGCGCGCTCCACCTCTTCGGCAGTCACCGCAAGCATGGTCAGCTGCCTTCTTAATTCATCAGACGAAACGGAAACCGATGGCATTATTCGTTACCCCCTATAACAGAATTCAGGTGTATATGAAGCTCCTCTGCGGATGGGAAAACATACGGCTTCACCTGGAATGTATTCTTGATCGAATCGGAATAATACACCGTGTTATGCTTAAGAGACTTTACCGATATATTCTCTATCAGCGATTCGGCATCGCTGTCGTTAAGCGAGAATACATATCGTTCGGGGAACTTGGGAAGAGTATTTTCCCCAAAGTACATGCATTCCTTAACGCTTTGGAATTCAATACTTCCGATTATGAAGAATACTCCGTAGACCGTTCCGTCGTCTATCAGCTTAAGCAGCTTGTCCGATACATTCATCGCAGAAGTATCTATTCCCATGCCGAAATCGAACGGATCATCCGGCACTTCCTGAACCGGTGCATCCTCAAGATAATCCGATTCATCTATCGGTTCTCCCTTCAGCATCGACTTGATTATATCCATAAACTGAAGGTTTTTGATCATGATGAATATCTGATTGCCGCTGTTTTTCTTTTTTCTTGCAGTATATATGTCATATACTTCATTGATGCAGCGGATAATGTCTCCCCTGCCGTCAGCCATTGTAAACCTTGAGCCGAAACGCGCGTATTCTTCATAGAAGCGATCGGCCTGAGAAGGACCGAGCAGCCGCTCGCCATCAAAGCAATAGAGCTTGGCGCCATTGTTTTTAAGTATTGCAAGCGAATACAGATTCATAAGATTTTCGGACATACGCTCTCCGCTTCCGCATATCAGCGTATTGTGCTTGCGGCGGCGGTCGAACACTATTCTCAGCGGCGGCGCAACCTTAATAAGCGAGCCTATCTCGACGGCAAGCGGCGCTTCGTCGTCAAGACCAGATGAGCCGAATTCCGTATCCAGCAGAGGCGTTACCTTGCTGCCTTCAAACGTCTGGAGATCGTATTTGTATTCCGTAAGCTCATTGGCGATAATATCAAGGTATTTCTTTTGCGTTGCGTCATCGCAATAAGCCGCCCGGAAGGCTATCAGGTCCTTTTCCGTATATTCCTCGTTCATAACGGCCGTGCCTATCGGCCCTTTCATCATTTTCAATGCTTTCGCATCGTTTCTCTCCGTAAACAGATAATTTGCGTCCCATTCGCCGCATTTCAGGCCTATCCTTATACGCATCTGCTCAATCGTTCCTGTTTCAATCGTAAGATTCGAAATGATTTTTGTGGACTGCGTAGCCATCAACAGGTGCATGCCGTAGGAACGGCCTTCCGTTACTATGCGCTTTGTCAATTCCGCGCAATGGTTTGCCACCTTGCGATTTGTGGAATCGTTATACAGAACCTGAAACTCGTCCATTATTATAAGTATTTTGGGCATTGCCACGCCGGAAAGCTTAACATATTCGCCCAGTGTAGACGCGCCAACAGACTTGAACATCTCGCTTCGCCTGCCAATTTCGCTAACAAGATTTTCAAGTATGCTTTCGCCGAACTCCTGCATTGCATCCAACGCAAGCAGTTTAATATGCGGCAGACGCCTTGAATCATACACCTTGAATTCAGTACCGCTCTTGAAATCCATTAGATAGAGGTTAAGCAGATCCGGTGAATAATTCAGCATTGCGCTCATAATCAGCGTGTGCAGCAGCGTGGATTTACCCGAACCGGTTGCGCCGGCAATGAGCGCATGATGCGAAGACCCACGGCCAAACGTGATAGGCACTATGTGCTCCCCGTCGACCACGCCAACGGGTATGGACAGACCCTTTTCAAGTGTTCTTGAAAACAGCCCGTCATCCAAAATATCCGTGAAAGACAATCCCTTGTTCTTTATCTTTTCGCTCTCCGCTTTATAATCCTCAACAAATTTGTCGATCTCTTTGTACGTCAAAGGCTCCTTTACGGAAATGGGCAGATTAAACGGAAGGAGAGATATCGCTTTATCCGTCAGTTCTATCTGCGTGCAGCTCCGCTTATAGGTTTCCATATATTCATTAACGTTATCATAAGAGGAATAATGCACGCCGCGATTATGGCATATAATTGTATAAACGCCGCACTTTCCGCCGTTTTTGAGTATGTTGTTCAGCATGCTCAATGCTCTTGCGTCAAAGCCGCCCGGGAAATCATATATTACAAGCAGCGTTATGGGCTCCGCCATATTTGGCGTATTGCGGTTATATTCCAAAAGATTGGCAAAGCGGCTGCCGAGCTTTTCCTGAATAAGGCTGTCTATCTGCCGGTTCAATTTATTCAGCCGCTCGTAAATATCATCCGCGTTCGAATAGATATTGTCGTCAAATACGTCCGGGCAGGCCTTCTTGAAGCCGAGGAACGGCGTTACGCTTCCGCCTTTTTTCTCGGCATCGAATATTACAACATCTGTCTTCGTAACCGGCAGTGCCGAAAGGAAGCTCCATATAACATTATGCGTAAACGCAGCCGCATTTCCCGCCCGGCTTTCGTCAAAGGACAGCAGCAGGTTCGCAGATTGACTTAAATCAAGCGAAAGCGTAAGCATTATGCGCCCATTCGGTGCCGCAAAGCTGCTTTTGATCTTTTCGCAGCCGAGGCAGTCCGCAAACACATCCTGCGGATACTGTGTTTGGCCTATTATCACCTGCTCCGGATACACGTTGGCCGCCTGCGGAACGTGCCCGTAGCCATTGTCATAAGCGCTCGCTGCATCGCAAACGTCCTTTATGCTTTGCTCAAGCGCCGCTTCATCCCGGCTGTCCACCAGCCGCTTTATGATCGGCGGGAAAGCGATGCCACGGTTCTTTATGCTTTCGTTAATAAGCAAATACTTTGAAAAGAAAGCGTTGAATTCGTTTCGCGGCGGCATTGCGCAGCACGTTAAATCAAGCCCTGATGCAGTGAATTTGGTGTTTCTCTGCTGTATAAAAGCGCAGGCCTTTCTTATTTTCGCAATATGGTTTATGTATTCTTTTGAGTAAACATTCGAAGATATTTCGCCGCTTTCGGTAATGGCAACATATATCCCGCACTGCGGCCCGTGAACAATAATGTTTTCAAGAGCAGAAAGCAGATATTCATCAAAGCCCTTGGGAAAATCAAAAACCGTAAGAAGTTCGACACGGCATTCGCTGTTTGGATTATCCTTTGTGTATCCGAAAACAGATGCATACTGAGTTCCCAAAACATCCTGAGAAATACGCTCTACCTCTTCGTTCAGCGCCCGTATTTTTGCGGCAGCCGCTTCGTAGTTTGTATAGAACTGGCCGTCAAAAAGCTCCGGCATTTTCTTCCTCGCGTCGAAATAGGGCGCTGCGCTGTTGCCATGGTTTTCGCAGTCTATCACGCTAAGTTTAAGCTTTGATACCTGCACGGATGACAAGAATGAAAACATTATTCCGTGTATAAGCTGCTTTACCGGCTCCGAGCCGGTTCCGTCCGTCTTAATATAAAATGACAAAGGGGACGTAGTCGAGCATATCAGCGGAAACTTGATGCTCCCGTCGCTTATGATCGCATTGCATTTTTTGTTTATGATCTTGTTTATCGCATCCGACTTAATAAAGTCGGCTATCGGATAATCCACAATCGCCGCAGCAAGCATATTATTGGCGACCGGAACGGCGGAATTGACCTTGCCGAATGAATCGCTGAATTTATTCAGCGCCTCCCTCATTCTGTTAATAAGCGTTTTGGGAAGCAGCTTGTCAAACTCAGCATCCGCTTTCATTGCAAAGCTGGCCATGTTATGCTCATATTCCGTCGCCAAGGCTTCTATTTCCAAATGCTGCGTCGCTTCAAGCTTTTCCCTCTGCGCTTTATATTCGGAGTCCATGTCGGCGATCGTTTCGGCCGTTATCTCCGGCATTGCGGAGCCAATCTCAGTCACAAACGCATCCACCGTGTTGAGCAGGATTATCAGTTCCTCGTACTCCTGTTTGCGTTTGCTTGAGAACAGATAGTTTAACCCGTTTATAAGGCTTGGGAGTATATCGGTGGAGTACTTGCGGCTCAAATCCGAATAGCGATGCTTAATTTGATCGAGTGCTTTAAAATAATCGCCGTTGGAATCATATTTTCTGTCTTTCACACCGGCAAGCTCAAGCTCTTTTTTCTTTTTGGTTTTTACATAGTATTTGTCTGCATGCGAAAGCTGCTCATCGAGCGCATGCATTTCCCGCTTGATCCTTTTTGCCTCATTTATCATATTCTTGGATCTTGCCTTGGTGTTTTCAATTGCGTTTTGATGATCGGAATCAAGCTTGCGCATTATATCGCAATGATTCTCCTTCATTTTCACTTCCTTGACGCAGTACAGCTTTTGCATGTTCAGCGCAAAGCCGTCCGTTTTGTCAATAAGTGCGTTCATATCCTGTATCAGCCGAAAAGTTTCCTGATATGTCATGGGTATGAGTTCCATAGATACCTCCGTCGCACTTTCCTGTTTTTGCTTTTAATCCGCACAAAAACTATTTTTCTTCCGCTTCATACATGCATATTCCGTCGCCCTTGCATTTTTTTCTGTTGTAGCAAACCACCAGTGACGTTGTTACCTGAAGCGGATAGCTGAATATTTCAACCATTTCTCCGCCGATCTTTGGGTTATCGGTATTGCATATGATTGTATATTGCGCAAGGTTGTTCAAAAGGCGCGGAATATAGTCCAGATCAGTGGAATTGAGTATATCGATTATCAGCTTTATGCCTATCGTGGTAATAAAATTGATATCCACCGAAATACCGGGCTCAAATTTCATTCCCTCTGTGTTTTCCTGATTAGAATATATGTGATGATTGGCCTGAGCCCTTGCGGAAATGTTTCCCCCATCGCCAAGCGCGCATTCGTAGCATGGCATTCCCCTGCCGGGAATATGATAGAATATCTCTCCCGCGTATGCCCTTTCCCAGAAGCCTATGGACAGGAAAGCCGCCGAATAGTAAATGCTTATCCGGTTGGCATAAACGTCCGCATCCCTGTTATCCGCACATCCTACGAATATCGTTTGATCAGCCGTACAGAATTCATCAAGCATTGCCTTGGGAATGTTTTGAACTATCCCTTCAAAGCGGATGGCCTCAACGTTCGGATTTATGTTTTTCAGTTTTCTCCCCAGCGCATTTACCTTCAGGTCGCCAACGTCCTCGATGCCGCACTGATGCCTGCACACGTTATGGTATTCCACTATATCCGCATCGCAAAGCAGGAAGTGCCCCACGCCGGCTCTTGCAAGCTCCATCGCCACAAGGCTGCCCACTGAACCGCAGCCCAAAATGACCGCCCGTTTATGCGTCATTTTATCGGTTTCCAGTATTCCTTTATTGCGGGAGAAAATGCTTTGATACAGCCCGTATGCTTCAACCTTCAGCTTCTTTCCGTCATAATAAAATTCAAGCTGCTCCCCCGTAAAAACCGCGCAAAACCCCGCCCGTGTTTCAGGGTCTTCGTTCGGCGCAAGAACATCGCACAGATGCTCCCCCCTGTCGCTCAACTGCGCCGGGAAAACATTGAAAATGCTTGTATCTTCAAAATATCTTCCGTAAAGCGCTTTAATATTCCCGTCATGAAGCTGCTCATCGGAAATAAAAACCGTCTTTTCTATTTTTTCGCCAAAAATGCTCTCAATTTCATTCATCGTCAGTCTCTCCGTTTTTAATGCCAGTCAAAAACTTAAGCCAGCCGTTCAAGGCGCCGCCTCCATTCGTATGCGCTGCGCCCGCGTTTTTATCAGGCTGCTTTTCATTTACGGCCTTCGTAAACAATTCCTTGAACAGGCCTGCTTTGTAAAAATAATTCTTACCGCCGTATTCAAACACGCCTTGATCATCTTTTTCGGAATAAGCAAAATACAGCCGTGTTGTCCCCTCCGTTGTGTTCTGAGAAACGGCGGCATATTTCCCGTGCTGCGCTACCGTTACCTCCATCCCCGCCTCATCCGCAAAAAATATTAAATCATCAAGCAGCAGTTCTATAAGTCTGTCCTTGCTCTTTTGTTCATCCATATCCGATTCGGATATCGCGTTCATGCATGCATAGCTATCCAAATATGGGCTTATCATCTTCATAAAACTCGCAAGGCAGGCGTGCTTGCGCTGTTTCTCAGTCTGCTGCATGTCAAAGCCTTTGTATGTGCTCAGTTTTTTCATCAGCGCCTTGAAATCGTCCGGCTTTTTCAGCGCCAATAATCCGGCCGGAAAAAGTTCGTCGCCTACTTCGTATTTTATTTTTGAATACCTGCATGGCTTGTCCACATGATACATCGTAAGTCTGAAATCCGGATCGATATTTACAAGGCCCGATATTGCCCCATGCTCATTGAGCTTGGCATACTTGGCGTTCGTCTCATCGTCTGTTGATGAAAAAATATCGAACGAGCCCGGATGCCTGTGCCAAAGGCCGATAAGTTCAAGCTTTGAAGCGTATAAATTCGCCGTTTTCCTTATCAGGTGCTGAGTATATGCCCTATCGTACTCAAAGTAAGCAACCTCAAAAACGGACTTGGGCCCCGGATCTATGGCCTCGACAACATACCATATGCCGTCTTTATATTTCCCAAGGAACAGCCCGCCAGTTTCTGTCTTAATTTTTTCTGTTGTTTCGGCCAATATAGCTGCGAACGCCCTTGTTGAAAAAACAACCTTCATATTAATACCATCTCGCTTTGCTTCGTTCGGTTCATGCAGGGGCAGCATGCGCTCGAATGCCGGCTGCCCCCCTTATCGGGTTTCTTAATAGTTTCCTTCAAGGGCAAGATCGTCGCCTATTTCGCCGTTCAGCCACATCTCGCAAAGGATTATCCATTTGCATGCCCAGCTAAGGGCGGAAGCGGCAGATGTCGAACGATTTAATCCCGCTTTGAAATATTTTGGGTCTGCCGTGCAGATAAAATATTCCTCGTTCCTTCCGAAATTGTTACGGTAAATATGCGGCAAGCCCAGGCCGAAGCCGTGCGCGGCGGCGTTATCATACGTCCCGTAGGTTTCAAGTATCAGCGGCATCATTTTTTCGGCAAGATCCTTCAGCCGCGGCTGCACCGGCAGTATTTGAACGGAGCCGCCGTATTCGCCGCCCGTCGCATGCGGATGATCGTTTTTGTAGATCAGCATAAGATCCCAAACCATTCCGCCCTCGCCTGCAGGCTGAACCTTTCCGCGCCAGTACAAGCGCCCCGATCCGTCCGGCAGCTGATTTATCTTAAACGACGGAAAAAAGCGCCTCATTGTTTCAACTTCAGCCTTATAAAGCTCCGGATCTCTTTGATACCAGTAAAAAGCCATACAGCCTCCCCTTACGCGAGCTTTCCGGCCGGCACTTCGATTCCGGACAGTCCGTTTTCATCTGCTTCACCCTCTATTTCAACGGAGCCGGTGGGCGTTACAATAACCGGTTCACTCCGCTGCAATGCAGCGGCAAGGGCGCGCCTTCTTGCGATAACAGCTTCTTCGTTAGGGATATTGTTAGGGTTATTGTTTTCCATGATAATTCTCCTCCTGTTAAGTATAACCGCACATTAAAGTGCCGCGTATATATTCCGCCTTATGCACGGCCGAAGGCAATGCACAGCCCCCGGCCGAATGCTTTCCGGCTTTTGCTTATCAAGCGGCAAAGTTCCTGATGATCTCGCCGTTTTTGGCAATAGTTGTGGTGCATTTCCTGAGCTTTGCATCGGCAGCAGCCTCGCCCTGAGTGCTGACCATTTTGGCATAGGAGTTATTATAAAGCTCGCTGCCCTGCGCCATAAGGGTTTCAAGATCAACGCCCTTATTTTCGCTCCTGACCTGCGTATATTCCATATATTCACGCATCTGCTCAAGCGCCTCGGAATCTTCTTCGATATACTTCGAAGTGCTTATCCAATACTTAACGCACTGCACGATTTTTATGATCGTCTTAAACGGGGCAACCACCGCGCCGCCCAAGCACGCACCGATAAAGCCCGGAAGAGAACGACCCGCCGGATTATTCCACCAGCCAAGGAAAGAGTTTTTCACCCACATTCCGAATGAGCCAAACCACAGCATGCCTATGAAGACGGCCAGCGCCGGCGCGCTGGCACCGCAAAACACTACCAGGCCTGCGATCATTCCGATCAGTGTTATTACGCCGATTTTGATGATTTGCGTTTTCTGCTTTTTGAGCAGCTCCACGTTTTCCGCAACGAGAGCCTGGCAGCAATCAAAGCACAGGCATTTGTTTTCATATTCTCCGGAGCTGACGGTATATGCTTCGGCGCAGTCCTTGCAAATGTATTTGCCGCAGCGGGCGCACTGCGCGGCAGCCGGCTCGTTAGGATGATGGAAGCAAACCGGCTCGTTGTTATTCGGCTTTGCAGGCGGTTCAAAGAACGGGATATCGTCGCTATCCGCAGGCGGGGTAAAGAACGGTATATCATCGGCCTGCTTGGCGCTGTTGGGAATCCTTTTCGCGTTCTGGTCTGCGTTCGGAATCGTTTTCTGATTGTTTTCCTGAGCAGGGCTCTGCAGCGGAGTGCCGCATTTTGAGCAGAACATTGCGCCATCATCGTGCTTGGCGCCGCATTTTGTACAAAAAATCATTTTACTGTTCCTCCGTTAAAATTTGACTTTTCCGTATCTATCAAGTGCCGTTGCAAGCCTTTCAAGCTTTGGACCCGCTGCAATCAACGTTGCCATCGGCGATTGCGTCAGCTGCGCTATTCTTTTCATCAGCGCCTGATACTGCATGCCGTGCGCGTCATTCCAGCTTGCGCCTGAACGCATCGCACCCTTCACGTTTTGCTGTATCCCCTGTATAGAGGTCACAGTCTTTTGAATTGTGCTTTTCATGTCACGCACAACCTCAGGAGACGATTTAATGGCCATCTGATATTACCCCCCTTTCATTTAACTCTTGTCTGCTCGTACTCAACTATGGCTTTATGCAGCGCATTGAGTGACGTCATGCATTCCTCAAGCTGCTTTATCGGATTAGACAGCGCGCGCGTACATTCGTTGACTATCCCGCCGAGTTGCTGATACTTGCTGTCCTTCCAAGAAGTACCCGCAGCTTGGAACTTCCTGTTCAAATCATCCGATGCCTTATTAAACTGCTGAATGGATTGCCGGCAAAGCGATATAGCACTTTCTACCGCTGCCGATTCAACTGATACACCAGGCATTTGTTTTACCTCCTTATTTTTTAGTATGTTATTTTATTACTGCTCATTTATCTTGCAAAAAGGCTTCCAAAGCGTCTAAATACCGGCTTATACCGCCATCGTAATCATTTCCGAAGCGATCACGGATATTGTACACTTCGTTCCTGACAACATTCATGAAATTGCCCTCCTCAATTTCCGCAGTTATTTCATTTTTGTATGAATCCGATCTCGGAACATCCGGCAAAAAAGATCTATGCCTTCTGCCCTGCCTGCCGCCGTAGCTATCCGTTCCATCCCAATGATCCACAATTGAGATGGCAACCGTTGGAAGCGAATCGTAATATGGCCTGTTTTCTTTGCGTTTCGCCCCCTGAGCCTTAGCCGACGGTATATGATGGGCTGTGTATCCGCCGATCCCGGAATCTCTCAGCTGCTTGCGAACTTCCGCATACGAACCGCCAAGCTGCGGTAGATCCGGGTTCCCTTCGGTCAACTCCAAGTCATCTCTCAGTACAGACAATTCAAACAGCATATTCTCGCGCATTTGGGGAGGATTTTCGTTCAAAATTTGCCTTATGTTTCCCGCTATGCGGGGCAGCCCGCTGCCTGAGTTTCCGCTGCTCATGCCGCTTACGCTGCCCGCAATTCACCCGCCGCTCCCGCCGTTACTAAGATTTACTGCTTCGTATTCATCAATAGCAGCAATGCATTTATCAATTCCGGATGTATATGTGCTGCTTGAGTCCAAGCTTCTTTGCCTGTATTGCTGTATTGTGCCGGACAGGGCAACTATGCCGGATTGTGCCGCATGCCCCGCGCTTTCCATTCTTTCGCACTTGCTTTTTGCGAATTCATGTTCATTTTTGGTTTTTTCAAAGGCGGCATCAAGCTTCATCTTGTTGCTGCGCAGCACGGCATTCTGTTCGTTAAGGCTGCTTTCCTGCCTGCGCAAGTCGGATATCTCCTCGTTAAGCTTCCTCTTTTGCTTTTCGTATTCCTGAATCGTGTTTTCAATATTGTTCAGCTGCGCGCTGTTATTATTTTCCAAGCTGCCATTGGACTGCCCCTGTGACATAAGCTGCTGCTTCTTCGCCCTCAGTTTGGCTATTTCGTTGTCCAGCTCACGAATGCGTGCCGATATGTTTTCAATACGCCCTTTCAGCGAATTTATCCGATTATTATTGCCTATTATCTGCGTTTGACATTGCTCTACATCCGAAGCCAGCCGCGTCAAGTTGTTTTTCAGCGATGCGACAGCCTCACGCTGTTTTTTTATTGAAGCTTGTATGTTTGTCGCTTCCTCATCCAAATGTGACCTCATATGCGCTGTCGCCGCATCCACGTCCGTATGAAAATCGCCGAGCGCCGTTTTCACCTTATGTAAAGCTTCCCTTGAAACCGATACACTGCTCATATTACTTCCCGCTTTCTATCTGCCTAAAGCGCTTTATTGCGGCTTCGCATTCTGCTGCATCGCTTACAAGCTGCTTGGTTGATGCCGCAAGCGTCTGTATTGCGTAAGTCATTTTCTGGAATTGCTCGTCACGCCAATCTACCCCGCATGACCTGATCGTATCGCTAAGCTTTTTACTGATCTGCTGAAAAGAATCTATGTCTTTTCTAAGCGTGCTGCTCTGCTCCATTTTCATTTCCCCCATGCTGCTTATTATGAATAACGATTATGTTGATCCCTTGATATATCTCTTTATATTGCTTTTCCGCTATCGCCTCATCTTCCCACAATACATAGTTGGTCGCCGCTGATATGAATAAATGCACAAAAGGGCAAAGAATATCGTAATCGCAATTCAGCCTGTCTGCCAGCACCATTCCATAGCTGTCATACGCGGCGGATAATTCGCTCGTTGCGTCTTTAAGTCTGGCCCCGTATTTGGGGCTTACCAAGACCTGATATACTAATTTAAAATGTTTTTTGTATGCATCTATCGCGCGTGGTATCCGAACAAAAAGAGTATCTAAATCGTTTAGGTAGCCATACGCCTGCGTAAACAGATCATCAATAATCGATTTCAGTCCAAAAAGCGTTGCTTCCAGCACTATTTCGTCCTTATCTCGAAACCAATAATAGAGACTGCTTGAATTAAGACCGGTAGCAAGGCTAAAATTCCGTATAGATGTATTCTCAAGGCCGCTTGAAACCAAGCACTCAAAGCACTTTCCGAGCGTCTCTTCCCGATTAAATCTATTTTCGGCGGCTTGCCTCATCAGCCCATTGCTCCCTTTCCGATGCTTCTTACGCAGATGCGCTTATTTGTGGAACGTTCGTTACACAAGCATTTAACAAAATGTGTACTTTTGCTGCCCGCCATCTTTCTCTGCTGCATTCAATCAGCGGTAGCTAAGGTACACTTTATCTGCCGTATGGATATTGCAATTCATTGATGAATGTTATATAATGAAAACGTAAAAAATCTGTCGATTTTATGTGAACAGGAGATGTCAATGCTTCTTTGGTTTAATTGGCAGATAAAGTGTACTTTTTTCAACTTTTCTTCCAAACAAATAAAAATCAGCTTGTTGCCCACTGCTTAAATGTGCCGTGAGCAATCCCAAGCTTCTCGGCGGCCGCCCTGGCTGAAACGTCGCCCCGTTCCCAGGCTGCTTTCAATTCATAAAACTCTGCCGTTCGCTCTTTCGGTCTGCGGCCGAAGCGCACACCGCGTGCCTTGGCTGCGGCGATGCCCTCTGCCTGACACTGCTTAATAAAGGTTCGTTCCGTCTCCGCAACGTAGCTGAGAAGCTGCAAAACAATATCCGCAATAAGTACTCCTGTCAAATCGCGCCCCTGCCGCGTATCGAGCAGAGGCATATCCAGGACAACGATCGCGATGCGTTTTTCTTTTGTAAGATATCGCCATTGTTCCAAAATTTCATCATAGTTTCGTCCAAGCCTGTCTATGCTTTTGATTGCAAGGACATCTCCACGCTTCAGCTTTTTAACAAGCCGCTTATATCCCGGGCGGTCAAAGTTTTTGCCGGATTGCTTATCCAAAACAATATTTTTCTCCGGTATCCCGAATTCCAGCATGGCGATATACTGCCTGTCCTCGTTTTGCTCCTTTGACGATACTCTAATATAGCCATATTGCGCTGAGTTCACCTGTTTTTCCTCCGTAATCGCGTTGTCTGCTTCCGCAGCACCTATCATTATGAAAGAAAGCGCCGAAGATGGCTCACCTTTTTTGCCGTTTACATTTCGCCTATTTATTTATGCTCTTCATGGACGGAAAATACCCGCGCAGCAAACAAAACCACTCGCCTGCGCGATAGCACTAATGCCAAGGCCGCCCGATCTTATGCGAATGGTTTGTTTTTGTATATTATAATATAAAGCACGGTATGTCCGCATCGACTCCTTATGGTGAGCTCTTTTGCGTTATTTTATTGTTCGGATGGCTCCGGCGCGGACTGAAGCAATGCGGGATCAACGGGAATGCAGCCGCAAACGCAGATGCCTATGCATTCGCCGCAGCGGATGCATTTTTCCGTATCCACCACCGGATATTTATCAACAAGCGAAATAGCCTTCTGTTTGCAAGCCGCCGAGCACAGGATGCAGCCGATACAGGCGTTCAGATGGCTCGGTACGTCCGGGCTGCTTTTGGACAGCGACCGGTTAAGCCGCTTGGCGACTTCGGAAGGGGAAACGCCCATGCATTTTACGAAATTTCGATAATATGTTGAAAAATCCTGAAAGCCAACGGCTGCTGCTGCGTCCGCAATAGACATGCCTTCCCGCAAAAGACGCAGTGACTGCTGAATACGCCGCTGAGTAATATACTGGCGAACGGGCATGCCCGTATGCAGCTTAAAAGCATTATACAGGCTGCTTTGGGACAGCGCCGCCACCTTCACAAGATCCTTTGTTCCTATATCATCGGCAAGATGCTGCTCTATATAACGAATGCAGCTTATTACCGCAGAATAGTTGCTTTCCGAAGGCTGCTTTCTGTCCAGCAGCTGTGTTGTATAAACGTCCCGCACCATCAATTGCAATGCCGAGATCACAAGCATGTTGCCGATTTGGAACGGGCTGTCTGCGGATGTGTTCTGCTCGTCCATCAGGCAGTAAAGCAAGTGTACCAACCGCTCTCGTTCGTGCCGCGCCATGTGTATTATCGACGGCAAATTTGAAAAATCCTTTTTAAGCTTTGGAAAGCAGGCTACCAGCTCATCCATCATTTCCGCAGAAAAGGAAAGGCAGAAATAAGATGTATCCGGCGAGAATATATACAGGCTGTGGTTGCAGTATATCGGCGTAAACAGCAGATCTCCCGGCCGCATCCGCAGCATCTGATCCTGCTGAAAATAACTCAAATCGCCATTGAGCAGCAATGTACAATGATAAAAGCTGTGGTAATGCGCATCCACCTTGCCGGTATAGCGCTCACCGATATAAATATGGTAATTTTGCTTGTTTGCAAAAAGCAGCTGCCGGTTTAGATTATTCATTTTGATATGCTCCTCCTGATCTTCGGCTGCTTCCAGCAAATTTTCATATGATTATAAAGCGATAAAATAAAAAATGCAATACGGAAGGCCTAACTTTAGAAACGGAGCAATTTCCATCCGCTCCGGACGTTGCTATAATTTAAGCATACAGTTGATCGTTTTATAAAACGTTTTGTCGAAAATGGCTATGCAAAATTGAATTTGAACAGGGAGAGTGGAAGTATGAGAGTTTATATCAGTATGGACGCGGAAGGAATTTCCGGTATTTACAAGCTGGCGCAGGTCATGCCAGGGCATACGGAATATGACTATGCCCGCAAGCTTATGGCGAGCGATATCAATGCCGCCGTGGCAGGCGCATGCGATGCGGGAGCGGAAAACGTTTTTGTGTGCGACGCGCATAACAGCGGCGATAATCTGCATATTACCGATTTGGATGAACGCACCATCCTCTGCTCCGGCGCAGACAGGCCGTTTACAATGGCGGAGGGCTGCGACCTTGGCTACGACGCGGCGCTGCTCATAGGCTATCATACCCGCAAGGGCAGCAAGGGCGTTATCAGCCACAGCTATGCCTACGGTTCAATGGTTGAAATGCGCATCAACGGCAAAATCGCCTCCGAATATGAACTTATCGGCTATATGATCGGTTATTACGGTGTACCTGTGGTGTTCCTTTCCGGCGATGATATAGTCACGGCAGATGCTCGCCAAAACGTTCCCGGTATACATACCGTTGAAACCAAGCGCTGCATCAGCAACGGCGCCGCAGCCTGCCTGCATCCCAACGTTACCGGACGCAGAATCAGAGAAGAGGTTAAAAATGCGCTGCTTAATTTGAAGGCTGACGGCATCAAGCCCATGCATATTGACGGCGATATAACCATAGACGTGCGCTATACGGCGGAAGCGCAGGCATGGAAGGTAATGCAGGCACCAAATACCGTTCGCATTGACGAAACCACGGTTCGCTATTTCGGTAAGGATTACAAGGAAGCTTTCACGGCGTTCTTGGCAGGCACAGCGCTGGCCGGCACTTTCCGGGACGATGCGGATCTTTACTGCTGAAAAGCATTAAGGAGGACGAGATGTTTCGCTATGTTTCCAAACGAGTGATCCAACTTGTCATTGTGTTTTTCATCGTGTCGATTCTGATCTTCGCGGTGGTACGCATGACTCCGCTGGATCCCATCGCCTCCATTTCCAAAGGAAAGGCCATGAGTGAGGAGACCAGGCTGGCCCTTATGCGGGAATACGACCTGGACAAGTCCTGGGCCGGTCAATATTTTTCCTGGATCGGCGGCCTGTTCCGCGGGGATCTTGGCAAAAGCTTTCAGTACAGAGAGGCGGTATCCGATCTGCTCTCTGTTCGATACAAAACGTCTGTGCAGCTGGTCGCCATGAGCACTGTTATGATCGTCTTCTTAGCCATTCCTCTGGGCGTTATCAGCGCGGCACATAAAAACAGTCTGCTCGATCAAACGCTTACGGTCACCTCATTGGTTTTCGTGTCCTCTCCCCCGTTTTTCACCGGCATTTTGCTTATGCTTCTATTCACCATGGTATGGCCTATATTCCCCACCTTCGGCACAGGCTCGGATTTCTGGAGCAATATGAAATATCTGTTCCTGCCCTCCGTATCTCTGGCGGCGGTACGAATAGCGCTTTCCATGCGCATAACCCGCAGCAACATGGTTGAGCAGCTTCAGGCGCCTTATATTCAGACAGCCACTGCCAAAGGGCTTTCCCGCCGTACTATCGTTTATAAGCACGCGCTTAAAAACGCTGCCATACCCATTATGACCGTTACCGCGCTCGACATTTCCGGCATGCTCGGCGGCTCCGTTCTGGTTGAAAAGGTATTTTCCCTAAACGGCGTCGGCTCGCTGCTGGCGGATTCGATCACAAAATCGGATTACCCCGTTACGCAGAGCATCACGCTTATCATGGTGCTTGTATTCATGCTGTGCAATCTGTTTGTTGATATTATGTACGGCATTATAGACCCGCGTGTGCGGCTGGATTAAGGAGGCGCATTATGGAAAAGAAAAAAGCCTTTTCGGCCAAGCGGAACACCGGAACGCTGTTTACGATCCCGGTAGTGATCTCACTTGTGATACTGTGCATAATTATTTTCTGCGCCGTATTCGCTCCGTTGATTGCACCGTATGATCCGGTCTATCAGGATATAAGCGCGGCGCACAGCGGCTCGACCGAGGCGCATATTCTGGGCACGGACAGCGTTGGCCGCGACTTGCTCAGCCGCCTGTTTTACGGCGGCCGCACCACAATAGTTGGCGGTTTGGCCATAATATCCCTGTCCATACTTTTAGGGCTGCCTATCGGCCTGTTCTGCGGCTATTACGGCGGCATAATCGATTCAATATTCATGCGCATATGCGATATTCTGCTCTCCTTCCCTTCCATGCTGCTGGCCTTCGTTCTGGTAGCGGGCTTTGGCCGGGGCAGCATGAACAACGCCATAATCGCCCTTGGCGTGATTTACGTCCCCGGGCTTGCGCGACTGGTGCGTTCGCTTACGCTTGTGGAAAAAAATAAGATATATGTGGAAGCGCTGCGCTCCATGTGCTATTCCGATCTGCGCATCATGTTCGTTCATATAATTCCAAACTGCATTTCGAGCGTTATAATTCAGCTTACGCTGGATATGGGTTATGCTGTGCTTGATCTTGCAGGCATGAGTTTCCTTGGCTTCGGCGTTCAGGCGCCCACGGCGGACTGGGGAAATATGCTCAACGAAGGGCGCGGATATTTGATGCAGCAGCCCATGCTGGCAATACTGCCCGGCCTGTGCATAATCGCGCTGGTAGTTTCGCTCAATATTTTCAGCGACGGTCTATATCGGTATTTAGAACCGCAGCAGCGCAAGTTGCCCACTTTTAAGAAATACGATCGGATGCGCGAAAAGGCGCTTAGAAAAGCGGGGGTGAAAAACGATGAGTGAGCTTTTGAAGATTCAGGATCTTTCCGTTGAAATCATGTCCACCCGCGGCCTTGTGCACGCAGTCCGCGGCGTTAACCTGACGGTGGAGCCAGGCTCCATCCACGGCATCGTAGGGGAATCCGGCTGCGGAAAAAGCGTAACCGCGCGTTCCATACTGCGGCTTTACGACAAGCGTTATGTCCGCACGCGCGGCCATATCCTGTTTGACGGGCAGGATCTTCTGGAATGCTCCGATAAGCAGATGCAAAAGATACGCGGCAAGCAGATAAGCATGATCTTTCAGGATCCCATGACCGCGCTGAACCCGCTGTATAAGGTCGGCGACCAGATAGCGGAGGTATATATCCGTCACTTTGGCGATTCAAAGCAGGAGGCACGCAAAAAAACGCTTAACATGCTGGAACTGGTAGGCATCCATCCTGCCGAGGTGCGATATGAGCAGTATCCCTTTGAATTTTCGGGCGGCATGCTGCAAAGGGCGGTAATAGCCATGGCTGTTGCCGGTGGCCCCAAGCTTATCATTGCGGACGAACCCACCACCGCGCTGGACGTGACCATTCAGGCGCAGATCTTAGAGCTGCTGCAAAAGCTGCAAAGGGAGCTGAACATGGCCATTCTGGTTATAACCCACAATTTCGGCATAGTTTCCGAAATTTGCGATACTGTCTCCGTAATGTATGCGGGAACGGTTTTGGAAACCGGCTCCAAGAAGGACGTATTCCGCAATACGGCCAATCCGTACAGTCGTGCGCTTATGGAAAGCATCCCACGGCGCGGCGTAAAGAATCAAAAGCTGCTTACTATTCCCGGCATCCCGCCGGAGTTGTTTGATGAAATCGAGGGCTGTCCCTTCGCTCCGCGCTGCGGGCGCGCCACTGAGCGCTGCCGCGATGTGAAGCCGGTACTCACACCGCAGCTCTCAACCGGTATCCTGCCGCATTTAGCGGCATGCCATCATGCGGAGGGAGGAACAGACAATGCATAATGATATTAATGCCACAGTACCCTGCATTGAGGTGCGCGGCCTGAAGAAATATTATCCATTTAAAGGCGGGCGGACGCTGCGTGCGGTAGACAGCGTGGATCTTGCCATAAATACGGGCGAAATATTCGGCATAGTCGGCGAATCCGGCTGTGGCAAATCCACACTGGGCAAATGCATGATGCGCCTGACCGAGCTTACGGAAGGGCAGGTGCTGTTTCAGGGAAAGGATATATCCTCTCAAAGCCGAAAGGCGATCCGCAGCGATTTGCAGCGGATGCAGATGATATTTCAAAACCCTTATTCCAGCTTCAATCCCAAATTGAAAATATCCTATTCCCTTGCGGAGCCGTGCAGACTGAAGGGCATGAGCAAGCCGCAGATAAAGGAACGAATGGACAAGTTCCTTAATTACATTTCTCTTTCGGAAAACGAACTGAACCGTTTCCCGCACGAGCTTTCCGGCGGGCAGCTTCAGCGCCTTGCAATCGCACGGGCATTGCTGCTTGATCCCGATTTCATCGTAGCAGACGAACCCGTTTCCGCGCTGGATGTTTCCGTACAGGCACAGATATTGAACCTTATCGCGGATCTGAAGAAAAACTTCCGAATGACCATGATGTTTATTTCCCATGATATGACAGTTGTGGAGCATATCTGCGACAAGGTAGCGGTCATGTATCTTGGCGCGGTTGTGGAATGGGGCGAAAGCGATGTTGTATTCCGAAACATTCAGCATCCCTATACTCAGGCGCTTATATCCGCGATACCCGTGATCGACTTGGATCAGCAGAAAAAGGAACGCATAATATTGCAGGGCGATATACCCACGGCGCTTGAAAAGCACAAAGGCTGCCGCTTTGCCTCCCGCTGCTCGCATTGCCTTGATATATGCAGGGAGCAGCCGCCTCAGCTCCGCGAAACGGAGCCCGGTCACTATGTGGCATGTCATTGCTGTTAGTTTGGCAAAAGTCAAATTGGCATAAAACAAAAAACGAAACAGAAAGGAATTTCAACCATGAAAAAGATCCTCTGCGTATGTCTGATCATCGCCATGCTGGCCTCTTTCGCGGCTTGCAGCAGCACAGACAACGGAAAAGCCTCCGACGAAAAAGTTGTTCTCAACGTTCATATGAACGGCGACCCCGTTGCCATTGATCCCGCTTTTGCCTACGACAACGCAAGCAGCCTTGTGGTCAACCAAATCACCGAAAGCCTGCTTACGCATAACCCAGATAATACTCTTAAGCCCAATCTCTGCAAATCCTTTGAAGCCACCGACCCTTGCACCTATGTTTATCAGATCAGGGACGATGTGACCTTCTCTGACGGAACTCCCATGACCATGGATGACGTTATCTATTCCATTCAGCGGCATCTGGATGCCGATCTGGGATCCTACATGAACTGGTTCTTTGCCAATGTCACATCCGTTGAGGCGACCGGCGAATGGGAAATGACCATCAAGCTGGCCGAACCGCAGGCTACCTGGCAGTATGTTTTGGCCACATCTGCGGGCATGATCGTCCAAAAGAAATTCTGTGAAGAGCACGCCGGCGATGTTGGAACAGCCTCCGTTGGCATCATCGGCACCGGCCCCTTTGTATTTGAGAAGTGGGAAAACGGTTCCAAGGTCATCCTCAAGAAAAACGAGAATTACTGGGATAAGACCGCAAAGACCAACGTTGACGAGATAATTTTCAGCATTATTTCCGACGACACAACCATCGCAACCGCTCTCAAGAGCGGGCAGGTGGATTTCTCCTGGGATTTTTCCAGCAAGCTTGTGGAAACCATACAGGGCTTTGAAAACGTTGAGCTCAAGAGCTGGAGCGGCATGGGCATAGAATATCTGGCCTTCAATAATATGCGCAAGCCCTTTGACGAGGTAAACGTCCGCAAGGCCATTGCTTACGCCATTGATCTTGACTCTATATTCGATAACGTTATAAAGGATTCCGGCATAAAGGGCGACCTGCTGCCCATGACCGATTCCCTCTTCACCATTGAAGCGGATCGCTGGAAGCAGTATGTTGCCGAGCACGGCGGCCATGTCTACGATTTGGATAAGGCAAAGGAATACCTTGCGGCCTCCTCCGTCCCCAACGGATTTGATTTCACCATGTATGTATCCCAGGCCAGAAGCCAGGCATACGATGTCGCGCTGGTCATACAGCAGAACCTGAAAGCGCTGAATATAAACGCCGAAATCGTCACGCTGACACAGGACGAGGTTTACGCTTATCAGTTCGGCAACATTCTTGATGCAGACGGCATCCGCGATTACGACTGCCTGGTTACCACTTGGGGTGCGGACTATCCCGATCCTTCCGCCAATCTTGATCCCCTGTTCAACATTGCCAATATCGGCGCCGGCGGCTATAACTGCGCTGCGTATTCCAATGATGAAGTCGACAGCCTGCTGAACAAGGCCGTCACAACCACCGACGAGAGTGAGCGCATGGATCTGCTGTTCCGGGCCTGCGATATAATCGTAGCGGACGAGCCGTATTATGTATATAACTATACTAAGGGCTTTGCAGCCTTCAACAAGAACTGGACCCTTGGCGATATGAACATTACCTGCGCATGGGACTGGAACTTCAAGGATGTTGTTTATAACGGATAATATTTTGCAAATTCCGTAACCGCAAAAAGAGACGGCCGCCGGCCGTCTCTTTTGCATTATATTAACCCTTCACATATAAGCCGCTTTATTTTTTGAACAGCTTTGACCACAGCGTTTCCTTTTTATCGTTGTTTTGGGGCGCATAAGCTTGGGGCTTAGGCTCCGCGGTGCCGTTGCCGTATTCCTGATTATTTTGGCTTGATAGAGCGAGCTTTTTATCGCCGTCAACAAGGAATATGCTTGAATAGTCGCCAACGGGTATCTCGGTGGTAAGAATCAGCTCATCAATGTGCATCCCCAGCGCAGCTTCAAGCCTCATGCCTTTGGTATATATCCCGCGAACAACCCCTTCGGGGCAAAGAACCTTTCCGAAATTATCAATCACATTCAGCACATCTCCTTCTCTGATCGTCCCGCGCTGTATCGTGCCGGAGAAGCAGGTTCGCATCGTATCGATCTTCCGTATTCGATCCACGAAGAAAGCCAGGCTTGTTTTTTCGTTGGGGATATACCTTGGAACATCGGGCTTGGGTTCTTTTACCACGGCTTTTGTGGTCAAAGTGACCCAAGGATAGCAGTTCTCTATCAGCGGCAGCAGCTTGCCAAGCGGGTCGTCTAAGCCGGATATAGTTTCGTATTCGCATACCACTTCCATCTTTTATCCGGATATAGCCTATTTATTGCGCCCTCCAGATTTTCAATCATGGCAGCCAGCGCAATAAAAATGCAGTTTGGAACAAGATCTGCCATCTTTATAGTAAAGCATTTATGGAATAATTCGGGTTTTCCCTGCACTTTTATCATTGCCCGCCCTAACGCTACCGCAATCTGAAAGCGCTGCTGAGCATCGACTATCGCTGCTATTTCCGATATCTTGGTATCGCCTGCCGTGAGAAAATTCCCGCCTATTCTCAAATCATCAAACGCGCCGGTATGAATTTGAAAAAGGCATTGTACAAGTTCCTTATTATTTTTCTCACGTGAATTCAAAAGTGTAGCGGCGCACAACTCATGTCAAAAATGGCGCACAACTCATGTCAAAGCATATTTATGCATATAAATAGAAATAGCCCGGAGAAATTCTCCGGGCTATTGCCTGTGTTACATTTAATTGTTCTTTGTTATCACGGCATCATATGCGCCATTTGACGCCAGACTTACCATTAACGCATTGACAATGCAAAGGGCTGCCGATTCAGGAGTTATGCCATCAGTAAACGCTGTGGCGGCTATAAGAATTATAAGCGCCACAATATAAGCGAACAATCTTGTGGGTATGCGATCGATAAAACCCACACCCTTAAAAACCTGTGTTACAGCGATAGTGGCAGCTGTTGCGCCGGCGTAGGTAGCGAGTACACCCCAGTCGAAAAACCCGACATGCGCAGCAGGTTCGTCCGTGGTCTGTGCAAGCGCAGCAGACGCGCATACAAGCGCAAGCATCGCTACGAATACAAGTCCAATAAATACCTTTCTTTTCATATTTACCTCCATTATTTTATGGCATCATGTGCCAGAATAAACTCATTCACCGCCGCAACGGTTTTGCGGCCACATATGCCGTCTGCATCGCCGCACGGGTAGCCGCACAGGTCAAGCGCTGTCTGCATGGCGCGTATATCCTCGCCGCGCTGCAACGGAGATTCAATGCGGAACACCCGCCGCTCAGGCGCCTTGTTTTCCACTTCTTCCGCCAGCGCCGGATGCTTGCCTTGGTGCGTCCAAGTTCCTTTATTAAGCGGCAGCTTTACTACGCCCGCGTCACGGCCCTTGGCTTCGATGGTATAGCCGCCGCCGACATACACGCCTACATGTTTCATCTCGCCGCCTTTAAGCCTAAAAACAAGATCTCCGGCTTCAGGCTGCCATTCGCCGATCTTGCCCTGCTTGTTGCACTGCGCGTACAAGCCATTGGCGTTAACATCACCCTTTATCAGATGCTTAACATCCAGCAGCCAGTGAACTATTAACCCCGAACAGTCAAACGCATACAGCGGACGCTTCTTAGAGGCCCGTATATAGCGCATACACCGCGCAGCCTGTATCAAATTGCCTTTTTCCCGCCTGCGCACCCATGCCGATACGTCCGGCATGGTATCTACGCGCCGGCCCTGGGCGCCCCACACATATGCATCGCCTATATGCGATTCAAGGTAGGCCAAGAAGTCTGCTATCTTGCCCATCGTTTTGCACCCATGATCAGCACGGCAGTCACTACAAGCACAAGGCCGGCGGCACCTGCGTTATCGCCGGTCTGCGGCAGGCCCGGTACAGCGGGCTTTACTTCGGCATCCGCATCTACATACCACCTTGCCGTTGCCTCGGCTCTGCTGCGCTGCCCGAAGTTTGCTGCAAGCGCGGCATCGGACATATATATTTTGCCGCTGTAAACATCTTCTATGGTCATGCCAAGCGCCGTAAGTGCGCGGGATAGGTCGCCAAGATTACCGTCTGCAATATCTACGCTTACTGCGACATTGTTTTGGCGTGTGAATACCAGCTTGTCTATTGTAACGGTGTCGCCCGTGATTATTATAGGCTTACCGTTATATACAAGCTGGTCGGCAGGCGTAGCGGTCTCTATGGATGCCGTTACAGTCGGATGTGCGCCGGTCACCGTGGCGGCTATTATACTGCCGTCTATATACAGCACTTCGAGGTCACAAAGCCGTATATCGCCTTTGACATCATTGCCGCCGCTATCCGTTATGCGCACGCTGAAGTATACGACCTGCCCCACCGCCGCAAGCTTGTCGGGTACGGTCGTATATGCCGTGCCGGCAGTGGTATTTACCCGGCCAAGCTTACTCACGGTCACGGTATACTCCGGCGCAGGGTCGGGCGTATATGCCCAGCCCATAGCCAATGTGGGTATGCCTGCGCAAAGCGTAAGCGCAAGCAGAAGTATAAGTATAGTCTTTTTCATTAAGTTTCCTCCTTTATTTTTCCAAAGTGAAAAGCGCTGCAACCTGTGACGGCGGATAAAGCAGCGGATCTGCGGGCTGGATGCAGACATACACGTTATCGCCTTCGCGCACTCTCATGCCCACGCTTGCCGCCATGTTGTACACATACGGATACACGCCGTTATCATCGGGCGCGGGGCGAACGCCGTAAATCGCTTCCATACCCGTGCTGAACGGCGGCTGGTGCGCAGCCGATGTAACTGCCTGACGGCAGAACCCAACCATGCCGTTATATAAAAAAAGGTCATACTGCTTGTATGCCTTCCCCACCTCCCATGGTGCAAACCCGTCTACAAACATACCCACCGTTGCAATGGGAGCAGCCTTAGCCGCCTGCGCCTGTGCGGCTCCCGCAGCTATGTACTCCGCTTCCCGCCTATCTTCGTTTGCCCGCCAAGCGCGGGCTGCGTCTTTAGTTCGTATCGGCATCGGTTTCTTCACCTCCTTCCATTATGTCTATTATTTCGCAATATGCCGCTATCTCAGCCTCCACCTCGGCAGCTACATCCGCAAGCTCGGCGGCATCGATAAATGCCTGCTCTCTGTCTGCTTCGGCGCGCTTCCTCAAATATCTTGTTGCTTTCACCCGCTTCACCTCCTAAAAGCTCACTATCGCGCACGGTTCATACACGGTTATGTTATTCTCGCTTTGGGCGTGACACTTTACGCCCAGCGCCCACTTCTCGGCGGCTTTGGTGGCATTTTGGAATCGGTGCTGTTGCCCAAGTTCTATCCGCTCCCACGCGGGCAGGGGGTCGTTATAATTGTTGCACACCCGGAACTCTATCGTGCCGCTCTGCATCTCGTACTCACATTCGACTTTTATCTTTTGGGGCATTTTGTCCGTTTGCCCCAGCAGCGCAGTAAACTCCACCTCTCTTGGCGGTATGGTGTCGCTTAGCACAATGTTATAACTGCCGTCTGCATTAGGCTCGTCAGATACAAGACTATCAGATGTAAGAAATAAAGCGGGGCGGGCGTAGTTATCGTAGGCGGGCGAGTTCGCGTAGACGCTGCCGAGGGAGATGACGCACACCACAGCCGACGCCGAGGCAGGCCACCGCGCCCAAACGTCCACCGCTTGGCCCTGCTCGTTATAGCATTTGCGCGAAGCGTTATCCGTAAAA
>MSGS01000064.1 GCA_001940855.1 Christensenellaceae bacterium Phil1 | reverse complement strand
ACACGATTTCCAGAGAGAAAAATGCGATTTCCAAGCGGATTTTTCCTCATATCTCCGCAAAAATCCGTGTATTTTCCCGCCACTTCCCGCGCAAAAAACCAGTAAAATCAGCGTTTCTTATATCGGCTTAAAAGGCCGGTTTTTTGTTACACAAGCCCGTTTTTGTGAGCCGGGCATCAATCGGGCATCACGGGCATCACGAACAAATTGAAATAAACCATCACATGATAGGTCATGTGCCTTTGACCTACAATCCGAAAAGGAGGGCAAAATGAAAAACATCCTGCTCGACAAGGGCATTATACTCCCGTCCGGCAAGATAAACAAGGACAAGATTAACCTTGTGGCCGGAGCTATCACGCAGCCATTCGCTGAAATGGTATGGGTGACGACGGGCGGCGACATGGACACCATCAACCGCCTCACGGACATTCTCGTTTCCATGAACACCCCGGCAGACCGTGGCAAGCTGTTCAAGGTCATTCAAATGTTGTATGGACTTATGGGCTTGCAGTTTTCCGACGAGGCCGCGCCGATGGGCGCACACCCGGAGGCGCTGGACTACTTCTTGTTCTCTTTCGCGGCAGACTTTGGGGAGACCATCAAGGACTATATCGCGGACGGCGTTTGAGCTGTCCCACCGCGCAAGGCGGCGTTCTGAAAACGGACGCCGCTTTTTTTGCGCTCATTCCCACGAAAGGAGTTGATAACATGGCAGTTTTCCGCGTGGAAAAGAACAAGGGCTACACGGTAATGAGCAACCACCATCTGCGAAACATAGAGCTGACGCTAAAGGCCAAGGGCTTGCTTTCGCAAATGCTGTCCTTGCCGGAAACGTGGGATTACACCCTTGCGGGGCTGTCCCGCATAAACCGGGAGCAGATCGACGCGATACGCGAGGCCGTGCGGGAGCTGGAACGCGCCGGGTATATCGTGCGTTCCCGTGAGCGCGACGGCAAAGGCCGGTTGCGAGGCGCGGACTACATCATCTACGAGCAGCCGCAGACCCCGCCAGCATCGGATTTACCTACATTGGAAAATCCAACATTGGATAATCCAACGCAGGAAAACCCTGCATTGGAAAACCCTACGCAGGAAAATCCAACGCAATTAAGTAAAGAGGGAGGAAATACAGACTTACCAAATATCCAAAAATCAAATACTCATGTATCAAATACCCATTCCATCCCTATCCTTTCCCCTAACCCCTCTCCAAGCATCCGGGAGGAATTACGGGCTTCGCAGGAACGGAATGGAACGGAAACGGACAGCGCAAAGCGGGCTTTTGAGATTTACCGGCAAATCATCATGGACAACATCGAATACGACATCCTCATTCAAGACCCCCATACAGACCGGGAGCAGCTTGACGAGATAGTAGACCTCATGCTTGAAACCGTGTGCAGCGCACGCAAAACAATCCGCGTCGCCGGTGACGACTACCCCGCTGAAATCGTCAAATCCAAGCTGTTGAAGCTGAACAGTATGCACATTCAGTTTGTTTTCGACTGTCTGCGGGAGAACACCACGAAAATCCGCAATTTCAAGAAGTATCTGCTGGCCGTGCTGTTCAACGCCCCGTCCACCATCAGCGGCTATTACACCGCGCTTGTGGCGCACGATATGGCGCAGCCCGATTGGGGCAAGCCTAAGACAAGCGGCATCCCGGACTATACCTGTTCGCCGGACGAAAGTCTTTAAGGGGGTGACGACGCTTGCAGGAGGACATCACTCAAAAGACTATCGCCCTTGCCATCAAGACGGCCAAGCTGGACGGGCGGGTGCTGCAAGCAGCTTTTCGGAAGCTCTTGCAGACATACCGCAAGAAGCGCGACACGCCCCATCACGGCAAGCAGACCTTAAAGCAGCTTATGAAGCACGGCGCGGGCGTTTCCAACATCGAAATCACCGACGCGAATATTAAGAGCTTTGCCAGCACCGCCAAGAAGTACGGCATCGACTTCTCGCTGAAAAAGGACGCGACGACGCAACCGCCCCGATACCTTGTGTTTTTTAAGGGCAGGGACGCCGACGTGCTGACCGCAGCGTTTAAGGAGTTCACCGCCAAGAAGCTGACGCAGGAGCAAAAGAAATCCGTGCGGCATGAGCTGACGCAGGCCAAGCAGGAGGCCAAGACCGTGAACGTCGCCCGCGACAAGGTGAAGAACATGGACAGGGGGCGCGAGCTATGAAGCCGGACATCAAGAAGCTGCTTATCTCCAATCTCCCGTATCTGCTGTTCGTTTACCTGTTCGACAAGGTGGGGCAAGCCTACCGTCTGGCCGAGGGCGCAGCCTTTGCCGACAAGCTGATACATTTCATCGGCGGTTTTGCGGCTGCCTTTGAGAGCGCCGCGCCCAGCTTCCAGCTCTTTGACCTCTGCATCGGTATCGTGGGCGCGGTCATAATCCGGCTTGCCGTGTACGCAAAGAGCCGCAACGCCAAGAAATACCGCAAGGGCATGGAGTATGGCTCTGCGCGTTTTGGAACGGCGGCAGACATCAAGCCGTATATCGACCCGGATTTTGCAAATAACGTCCTGCTCACACAGACGGAGCGCATCACCATGAACAGCAGACCCAAGCAGCCCAAGTACGCCCGGAACAAAAACGTGCTGGTAATTGGGGGCAGCGGCAGCGGAAAGACCCGTTTTTTCGTCAAGCCGAACCTCATGCAGATGCACAGCAGCTACGTTATCACCGACCCCAAGGGCAGCATCTTGACCGAGTGCGGACGGCTGCTTTATCAAAAGGGCGGTTATCGCATAAAAGTCTTGAACACCATCAATTTCAAGAAAAGCATGAGATATAACCCATTCGTCTACATACACAGCGAAAAGGACGTGTTGAAGCTCGTCAACACCATCATAGCCAACACCAAGGGCGAGGGCGAAAAAGCGTCCGAGGATTTTTGGGTCAAGGCCGAGCGACTTTACTATACGGCGCTGATCGGCTACATCTGGTACGAAGCGCCGGAGGACGAAATGAACTTTACGACGCTGCTTGAAATGATAAACGCCAGCGAAGCCCGCGAGGACGACGAGGATTTCAAAAACCCCGTTGACCTCATGTTTGACCGGCTGGAGGAACGCGACCCGGAACACTTTGCCTTGAAGCAATACCGCAAATACAAGCTGGCGGCGGGCAAGACAGCAAAATCTATTCTTATTTCCTGCGGAGCTCGGCTTGCGCCCTTTGACATCCAAGAGGTGCGGGAACTGATGGACACCGACGAAATGGAGCTGGACAGCATCGGGGACAGAAAAACGGCGCTGTTCCTTATCATGTCGGACACCGACACGACGTTTAACTTCATTCTCGCCATGCTTCAAAGCCAGCTATTAAATCTTCTCTGTGACCGCGCCGATGATGTGTACGGCGGGCGCTTGCCCGTCCACGTCCGGCTTATTCTCGACGAGTTTGCGAACATCGGGCAGATACCCAATTTTGACAAGCTCATAGCTACCATCCGAAGCCGGGAAATCTCGGCTTCTATTATTTTGCAAAGTCAATCGCAGTTGAAAACCATCTACAAGGACGCGGCAGACATCATATCCGACAACTGCGACTGTACTTTATTTTTGAGTGGGCGGGGCAAGAACGCCAAGGAAATCTCGGAGGCGTTAGGCAAGGAAACCATCGACAGCTTCAATACTTCCGAGAACCGGGGCAAGGAAATCTCCCACGGACTGAACTATCAGAAATTAGGAAAGGAGTTGATGACCCAAGACGAAATTGCCGTGATGGACGGCGGGAAGTGTATTTTACAGGTGCGCGGCGTGAGGCCGTTTTTCAGCGAGAAATACGACATCATGCGGCATCCCAATTACAGATACCTTTCCGACGCCGACAAGAAAAATGCCTTTGATACGGAACGCTACCTTGCTTCCCTGCGGAGCAAGCGGCGGGCAATCGTAAAGCCGGATGAAGTATTCGACTACTACGAAATAGACCTGTCCGACGAGGACGCCGCCCTTGCCGGGGCGTGACGCTTCCGTATGAGCGCGCCGGTGACGCTTTTGCCGTCACGACCATGCCGCCACGTCGTCGCAAACTCCGTATCAATCGCTTCCGCGCAAGCGCGAAAGCTCTTTCACTACGTTGCTCCTCCTTTCCCCAACGAAACAATGTTTCGTCGGGGACCCCGATACGGCGGCATTTTTCATTCCATCACAAAAACAATTTCAATTTTGGAGGTAAAAATAATGGAGTTTTTTAATAGCGCAGTTGAAGTGTTGCAGACCCTCGTTATCGCGCTGGGCGCTGGCCTCGGTATCTGGGGCGCGGTCAACCTTTTGGAAGGCTATGGACAGGACAACCCCGGTGCCAAATCGCAGGGTATGAAGCAGCTCATGGC
>MSGS01000063.1 GCA_001940855.1 Christensenellaceae bacterium Phil1 | reverse complement strand
AGCCTGGCAGTGACCTACTCTCACACAAACGTACGTTGCACTACCATCGGCGTGACTGCATTTCACTTCTGTGTTCGGAATGGGAACAGGTGGTACTACAGCACTATGGCCGCCAGGCAAATAGGGTAAACTAGAAGAAGCTGAGGGGTTAGTCTGTATATTAGGAAAGAGTTAGATATCAAATTACAACCATCAGATGCCTTCCGGGGTTGTATGGTCAAGACGTTCAGACAATTAGTACTGGCAAGCTACACACCTCACGGTGCTTCCACATCCAGCCTATCAACGTCGTAGTCTTCAACGGTCTTTATTGACTTAAAGTCAGGGATGACTCATCTTAGGGCCTGCTTCCCGCTTAGATGCTTTCAGCGGTTATCAGTTCCGGGCTTGGCTGCCGGGCCGTGCCATTGGCATGACAACCCGTAAACCAGAGGCTCGTTCACTCCGGTCCTCTCGTACTAGGAGCAATCCCCTTCAATCATCCAACGCCCGCGGTAGATAGGGACCAAACTGTCTCACGACGTTTTGAACCCAGCTCGCGTACCACTTTAAATGGCGAACAGCCATACCCTTGGGACCAACTTCAGCCCCAGGATGTGATGAGCCGACATCGAGGTGCCAAACACCGCCGTCGATATGAACTCTTGGGCGGTATCAGCCTGTTATCCCCAGAGTACCTTTTATCCGTTGAGCGATGGCCCGTCCATATGGAACCACCGGATCACTATGACCTGCTTTCGCACCTGCTCGAGTTGTTGCTCTCGCAGTCAAGCCGGCTTTTGCCATTGCACTGACCTCACGGTTTCCGACCGTGATCAGCCGACCTTCGTGCTCCTCCGTTACTCTTTGGGAGGAGACCGCCCCAGTCAAACTTCCCACCAGACACTGTCCTTAAGGCTGTTACCTTCAAGTTAGAACCTCAAACATATCAGGGCGGTATTTCAAGGTCGACTCCATAAAGACTGGCGTCTCTACTTCAAAGTCTCCCGCCTATCCTGCACAAACAGGTTCAAGGTTCAGTGTCAAGCTGCAGTAAAGGTTCACGGGGTCTTTCCGTCTAGCCGCGGGTACACTGCATCTTCACAGCGATTTCGGTTTCACTGGGTCCCGGGTGGAGACAGCGTGGCCATGGTTACACCATTCGTGCAGGTCGGAACTTGCCCGACAAGGAATTTCGCTACCTTAGGACCGTTATAGTTACGGCCGCCGTTTACCGGGGCTTCACTCAGAGGCTTCGATTGCTCTAACCTCATCATTTAACCTTCCGGCACCGGGCAGGTGTCACACCCTATACTTCCCCTTTCAGGTTTGCAGAGTGCTATGTTTTTGTTAAACAGTCCCAGCCACCATTTATCTGCGGCTGCAGTTCGCTCTAAGAGTTAATCTTATTACAATCCACAGCGTACCTTCTCCCGAAGTTACGGTACAATTTTGCCTAGTTCCTTCACCCGGGTTCTCCCAAGCGCCTTGGTATCTTCTACCCGACCACCTGTGTCGGTTTGGGGTACGGATTATATATGTCTGTAGCTTAGAGACTTTTCCTGGAAGTCTGGATAGGGTTACTTCTTAACCGTAGTTAATTCGTCTCGGCTCTCAGATTATCGTAAAAAGTCTTTTAACCCTTCTTACTACCTACTGCCTTTCACCAGCACAACCATCGGCTGGCTAACCTTACCTCCTCCGTCACCTCATCGCAACATATACAAGTACGGGAATATTAACCCGTTTCCCTTCGACTACGATTTTCATCCTCGCCTTAGGTTCCGACTAACCCTGCCCCGTTTAACGTTGGACAGGAAACCTTGGTCTTCCGGCGAACGAGCATTTAACTCGTTTTATCGTTACTTGCGTCAGCATTCGCACTTGTGATACCTCCAACATACCTTCCAGTACATCTTCTCAGGCTTACACAACGCTCCCCTACCACTTGTACCTAAGTACAAATCCGCAGCTTCGGTGTCTGATTTGAGCCCCGTTACATCTTCCGCGCAGGCCGACTCGACCAGTGAGCTATTACGCTTTCTTTAAATGATGGCTGCTTCTAAGCCAACATCCTGGCTGTCTATGCCTTCCCACATCGTTTCCCACTTAATCAGAACTTTGGGACCTTAGCTGGCGGTCCGGGTTGTTTCCCTCTTCACAATGAACGTTAGCACCCACTGTGTGTCCCCTGCTTACAACTGTATGGTATTCGTAGTTTGCAATAGGTCGGTAGTTCGCAATGAACCCCTTCCTATAACAGTGCTCTACCCCCATACGTCCCTGCAGGACGCTACCTAAATAGCTTTCGGGGAGAACCAGCTATCACCGGGTTTGATTGGCCTTTCACCCCTAGTCCCAGATCATCCTCTGGCTTTGCAACGACAGTAGGTTCGGCCCTCCGGCAGGTGTTACCCTGCTTTCAGCCTGTCCAGGACTAGATCACTCGGTTTCGGGTCTACCTGCATCAACTCCTCGCCCTATTAAGACTCGGTTTCCCTACGGCTCCCTCATCAAAGTTAACCTCGCTAATACAGATAACTCGCTGACCCATTATACAAAAGGTACGCAGTCACCCTTTCGGGCTCCCACTGCTTGTACGCACACGGTTTCAGATTCTATTTCACTCCCCTTACAGGGGTTCTTTTCGCCTTTCCCTCACGGTACTGGTTCACTATCGGTCGTCAGGTAGTATTTAGCCTTGGAGGATGGTCCCCCCATGTTCAGACAGGATACCACGTGTCCCGCCCTACTCACGCTCATATATTATGCTCTTACGTATACGAGAGTATCACTCTGTCCCCTCTGCCTTTCCATGCAGTTCTACTTGAACATATTATACTTTTGGGCTCTTTCCCGTTCGCTCGCCGCTACTTGGGAAATCTCGGTTGATTTCTTTTCCTCAGGGTACTGAGATGTTTCACTTCCCCTGGTTCGCTTCTATACCTTAAGATATAGATGACATTGCTGTCGGGTTTCCCCATTCGGATACCTCAGGTTATTGCGCCCCTTATCGGCTTGCCTGAGCTTTTCGCAGATTAGCACGTCCTTCTTAGCCTCCTGACGCCATGGCATCCACCATGTGCGCTTATTCACTTGACCATACAACCCCGGATTGCTCCTGAATCGTATGTTCTCTTTTGCCGGAAAACATCTTAAGTCGCAATTTGCTTGTTAAAACCTTTCCTTTTACTCAGTGACTAATTGAGTTGATTTTTTTTGTTTCAGCTTGTTTCTAGTTTTTTAAAGAGCTTTGA